>NZ_JBHLUE010000002.1:0-700127 GCF_042434095.1 Plantactinospora siamensis
TTGAAAAGCAGTCCCAGCAAACCCCATTAACGAGGTCGCCAAAACAATCAAACCATTGAATTGGCACTGGCTTATCAAACACCCTGTTGAGTTCTCAAAGAACAACCACACACCACACCAGCAACCCAACACAGGCCACCAACACGGGGCAAGTCATTCAGGTCTTGCAGGCCGCGCGGTCTCCCGCTTGGCACTCCTACTACGTTACTCGGTGGTTTTCGCCGTGTCAAACCCGGTTCCTACCGGTTTGACCCGCCGTCGCCCGCCGGACAACGCACCCCACCGCGAACCAGACGGTCACGACCGCCCGGAACATCGCGAGGATTTCGGCAGAACCGGCCGCCCGCGGATCACTCCACACGCTCGCCCGGCACCCTGCCGAGGGAAAACCTTACCCGGCCGATCCCGCACCACCAAATCCGCCTTGCAGCAGACCCGACGGGCAACCACCCGGAACCCCGACCCAGCAGCACGACCACCAGGACCGGAGCGGACTTCCCACCCGCGACCATCCGGGCGCCCCAGCACTTCGTACCGGTTCGTCCCATCCCCGCGGGCAGAGAGAAAGTTACGCGGCCCGAAGATCAAACGTCAAATCCGCCGATGGCGGCGTACGTCACACCGGGCACGGACCGCCCGGCTCAGTCCGACAGCAGCTCCAGCACCGCGGACTCGACCTCACCGGCCGGAGCCTCGGTCGGCATCCGCAGCAGCTTGCCGTCCGCGTACAGGTCCAGGATGCGGGGATCCACGTACGAGGCCCGGGCCACGGTGGGGGTGTTGCCGAGCAGCTCGGACACCTCGCGCATCACCCCGGCCACGGCGCGGCGGCGAGCGGTCTCGGCCCGGGACGGTCCGGCCGCGGCCAACCGGCGGGCGGCCAGCACCGTGGCGTGCCAGGTACGGAAGTCCTTCGCCGTCATCTCGGTGCCGCTGGACTCCCGCAGGTACCCGTTGACGTCGTCGGCGCGCACATCCCGCCAGTCCCGGCCGGTCCAGTACGCGAACAGCCGCTCCGCGCCCCGACGCCGGCGTCGGAGGTCGACGAGCACGCTGCACACCTCCGGGGCGCCGATCTGGCGTACCTGCTCGATCCCGCCCTTGGCGGGAAACTCCAGCACCACGCAGTCGCCTCGGCGCCTGGCGTGTTCGGGGCGGAGGGTGGCGAGTCCGAAGGTCGGTTCCTCGCCCGCCGCGTACTCGTCGCTGCCGACCCGGAACATGCCCATGTCCAGCAGCCGGGCGATGGCGGCCAGCACCCGGGACCGGCACAGGCCGCGTTCGCCCAGGTCCTCCGCGACCCGCTTGCGCAACCCGGGAAGGTGCCGGCCCACCTCGAGCACGTGGTCGAACTTGGCCTCGTCGCGCTTCTCGCGCCACCGCCGGTGGTAGAGGTACTGCTTGCGGCCCGCCGCGTCGATCCCGGTCGCCTGGATGTGGCCGTTGGGATGGGGGCAGATCCAGACATCGGTCCAGGCCGGCGGGATGACCAGAGCCTTGATCCGGAGCACCTCGTCCGTGCCCAGCGGGCGGCCGTCGATGTCGAGGTAGGAAAAGCTGCGTCCCCGGCGCCGGCGGCCATACCCCGGACGACTCGGGTCGCTGCGCCGCAGCCGCCCGGCAGGGGCTGCGGTCCGAACGGCAGCGCCCGCGCTCCGTACGGCCTTCCCGCCCGCGCTCTCCACCCGCTGCGGCATGGCGGGGCCTGTACCCCTCCTGAAAGCGGCTAATCGCTCCAGCGAGTTGCTCCGGTGACAGCGGGTAGCCGGGGGCCATTTCGGGTATCTCGGTGCGGAGCGCCGGAGCGGGCGGCCCCGGGGCGGGTCGGCCCCGGTTGGCAGATCCGGGACGGGCGGGTTGCGGACGGGAGGGACGGGCATGCCGGAGCACCAGTTCGCCGACCGGCTGGCGGCGGGCCGGGCGCTCGCCGCGCCGGTCACCCTGGCCCTCGCCGCCGGCCAGTCTCAAGCCGCCGGCCAGGCGCCGCCGCTGGTGCTCGCGCTGCCGCGCGGCGGCCTGCCGGTGGCCGCGGAGGTGGCCCGAGCGGTCGGTGGCGAGCTGGACATCGTGGTGACGCGGAAGATCGGCGCTCCGGGGCAGCCGGAGTTCGGCGTGGGCGCGATGGCCGAGGACGGGCCGCCGGTTTTCGACGGCCGCTCGCTGGACTATCTCGGCTTGAGCGAGGTCGACCTGGCCGAGACGGTGGATCGGGAACGCGCCGAGGTGGCCCGCCGGATCGAGCGCTACCGCAACGGCCGCCCGATCGCCACGGTCACGGGCCGCAGCGTGGTGCTGGTCGACGACGGCGTGGCGACCGGAGTGACGGCCCGGGCGGCGCTGCGCTGGCTGCGGCTGCACCGCCCCGGGCGGCTGGTCTTCGCCGCCCCGGTCTGCTCGCCGCCCGCGCATCGGGCCCTGGCCGCCGAGGCGGACGCCGTGGTGTGCCTGGCCACGCCGCCGGACTTCCAGGCCGTCGGGCAGTGGTACGCCAACTTCGCCCAGCTGACCGACGAAGAGGTGCTCGGTGTGCTGGCCGCCGAACGCAATGGATGAATCCCCCGAACACGACCGGAGGCAACGATGAACCCGATGCAACTCGATCCGTGGACCTGGCGGGACCCGACGCTGCTGGCCGCCGGCCTCGGCCCGGAAGAGGCCGACCGGGATGCCGGCGCCCGCGGCCGCGCCGGGACGCCGGGTGGCGCCGGCGACGAGGGCGGCCCGGGCACCGACATCAACCTCGTGGGCTATCGGGTGGCGGCGGTGGACGGGGGGATCGGCACCGTCGACGAGGCCAGCACCGAAACCGGGGCCGGTTGGCTGGTGGTCGACACCGGGCCGTGGATCTTCGGCCGCAAGGTGCTGCTGCCGGCGGCCACCGTGGACCGCATCGACCACCTCGACCGCACCCTGTACGTGGACCGGGACCGGGAACAGATCAAGAACTCTCCGGAGTACGACCCGGAGACGTTCGGTCGGCCGGACTACCACCAGCAGGTGGGCGACTACTACCGGCAGGTCCCGCCGCCCCGCGCCCCGCGCTCGGAATAGTTGACTCGTCAAGTATGTTCCCTGCTACGTGCCCGGGACGACCGGCCCCGGGACGGGCGTGAGGGAGCAGGTCATGCAGTTCGGGGTCTTCACCGTGGGCGACGTCACCACCGACCCCACCACCGGCCGCGTGCCGCCGGAGGGCGAGCGGATCAAGGCGATGGTGGCCATCGCGCGCAAGGCCGAGGAGGTCGGGCTGGACGTGTTCGCCACCGGCGAGCACCACAACCCGCCGTTCGTGCCGTCGTCGCCCACCACCATGCTCGGCTACATCGCGGCCCGGACCGAGCGGCTGCTGCTGTCCACCGCGACCACGCTGATCACCACCAACGACCCGGTGAAGATCGCCGAGGACTTCGCGATGCTCCAGCATCTCGCCGACGGCCGGGTGGACCTCATGCTCGGCCGCGGCAACACCGGCCCGGTCTACCCGTGGTTCGGCAAGGACATCCGGGCCGGCATCCCGCTGGCGATCGAGAACTACGCGCTGCTGCACCGGCTGTGGCGGGAGGACGTGGTCGACTGGAAGGGCCGCTACCGGACCCCGCTGCAGTCGTTCACCTCGACTCCCCGGCCGCTGGACGACGTCCCGCCGTTCGTGTGGCACGGCTCGATCCGCAGTCCGGAGATCGCCGAGCAGGCCGCGTACTACGGGGACGGGTTCTTCGCCAACCACATCTTCTGGCCGAAGGAGCACACCCAGCGGATGGTGGCGCTCTACCGGGAGCGGTACGCGCACTACGGGCACGGCTCGGCGGAGCAGGCCATCGTCGGGCTCGGCGGCCAGGTCTTCATGCGGCGCAACTCCCAGGACGCCGTCCGGGAGTTCCGGCCGTACTTCGACAACGCCCCGGTGTACGGGCACGGGCCGTCGCTGGAGGAGTTCTCGGCCGAGACCCCGCTCACGGTGGGCAGCCCGCAGCAGGTGATCGACCGGACGCTGGGCTTCCGCGAGTACGTCGGCGACTACCAGCGGCAGCTGTTCCTGCTCGACCACGCCGGCCTGCCGCTCAAGACCGTGCTGGAGCAGCTCGACCTGCTCGGCGAGGAGGTCGTACCGGTGCTGCGGCGGGAGTTCGCGGCCCGGCGGGCGCCCGGCGTACCGGACGCGCCCACCCACGCCGCGCTGGTCGCGGCCCGGGCGGCCGAGGGTACGGGCGAGCCTGCCGAGGGTACGGGCGAGCCGGCCGCGTCGGGGGTGTCCCGATGACCCGGCGGACCATCGCGGTCGTGTCGGCCGGCCTGCGCCAACCGTCCTCCACCCGGCTGCTCGCCGACCAGCTCGGCGCGGCGGCCGGGGACGAGCTGCGGCGGCGCGGGCTGACCGTCGACATCCGGCCGATCGAGCTGCGCGAACACGCGCACGACCTGACGAACGCGCTGCTCACCGGCTTCGCCCCGGCCGGGCTGCGACCGGCCGTGGACGCGGTGGCCGGGGCCGACGGCCTGGTGGCGGTCACCCCGATCTTCAACACCTCCTACAACGGGCTGTTCAAGTCGTTCTTCGACGTGCTGGAGCGGGAAACGCTGGCCGACCGGCCGGTGCTGCTGGCGGCCACCGGTGGCACCGCCCGGCACTCGCTGGCGTTGGAGTACGCCGTGCGGCCGCTGTTCACGCACCTGCGGGCGGTCACCGTGCCGACGGCGGTCTTCGCCGCGCCCGAGGACTGGGCCGAGGGGTCCGCGGCCGGTCCGCTGGCCGACCGGGTGCGCCGGGCCGGCCGGGAGCTGGCCGAGCTGGTGGCGAGCCGGGCGCCGGCGGTGGCGCCCGATCCGTTCGCCCTGACCACGGACTTCGAGCGGCTGCTGGCCGGCGACTGAACCGGCCACGGCCGTACCGGATCGCGCTCCGCGTCGGGCGCCGCGCCCGACGCCGCCCATCACGTCGGGCGCCGCGCACCTGACGCCGGGCGCCGCGCGTGACGCCCGGCGTCGGCGCGGCCCCGGCCGGGGGGTCAGGCGTACCGGCTAGCATGGCCGGCGCGGTGAGATCCGAGGTCAGGGGGGTGGACGGTGCGTTATCTACCGTACGAGGAACGGACCCCGGATCGGCAATATCGCGACCTGCTCGCCCGGATCCTGGCCGACGGCGCGGAGGCGCCCACCCGGCAGGGGCCGCCGGCGCTGACCCTCATGCAGCAGACCATGCGGTTCGACCTGGCCAACGGCTTCCCGGTGATCACCGACCGGAGCGTGGCATCGTTCTGGCAGAAGCCCATCGGCGAGCTGTGCGCGTTCATCAACGGCGCCACCACGCTGAAGGAGCTGGCCGAGTTTGGCTGCGACTGGTGGGGGCCGTGGGCCACGCCGGAGAAGACGGCCCGGCGCGGTCTGCCGCCCGACGACATCGGCCCCGGCTCGTACGGCGGCGCGTTCCACGACTTCCCGACCGCAGAGGGCGGCGGGTTCGACCAGTTCAAGCACCTGGTGGAGCAGCTTCGCGAGCTGCCCAACGACCGTACGCACTTCGTGTCGCCGTGGATCCCGCAATACCAGGTCCGCGGGGCCGGCAAGACGCCGCGGACCACGATCGCGCCCTGCCACGGCTGGGTGCACGTGCGGGTCCTGGGCGACCGGCTGCACCTGCACATGTTCCAGCGCTCCGGGGACGTGCCCGTGGGCGTCCCGTCCAACATGATCCAGTACGCGGCCCTGCTGCTCATGCTCGAGCAGCTCACCGGCATCCCGGCCGGGGCCTACTACCACACCATCTCGGACGCGCACATCTACGCCGACCAGGTCGAGCAGGCCCGGACGATGACCACCCGGGAACCGCGCCGGCTGCCCACGGTACGGCTGACCGGGGCCGGTCGCGCCGTGACGGACATCCACGCGTTCCGGGCCGAGCACTTCGAGCTGGCCGACTACGACCCGCACCCCGGCCTCGGCCGCATCCCGGTGGCGCCGTGACCGCGGCCGGCTCTGCGCGTACCGCCGAGGCGGCTGCCGGATCAGCCCGGCCCGGCGCCGCGGCCGGCGGGTCGGCGCGTACCGGCGGGACGGCCGCCAAATCAGCGCGGCCCGGCGCGGACGTGCGGACCTCGCTGGTGGTGGCGGCCGACTTCGCCGACGTGATCGGCCGCGGCGGCGACCTGCCCTGGCACCTGCCCGGCGACCTGCGCCGGTTCAAGGCGCTGACCGCCGGCGGCGTGGTGGTGGCCGGCCGGCGCACCCACGAGTCGATCGTGGCGCGGCTCGGCCGGCCGCTGCCCGGCCGGCTCACCGTGGTGGTCAGCCGGCGCGCCGACCTGCCCCGGCAGGACGGCATGCTGGTCCAGCCGGACGTGCCGGCGGCGCTGCACGCGGCGCGCGCCGTGGCCGCCTTCGCCGGGCGCGACGAGCTCTTCGTGATCGGCGGCGCCGAGATCTACGCCCAGGCGCTGCCCGAGGTGACCCGGATCCACCTGACCCGGGTGCACGCCCGGGTGGGCGGCGACACCGCGCTGCCGGCCGGCTGGCTGGCCGGCTTCACCCGGGTGGCGGCCGAGCGCGTCGACGGCGACGCGCTGCCGTTCACGGTCGAGACGTACGAACGGGCCTGACGTGCCGCTCTACCACCTCAGCAACTCGCGCTCGGCCGAACAGCTGGCCGACATGCTGCGGCTCGAAGCCGCCGGGACCTGCCTCTTCTGCCCCGACGAGCTGGAGCGGGACGCCGAGCAGCAGATCCTGCACCGCACCGCGCACTGGACCGTCACCCCCAACGAGTTCCCGTACGCCGGCACCCGGCTGCACCTGCTGCTCGTCCCGCACGCCCACGTCGGCGACCTGCTCGACCTGCCGGCCGCGGCGCAGGCGGAGTTCTGGACCGTGCTGGGCTGGGTCCGCGACCGCTACGGCCTGGCGTACTACGGCCTCGGTTCGCGCAACGGCGATCCCGGCCGCACCGGCGGCACCATCGAGCACGTCCACCTGCACGTCGTGGTGGGCGACGCCGACGACCCGGCGCACCAACCCGTGCGGATGAAGCTGAGCCAGCGGTCCGACCCGGAGACCGAGGCCCGGCTACGCCGGCGGCTCGCCGAGGTCGACCCAGACCAGCTCGACGCCGGCCGCGCGTAGGATCCCGTCGCCGTCCAGCAGCGCGTACGGGCCGGCGAAGTAGCAGGTCCGGAAGCCGGCCTCGGCCACCAGCCGGGCGCACGCCGGGCAGGGGAACGTCGAGACGTACAGGTCCGCGCCGGCCAGCGCCACCCCGCTCCGCGCCGCGCGGCCCACGAGCCGGGCCTCCGCGTGGATGGCCGTGGACAGATCCGTCCGTACGCCCCGGCGGAACTCGTTGCGCGGGTCGCCGTCCAGGTACGGCGCGTACTCGGTCGGCAGGTGCGCGTTGTAGGCCACGTCGATGATCTCGCCGTCCCGGGCGGCCACCGCGCCGACCTGGCGCCACCAGTCCGAGCTGTGTGCCGCCGCCTCGGTGGCCCGCCGCGCCAGCCGGACGGTCAGCTCGTCCGCGGCCACCCGGCCCTCGTACCCGGCCGGGCGCTGGGCCTGGCTCCACGGCCGGTCCCAGCGCAGGAACGTGCGCTCGTACTCGACCACCCGCCCGGCGGCCAGGCCGTGCCGGGCCACCAGGTCGCGGGTGATCTCCTCGTCCGGTACGACCAGCACGTCGGCCACGACCGCGCCGGCCAGCTCGGCCGGCGCCACCACCCGCACCGCCGGCCGGTCCCGGACGGCGCTCAGGTAGCGCGCCGCGGTCTCCGGGGACAGCGCGCGGATGTCCTTGCGCAGCGTCGGGTGCTCCTCGGCGAAGCCGGGGCCGAGCAGCAGCACCTCGTCGGCGTCCCGGTGCCGGTCCAGGAACGCCTCGTAGCCGGAGTGCAGGACGGGCAGGTAGAGCAGGAGCTGCTTCACCCCGCCGGCTCTCCGCGGTCGATCTCGTCGAACACGTCCTGGAGCAGGTCCGGCAGCCGCTCCGAGAGCCGCTGGGACATCCGCTTCTCCAGGCCTAGCTGGAGCAGCCGGAGCCGCGCCGAGGTGCTCACCGTGGCCATCCGCTCCAGCACCTCGACCCGGCCGCAGTAGCCGGCCTCGAGCTCCGCGATCTGCTCCGGGTCGTACGTGTCGGCGGTGGCCACGAGCACGTCGGGGCGGACGGCCTTGATCAGCGACCAGCGCTGCTCGTCCGCCGGCTTCAGGGTGACCAGGCCCACACCGCGCTGGTGGGTCACCATCCGCAGCCGTTCCAGCTCGGGTACGGCCGGCCGCCACACCCCCTTGCGGCGCCGGACCTTGTCGTCGCTGTCCACCCCGACGATGAGGAAGTCGCCGAACTGCCGGGCCGCCTCGAGATACATCGAGTGGCCCTCGTGCAGGATGTCGAAGGTGCCGCTGGTGAGCACCACACGCAGGCCGAGGACCCGGAGCGCGGCCACGATCTCGCTGATCCGGTCGTAGTCCGGGACGAACCGCAGCTCGAAGTTGGACGCGTCGGCGAAGAACCCGCTGGTCGTCACCGTGGGCCGGGACGCCGGCCCGGGCTGCGCCGGCGGTCCGGCGACCTGCTGCTCGGAAATGTCACTCGTCATGTCCGCGAACTGCGCTTTCACCAATAGATGGTACGGGTCGGGCTCCGGGCCGCCTCAACCTAGCGCGCCGGCCGGCCGACCCACCAGTTCGGCCCCCGGTCTCCGGGCGACACGCCGGAAGCTCGGCCCCGGTGGCGAGCGGCCGGGAACCCGGCGCGGGTGGCCCGTCGGTACGGTGATACCATGGTCCCGCCCCTCGCCCGTACCAGCGCGGAAGCTCACCTGTTCATGGACCTGCATCCGTGCGAGTGCGGCGCGGCGGGCTTCGCCCGGGGCAGCTCCGTGGTGGCGTTGGACGACGGCGACCTGGCCAGCCGGTACGCCGGCGCCTGCGCGGGCTGCGGCCGGGAGCGGGAGTTTCTGTTCCGGCTGCCGGCTCAGGTGACGGCGCCGGCCGCGGACGGCCGGTTCGGCTTCAGCGGAGACCGGGACGGGCCCTCCGAACTGCTCGATCCCGGCGAGTGGCTGTGGGTGGCCGACGCGTACGCCGGCCAGGCCCCGGCCGACCCGGCCGGCGTCCCGGCCGATCAGCGACCCCGGGCGCGGGCCGTGCTGCAGCGCGCCGCCGCAGCCCTCGACGAGGCCCTGAAGTTCGTGCCGGCCGAGGCGGACGAGGTGCCGGCCGCCGCGGTGACCAGCGAGCGGGGTCGGGCCGCCGTGGCCGGCCAGCCGGGGCGGCTGCGGCGGAGCCGGCTGGTGGCGCTGCGGGACGCGTACACCGAACTGGCCGACCGGTTCGGCTGAGCCGGCCCGCGCCGCGGCCCCGGCGCGGACCGACGCCCCCGGCGCGGCCCGGACCCGGCGCTTTCAACGCCGCCCGGGCCCCGGCGCGCTCAGCGCCGCGGCGCCTCGTCCAGGCAGGCCGCGCTGATCCCGATGAGTTCCTGCAGGCCGCCGAGGAACTCGGCCAGCACGTACCGGGGGTCGTGTTCGCGCTCGTCGTCCACGGCCGCGCGGGCGCCGGCCGAGGCGAACGCCACGCAGACGTCCCACAGGCTGCCGCCCGTCGAGCTCCACATCCACACGTCGTTGACCAGCGTGGGCACCCGCAGCACGGGCTCGCTGCCGAACAGCCCGATGCCGTGGCGCAGCGGGTCATCCGGCGTGTTGCCCAGCGGCAGCATCAGTGGCCACACCCGGTGGGCGCGGGCGAACTCGACGGCGTCCGGGTCCGCCGGATCCACCTCGACCAGCAGCCCGTCGGTGAGGAACTCGTCGATCAGCGCGTCCGGCTCGGCCACCCCGAGCCGGCGCTCGGCCGCCTCCGCGACGTCCGCCCGCCGCCACGGCCGGCCCGCGTCCGGCGGGCGGTGCCCGGCCACCCACACGTTGAAGGCCGCCTCCGTCTCGAGCTGAACGGAGAGCCGGCCGATGACCAGCGAGTGGTACTTGACCGGCGCGCCGTGCGACGGGTGGAAGGCCCCGGTGTACCGGCCGACCGGAAACATCAACGGCGTTCCGCCGCTCGGTTCTGTCGTCGGTCCGGTCACGGCATGGGCTCCAGGTATAGGGCGCTGCTCACCAGCAGGCTGTGGACGGTGGTGAGGAACCCCGCGAGCATGACCTCGGGATCGATCAGGTCGGGCTCGGTGCCGCCGGCCTGGCGCTCCTCCGCGGCCAGCGCTGCGCACAGGTCCCACAGGCTCTCCCCGGACGGGCAGCGTTCCCAGAGGTCGTAGACGGTGCGCGTCACCTTGATGACCGGATGGTCGAAGAACCCGATGGCATACAACCACGGCTCGTCGGCGCTGTTGCCCAGGCCCAGCATCCGGGCGCCGATCCGGTGCCGCCGGGCGAACCCGATGGCCTCGTCCGAACCCGGCGCCACCCGGGCCGCCAGCCCCGCGCCGTCCAGATCCGCCAGCAACGCCGCCAGATCGTGCTCGGGCCCCAGATGCTCGGCCGCCGCCTCGCGCAGCGTCTCGAACGTCCACGGTCGCTCGGCGAGCGGGCCGACCACCCCGTGCAGCAACGCCCACACCAGGAACCGGGGATCCTCCAGCTCCCACACCTCGTCGCGGAGCCGGACCCGGTGGTAACGCTCGGCCGAGCCGACGACCGGATGGAAGGTGCCGAAGAACTGCCCGATCGGCAGCAGCAGCGTCGGTGGCGCAACGGTGGTCACTGCGGGCTGTCCTCGCTTCTCATTCGGGACTCTGCTCTCTGCGGGGTCACTCTCGGGGGGCCCAGTACATCGGGTCGTTCCGGTCGGGATAGGTGACGTCCCCCGGCCGTGCCTCGATGTCGGGCTCCGGCACCGGATGGAACCGCCCCAGGAAGGAACGGATGTCGGGCCCCACCCGGGTCAGCTCGGCCTCCCGGATCGCATGACCCGCCTCACCATTCGGGCCGTAACGCCGGTGGTTGAGCAGCAGCCAAACCGAGTCGGCATCCGGCTCGGCGGCCTTGACGAACAAGACGCCCTCCTCCGCGGTTCCGATCGCCAGGTACGCCCGGGACACCTGCTGGTCTCGGTGGACCGACTGCGCCACGACGAGATCGCGGTAACGATTGTCCGGGTCGACGCCGAACAGCGCCTTGTGCGGCCAGAGCGTCACCGGCTGCGGATAGTGCTTCCCGCCGACCGGCCCCTCTCCGGCCAGGAGGTCGGGGATCCGGTGGGTGCCCTCCACCCGTACGCCGTTGGTCTCGGCCAGCCATCGCGCGTAGATCGGTGGCAAGTCCTGGCCGAGCGCCGTCTGAAGCTCGGCGAGCCTCGCCGGGGTCAGTGAATCGTACGGGAGCAGGCGGGCCGGTTCGTCGCTGCGCGGCCATTCGTACACACCGTGCTGGCCGCCGGGCGGGTCCTGGGGCTCGTCCCCGTCGACGCGCCGGAGGGTGACCGTCCACCAGCCGAGCGTCTTGAAGTCGATGTCCGCGAACCGCCAGGTCTCATCGACCACCGGGAACGTCTCACCCAGCCGTACGAGATGCTCCTGATCCCCAGCGCCACCCCGCGGAACGACCAGAATCCGAGCGGTCGGCGGTGAACCAGGCATGGCCGATCCGACGGCGATCCGCGCCGACCCGACGCTCCCGATCGTGTTGTTGTCCACCCGCAGGACGTTCACGTCCGAACTCATCGGCGGGCCCCCTCTGTGCTCACGTGCTCAGCCGCCCAACATGGCCTGCAGAGCCGGCTCCGGCGGCAGCTCGAACCCGACGACCTCCCGGGCGATCCGCTCGGCCTCGCCCCGGCCCACCGGCAGCACACCGCCGCTGGCGGTCTGCCCCGCGGCGGTCCACAGCGCGGATCGCTGGCCGTGCTCGGACAGCTCGACCACCGCCAGGCCGACCACCCTACCGTCCGGGTCGAGCAGCGCCTGGTAGATCACGTGGACGTGCTGATCCTCGGGGCGGATCCGGCCGAAGCCGTGAACGATCCGCGGGCGTGGTACCGCGGGCGTGGCCGGGGAAACCGGCTGCCTCGGCGGTGCGGGCGGCACGCTCCGGACCGGCGGCGTGGGCGCCGCGCTCCGCACCGGCGGCGTGGGCGCCGCTTCTGGCACCGGCGGCGCCACTGAACGGCGATCGAGGTGCGCGTAGCCTGCCCGCATCAGGTCGAGGAAGTCCCGCACCGGCATCGACTCGGGGTGCTGGGTGTTCCACGGGTTGCGCAGTTGGATCTGCCCGTCGCGGACGTCAATCACCTCGTACGCGTGTCCATGTGCCAGGCGGTAGGGCAGTCGCGCCCGCAGCTGCGACGGGTACTCACCGGGGCCCTTCGTGCTGGCCAAAATCGGATTGCCGGCCGCGAGCAGCCGACCGAGCTGCGCCTCCGCGTCGCCCTCCCGGCCCGGTGCCGGATCGAACAGCGCTGTCCGGGCCGGTTCCCCGGTGAGCTGGGTGAGCAGTTCGGCCCACATGGCCGGGGAGCTGCCCCAGTTGAGCCGGTCATACCCGGCCGGGGCCGGCTCGCTCGGGTCGAAGTCCGGGCCCGCCCATGCCTTGTGCTGCGCGCGCCACTCCTGCCAGCGGGCGTCGGTCCAGGTCCGGTCCACCGCCGCAACGGCCTTTTCCAGCACCGCAGCCCAGGATGCTCGAACATCCTCGGACTGGTCCGCGTACGCCGAATGGTGCGCCCTCTGGAGCGGCACGTCCGGGTGCACGGTGATCCGAAGGCGGCGGCCGGTCGGCGTCGTGACGGCCCCGGGCAGCGAACTCTCGTGCAGATACACGTCGACGGTCCCGTCCGGATTGGGCCGGAACATCTGCGCGTACGCCATCGGGAGGTGCCCGGCCACCGCGCCGATGCTGGCCAGCACGCCGCAGTCGCCGAGCTGACCCTGCTGGACCTGTTCGCGCCGGGGCATCCCGTCCCACATCGGCGCCGGCGCCCCGGTGTCCCGGAACTCCGCCCGGCCGTACTCCGGCCGCCGGCTGTTCTTGACGGGCACCGCCGGCCGATCGGCCAGGGCGCTCACCCGGGTCGCGGCCACCTCGGTCGGACCGCCGTGCACGAAGGTCCGGGCCACCGGCTGTGGCACGAGCGTGCCGAGCGCCTCGGTCAGCGCGTCGGGCACCAGCATCATGATTCGGGCGTCGCCGACGTAATGGAAGCTCTGGCCCTGGAGCGCGGCCAGCGCGGCCGGATCACCCGCATGCTGGCTCCACAACCGCTGACTGGCGAACCCGCGGTCGGCGGCCAACTGCTCCTGCCGACCCCGTTCGGTGGCCAGATCCGTGCCGGCCGGGATCGGGTCGAGGCGGATCTCCGGTCCGCCCATGATTCCGTACGGGCGCAGGTCGAACCGGCCGGACAGGTCGACGTACACACCCTCGGCCGCCACCCGCGCGGCGAGCTGCGGGTCGGTCCGGGCGATCTCGGCGATCCGGCCGGCCGGTAGGCCCACGATCTGACCCGCGTACGCCGGCAGCATCGGCATGCTGGCCTGGGCGTTCTCGGCCCGCACCACCCGCTCGTGCAGCCGGCTGGCGAGCTGGTCGGCCGGCAACGGCTGCCCGTTCGTGGTGGCCCGGTGCCAGTAGTCGAACCCGCGTACCCGCTGGGTCTCGGTCGGGTCCGGCACCCCGCGCAGCACGTCGGACACCTGCGCCGGGGTCACCCGCGGTGCGCTGAGCCTTGCCAGCCGCGTGGGTATGTCGGGCGGCAGCATCCGCCACCGGGCGGCCGCGTCGGGACCGTCCAGCCGCAACCCCAGGTGGTCGACCAGGGCCGCGATCTCGGCCCGGATCCGCACCCGGTTGGCCGCGTCGGCGGTGCGGTACTCGCCGGAGAGCACCCGGATCTCGGCCATCCGGCCGTGATCGTGCGCGCTCAACCCGGCCGGGTCGATCGGACCCGTCACGTTGCCCGGGTCGAGCGGCCCGACCAGCGCCGCGCCGGCGGCGTGCAGGGTCGACAGCTCGGCCACCTCGTGCGCGAGCGCCCGGGCCACCACCTCGTCGACGGCCCGGTCCGAGACGGTCACCAGGAACGAGCCGTCGCCGTTCCGGGCGGTCTGCGCGACCGTGCCGTCGGCCAGCGACGCCGAGGTGAGCCAGACACGCAGCGGGGCGGCATGACCGGACCGGATCTCGTAGTGTCCCGGTCCGATCTCCACGACCAGCGCGCCGGCGGCCGGACCGATCTGGGCCATCGCGTACCGGGCCGTGGCCAGCACCGCGGTCGCGTCGGCGACCGGCCGACCCAGGCCGTGGAAGGTCGATCCCGGTACGGGAGCAGCGGTGATCCGGCCGCTCGGGTCGGCGCCGGCCGGTCCGCTCGGGTCCGCGCCGGCCGGCCCGCTCGGGTCGGCGCCGGCCGGCCCGCTCGGGTCGGCGCCGGCCGGCCCGCTAGGCGGGGTGCGGAGCCGGGACAGCAGGCCGGTGCGGCGGTGGCTGCGGGCCAGCCGGTCCGCGAGGTCGTCGACCCGCCGCTCGGTCTCGGAGAGCTGCGCCTCCAGCCGGTCGGTGGCCCGGTCCAGCTCGGAGAGCGGTACGCCGACCCGCTCGATCACCGTGTCCGCCTGCTCGGCGGCGGCGCGGGCATCGTTCCGGGCGTCGAACCTGGACCGGCGGTCCTCGATGGCCAGGCCCACCCGCTTGCCGTGCCACTTGAGCATGCCGAGGACCGGGGCGGCCACGGCGGCGGCCACCGGAACGACCACCGCCAGCGGGCTGCCGGCGGCGACGGCCAGCGCCGTGCCCACGGCCGCGGCCGCCATCGTGGTGCCGGCGCTGGAGAAGAGATAGACCCGCAGCCGGGGCAGTCCGGTGGGCCTGCCATCGTCGGCCGCACGCCGTTCGGCGGCGACGCGGTCGAGCTGGGCCGGCCGGCCGGAGAGGTCCCCGCCGAACTCCGCCACGGCCTGCCGGGCCTCGGGCGTCAGCTGGGCGATCCGATCGTCGGCGCCGAGCATGCCGTCCCGGACACCCAGCCGGTCGATGACCTCGTGCAACTCCCGGGCCGCCGACCGGGCGGACCAGGCGTCGGCGGTACGGACCTGGTGCACGGCGGTCATCAACTCGGCCACGTCGGCCCGGCTGATTGGCTGCGACCGGGTGGACCCGGACAGCGCGTCCGGGGCGGGCTGCGAATCCGGCGCGGCCTGCGCGTCGGGTGCCGGCCGCGCGTCGGGCGCGGACTGCGCGTCGGGCGCCGGCCGCGCGTCGGGCATGGCCTGCGCGTCGGGCGCAGGCTGCGCGTCGGGCGCGGTCCGCGGATCCGGGATGGTCCGCTGGCCGGGCCGGACGCCGGGGTCGGTCGTGCCCGGAAGGCCGTCCGCGAGCGCGTCCACGGCGGCCGAGATCGCGCCCAGCCGCTCACCGGCCCGCTCGACCGTTCCGGCCGTGTCGGCCACCGCGGTCATGGCCGGACCGGTGAGCGCCGCCACCCGGGCGTCCTGCTCGACGACCGGGTGCGCCGAGTCCCAGGCCTTGCGATCGTCCTTCGCGGAGATCTCGCGGTTCTTGAGCAGGCCCTCCCGGATCGGCGCCACCACCCCGCCGGTGATCAGGTTGACGGGTCCGGCCACCGCCGCCGAGAGCGCGTGCGCGGCCGCGGCGACCGCCACCGTCGTACCGGCCTGCACGGCCGGCGCCGCGGTCTGGTCCAGCACGAGCGTCCGCAGGGTCGGTCGGGTGCTCGGCCGGGGCGCGTCCGTCTCGACGGCCGCGGGACCGGACCCGAGCCGGTGGCGGATGTCGAGCGGCCCCGGGGCGCCGAAGCGCTCGAGCAGCGGTTCGAGTTCCGCCGGTACGAGCTGTCGGCGCTGATCCACGCCGGGGGTGCCGGCCCGCAGCCCGAGGGTGTCCACCATGGCCCGCAGTTGCCGGTCGAGGGAGGGGCGCGCCCAGGGACGGGCGGCCTGCCGCCTGGCGGCCAGGTCGGTGAGCCGGTCCAGCGCCTGCCGGTCGGCGGCGGACAGGCCATCGGCGGACGGCCGACCGCTGCCCGCACCGCTGTCGCCGGTGGACCTCGTCGGTCCGTCCACCCGCGACGGCCGGCCGCCGACGCCGTTGCCGTTGCCGTTGCCGTTGCCGTTGCCGTTGCCGTTGCCGTTGCCGTTGCCGTTGCGAGCGTCATGGCCATTGCCGGACGGGCCGTCGTGGCCGTTGCCGGTCCGCGCGTCGCGGCTCCCGCCGTTGCCGTCCGGGCCCGACTGCGGGCCGGGGTCGGCCATGCCGTCCCAGCTCGGATCCCCGAACAGCAACCGGCGCAGCCCGTCGCGCATCCCGGTACGCTGGCGCGCCTCGGCCAGCCGCTGTTCCAGGTCGGCCAGCTGCCGGCCCACCGCGGTCACCCGCTCGGCGGCCCGCGCGGCCCGGTTGGCGGCCGCATCCAACGGGCCCTCGATCGCCGCTGTCGTCTCCCGCATCGACGCGTCGGCGGGTCGGGCCGGATGGTCCGCGTCCCATGCCTCCCGGGCCGTCTTGGCCGCCGCCTCCCGCCGGGCGACGATCGGATCGTTGACCATCGAGATGGCCGCGCCCGCGGTCGAGCCGACCACACCGGCCACGCCGAGCGAGAGGTTGTGCGCCATCGTTCCGGCGGCCACGGCCGTCGCGGCCGCCGAGGCGAAGCCGGGCAGGTTCTCGACGATGGACGTCCACCAGGGCGACACCCTGCTCGGCCGCCCGTCACCGCCATCCGGGCCGCCGCCGTCCGGGCCGCCGCCGTCCGGGCCGCCGCCGTCCGGTCCGCGCGCATCGCGGCCACCGCCATCCGACCCGCCAGCGCCGCGGCCGCCGCCCGCATCGGGGCTGCCCCCGTCCGGACCGCCGGCGGTCGGCCCGGCCGCGAACCCGCGCAGGCGTTCCCGGATGGCCGTCCCGGGCCGGTCGCCGAACCGCTCGGCCAGCCCCCGCACGTCGGCCGGCAGCAACTGCCGGCGCTGGTCGGCGCCCGGCTGGTCGGCGGTCAGCCCGAGGTTGTCCAGCAGCGCCCGGACGTCCCGCCGGGACCGCATGGCCGCCCACCGTCCGCCCGCGTCGTGCTGGGCGGCGAGGGTACGCAGTTCCGCGAGCCGCCCGTACTCGTGCGGGCTGAGCCCGGCATGCGGCGCCGGCCCGCCCGAGCGGTCCGGGCCGGCGCCCCGCGGGCCGTTCCTGGTCGGGTCCGGCGCGGCCGTGCCGAACCGGCGCACCGTGCCCATCCCCTGGCCGCGTCGCTCCTGCCCGCCGAGCCGCTGCTGCATCGACGCCACCCGGTCGTCGAGCCCGCTGATCGCCTGGTCGAGCTGCTGCGCCGCGGCGGCCGGTCCGGTGCCCCGATCGGCCAGCTCGCCGCCGTACGACGCGTCCGCGTCCGCCGCGTCCCGCGCCGCCTGTCGCGCGTCGAACCGGGCCCGACGATCCTCCACGGCCAGGCCGACCCGCTTGGCCGCCCACTTGGCCGGCCCGGTCACCAGCGCGGTGGCCGCGGCGCCGGCGCCGACCACCATGGCGGCCAGCGGGTTCTGCGAAACCTGCAGGGTGACGAAGGCGGCCGTACCACCGGTGACGGCGGTCGAGGCGGCGTGGGTCAGCAGGTACGTCCGCAGCCGGGGCAGCCCGGTCGGGCGTTCACCGTCCGCGGGCGGGCTCTGCTGGCCGCTCACGGTGGCGTCGGCGCGGGCCGTTCCGGTGGCCGCGCCATCGGTGCCGGCCGCGCGGGTGTCGCCGGCGCTCCGCCGATCGTTCCGGGCCGACCGCTGGTCCACGGTGACCGTACCGGTCCGGGCGGTGTCCAACTCGGCCAGCGCGGAGCGCGCCGGCGCGGGCAGCGTCCCGAGCCGCTGCTCGGCGCCGAGCATCCCGTCCCGCAGGCCGAGCCGGTCGATCACCGCGGCCAGCTCGCGCCGGGCCGCGGGGCGGGACCACCGATCGGCCGTACGCGCCTGGTGCGCCGCCGTCACCAGCTCGGCCACGTCGGCCCGGGACAGCGGGGCCACCCCGGGCCGGCCGTCGCCGGTCGGCGTCGTGCCGGCCGTCAGCTCTGCCACCTCGTGCGCCAGGGCCCGATCGATCACCCGGTCGGTCGCCCGGTCGGAGACGGTGATCAGCGCCGTACCGTCCGGTTGGGCGGCGCTCTCCGCGACGGCGCGGTTCGACACCGGCCCGCTCGCCAGGCGCACGGTGAGGGTCCGACCGTCGGTCCGGGTGATCTCGTACGCGCCATCCGGCCGCACGGCGATGTCCCGGATCCCGGCGTGCGCGGCCACGCCGCCGATCGCGGCGTTCGCCCGGTCCAGCACGGCGACCGGATCCGGCTGCGCCCGGCCCTGCCCGTGGAAGGACGTGCCCGGAACGGCGCTCGCGGTGATCGGCCCCTCGACCGCGACGCCACCCGCGGCGGCCGGGGCGGTCGGGGTGCGGTCGGTGGCGTTGGGATTCCCCGGCGTCAGGCCGTCGGCTGGCCCGTCGACTCGTCCGTCGGCCAGACCTGGCGACCCGTGATCCGCCCCTCCCGGCGCGCCTCGGTGTAGTCGTCGATTATCAACGGAACCGGCAGGCTCGAGTGCACGGTCACGACCCCCGTCTGGTCGATGACGAAGGTCCCCTGCCCGACGTTGATCCCCTGAGCCCGCTCCGTCGGAGACAGGATCTCCTGTGCCGCCCAGCCGAACTCGAACGGATACAGGTCCACCGGATTCGGGGTCCCCAACAGTCGAAGGATCAGCGCCCTCGCCTCGTCCTCCGTCATGGCTCCCCTCGGTTCCAGTCAGGCTTCCGCCGTCGGCTCCTCCCTGGGCCACACCTGCCGGCCGGTGATCCGACCCTCGCGCCGGGCCTCGGTGTACTGCCGGATGATCATCCGGACGGAGAGGCTCGACTGAGCCGTCACCACGCCCGTCTGGTCGATGATGAAGCTCCCGTGCCCCAGGCCCAGTCCCTGCGCCTGCTGCTCCGGCGTGAGCTTCTCCTTCGCCAACCAGCCGAACTCGAAGCGGTACAGGCTTATCGGGTTCGGCGTGCCGAGCAGCCGGGTGATCAGGGCTCTCGCTTCGTCCTCCGTCAAGATCGGCTCCTTCGATCAGTAGCGGCCGGGACCACAGGGCGTACGAATCCTCCATGTGACCCTGAGGAGGCTCGGTCCAGGTCAGGCCGTGTTGCGGATCCCACCACACGGGACCTTCGGCATCGGCTGGATAGACGACCAGGAAGGCATGCGAGTCGCTGGACTTGACGTGCCCCATCTCGTCGAGTTCCAGCTCCAGCGTGTCCTCATCGATCTTGAGCCACTCCGCCACCACTAGCGCGGACGATCCAGGTCCGGCATCCGCGATCAACTGGTGGAGCTGCTTGTACTGGTCCGCGACCGCGATCGCCCGCTCGTCCGGGGCACCGGGAAGATCCGGCGGTGGAACCAGACCACCGCCCAGCCACTCTTCAGCGCGATCAAGCCCGTTGATTTCGCCGCTGTGGAGATCGACCTCTCCGTTTCTCAGCACGTCGGGCCAGCGTGGTACCGAGACCTGCGGATCGCCGTAGAAGCTGGAGAGGCCGGACAGCGAGCAGTCCAGGCAGTTGTTGCTGCGGCCCACCTGCTCCGGGCCACCGTCGTTGATCAACTCACCGTACGGATGCTGGGAAGGGTCCGCCCAGCTGGCGTACCCGTCCGGGGTCAGCAGGCTCTGCTCCACATCAGCCTGGAACCGCGGGTCCTCCAGCGGGGCGAGCTCACCCGGCCCGTACCGCCGGGTTTCCGGCAGCGACGACTGCTCGCCGGCGTCCGGCGGGATGGTGTCCGGGGCAGGCTGCGCCGCCGGACCCCCGCCGTCGGTTGGCGCCGAGTCGCCGGCGTGGTCGGGATCCCCTGGGGTCAGGCCGTCGGCTGGCCCGTCGGCTGGCCCGTCGGCTCGTCCGTCGGCCAGACCTGGCGACCGGACGTCCGACCCGCCTCGCGGGCCGCCTTGTACTCCTCGATGATCAGTTTCGGCGGCAGGCTGCGGTGCGCCGTCACCACCCCGTTCTGATCGATGATGAAGACCCCCTGACCCACGTGCATCCCCTGCGCCCGCTGTTCCGGCGAGAGGACCTCCTGTGCCGCCCAACCGAACTCGAACGGATGGAGCGCCACCGGATTCTGCGTCCCGAGCAGCCGAACGATCAGCTCCCGTGCCTCGTCCTCCGTCATGACCACCTTCCGCTGCCGCGTCGGTCGAATGTCCTGGCGGGGTGACGCTATCGGGTGCGGGGGTGGCGGTGTCGGTCGCCACCCCGATGTTGACCATGGGTGCCGGCATCGTCCACAGCGTGTGGGTGGCGGCCACGTACTGGGCCGGCGGCTGCGACGACGTCATCCCGCTCTGCGGATCCCACCAGACCGGGCCGGATCCGTCGGCCGGATTGACGATCACGAAGGCGTGCCCGCCCGCGGACTGGACGTTGCCGTGCTCGTCCACCGCCGGCTGGCCGGTCTGCGGGTCGTACGCCACCCAGTCGGCCACCACCAGCGCTGACGCGCCCGGACCGGCGGCCGCGATCCGCTGGTGCAACTCGTCGTACTGCTGGGCCACCCGGGCCGCACGCTCGGCAGGCGTACCCGGAAGGTCCGCCGGCTGCGCGTCCCACTGGCCACCCAGCCACTGCGTGGCCCGGGCGACCCCACCCTGCTCGCCCGACTGGGTGTCGATCGACCCGTCCGGGTTCACGTCCGCCCACCGGGGCGCCGACACCTGAGGCTGCCCGGCAAAGCAGGACAGCGCCGACAGCGAGCAATCCAGACAGTTGTTGCTGCGGCCCTGCACCTGCGGCCCGCCGTCGTTGACCACCTGCCCGTACGGCGGTGTCGACGGATTGGCGCCCACCACGTACCCGGTACCGTCCGGGTTCGCGTAGACGGCCGCCACGTACTGCTGGTATTGCGGGCTCTCCAGTTGGTTCAGCTCGCCCGGGCCGACGACCCGGGTCGCCGCGAGGTCCGGCAGCGCGCCGATCTGGCCCAGATCCGGGCCCGGACCGCCTACCGGCTGCCCTCCCGGCAGATCTCCGTCAACTCCGCCTCCGTCGGCAGCGGAACCGTCGTGAAGTTCGGTGCCGCCGCCTCCGCCGTCGCCCGGTCCACCAGTTGAACCTCGTGGTCCTCCCGGTTCACCCAGAGGATCGCCACCGCCACGTCCGGACGGAAGTTCCAGCTCTCCGTCCGCCGGTCCCAGATCACCGCCTGGGTCTGATCCATCGTGGCGGCCTCGATGATCACGTTCACCGGTGGCGGTGTCCGGTCCTTCTCCTTCCACAGCAGGTAGTAGTCGAAGGTCAGCGTCTCCATGCGGGCCTCCCAAAAGGCCGAGATCCAGACCCGGCAGGTCCGACACCGTCAATCCTCGCTCAGCCAGGACCTCTGGAAAACTCCGGCCCTGTTCGCTGAGCCAAGACACGTACCGCTCACGCAGCTTGGTCTGGGCGCGCTGCCCTATCCAGTCCGCAAAGGTACGGTCCTTGGGCCTGCCAAAACGCTCCGGATAGGACTCCAGTCCACCCGGAATACGAGTATCGGCATGATTTGCCTTGTTAACCGCCAGGATGTCCAACAGGGCATGGATCCTGCCAACCGGCGGTTGCTTGTCGTCGCGGAAAATTTCGTACGCATCGTGCGTCTGTTTGCCGATCGCCCAGCTGGTGGCCGTGGGGAACTGCAGTTCGAAGGTACGACCCGCCGGGGAGACCACTGTGCAGTTCAGGCCAAGAAAGCGATTGGCCGGCTGCCAGAAGTTCTTCGTGTCCGTTATCCGGTAGTGCTGGTCCTCCAGGTCGCTCAGTACGGCGTCGACCACCGCCCCGTAGGCCGTCGACTCGGGGCACTGAAGCGAGAACCGGACCAGGTCGTTCGTCTGGCTCAGGGCGGTGTCGAGGTCGACACCTCTCGGGTCGAACTCGGTGTGGAACTTCCGAGCGAGCGACTCGGCGGTCTTGACCATGTGCTCCTGGCCAAGGGGCTGGACCGTGTCCGCGCCGGTCAGACCGAAGCGATCGTTGACCCGGAAAGTCGCTCCGGACAGAGCCTTGAAGACGGCCCGGGCGTCGGTCTTGGCCGCGTCGACCTCGTTGAGCAGGAGCGTCTGTTCGCTACCTGACAGCGCCGCGAAATGCTCGCCCCGCACCGAGGCGGGATCCGGGGCGTCGCTGCCTTCGACCGGTCCGCCATGGTCGTTGCCGGGAACATGGTCGTGGGGCTCCGCGGCGGGGTCCGTCCCGTGAGGCTGGTCGGTAGTGCTCGAACCGTCGTTGAACGTCCCGCTGTCGGCGGCGGCGTCGGTGCCGGTGGTGGCCTCGGTGTCCACGGTTGGTGTGGTGCTCTGGGTGTTCGGGCTGACTGGCGAGACCGGCATCGACCAGAGCGTGTGGGTGGCGGCCACGTACTGGGCCGGCGGCTGCGACGACGTCATCCCGCTCTGCGGGTCCCACCAGACCGGTCCGGAGCCATCCAGTGGGTTCACGATCACGAACGCGTGCGAACCGGCGGACTGCACGTTGCCGTGCTCGTCCACCGCCGGCTGGCCGGTCGCCGGGTCATACGCCACCCAGTCGGCCACCACCAGCGCCGACGCGCCGGGACCCGCCTGCGCCACCTGGTACTGCAGCAGGTCGTACTGGTAGGCCACCCACGCGGCGCGTTCCGCGGGCGTACCCGGCATGTTCGGCACCGGATTCCACTGGCCGCCCAGCCACTGGGTGGCCCGGGCAATCCCGCCCTGCTCGCCGGACTGGGTGTCGATCGACCCGTCCGGGTTCATGTCCGCCCACCGCGGCGCCGACACCTGCGGCTGGCCGGCGAAGCTCGACAACGCCGCCAGGGACGAATCCAGGCAGTTGTTGCTGCGGCCCTGCACCTGCGGGCCGCCGTCGTTGACCAGCTGCCCGTACGGGTGGGTGGCGGGGTTGGCCCCGACCTGGAAACCGCTGCCGTCGGGCGAGATCAGACTGTTGGCCAGGTCCGCCTGGAACTGCGGATCCTCCAGCGCCGCCAGCTCGCCCGGACCCTCCACGCGGGTGTCGGCCAGCGGCGGACGGCCGCCCTGGTCCGGTGGCCCGGTGTTGTCGCCCGGATCGTTCGGTCCGGACGGCGTGCCCGACGGGCCCTGGTGGTCGGTCGGGGAGCCCGCACCCGGCTCGGTCGCCGGGGCCTCGGCCAGGCCGGCCGGCTCCGCTACGGAGGGGCCGTTCGGCCGATCTCCGCCAGCTCCTCCTCGGTCGGCAGCGGAACCGTCGCGAACTCCAAGGCCGCCCGTTCCGCCGTGGCCCGGTCCACCGGCCAGAGGATGAGGTCGTCCCGATCCGGATCCAGCCAGACCGTCGCCACGTCCGGGCGTGCCTCCCACCTGCTGTTCCGGTAGCCCCAACACACCGTCCGGATCGGCCTGAGCCGCCACGCTATCGCCAGGACGTTGACCGGAGCTGAACTCGGATCGTCCGTTTTCCTGATCAGGCGGTAGTCGAAGCTCGGTGTCTGGTCTGCCATCCCGACCTCCTAGCTCCGTCGGCTGCCCCGCCGGGGGGCCGTTCGACAGATCTCCGTCAGCTCGGCCTCGGTCGGCAACGGCACCTCCGTGAACGTCAGCGCCGCCTGCTCCGCCGTCTCCCGGTCCGTCAGCCGGATCGGGAGCTCCCGGTCCTCGTACAGGTGCGCTATTGCGACCTCCGGGCGGAACTCCCACCGATTGTTCCGATAGCCCCAGATCACCGCCTCCACCGGACGGTCTCCGAGCGCCACCGCCATCACGTTGACCGGGGATCCTTCCTGGTCCCCCCGTCTCATCAGCAGGTAGTAGTCGAACGTCATCGTCCCCACCTACCTGGGCATGCCCGGATGCCAGTTGGGTCCCGCCGCCTGGCAGATCTCCGTCAACCTCTCCTCCGTCGGCAACGGCACTCCCGCTAAATGCGCCGCCGCTCGCTCCGCGGCCTCCTGGTCCACCGACTGGGTGTCGTGCTCCCCCGGGTCCGAGTACAGGATCGCCGCTGCCCGCTATCTCGGCCGAGGTGCTGCCCGACAGATCTCCGTCAGTTCGGCCTCCGTCGGCAACGGCACCTCGGTGAACGTCGCCGCCGTCCGCTCCGCCGTCGCTCGGTCCGCCGGCTGGAGAATCAGGTCGTCCCGGTCCGGGTCCAGCCAGACCCTCGCCACGTCCGAGCGGGCCTCCCACCTGTTGTGCCGGTAGCCCCAGCACACTGCCTGGATCGGCCTGACCCTCCTGGCCACTGCCAGCACGTTCTTCATCGAGAGGTCGGGATTGGCCTGTCTCCGCATCAGGTAGTAGTCGAACGTCATCGTGTCCATGCGTGATCTCTATCGACGCTTGATGCCCCGCCAGGGACCCGCCAGCCGGCAGATCTCCGTCAGCTCCTCCTCCGTCGGCAACGGCACCGTCGTGAACTCCAACGCCGCCCGCTCGGCCGTCGCCCGGTCCACTGACCGCGTGTTGTGCTCCCCGGGGTCCGAATACAGAATCGCCGCCGCTACGTCGGGACGGAAGCCCCAGGCCCCTGCCCGTCTGTCCCAGATCACCGCTTGCGTCGGTCCGCTGCTGTACGCCACCGCTATCACGTTGACCGCCGGTGCTGCCGGGTGGTCGGTTTGCATCAGAAGGTGATAGCCGAAGGCCAGCGTCTCCATGCGGACTCCCTAGCAGGCTCGGATCCAGGCCGGGCAGGTCGGATGACGTCAAGTCTCGCTCAGCTACATCGTCGGCGAACGTTCGGCCCTGCTCGGTCAACCACATCTGGTAGCCGGCACGGAGTTCCGTCTGGTCCGCCTTACTGATCCACTTCGCGAAGCTGGTGTCCTTAGGCGCCGGGAACCGGTCGTGCTCCATGCCGGTCGGTAGGTGGCCAACAGCGTCATTCGCCCGGTTGATCCTCAGAATGTCAAGGAAGGCGTGCACCCTTTCGGCCGGCGACTGCGCCGGATCACGCACGACCTCGTACAGGTCATGGGTCTGCTTTCCGATCACCCAACTGGTGGCGGTCGGAAACTGCAGTTCGAATGTGCGTCCGCCGGGCGACACCAGAGTGCAGTTCAGTCCGTAGAACCGATTCCCCGGATGCCAGAAATTCTTTGTGTCGGTCAGCCTGTATTTCTCGGCCTTCAGCCGGTTGAGCACTGCGTCGACCGCCGGGCCGTACGCCGCCGACTCGGGGCCTCTGAGCGAGAACCTGACGACATCGTTGACCTGGCCAAGCGACGTCTCCAGACCAAGACCGTAGTGCTCAAGCTCGGTCAGGTACTTGCGGGCGAGAGACTCGGCCGACTTGACCCGGTTCTCCTCGCCGAGCGGCTGCACCGCGTCGTCACCGGTGAGCCCGAGCTGCTGGTTGATGTCGGCGCTGATGCTGTGCAGCTCCCCGAGGATGGCGTCCGCATCGGTCTGTGCGGACTCGAGCACGGTGTCGAGCAGCTGCTGCTCGTCCGCGGTCAAATCATCGAGGTGCGGGGTTTCCGACGTGTCCCCGGCGGCGTCGGGATCCTGCACAGGGTCCTGGCCCTGATCGCCGTCGTCGTGCCGGTCGCCGTCGTCGTGCTGGTCGCCGTCATCGTGGTGGTCGGGGTTGGAGTCCGGGTGCCCGTTCGGGTCGGTGGAGGCACCCTCCGGGGACGAGGACGCGTCCGGCGAGGCCGACTGGTCTGGCGAGGAGGACGGGTCGCTGCCCGGCCGCGAACCGGGGGCGTTCGGGCCCGGGTGCTGGGCACCGGCCGTACCGGCGTTGGGTACGCCCGCGCCGGGCGCCACCGGATCGCCGTTGGCGTCCAGGGTGATCGACCAGACCCCGTCGACGCCGTTCGTGTGCACCGGGCCGGTGTCGGAGACGGCCCGGATCTGGGCGTCCACCCAGACCACCGTGCCGTTCACGTTGACCGCGTTCCAGGTGTGCGCCCCGCCGCCCACCTCGGCGGTCCAGCTCGTGATGACCAGCGCGGCCGAGCCCGGGCCGGCCTGGCGGAGCCGCTCGGCCACCGCGTCGAGTCCGTTGACGCCGGTGCCCTGGGGGGTGAAGTTGGTGCCCAGCCACTGCTGCTGCCGGGCCGTGCTGCCGGTCTCCATGCCGGTCGGGTCGGCGGCCGAAGCGGCGACCTGCGGATCGCCGAACCAGGTTGACAGGAAGGACAGGCCCACGTCGGCGCAGTTGTTGTTGCGACCGGGGTTCTCCGGGCCGCCGTCGTTGACCAGCTGCGACCAGTTGCCGACCCGCGGGTCGGGATGCACGACCGGCTGGTCGTTCGAATCCTGCGGCACGGCGTCGGACAGGGCCTGCTGGTCGACCGGGTCGGGCGCCACGAGCCCCTGCGGGTCGCCGTACGGGCGGCTGTCGGGCAGCGGCTGGCCGTTGGCGAGCGCGGCCGACTCGGCCGGCGGCGGCTTCCACCCGGGTGGCCGGTCGGGGTCCGTCACCGGATCGATGCCGAAGTCGGAGAGGAAGACGTCGCAGGTGCGGCAGGGCGGCCGGTAATTGCCGTGCTCGTACTTGACGCCGTTCTCGATCGCCGGCTTCACCTGGTGGGTCGTCATCATCGAGCCGGCCAGCCCGGCCCGGGCGTACGCCTCGAAGTCGCCCGGCCGACCGGCGGCCTCCCACTGGCCCTCGAGCCGGTAGAGCGCGTCGGAGACGAGAGCCACCTCGGCACACTTGCCATGTCCGGCGCCAGGCGCTTCCAACTGCTGTTGGATGCGGTCCAAGACCTGCTGCGCGACCGGATGGACCGCCGGATTGGTGGCCGGGTTGGTGGCCTTGTTGGCGGTCATGCTGGTGTGCGTGGTGATCCGCCCGTCGGGCGTCATCAACGCGCCGGCCATGCCCGGGTACTTGGCGCGGGAGATGTCGCCCCGCTGGGACGACTGCTGTACGGCGTCGGCGAGGCTCCGGGAGGCGTCGATCAGCGCGCGCTCGGCCTCGGGGCTGGTGGGATCGCCGTTGAACGTCGTCGGCTCGAGTTGCCAGCTGTGCGTGCCGTTCCCGGTCTCTCCGGTGGACCGGTGGATGGTGTCCGGATTGACCGGACCGGTGCCGGTCGGCGCTGGCCGGGCGCCGGGGTCGGGGGCGGTGTTTCCGGTGGCGTCGGCCGCCGTGCGTCCGGTCGGGTCGGTCCCTGTGTGACCGGCGGGACCGCCGATCGGATGCCCGCCGGCCGTGACTATCGGTACGACGACCACGCCGTCGTCGTTGCGGTCGGTGCCCTGGTCGGGCGCGGTGTCGGCCCGCGGCCCGGTGGCCGGGTCGCCGGTGTGGTGGCTGTTTGGTCGGTGGCCGGGGTCCGGATGCGTGGGATCGACGCCGGACGGGCCGGCGTTGGTCCCGGACGGATCGCCGGTCGCCGGTGGCGGCTGGTTGGTGGGTACGGACGCCTGGTCGGTGGGCACGGACGTCTGGTCGGTGGGCACGGACGTCTGGTCGGTGGGACCCCCGGTCACCGGGTGGCCGGGGCCGGGCTGCCCACCCACCGGAACCCTCGTCCGCCCGTCCGGCTGGGCTTGGCCCTGCTGGGTGCCGGTTCCCGGGCTGGCGTGCTGGTTGGGGGTGGCCGCGCCGCCCGCCTGGGTGGCGGTGTTCGGGGACGGGTTCAGCCGCACCGAGCCGGCCGTGTTCGACGCGCTGGGATTGACGCCGGTCCGACCCGACTCGCCGGTCTGCGAGCCGTTCGGGTTCGCGGTCGGGTTGCCCGAGGTGGCGTTGGTGCCGGGGGTGGCGGTGGTGCCGGGCGTCGCGGTGGCCGGGTTGCCCGGCGTGGCGTTGGTCGCCGGGTTCGGCGCGGTCGTGGGGCTCGGCGCGGTGCCCGGGTTCGCCGTGGTGCCGGGGCTCGGCGCGGTGCCCGGGTTCGCCGTGGTGCCGGGGCTCGCCGTGGTGCCGGGGCTCGCCGTGGTGCCGGGGCTCGCCGTGGTCGGGTTGCCAGCGGTCGGGTTGACCGTGGTCGGGCCGGCGGGCGTGGAACCGGTCGTCGGCCCGCCCGTGGTCGGTCCCGTACCGGTGCCGGGCGTTGCCGGGCCCTGCGGGGGACCGCCGGCCGGTGCGGCCACCAGCGGCGTCTGGTCGGTGGTGCCGGAACCGTGGACCGGGACCGGATCCGCCGGGCCGTGCGAGGTTCCGCCGCCGTACGAGGGCGACGTCACGGCGGGCGAGACCGGGACCCCGGACGACGGTTGCCCATGCGTGGGCGTGTGGCTCGGCGCGGTCGAGCCGGTGCCCGGGCCTGCCGTGCCGGTGCCGCCACCGGTCTGCTGGCCGGTGGCGGGCGTACCGCCGCCGTTCGAGGCGTGCGCCGGGGTGGCGTTGCCCTGGCCGTTGCCGGCCGGCACGCCGGCACCGGCGGACGGTTGGCCACCACCATGTGCGGGGACCGCGGTCCCCGCGCCGTTTCCGGTCGCGCCGCTGCCGCCGCTGCCCTGGCTGGTGCCGGTGGACCCCTGACCGGCGCCGGCCGAACCCTGGGTCGATCCCGCGGAGCCGTTGGCCGAGTCGCCGGCGCCGGACGGCTGTACGGTCACGGACCCGTTGGCCGGCGTCGTACCGCCGCTCGCGCCGCCCTGCTGACCCGTTCCGGCGCTGCCACTGCCGCCACCCTGCTGCCCCGCGCCGGTGCCGGTGGCGCCGCCACCACCCTGCTGCCCCGCGCCGGTGCCGGTGGCGCCGCCACCACCTTGCTGGCCCGCGCCGGTGCTGCCACCCTGCTGGCCCGCGCCGGTGCCGGTGGCACCGCCGCCTTGCTGGCCCGCGCCGCCGGTGGTCTGCTGCGATCCGCCCGAGGAGGTCGAACCAGCGCCGGCGCCACCGTTCGCCGAAGACCCGGCACCCGTCGAGCCGGCACCGGTCGAGCCGGAGCCCGAGCCAGTCGAACCCGAGCCCGAGCCCGTCGAGCCCGAGCCAGTCGAACCCGAGCCCGAGCCCGTCGAGCCCGAGCCCGTCGAGCCCGAGCCCGAGGCCGTCGAACCGGAGCCCGAGCCAGTCGAACCGGAGCCCGAGCCAGTCGAGCCCGAGCCGGACCCAGTCGAGCCGGAGCCCGTCGAACCGGAGCCAGTCGAGCCCGACCCGGTCGAGCCGGAGCCCGAGGAACCCGAGCCCGATGCATTGGACCCGCCGCCGGCACTCGACTGCCCACCAGCACCGGACTGCGCGCCCGCACCCGCACCGCCCGCACCGCCCGTGCCGCCCGCACCCGTGCCGCCGTTCAGGCCGGCGATGTTGTTGGCCAGGTTGGCCAGCCCGTGCCCGGCGAGGTGGCCGCCGCCCTCAAGCCCGGTCCGGCCGGCGCCGCCGGCAAAGCCACCGAGCAGGTCGCTGCCGGTGGGCATCTGGAACTCGTGGTTGACCGCGAGGTTGGCCAGCACGCTGGCGGTGGGTGAGATCACCGCGTTCTGCAGCCCGGAGACCAGGGCGTTCTTGCCCGGGAAGTGCACCACCGGCGGGTTGAAATGGGGCTGAATGCGCGGGGCGAGCTTGCCGCCCAGCTTGTTCAGGCCGAGTCCCAACGGCACCCCGAAGGCGCCGCCGAGGCCGGAGGTCATGGTGCGCTTGTAGTCCCAGTCGGTCCGCGTGCCGTTCTTCATCTGGTACGCCTGCGCGCCGGCGTCGATGATCAGCTCCTCGCCGGCCTCCTTGATCACCTCCTTGCCGATGTGCTGAGCGAGGTGCTTGGCACCCTGCTTGCTGACCTGCTGGCCGATCTCCCGGGCGGTGGTGCGGAAGAGCAGCTTGAGCCCTTCCTTGGTGAAGAACTTCTTGCCGAGCTGGGCGAGCAACCGCCGGAAGGCGAGCATCACGGCCTGCCGGCCGCCCTGCAGGATCCCCGGGATGGCGCCCGCGGAGACGCCACCGAGCCAGGCCATCAGCAGCGCCACGAAGACCGCGATGACGGTGATGATGACCGAGATCAGCACCGTGAGCTTGGCGTACTCGATCTCCATGGCCGCGTTTTCGCAGCCGGCGGCGAACTGGCCGGCGGCCTCCTGGAGCAGCGGCAGGCCGCTGTCCTGGTCCACGCCGAGCTGCGTCCACAGGTCCCCGAAGGCCGTGCCCGCCTTGCCGCTCCAGTTCTGCTGGATGATCATGGCGGCGCTGTCGGCGTCGTTCAGGTTGTTGCCGATGGCCTCGCCGAGCTGGTTCCACGCGTCGGCGAGGTCGCGCATCTTGTCCTCGTCGCCGCTCGGCCACGCCTCGCCGGCGCCAACCCAGCAGATGGCGTCCCAGACCCAGCCGTACTCGCCGAGCGTGCCCTTGGGATTGGGTACGGACAACCCACTCGCCCCTTCGCCCGGTCCAGCTCGGTCTTACCGCGCTACTTGCCCTGCTTGGGGAACCACTTGGCGATCAGCTGGTCGTCGTCCACCGTCCCGTCGACGGAGGACGCGACGTCGACGCCCAGCCCCTGCACCTTGTCGACGACCTTTTTGCCGTCGGTGAGGATCGACTTGGCGGGCGCCTTGCCGCCCAGGTAGTTCTTGTTGAACTCGTCGCCCGGCTGGTCGGTGCCCCACGGCTTCTCACCGTTCAGCTTCTCGATCTGGCCGGTGAGCTGCGCCCACTTGCTGGCCAGGTGCTGCCCCGCCGTGTTGAGGTGCGACGCCGCGTGCCGCGCGTCGGTCGGGTTGAGAAACATCTCCTGGTCGTCGCTCATCGGTCCTCCTCGGGCTTGGGCAGCTCGCTGTCGAGTTGCCGGAAGATGCCGTCCAGGTCGTAATCCATGTACGCCTGGAACTGCGCATCCGGCACGTAGGGGCGGCACAGCTGTTCGACCTCGGCCATCGCCTTGGCCGTGGCCTTGTGAATGGTCTCGGTGACCGTGGCCGACAGCTCCTTGGAGTTGGGCCGGCGGTAGATGCGGGCGTCGAACTCGACCTTGGTGACCTGGCCACGCGGCCCGACGGTCACCTTCACGAGGCCGTCGTCGGAGGATGCCTCGGCCGAGACGGCCTTGAGCTTCTGCTGCAGCTCCCCGACACCGGAGCGCATCCGCTCCCACTGGGACATCAGCTCGTCCGCGCGGGCGCGCAGGCCGTGAATGTCCATGGTGTCCTCCCAGCACGCCCCCCAGGCGCCCGCGAGCCACGGGCGACGTGTCACCTCGACCTTACTGAATAGAGGCGAGCCGGGGCACCCCGGCAACCCGGGCCACTTCCGCGGGCGGTTCCGGTGGCTACGATGCACCGGGGTCGCAGGGGAAGGTCGGCACGGATGATCAGGCGCCACCGTACTATCCGGACTTTGCTGGTCGCGACGGCTGCGGTCGTCGCCGGCGCCGGCCCGGTCCTGCCGGCGGCCGCGACGGCCGGCGAGTCGCGCTCCACCGCCGCGCTGCTGCGCGCCCCGGGCTCGGGCGGCTGCGAAAACGAGGCCAAGCCCGGTGACATCATTCGGGACACCCCGTGGCAGCAGCGCTGGCTGCGACCGGAGCGGGTGTGGCCGTTCAGCACCGGCGCGGGCGTCACGGTGGCCGTCGTCGACTCGGGCACCGACGCCGGGCATCCGCAGCTCAGCGGCAAGGTGCTGACCGGGTTCGACGCCCTGCGGAACGCGCCGGGCGGCGACGTCGACTGCGTCTCGCACGGCACCGCGGTGGCGAGCATCATCGCCGCGCAGCGGGAGGAGGGGATCGGCTTCCAGGGCCTGGCCCCCGGCGCCCGGATCCTGCCGGTACGGGTCACCGAGCGCGAGCTCGACCAGAGCGACAACGCCAGCGGCGCGGACGTGCCGGCCGCGACCTTCGCCCGGGCCATCCGGCGGGCGGTCGACGGCGGCGCCCGGGTGATCAACCTGTCCGTCACGCTCTACGTGCCGGATCCGGAGGTCGAGGCCGCGGTCCGGTACGCCCGCGCGCACGACGTGGTCATGGTGGCCGCCGCCGGCAACCGGCACCACGACGACGGCCGGCCGGACCCGACGCCGTACCCGGCGGCATTCGACGGGGTTATCGGGGTGGGTGCCATCGAGGAGACCGGCGCGCGCGTCGGCGAATCCCAGATCGGCCCGTACGTCGACCTCGTCGCCCCGGGCGGGCAGGTGGTGGCCGCCACCCGGCTGGCCGGGCACAACCTCTACACGGGAACCAGCTTCGCCACCCCGATGGTGAGCGCCACGGCGGCGCTGATCCGGTCGGCCGAGCCGGGCCTGTCGGCCGACGAGGTGGCGAAGCGGATCATCGGCACCACCGACCCGGCCCGCGGGGACGCGAGCCTGGGCTACGGCAGTGGCGTGCTCGACATGTACCGGGCGGTGACCGAGCGTCTGTCCACCGGACGGCCGGCGGCGCTGCCGCCGCTGCCGGAGCTGCGGCACGATCCGGCGGCGGCCGCCCGGGCGCACCGCTGGGCCACGATCCGCCAGGTGGCGCTGTGGGTCCTGCTCGGCACCGTGGTGGTGGTCGGCGGGGTGGCCGCGCTGGGCGTGCTGCTGCCCCGGGGGCGGCGCCGGCGGTGGCGGCCCGCCCGGCCGGCCGGGCCGCCGCCACCGCGGCCCGAGATCGACGAGCCGGCGGAGAAATTCTTCCAGGTGCCGGCGAGCAACCGGCCGGCCGGCTGACGCGGCGGAACCGCATCCGGCCGCGCAGCGGCCGCCTCCGGCCGCCCGGCCCGCACCCGGCCGCCCGGCCCGCACCCGGCCGCCCGGCCCGCACCCGGCCGCCCGGCCGGCACCCGGCGGCATCCCGCCTGGCCGGCACCCGGCGGCATCCCGCCTGGCCGGCACCCGGCGGCATCCCGCCTGGCCGGCGCCCGGCGGCGTCGGATACGGAGATGGCCCGGCCGACCGGCCGGGCCATCAAGAGGTTCGGCCGAACTCAGCCGCCGAACTTGCCCGCATTCTTGTGCTCGCGCTGCTGCATCTTGAGCGCGGACTCGCGGAGCGCCTTCTCGATCTTGCCGAGCAGGGCCTGCAGGTCGTGCGCGGCGGTCTCCCACTGGGTCTGCCGGACGTGGTAGGCGGCCTGCGCGTCACCGTCCCAGGTGGCCATCATCGGCTGGATGTTGCGCTTGAGCTGGTCAAGCTCCCCGAGCATGTTCTTGGTGGCCCCACCGCACTGGTCCGCGGCCGCCAGCAGCAGCGGGAAGTCGTACCGGATCTCGGTCATGGTTCGTCCCCCCGCCTCAGAGCTTCAGCGCGTCGGTGATCTGCCCCGCCGTGGCCCCGGCGTGGCTCATGTCGCTTTCGATCTCCTGGTCGCTGACGTCGTAGTCCTGACCCGCCGACGCAACCGCCTCGGCGATCGACCGGAGCGCCACGTTCAGCTTGGCCATGTCCTCGTCGAACCGCTGCCGGACCTGCTGGAAGGATCCAGCACCGGCACCCTTCCACTGGTCGTAGAGCGGTGCCAGGTCGTTCATCAGCTTGTTGAGGTTGCTGGTCAGCCGGTCAGCGACGCCATCGACGTCCTGACTGGCCTTGCTCATGACGCCGGTTTCGGTACGCATCTTCGACACGGAATACACCCCCGTCCTCGGTGGTTGGCCCCGTCTTGAGGGGGCACATCTGCCCGCGGCACGTCGTGCCGTCCATCAAGGAAACCGTAACGGTTGTCCGCCAACCCGCGCTAGGCCGGTCGGACTGTTCACTCAGGATCGCACCACACGGCTGCCGCGCAGCCGCCGGTGCGATGCGGCGTCACTCCGGGTCCAGCGCCCGCTTCGCGGCCGTGGTGTCCAGGGCCGGGCCGGTGGGCAGCCGCACGACGAGGCTGGCCGGCAGCTTCACCGGCCGCACGTCGCCGTAGCCGAGGATGCCCGGAACGGAGTCGTCGCCGAGCGGATAGCGGAAGCCGATGTCGGTGACCAGGTTGAGGGTCCCGCTGGGCGCGTCCGGGGACGGTTCCGAGGACACCAGCACGCCGTACCCGGGCTCGATGACGACCCGGTCGGCCAGCGGGATGCCGCTGCTGCTCTGCTCCGGCGTACGCACCGGCTCCTTGACCGGCCGCACCTGCGCGTCCAGCAGCACCGTCGGATCGGTCTGGCCCGGCTCGTACCGGGCGCACACGGCCGGCCGGTCGCCGGTCAACCGGGCGATCTCCGGCCGCTGTTCGGGCGCCCGGGCCGCGCCCTTGTCCGGTTGGTCGGCCTTCGGCGCGGCGGCCGCGGCGTCGGCTTCCAGCGCCAGCGCCTTCAGCGTCCGGCCGCCGGGGTACGCCGCGCGGGTCGCCGGGTCGGCCAGCACGATGTCCGCCTGGAGCTGGGTGATCGGCAGCAGGTTGGTCCGCTGGGCGAGGTAGTACTGCCGACTGCCGTTCTGGCTCTGCACCACGTACACCTGGCCGGTGCGCGCACCGTCCAGCACGCTCGACGGGCTGCCCCGGCCGGCGACCGCGATCGTCCCGATCGGCTCGCCGGCCGGCAGCGCGTTCAGCCAGGCCGCCCCGACCGGGTTGGCCGGCTCGGCGGCCAGGGTCAGCCCCTCCAGCACCGTCTTCGCGTCGTTGATGAGATAGCGGTGGTCGCGCCAGACCAGGTAGAGCCGGTTGTTCTTCTCGTCCTTGGCCAGCAGGGCGGCGGCGCCCGGCCGGCGGCCGCCGGTGGGCGGCTTCCCGACCGTCAGCACGGTGGTGGCCACCAGCTCGTTGGCCTCGTCGCGGGCCTGCTGGGAGCAGAGCGTCCACGGTCCACTGAGCATCCGGCCGGGGTCGGGCAGCGCGTCCGGGGCGTACGGGATGCCCAGCCGGCTGCCCCGGGGCGTACCCACCAGGGAGTTGCGGGAGACGGTCGTGGTCGGCACGTTCTGCCCCATGGCCAGCAGCGCGGACGCGTAGTTGAGCACCGGATGCAGCTGGCCCTCCCGGTAGAGGTAGCGGGTGCCGGTCTCCTTCTCCAGGATGACCGTGCCGCCGTCCTTCCACCCGGTGGCGCCGCCCGGCCGGATCATGCCGTAGACGCCCACGGCGGCCAGGAAGATGACCGCCACCATGATGCCGCCCAGCCCGGCGCCGCCGAGCCGGCGGAACGGCGCGTTCGCCGGGTCGGGGTCGCGCGCCACCAGCGCGGAGGTCATCCGCTGCACGAAGAACTGGTACGACTGGACCTGGTCCCGCCGCGACGCCATGGCAGCCTCCCCCTGCTCGCCGGCGGACATGGGTACGCGCCCGACTCGGCCGCACATACGATAGGCGGCGCGGGACCGCCTTGGGTGGGGGCCCGTGGCCGTCCCGGTTGGCGGCTCGGCGCGGCGACCCGGCCGTGGCGCGGTCGGCTCGATCGATTGGCGAGGAGCAGCGGATGATCAGTCGCGCCGAGGCGCTGGAACGCGCCCGGTCCTGGGCCGCGGGCGACCGGCCGGACGCCGCGCCGGAGGTCGGCCTGTACGAGTTCGACGGCGGCTACGTGGCCTGGGTCGTCGAGCCGGCGCCGGATCCGGCCGCGGGTCCCCCGGCGGCGACCGGCTCGCCGCGCATCGTGGTGGACGGTGAGACCGGCGAGCTGTCGCAGTGGCCGTCGCTGCCCGCGCCGGAGATCGCGGCCCGGTACGCCGACCGGCAGGCCGCCGCGGGCCGGTTCCCGCCGGACGTCCGGTACGTGCTGGAGCAGGCCGGCTGGTTCCCGGGCCGGGACGTCACGGCCGCGGTGGAACAGTGGCGCCGGGAGTGCGCCGAGGACCTGGCCGGCTTCGACTACTCGCCGGCCGCCCGCGCCGCGCTCACCGAATTCGGCGGTCTGGTGCTGCCGCAGTTCGGCCGTAAGGGCCAGCCGGGAGGCGGGTTCACCAGCTACGTCTACCCCCAACGGGCCGGCGTCGTGACGATGGGCGCCGAGGGCTTCATCGAGGAGTTCGACCACCCCGTCCACCCGCTCGGCACCAACGACGACGGGCCGTCCGAGCTGGTCATCGACGCGCAGGGCCGGGTCTTCCTGCTGCACTGGGTGGACATGTTCTTCGTGGCGCCCGACCTCGACACCGCGCTGGTCCGGATGATCCGGGGCGGCGAGTTCCCGTCGGCCGACGAACGCACCTGGTGAACGCCGGCGCTGTCCCGGCCATCGTCAGGTCGCCCGCCCGGTGCGGATCGCCGGCGGGCGGGCGGGTCGCCGTCAGCCGTTCAGCGCCCGCATGAGCGAATACAGCCCCAGCACGCTGCACGCGATCGGCACGATGGCCAGTTGCAGCAGCACGTCCAGGGTGTCGCCCAGCCGGGCCAGCCGCGGCGACGGCGGCCGCCGGCTGTAGACCAGCCCGGCGGCGGCCACCAGCGCGGCCGCCACCAGCATCACCGGCAGCATCGCGACCGCACGGACCAGCGTGGACGCGCCCGCCGCGCCGAGCAGGGGCAGCAGCGTGACCCCCGCCAGCCCGGCGGCCAGCAGCGGCAGCCGGTGCCGCACCGTCGGCACCAGCCGGGCCCGCAGCAGGCAGGCCACCGACACGGCGCCGGCCAGCAGCAGCGACGCGACCGTCCGCGCCATGGCCAGCACCACCAGGCAGCTCACCGTCACCGCGAAGGCGCCGAAGATCATGCCGGTGAGCACCTCGTCGGCCCGCGCGGTGGCCTGGTAGACCTGCTCCCGCCGTGGCTGCGGCTCGTCCCGCAACAGGTCCTCTGCGGACTGCGGCAGCATCGGCATCGGAATCTTTCCCAACCGGACGGCGAGCAGCGGCATGGCCGGCAGCAGCAGCGTCACGGCGCTCACCACCACGGCCGCCGCCTCGGCCCCGCCGGCTGAGCCGAGCGCGATCAGCCCGCCGACCGCGCCGGCGAAGCCGGCGAGGATCGCCGCCACGAACACCCGGGTGGCGTCGCCCACGCCGAGGAAGCCCAGCACGCCCGCCGCGACCAGCAACGCCGAGCCGAGCAGCACGTGCGGCGCGCCCAGCGAGCGCAGCGGTTCGCCGCCGGCTATCACCAGGGCGCCACCGATGAAGGCGTACGGCAGGCCGATGGCCGCGAACACCGCGCCGGCCAGCGAGTCCGCCATCGCCCGGGACAGCACGATGCCGGTCACCACGAGCACCAGCGCGGCGCCCAGCGCCACCGAACCGCCCAGCCAGCCGGGGTCGCGGGCGAGCAGGATGGCCACCAATCCGACCAACAGCAGGACGGCGGCCACCACGAGCCCGGTGACCCGGGTGGCGAACGGGGTCCAGGCGGTGCCGCGACGCCGCGCGCCGTCCGCCACGGCCTCCATCAGATCGTCGTACGTCAGCTCGGGCCACTCGGTCCGGCGCGGCACGAGGTGCAGGGTCTCGCCGTCCCGCACCTCCTGCGCAGCCAGCGTGCGGGCGAGGTCGAGCGCGGATCCGTCGGCGCGGCGCAGCGTCCAGCCGCCGTGCGCCGTACCGTCCGTGGGATTTTCCTCGGCCTGGCGCAGCACCGCGGGCAGCAGCCCGACCAGCGGAAGGTGTTCGGGCAGCGCCAGATCGAGCCGCCGGCTGGGTGCGATGACGGCGATCCGCGCGAGTCCGGTTCCGGCCTGGGTGACCACGGCTGTCCTCCACCCGAGGAGCGGGCGAGAGCCCGCGGCTGTCATGACGGGAGAAGGCTACCTACCATGTGCCGTGTCGTCGGTGCCGGTTCGTACGCTGGCGGCCCCGAACGACCCTGGGGAGGTCTGAACCGTGGGCACGGTGGTGGTCAAACGCCCGGCTCGACAGCCGGAGCCCGAATACCCGGCGGGCGAGGTGCTGCTCGACGCGCCGCCGGAGGTGCCGCCGCCGGCCGGACGCGCCTGGGGCCAGATGCTCATGATGCTGCCCATGATGGCCGGCTCGGTGGCCATGGCGCTGATGTTCGCGGGCCAGCGCGGCGGTTCGATGGCGTACGTGACGGGCGGCCTGTTCGGCCTCTCGGCCCTCGGCATGCTCGGCTCGCAACTGTCCGGTCACGCGGGTGGCGCCGGCAAGCAGGAGATGCTGCAACGCCGCCGCGAGTACATGGACCACCTGTCCCGCACCCGCAAGCGGGTGCTCAAGACCGTCCTGCGCCAGCGGGAGGCCGCGTTCTACCGGCACCCCGACCCGGACGCCCTGTGGTCGATCCCGCTCGGCCCCCGGCTCTGGGAGCGCCGCCGCGGCGACGCCGACTTCGCCACCGTGCGGATCGGGCTCGGCGCACAGGAACTCGCCACCCCGCTGGTGCCGCCCCCACCGATGGCGCTGGAGAAGCTGGAACCGATGTGCGCGCTGGCGCTGCGCCGGTTCCTGTTGACCTACTCCGAGGTGCCGGACCTGCCGGTGACGATGGCCCTGAACGGCTTCTCCCGGATCCACCTGCGCGGCGACCCCGACGCCGCCCGGGCCCTGGCCCGGGCCACGATCGCCCAGGCCACCGCCTTCCACGCCCCGGACGACCTGCTGGTGGCCGTCTGCGTGGCGCCGGACCGGCGGGCCGACTGGGACTGGACCAAGTGGCTGCCGCACGCCCTGCACCCGACCCGCACCGACGCGCTCGGGTCGCTGCGCCTGGTGGCCCCCACGGTCACCGGCCTCGAGGCGATGCTCGACGACCTGCTGGTCAACCGGCCCCGGTTCAACCCGTCCGGCGGCGACCCGCACCTGGGCGGCCCGCACCTGCTGGTGGTGCTCGACGGCGGCGACCCGGCCGGCTCGGACTATCTGATGACCGAGGGCGGCGTGGAGGGCGTCACCCTGCTCGACCTGTCCCAGCCGCCGCCCCGGGTGCTCGACCGGGCCCGGCTCGTCCTCGAGGCGGCGGCGGACGGCGAGCTGCACAGCGTGACGTACGACGGCCGGGCCGCGATCGGCCACGCGGACCGCTGCGGGATCGAGCAGCTGGAGACGCTCGCCATGCAGCTCGCGCCGCTGCGGCTGTCCGCGGCCTCGCGCGGCGAGCAGCCGCTCACCGCCGAGCTGGGCCTGTCCGAGCTGCTCAACCTCGGTGACCCGTACGAGCTGGACGTGGACCGTGCGTGGACCCCGCGGCCAAACCGCGACCGGCTGCGGGTCCCGCTCGGCCTGACCCCGGATGGCACGCCGATCGAGCTGGACCTCAAGGAGTCCGCCCAGGACGGCATGGGCCCGCACGGCCTGCTCATCGGCGCCACCGGTTCCGGAAAGTCGGAGCTGCTCCGCACGCTGGTGCTCGCGCTCGCCGTCACGCACTCCTCGGAGAGCCTCAACTTCGTGCTGGTGGACTTCAAGGGCGGGGCCACCTTCACCCGGCTGGACAAGCTGCCGCACACCAGCGCCGTCATCACCAACCTGTCCGACGAGCTGCCGCTGGTCGACCGCATGACCGACGCCATCAACGGCGAGCTGGTACGCCGGCAGGAGCTGCTCCGGTCGGCCGGCAACTACGCCTCGCAGCGGGACTACGAGAAGGCGCGGGCCGCGGGCGCCCCGCTGGCCGCGCTGCCCAGCCTGCTGATCATCTGTGACGAGTTCTCCGAGCTGCTCACCGCCAAGCCGGACTTCATCGACATGTTCGTCCAGATCGGCCGGGTCGGCCGGTCGCTGGGCGTGCATCTGCTGCTCGCCTCGCAACGGCTCGAGGAGGGCCGGCTGCGCGGGCTGGACACCCACCTGTCGTACCGGATCGGCCTGCGGACCTTCTCCGCCATGGAGAGCCGGGTGGTGCTCGGCGCCACCGACGCGTACGAGCTGCCCCGCTCGCCCGGGCACGGCTACCTGCGGTACGGCACCGAGCCGCTGATCCGGTTCCGCGCCGCGTACGTCTCCGGGACGTACCGGAGCAAGACGGCCGAGGCGGTCGCGGCCGGCGACGGCGAGGACCGGGTGCAGGAATACACCACGCAGTACGTGGCGCCCCGGCTGCCCCGCGAGCCGGTCCAGGAGGAGGCGCCCGAGCCCACCGACGGGATCGGGGAGAGCCTGCTCGACATCCTGGTCGGCCGGCTGGCCGGTCGGGGCGAGCCGGCGCACCAGGTGTGGCTGCCGCCGCTGTCCGACCCGCCCACCCTGGACCAGATCCTGCCGCCGATGACCGCCGACCCGGCCCGCGGGATCACCGTGGCGCACGCCGGCCTGCACGGCGAGCTTCAGGTGGCGGCGGGCACCGTCGACAAGCCGTTCGAGCAGCGCCGCGACGTGCTGTGGCTGGACCTGGCCGGCGCGGCCGGCCACGCGGTCGTGGTCGGTGGTCCGCAGAGCGGCAAGAGCACCATGCTGCGCACGATCGTCACCTCGCTGGCGCTGACCCACACCCCACGCGAGGCCCAGGTCTACTGCCTCGACCTGGGCAGCGGCGCGCTCTCCTCGCTGCGCGAGCTGCCGCACGTCGGTTCCATCGCCACCCGGCTGGACGCCGGCCGGGTCCGCCGGACCATCGCCGAGCTGCAACTGCTGATGAACCAGCGGGAGCGGTACTTCGCCGATCACGGCGTGGAGTCGATGGCCGCGTACCGGCGGGCGCGCCGCTTCGGGCAGCACGGCGACGACCCGTTCGGCGATGTCTTCCTGGTGATCGACGGCTGGGCCATCGTCCGCTCCGAGTTCGAGGACCTGGAACCGGCGCTCACCGACATCGCCAACCGGGGGCTGTCGTTCGGCGTCCACCTGGTGATCAGCGCGGGGCGCTGGATGGACCTGCGGCCCGCCGTGCGGGACGTCTTCGGCAGCCGGCTCGAGCTGCGGCTGGCCGACGCGTCCGACTCGAACCTGGACCGGCGGGCGGCCATGAACGTGCCGGAGAAGGCGCCCGGCCGGGGCATCACGCCGGACGGCATGCAGTTCCTCGCCGCCCTCCCCCGCGCCGACGGCACCCAGGACCCGGAGAGTTTGCCGGACGGCAGCCGCAAGCTGATCACCGCCATTGGCGAGGCCTGGCAGGGCCCCGGCGCGCCGCCGATCCGGCTGCTGCCGGCCGTGCTGCCGTACGGCAGCCTGGCCGAGACCGGCCGCCGCGGCATCCCGATCGGCATCGCCGAGGCCGACCTCCAGCCGGTGCTGCTGGACCTCGGCACCGATCCGCACTTCATCGTGTTCGGTGACGGCGAGTCCGGCAAGAGCACCTTCCTGCGGGCGCTTGCTCAGTCCATCGTGGACTCCAACGACCTCACCCAGGCCCGCCTGGTGATCGTCGACTACCGGCGCAGCCTGCTGGGCGACATCACCACGCCGCACCTGATCGGCTATGGATCCTCGGCACAGATCACCGAGGGGATCGTCGCCGAGGTGGCCAACGTGATGCGGGACCGGCTCCCACCGGCGGAGGTCACCGCGGAGCAGTTGCGGGCCCGCAACTGGTGGAAGGGCCCGGACCTGTACGTGCTGGTCGACGACTACGACCTGGTCACCGGCGGCAGCGGCAACCCGCTGGCGCCGCTGCTGGAATTCCTGCCGCAGGCCCGGGACATCGGGCTGCACCTGATCGTGGCGCGGCGCACCGGCGGCGCGAGCCGGGCGCTGTACGAGCCGATCCTGATGCGGCTGCGGGAGCTGAGCACCCCCGGCATCGTGATGGCCGGCGACCGCGACGAGGGCGTGCTGCTCGGCAACGTCCGGCCGGGGCCGTTGCCGCCGGGGCGGGGCTGGCTGGTGAGCCGCCGCGAGGGCACCCGGCTGGTCCAGTTGGTGAACCTGCCATCGACGGCGTGAAGATCCGTACCCCACAATGTGGTCGGACAACGATAGCGTTAGGTGAGCAGAGCTGTGGTCGCCGGCGCGGCGGGGCGCCCGGCGGCCGAGGAGACGGACGGGGAGGCCGATGAGCGGCGACAAATGGCTGGCCGACGGCAACGTCGAGGTCGACATTCATCAGCTGCAGGACTTCGCAAAGCACATCAAGGACGAGTTGGAGAAAAACTTCCGGCCCAGCTTTGAGAACGGCATCGCCCCGATGCTGCGGGTCCAGCCGCCGTTCGGCGGCGGGGGCCTGTCCGAGGGCAAGTTCTTCCGGGTCGAGCACGACAAGAGCCGAGCCGCCGCCCAGGCGCTGCTCCACGAGGCGCAGGCCGGCCTCATGTCGCTGAGCGCGGTGGCCATGTCGATCGCCGCCGAATACCTGGACGGTGACGCGTTCGCGCAGGCCAAGTCCGACCAGGTGTACGACGCGCTGAACGCGGCGCCGCCGCCACCGGCGACCAACGGCGACGGCAAGGACGGCAAGGACGGCAAGGGTGACACCGTGGACGTGTCCGCCGACAAGAAGGACCCGAGCAAATACTTCGGACCGAACTCGGGCGACCAGGGCGGCACGACTCCGGGGCAGGGCGACCAGCAGGTCATCGGCAAGGGCGACGGCCAGTACGTCATCCCGGCCGACCAGGAGCACATGGACGACCCGAGCCTCGCCATGCCGAAGATCGAGCACTGACGCGACGGCGGCCGGGGGACGAGGAGCGGGGATGACCGACAACTACTACGGCTACCAGCAGGTCACGCTGCCGGGATACGCCGGCGCGGCCGATGACTACGCATACAAGCCGTCGGGCGATACCAACAACTACTCGCCGACCAACTGGGCCGGGACCAACATCGAAGCGATGTGGGCGATGATCCAGAAGGAAAGCGACGAGATGACCATGGCCATGGCCGAGACCTGGCGGCGGACCGCGGTGCTGCTGCAAAGCACCCGGGACAACCTCCAGCGGCACGCCGACGCGCTCAACAAGAAGTGGACGTCGCCGGCCGGTCAGGTCTTCATGACCAAGGTGGGCGCCAGCCTCCACTCCTACGACGAGTGGCACAAGGTCGCCTCGGACAACGCCAGCGGCCTGGAGCAGCTGGCCAAGAAGATCAAGCAGACGCAGCAGGACTTCAAGCCGCTCTGGGAGGAATACCAGCGGACCCAGACGAGCGAGGCGCAGAAGCGCAAGGACGACAAGGGCTTCCAGGCGATCGACCTGGTGGACAGCTGGGTGCCGGGGGTGGACGGCAACAACGGCAAGTCGTACGAGGACGTTCAGAAGGACTTCCACCAGCGCGCGGTCAACATCATGAAGCCGCTGGCCGACACCTACATCGACGTCTACATCAGCAACATCTCCCGGGGCGGGAAATACAAGGGCCCGGTGGTGTTCCCGAAGATCAACCCCGGCAACGTGCCGACCCCCGGCCGGCCGCCGGCGCCCGGTCGCCCACCGGGTCCGGGCAGCGGCCCGGGCGCGCCGCCCAGCCGGCCGAACGCACCCGGCCGGCCGACCACGACGGACCACCCGAACGCCCCGGCGCCGCCGCCGGTCGGCACCCACTCGCCGGTCGGCACCCACGGGCCTGGCGCCGCGGCGCGCGATCCCGGGATCACCCTGGCCGGCGGGGCCGCGCCGCTCGCGCCGCCGCCACCGGCGCCCACCGGCACGCCGCCCGCGCCGCCGCCATCGGCGCCCGGTGCGCTGCCACCCGCGCCGCTTCCACCGGGGCTCGGTCCCGGCGGTACGGGGCCGGGCCGGCCGACGCTGTCCGGCACCGGAGGGCGGGGACAGGCGCCGAGCCGGCCCGGCCTGAACCCCGAGGGCACGGGTCGCGGTCCGGCGCCCGGGCGGCCCACCCTGCCCGGCGCAAAGAACGGCCTGGGCCGTCCCGGCGCGCCCGGGTCGGAACCGCCACCCGGCGGTCGCGGTCGGGCCCCCGGCCGGCCCACCCTGCCCGGCAGCAAGGGCGGCCCCGGCACGTCCCGGCCCGGTTCTCCGGGCCTCGGCAAGGGCACCGCCCGCGGCGCCGGCCCGGGCAACCCCCGGCTCCCGGGCAGCACCAACCGCACCGGCCGGCCGGGTGCGCCCGGCGAGGGACCCGAGCCGCAGTCCCGGGCCAGCCGGCCCAGCCTGGGCGGCAAGCGCGCGCCCGGCCGTCCGGGCCTGGAATCCGAACGCCCAGGCAGGCGGCCGGGGGCGCCGGGCGTACCGGAGGAGACGCCCGGGCGGCCCGGCGCGGCACGGGCCGGCGGCGCCCCGGGTGAGAACCCGACGTCGGCGCGTCCGGGCCGGCCCGGCGGCGCCCCGGGTGAGAACCCAATGTCGGCGCGTCCGGGCCGACCCGGCCTGACCGGCCGGACGGGCCCCGGCGGCGGCCGGCCCGCGCCCACCACCGGGCCGGAGCCCGCGCTGGGCGGACGCCGGGCCGGCAGCGGCGGCACCGGCCTGCCGGGTCCGCGCCGGGACAAGCGGTCCGAGGAGAAGCCCGAAACCTGGGAGTACGGCGACGGCGACGACGAGTTGTGGCGCACCGAGTCCACGGCCGTCGGCGACCTCGATGCTCCGGCGGAGCACCGGCCCCAGGAACAGGGGAAGGCACTCGGACAGTCTTAGCTCGCAACGGGCCGGCCGCCATGCACCTGTGCGTGGTGGCCGGCCCGTACCATGAGGACATCCGATCCCGAGCCGGCTCGCGGCCCGATCTCAGCAGGCCCCGGCCCCGGCCGGCCACGAACGAGCCGGCCACCAACGGAAGGTGCATGAACCATGCGCGTCGCCCGGCGCCCGGCGGTGGCCCTGTCCGCCCTCGCGCTCAGCGCAATCGGAGCTGTGGTCCTCCCGGCCGCCCCCGCCAGTGCGGACGACATCCGGGACCGGCAATGGCAGTTGCGCACGCTGCACGTGGCAGAGGCCCAGCGGATCACCCAGGGCGAGGGGATCGTCGTCGCGGTCCTCGACTCGGGCGTCGACGCGAACCATCCCGATCTCAAGGGCAACGTGCTGCCCGGGCTCGACCTGTTCGACGGCAAGGCAAAGGGGCAGGTCGACCGCGATCCCGGCGGGCACGGCACGTCGATGGCCTCGCTCATCGCCGGGCACGGCCACGGGCCGGGCAACCGGGACGGGGTGCTGGGCATCGCGCCCAAGGCCAAGATCCTGCCCGTGACGGTAGAGCGAAAGGGCTACCCCGCCCTGGGAGGCGCCCTTGCCACCGCCGTCACGTGGGCGGTCGACCAGGGGGCCGACGTCATCAACGTGTCGTTGGCCGGCGGCACCAACGATGACCTGGAACGGGCCGTCGAGTACGCCTGGGACAAGAACGTCCTGGTGGTGGCCGGCGCCGGCAACAAGGAGACGAACCTCGGGGTCAACTGGCCGGCCGCCTATCCGCCCTGCCTGGCCGTCACCAACGTCGGCCCGGACGGGAAGATCAGCCCCAACGCGGTGACCGGGGAAGAGATCGACATCGCCGCCCCCGGCGTGAACGTCGTCGGCGCCACGCCGGGCGGCCGATACGCCACCGCCACCGGCAGCAGCAACTCGACGGCCATCGTCTCCGGCGCCGCGGCGCTGGTCCGGGCGAAGTACCCGAATCTGTCCACGCACGACGTGTTCGGCCGGCTCATCGAGACCAGCAAGGACGCCGGACCCAAGGGCTTCGACGAAACCTTTGGCTGGGGCTCGCTCGACCTCATGAACGCGCTCACCGGGCAGCCGGACGGCCGGGCCAGCAAGACCGCCGAGCCGACCCCCAGCGACACCGCGGCCGCGCTGCTGCCGGAGGCCAACGAATCCCCGAACTCCAAGTGGGACAAGATCCGCGGCGCCGGGCTGTTCTTCCTCATCCTGGCCGTCCTGGTGCTGGCCGTCGTGTTCGGGATCCGCTCTCTGCGCCGCCGGCGCCGCCGGCGGGCCACGGACCCTGTCGCCGCGCCGGGCGCGTCGGTTGGCGCGACGGCGGCGGCCGGGACGGCGGCGGGCGCTGGGCCCGGGCTGCCGGTGCCGCCGACCCAACCGGGCCGGGAGACCGGCACGCCGCCCGGGGAGACCGGCACGCGGCCCGGGGTGGTCGACGACCAGGCCGGTCAGGGCGACGACTCGGTCTGGCGACCGCCGGCTCGATGACCGTCCGCCCGTGACCCCCACCCTGCACGTCGCGCCGGACCGGCCGGAGGCGTACCAGACGATCGGGGCCGCGCTGGCCGCGGCCACCGACGGCACGGTGGTGTCCGTGGCCCCCGGCACCTACTACGAGGCCCTGTACGTCAACGACACCCGCCTGACGATCGAGGCCGCCGAGGGTCCCGGCACGGTCATTGTGGACGCAAGCTCCTCGGCCACCCACCCCGCCGCGTCCTGCCGGAACGGCGGACTCGACCTGCGGGACCTCGTCCTGCGCGGCGGCGGCGCGCCGGCCGTCAGCGTCGGCGCGTCCCGGCTGACCGCCACCGGCTGCGAGTTGACCTCGGTGGCCGGTCCGGCCGTCGACGCGCGGGACGGCACCGAGCTGGCGCTCACCCGGTGCCGCCTCCGGGCCGAGGGCGGTCCGGCCGTCGCGGTGGGTGACGGCTGCCGGGGAACGCTCGAGGAGTGCGTGCCGGAGAGCGGTGCCGGGCCCGCGGTCGCGGTGGCGCCCGGGGGACGGCTCGTACCGGCCGGTTCGGATCCCGGCCTGCCCGGGGGCACGGCTGTCCCGGACGACCCCCGTCCCGCGGCGCCGGACGACGCGAGCCCGGCGGACGGAACGGGCCCGGCGGACGGGACGGGCCCGGCGGACGGGACGGGCCCGGCGACGGACGACGCGAGCCGGGCGGCGGCTCGGCCCGGCGGGCTCCGGCGGCCGCCGGAGGTCGCGGCGGCCGCGCTGCTGATGGTGCCGGCCGCGCTCACCTGGCTGATCGCCGGCATCGGCTTCACCGTGGCGGTCTACCGGACCGAGGACGGGACCGGCAAGTGGCTGCTGTGGATCATCGCGATCGGGATCCTCGCGCTCTGCCTGCTGATCACGGCCGTGACGGTCATCGGCATCTGGCTGGCCTGGACCGGGGACTCGCAGATCCTCCGCGGCCCGGCCGGGATCACGGTCGCCCTCTTCGTGGTCACTCTGGTCATGCTGCTGGTGCGCCGGCGCCTCCACTTCGAGCAGACCATGCTCACGCCGCTGGTCGTGGGCGGGTTGGCCGCCATCGCCATCGCACTGCTGCGCCAGCCGCGGGCGAAGGCCTGGTTCAGCGCCCATTCCGACGACTGAGCGCCACACCGCCCGGCCGGCGTCATCCCGCCGTCGACGGCGGGCCGGCCCCGGCCGCTCAACCACCACCGGTCGGCCGCCGCTGCTCAACCGCCTCCGGTCAACCGCGGCCGCTCAGCCGGCATCGGTCGGGCGCCAGGTGCGGGCCGCGGCGTCGTACCGGGCCAGCGGCTCGTCCCGGCCGTCGTCGTGCAGCACGTGCAGACCACACCCGTCAGGTACGGCGACGGCCTCCATCCGCGGCTCGCCGCTCACCCACTCGGCCGGGGTGGTGTCGTCCGGTTCCCACCGGAGCACCGCCACCCACTCGTCGGACTCCTGGAACGGCGAACCCTCGCCGAGCAGGCCCAGCCGGCGGTAGAGCCGGGCCGGGGTGTCCCGGGCGGGCCCGCCCCAGGCGTGCACGAGCCCGGCGGCCCGGTCGTAGTTGTCGTCCAGATAGGACGGCAGGTACCGGTGCGGGATGACGATCTGCAGCCGTACCGGCAGGTCGGGGTCCGGATCGTCGTCCGGATCGTCGGCGGCGGCGGGCCCGGTGGCCCAGCCGGGACGGGCGGGGGCGGCCTGCTCCGCCGCCCGCTCCTCCTCGAAGGCCTCGACCAGCACCGTCTCCACCTCGCCCAGCCAGTCCCGCAGGGTCAACACCGACTCGCCGGGCAGCGCGGCCGCGAGCTGCGTACCGGGGTTGAGCGCGAGCTGCCAGGCCGGATCGGGCCACGCGCCGGCGAGCTGGAGGGCGTTCACCTCGACCAGTTCGTGGTCGCCGAGCACCTGGCGCAGCCGCGCCTCCGAGGTGAAGACGGGCACGGCCTGCCCGCCGGCCTCATCCGGCAGGCACCACCAGGGAAAGTCGGGATCGGACAGGTCGCGCGACGCCGAACCGCCCGGCCGCAACGGCACCGCCAGGCCCGCCCGCAGCACCGCGGCGGCGAGCGCGTCCGGATCCTCGGCCCGGATGGCGTCCCGCAGGGCCACCTCGGTCTCCAGCTCGCGGGCCAGCTCGGGCGCCGCCCGCACCTCGTCGGTCGTGACGCGCAGCCCGATCGGCAGGCCGGGGTCCACGGCGAGCAGCCAGCCCTCGTCCGGCCACCCGGCCACCAGCCCGGCGAGGCTGTCCGCGCGATAGCTGACCGACCGGTCCGGCAGGCAGGCGGCGATCGCCGCGGGCGAGGTGAAGGCCAGCACGTGGGTGATCCCGTCCAGCACCCCGGTGGGCCACGCTGGCGCCTCCCGGCCGGCCGCCGCGGCGGACGAGACCGGCAGCAGCAAAGGCCCGCTCGCCACCGCGGCGAGCAGCGCCGCCCGGTCACCGGCCTCGGCTGCGGCCAGCATGGCCCGTTCGGGGCCGGTGGTCGGGACCCAGCCGGTCACCAGACGCCGTCCTCGGCGATCCGGGCCGGCTGCCGGCCGAGCAGCAGCACGGCGAGCGCCTCGGGCACCGTCTCACCGAGATACCAGTCGCCGGCGTGGTCGAGCAGGAACACCCGTCCGGTCCGGTCCACCGCGAGGATCCCGGCGCCGTCGTTTTCGACACCGAGCGGCGACAGGGGTACGCCCAGCGCGTCCGCCAGTCCGGCCAGGGTGGCCACGGAGTGCAGCGCACGCAGCGGATCGAGGTCCACCGCGCTGGCGGCCACCTCCTCGCCGGGACCCGCCGGTGGCACCCGTAGCCCGCCGAACTCGGCGTACGCCTCGATCGCGGCCGGCAGCACGGTGTGCTGACGGCCGTCCGGCGTGGCGTACCCACCGATCCGGAGGGCCCACTCCCGGGCCCGGTCCTCGGCGCGACGCCCGGGCTGCCAACCGGCGGCCGCGAGCGCCTCGGCGACGGGGTCAGGGATGCGCTCGGTCACGGAATCACCTCCACGCCCAGCCAGTCGAGCAGGGCGGCGCAGGACCGGCACGGCGGCTGGCTCGTGCCGTGGGTCGGATCGCCCGGCTCACCCACCCGGGACAGCCGCATCCGGGCCCCCCACAGCAGCGAGCGGGCCCGCAGCTGGCTGACCTCGCCGTCGCCGGCTCGCTCGGCCGCGTAGAGCCGGTCGGAGAGCAGCACGGCCTCGGCGCACCGGCCGAGGTACCGCTCCCGCTGGTCGGTCGGCAACTCGTGCAGGAACCGGCGAATCACCGGGTGCAGGTCGGGTACCAGGTCTCCGCGTACCGAGGTGTGGGTGTGGACGGTGCCGTCGACCAGCAGCGCCCCCGCCACCAGCGGCAGCACTCGGGTCGGCGGGACTCCTCCTGCGGGCACACCGCCTCCTCGCGTACTCGTCACCCGGTCGCCTGGCAGCCTATCGGCCGGGGACCGGCCACCGCCCGACCCCGGCCCGGCCCGGGCCGGGGGTGCCGCGCGGTGGTGGCGCTGCGATATCGTCGGCGCATCCCTCGCCGCCGTCGTTCGAAGCCGGAGCCATGTCGCGCACCCTCCTCGTCTCCCCGGATCAGCCCGGCGCCTATCCCTCGATCGGCGACGCCCTGGCCGTGGCGACGGACGGCACGGTGGTGTCGGTCAGTCCCGGGACCTACTACGAGGCGCTGTTCGTCAACGACCGCACGGTGACGATCGTGGCCGCCCGGGGCGCCGGCACGGTCACCCTCGACGCCTCCTCGGCGACGTACCCGACGGTGTCCTGCAACAACGGCGCCCTGGAGCTCCGCGACCTCGTGCTGCGGGCCGGCGACGCCCCGGTGGTGACGGTCAACCGCACCCGGCTCACCATGACCGGCTGCGAGCTGAGCGCCGGGTTCGGCGCGGCCATCGACGTCGGCGGCGGCTCCCAGTTCAGCCTGGACCGGTGCCGCGTGACGGCGGCCCGGTACGGGCTGGTGGTGGAGGACGCGGAGGGCACGGTCGAGGGATGCGAGTTCGCCGACCTGGCCGAGGACGGCGTCATCGTCCGGATCGGGGCGGCGCCCACCATCCGGACCAGCACCGTCACCCGGTGCGGCAACCGCGGCGTCTACGTTTACCAGTACGGCAGGCCGACCATCGAGACCTGCGACATCTCCCAGACCGGGGGCGCCGGGATCGCGGTGGTGCATCAGAGCTCCCCGACCATCCGGCGGTGCCGGATCCGGGACACCCGCGGCCCCGCCGTGTCGTTCGCGCGCGGCTGCCACGGCACCGTTGAAGAGTGCAGCTACGAGAACACCGGGGTGCCACCGGTCGAGGTGGCGCCGGGCGCCGATCCGACCATCGTGGAGGGTACGGCCGGTAGGCGCGCGGTATTCGGCGCCGAGGCCGCCAAGGCGGCGCCCGCCCAGGACACCGCCCGGATCGACAAGCTGCTGTCGGACCTGGATGGCATGGTGGGCCTCGAATCCGTCAAGGACGAGGTGCGCGCGCTGATCGACGAGATCCAGGTCAACGAGTGGCGTCGCGGGGCCGGGCTGCCGGTCAGCGCGGTGAGCCACCACCTGATCTTCGCGGGCGCGCCCGGCACCGGTAAGACCACGGTGGCCCGGATCTACGGCGAGCTGCTGGCCGCGCTCGGCGCGCTTCCGGGCGGGGACTTCCGCGAGGTGTCCCGGCGGGACCTGGTGGGTCAATACCTTGGCCACACCGCCGAGAAGACCGCCGAGGCGTTCAACAAGGCCCGCGGCGGCGTGCTGTTCATCGACGAGGCGTACACGCTGTCCCGGTCGATGGGCACGGGCGGCGACTTCGGGCAGGAAGCCATCGACACGCTGGTGAAGCTCATGGAGGATCATCGCGACGAGGTGGCCGTGATCGCCGCCGGATACACCGCGGAAATGCTCCAGTTCCTGGACGCCAACCCGGGCCTGGCGTCCAGGTTCGCCAAGACAATCGAGTTCGGCAACTACTCGCCCGACCAGTTGGTGATCATCGTGCAGCGGATGGCCGCCTCCGACGAATACCTGCTGGCGGACGGCGTCGCGGACGTGCTCTCCGGGCACTTCTCGACCATCGAGCGGGACCAGAACTTCGGCAACGCCCGCGAGGCCCGCAAGCTGTTCGAGGGGGTCCGCAAGGCCCAGGCCCAGCGGTTGCGCCAGTCGGGTCAGCGGCCGAGCCTGGACGAGCTGCGCACGGTGGCGGTCGCCGACGTCCGCGCGGCGACCGGCCGCTGAGCCGAGACGAGCTGACGGGGAGGCTGCGGTGACGACGCCGGGTGCGGCACGGCCGGGCGAACCGGCGTGGCAGCGGGACGCGGCCGGGCAGGGCGACCAGCGCCAACCGGCGGCCCGACCGCCGGCGGGCACGCCCGCGCCCACCGTGGGTGGCGCCGGGGACCGGCCGGCGGCCGGCTGGGACGGCCGGGGACGCGCGACGCCGAGTTCGGGGACTGCCGCCCGGGCGTACCCGGGTCCGGCGCCGGGGCAGCGCGCCCCGCAGCCGGGCCAGGCAGCGGCGCCGGGGCAGCGCGCCCCGCAGCCGGGCCTGGCCGGCGCCAGGGCCGGGTCGGCCGCCGCGAGCCGGCAGGCCGGGGTCGCGGCGCGGGCCACGGCGGCGTCCGGGACGGCCATGGCGCCGGCGGCCGTGGCCGCCGCCGCTCCGGTCCCGGCCGCCGCGACCGGCACCGCCACGCCGGCGCCGGCCACCGACCGGGCCGCCGGGGCCGCTGCCGCCGGCGCGGTACGCCCGCAGCGGTTCCGTCCCGCGGTCGGCGCGTTCCACGTCGCCCAGTTGGTGGCCTGGCAGGTCGCGCTCGCCGCCGTGCTGGCCGTCAGCCGGTACGGTCCGATCGTCACGGCGGCCGTGGGGGGCGCCGCCGTGCTCCTGCTCGGTCCCACGCTGATCCGCCGGCGCGGCCGCTGGCTGCACCAGTGGCTGTCCATCTGGATGCGCTACCGGTTCCGCCGCCACCAACTGCCGGCCGCGGCGGGCAGCCCGGCGCTCGGTCTGCTCACCTTCGTGGAGGAGTCCGCCGAGGTCGAGGCGCTCGACCTGGACGACCAGCCGGTCGCCATGATCACCCACCGCGGCGGGCTGAGCGTGGTGTTCGAGGTGGACCCGGCGGACGGGGCGCTGATCGGCGGCCCACCGCGGTCGCTGCCCTCGCCCGCGGCGCTGCTGCCGGCGCTGGACCCGGCCGCCCCACCGGTCGCCGTGCAGACGCTGGTCCAGGTCACGCCGGCCCCGCGAGCATTGAACGGGCCGGGGGTCGACCGGTCGTACCGGGAACTGGTCAACGGCGAGGTGCCGGCGCAACGCCGCAGCTGGCTCGTGTTGCAGGCCGTCCGTACGGCCGACTTCTACCTCGACGGCGACCTGCGGCCGGCGCTGGTCTCGGCGATCCGCCGAGCCCGCCGGCAGCTCCGGCAGTCCCGCATGGGCGCCCGCCTGCTCAGCCGGGAGGAGCTGCTGGCGGCGGTCAGCTACCTGGCGCGGACGGCCGGGCCCGGCGACACCCAGGGCGTGTACGGCACGGCCAGCGACCGGATGGTCGGCCGGGAAACCTGGCGCGGCTGGACGACCGGCGACTTCCCGCAGGGCTGCTACCGGCTGGCCCGCTGGCCCCAGCTGCCCTGGCAGCTCGACCCGGTGCTGCGGCAGCTGCCCGAGGTGAGCAGCGTGGTCTCGGTGGCGGCGACCCGGGACTCGGGCGTGCGCAGCCGGGGCGGCGCCGACGTGGCGGTGGAGGTGGCGATCCGGCTGATCGCCGGCCACCCGGACGGACTGGCGGCCGGGGACCGGGCGCTGGTCGAGGCGGTGCGGTCCGCCGGCGGCCGGATCGAGCGGATGGATGGTGAGCAGGTGTACGGTCTGGCCGCGACCCTGCCGTTCGGAGGTTTCCTGCGGTGACCGGGCCCAGCTTCCCCGGCAGCCGGATGGGGCTGCATCTCACCGACCCCGGCACCCTGGGCGGGCTGGACCTGCTGGGTGGCGGCAGCGGGCTGGTGCTCGGCCGCAACCGGGACGAGCTGCCGGTGGCGGTACGCCTGTTCCGGCCGGAGCCGACCCGGATGCTGCTGGTCGGCGGGGTGCGCTGCGCGCAACTGCTGGCGTTCCGCACGATGGCGCTCGGCGCCCGGCTGTTCATCCAGACCGCGCGGGAGCAGGACTGGGACGCGTTCCTCCGCCGCTGCGCGGTCGGCCGCGACTCGGCCGCGTTCCTGCCGGTCGGCACCCAGCCGCCGGCCCCGGCCTCCTCGGTCGACCCGCAACTCGTGCTGGTCGACATCGGGCCCACCGCCGGGCCCGAGCCGGTCGAACCGGCGCCCTGGCGGGCCACCCTGGTGGTCCGGGACGACCTGGCCAACTGGGATGTCGACGCCATCGTCCGGAGCGACGTCGTGCTGCTGCAGCGGCTCACCCAGCCGGAGGCCGCGATCGCGGCCTCGGCCCTCGGACTGACCGAGGCGCAGGGTTGGCTCCCGCGGATCCACCCGGAAATGGCCGGCGTGGTGAGCAAGGGCCGGCTGCAGTGGGTCATGCTCGGCCTGACCCCCACCGAGCAGAACCTGCTCGGCTCCGCCGCCCGGTCGGGCTGAGCCGGTCAGCCGCCGGCGCGGCGTAGCAGCGACCGGGCGTCCTGCTCCGCCTTTGCCCGCCCGGTGCGCCGGTGGGCCGACACCGCGAGGTTGATGAGGTCCACGGCGCCGGCGTCCCCGTCGTCGAGTCGCACCCGGGCGAGGGCCGTGAGGATGTCGCCTTCGAGGAGCCCGTATTCGTGCTCCCGACAGATTCGCAGCGCGGTCTCCAGGGCAGCGGCGGCCGCTGCGAGATCGCCCCGCGCGGCGTGGACCTGCCCGAGGCCCAGCAGGGCCGTCCCCTGGAGAAAGCGATCCGCGACCTCGTCGCCCACGCCGAGCGCGCTCCGGTACTGCGTCGCGGCCTCCTCAATCTCCCCCCGGTGGAGACGGATGTTGGCCGACGTCGTCCTGATCTGCGCTTCGACCCGGCGGCGACCGGTCCGGCCGATGATGTCGAGGGCCTGCCGGCTGTGCCAGAGGGCGGTGTCGAGATCGCCCAGGTCGCGATGCAGCGCAGCAATGCCGTCGTGGTTGGCGGCCAGGAAGGTCGGTCGGCGCAGTGCCTCGTTGAGCCGCAGCGCCCGGTGGAACTCCTCCGCCGCCTCGGCGAACTCGCCCAGGTAGCGGTGGGCTTCCCCCAGGTTGCCCCGCGCGGTCGCCTCCTCCGTAAGTGAGCCGGCCGCGCGGCTGATTGAGATCACCTCCGCGCAGCTCGCGATCGCCTGTCCTAGCTCGCCGCGCACGAGCTGTACGGCGGCGAGGCTGAGCCCCTGCATCGCCTCGTTCAGTGACCGGTCCGACGCGTCGGTAGCGGCGATGGCCCGCCGGTAGCAGTCGCCCGCCAGGGTCAGCTTCCCCCGACTGCTGTGAATGTCACCGATCAGTCCCAGCGCCTCGGACCTGGCTCGTCCCCACCCGACCCTCGCGGCCAGCTCGGCGGCCCGCTGCAGGTGTTCGAGCGCCACGTCGTAGGTCGCCGAGAGGTAGTTCAGCTGTCCTAGATGTAGTTCCGCGAGCGCCTGCTGGCTCTGGCTGCCGCCCTGTGCCGCCTGCCGGGCGGCCTTGGCGACCGTGACGGCCTCGCTCGGGTGCTGTCCGCCTGCGAAAGGCTGCAGCAGAGCGTCCGCGAGTCGGCAGGTCGGATCCGGGCTGCCGGTGTGGGCGGCATGGACGGCGACGGCCACGAGGTTCGGTATCTCCTCGTCGAGCCAGTCGGTCGCGGCCGCGACGTCGTCGAACCGTGACGCGGGGGAGGCGAGCCCGGGCAGCCGGGGCCGCCCGGGGAAGACCTTCGTGGCGGCGGCGTCCGCGCGAGCCGAATAGTGGTCGTACAGGCGATGCTGCGCGGCTGCGGCCGATTCGGCGGTCTCGATCCGTCGGAGGAGACGCCGCGCGTACTTGAGCAGCAGATCGTGGATCTGGAACCGCCCCGGCCGGTGCTCGGTCACCAGATGCGCCTTGTCCAGCTCCCGCAGCAGGGAGCGGGCCGTCGCCACCGGCTGCTCGCCGAGCTGCGCCACCGTGTCGACCGACACGTCGCGGCCGACGACGCAGCCGAGCAGCCGGAACAGGCGCTGGGCCGGCGGAGTGAGCGCCTCGTAGGACCAGGAAAAGACCGATTCGATGTCGCTGAACGGATCCCCGTCGCCCAGCGCCACCAGCAGGTTGTCCGCGTCGTGCAGTTCCTCGGCGATCGGACCGAGACCGAACTCGGGCCGCATCACAGCTCGCGCGGCCACGATGGAAAGGGCCAGCGGTACATTCCCGCACCGCCGGACGATGTCCAGCGCGACCTCGGGCTCGGCCGCGACCCGCGACCGGCCCAGGCGGAGCGCCAACAGCTCGATGGCATCCGAGGTGGGCATTTCTTTCAGCCGTAACGGCACAGCTGAGGAGGTCACAACCAGCCCGGCCAGATCCCCGCGGCTGGTGACGAGTACGCAGCAGCCGTTGCCTGCCGGCAGGAGTGGCCGGATCTGATCGGCGTCCCGCGCGTTGTCGAGGACGATCAGTACCTTCCGATCAGCCAGCGTGCTCCGGTACAGCGCCAGCCGCGCGGAGACCCGGGCAGGTTGGCTGTCGGCCCCTATCCCGAGGCCCTCCAGCAGGTCGGTGACAGCCTCGCCCGGGTCGACTACAAGCTCATTGGGGTCGAACCCGCGGAGGTTGACGTACAGCTGGCCATCCGGGAACCGATCCCGGGCACGGTGGGCCCAGTGAATGGCCAGGGCCGTCTTTCCCATGCCGGGCGCGCCCGCGATGGCCACGATCGCATCCTGCTCGCCAGCGCCGCCGCAGTGCTTGTCGAGCAGGACCAGTTCCTCAGCCCGACCGGCGAACACCGGTACGTCGCGAGGCAACTGCGCCGGAGCGACCAGTAGGTCCGAGCGGCGCTGGTGGTCGGCGGTCGGCTCGGTGTCCAGCGAGTCGGGCCCGGTCTCGTGCTCCGGCGCAGATTCTGCGGACGGGCTCTCCTTCTCGGCGGCGGGGGCGGATCCCGACAAGTGCACGGCCACCGGCCTGGACAGACCCGCCAGCGTCAGTTCCGGCGCCTGGCGCAGGATGGCGACCTCAAGGTCGCGGAGTGAACTGTTCGGCTCAATCCCCAGCGAATCGACCAGCTTCCGGCGAGCCTCCCGGTACGCCGTCAACGCCGCGGTCGCCTGTCCGCTGCGGTACAGCGCGATCATCAACTGCTCCAGCAGGATCTGCCGCTCCGGATATCGCCGCACGAGGTCGGTGAGCTCACCGAGCAGGCCGGTGTGCCAGCCCAGCGCGAGTTCCGTGGCAATGCGGTCCTCGATCGCGCCGAGCCGCTCCTCCGCTAGCCCCTGGCACAGCCGGACGCGGAGCTCATCGGTGAAGGTGCCCTCCAGGACCGGGCCACGCCACAGCCCGAGCGCCTCTTTTAGCCGGGAACTTCGCTCCGCGCCCACCAGACGCTTGGCCTCGGCGACCAGTGCTCGGAACCGATGAAGGTCCACGCAACCGGCGCTCACGTCGAGGCGGTACCCGTCCGGCACCCAGGTGACGGGGGCTATCGCACCAAGCATCGACCGGATGCCCGAGACGCCGCCCTGTAAGGCATTGCGAGCGGTGGCCGGGGGATGGCCGTGCCAGATCAGGTCGATCAGTCGATCAGTCGGCACGACACGACCGGGCTCCAGGAGCAGCACACCGAGGATCGTCCGCTGCCGGCGGAGGCCGGTCCGAAGACGCTCGCCATGGCGCAGTACCTGGAGCTCACCGAGCACGTTGTAACTGACCTGACTCTCGATGCTACGCCTCCAGGCACGGGTCGGCTTCGCCACGCCAGCCTACCGTAAGCCGCCGCCGAGCCGATCGTCAGCCGACCATAAGCGAAGGCATTTACCGTTCTCCCATCACATCGAAGTTCGGCTCTATTAGGAAGGCTCCGGCATGAATTTGTCCGACGCTCGAAAGACCGGACCCCGGCGATGGGGCAAGGGTGCTGTCGCCATGACTGCGGCGCTCGGTTTGGCGCTCCTGGGGGCAGTTCCCGCCCAGGCTGCGCCGCAGGGTGCGCCGAAGGACCCGAATGGCGGCGGCAGCGGCAATTCGTGCGTGCCGTTGGCAGCCTCCCCGTACGCCTCCGGCAGCACCATCCACTTCAACGGCTACACGAACTGTCACTCCTCGCTGCCTTACATCCTGAAGATCGGGTATGGCCGGGACGGCCAGACGAAGTACAGCCCGCAGCGGACGTGCTACGCCGGAAGTGGCCAGCAGGCGTGCGGCTTCGACGGTGTTTACGCCACTCTGACCGACAACCTGAGCGGCAGCCAACGCTGGTGCGTTTCGACCTGGCTCCAGATGACCGACGCGAGCGGCCACGCCACCTACCAATGGTCCATCGCCCAGTGCGTCAATCACTAGGTTCCGCACCGGAACCGGTTGACTATTCCTGGGCAGATGCGTTTTGCCGCTGATTCGAATGCCCGGGACACCTGCGCATGCGATGGAAGCTGGATCGAGCTGGAGAGCAACGCCTGATCCGTAACTTGATGGGCTTCCGGTGCATCCCTGATCTTCCGGCGAAATGCACGACAGGCAGATGCGGAAAACTGAGGGGCCCGGCCGGCCGGGCCGGTTTTCCATCGGGGGCGGCTCCCTCGTCAGCTCCGCGAACCGCATCGGGGCCGGTGGCTCACGCCCACCGGCCCCGATTGTTTTCGTAAATCTTGGAATTTGCTACCCGCCTGACGGGTACCGAAATTCCAAGATCTCCTCAGGTACGGGCATCGGGGCGGCCTGCTGTCAGAGGAGGGGCTGGGGGAGCGGCCTGGGGGGTAGCCGTTGATCAGCGGTTGCAGTGCCTCGTTGTCGGTCCACTCCGCCAGTCGCTGTTGATCTCGATGCTCTCGTCCCCACGACCGCCCCCAGGAAGGCGAAGAACTCCTCGTCAGACAAGTCCGCCTCGCCCAGCAGGTCGTACTCGACAGCCATCGTCAGACTCCGCCCTGGAATTCAGGAGACCACCTGGTAGTTCGGGATCCTGGGCAGGCGGTCGTCGGGGGCTTCGTCGATGGATCGGGTGACCGAACCTGCCGGTATGGGCGCCCGGGAAACGACGATGCCCTGCAGGCAGTTGTCACACCAGAAGGAGGCGTAACCGACCCCCCGGTCCAGATGGCCGGTGAACACCAGCCGGAGACACCGATGGCCACAGTTGGGGCACGGCACGTTGAGGTCCTCGGGCAAAGCAAGGTAGGCAGCCTCGTACGCGCTGCTCCACTCATCCCACGTGGCCATCACTTCACCTCGTCCGGCCGCACAGGTGAGATCTCAGCTCGGTCGATTGGCAGCAGGAGCATCCTGGTCCGGCGGCGCCATTGGCGCGGCTGACCAGACCGGCTGTGCGACAGACCAAACCGCTGCCTGATAAGGCGACAGCTGGCACCCCATCGCGACAACTTCAACTGGCCACTTCTCGTGCAGCCCCACCCAGAGCTCCGAGCTGAGACCCGCGTAGGTCGGGAGCTCGTCGGTCCCCGGCACGACGAGGAGCAAGTAGGTCCAGGTCCCTGTCCCTGACACGTCAGCCAGGGGTTCGCGCCAGGCGCGGCGTAGATCGAGGCCGCCATGGCGAGGAGCAGCCGCGGACAGGAGTTGGTCGGCCGAGCGCGATGTGGGAGCGGTCGACGGTCCCGTTGGCTGGAAGGAATACGCCCGTGGCGGCAACGCCTCGATGATCGTCACGGCGGCCAGGTCCGGCGTGTTCGGGTCCTCCAAGACAGAACGGATGGCATCGGCCTCAACGCCGGTGATGCCTATGGTCTCGTTTCGGAGACCAAGCAGCAACGCCGACTCCGCCAGTTCCCACTCGCCGGCGGAGTAGTGCTCCCGGACCACTCCCAGGACGTCGTCCGAGAGCCGGCCGGCCAGCCCGGCGCACATGGCGACGATCGACGAGTAGGTCTGCGCGTCCACGGTGCTCAGAGCAGTGGCTGTGGGAGCGGCCTGAAGGCGTAGCCGTTGATCAGCGATTGCAGCGCCTCGTTGTCGGTCCACTCCTCCCAGCCACTGTTGATCTCAATCTCCTCACCGAGCTTCTGGATGGTGACTTCCTCGCCGTTGAACAGCAGAACGCCCCGACCCGAGAACCGCTCGAAAAACTCGAGGACCGTCCGGTACATCACGATCTGAGCGAGACCCCTCTCCTCGGACGAAGCCAGGTTGTGAAAGCGAAACGTGGCCGTCACGCGAGGCCGAAACCCGAAATTGTCCGCCGCCGACATCTCATCATCCTCGGAGACTCGATAGGCGATGACATCCATGCTCCTAGCCTTGATCAGGCCCTCATCGAAAATTTTCCCGTCGACGGAGGTAGCGATGAAGCTGACGAACTCAGAGTCGCTCAGGTCGGCCTCACCGTACAAGTCGTGCTCGATAGCCATCTCTTATCGTCCGTTCAGGGGAAGGGGAAAAACGGGATCACTTTGCCGCCCTGGACAAGGAGGACCTCTTGCAGGTTCTGAATTGGCTTACGCCGCAGCACGTCCTCAATGTCAGCAGGCGTCAGGGGACAGTCATCGAGGTTGAGTACGAGCCGGTCTGCCTGGTCCCGCTTCACCTTCTTGCTCATTGTGTTCCGCAGGTTATCCAAGTTGGAGGTGTCGGGCGAGTAGCAGTCGAAGTACTGGCCCTCGATTTTGTAATCAGGATTCGTACCATTTGGCTTGGTTCCGGGGTTCTGCTCAACATCGTAGCCGTTTTGGGCGAGCACGTCGGCGGACTCGTTCTCCCGCCTCAGTGGTCTGTCCAGCTTTTTGGTGGGATGGGCATCAGTACGCTTACCGCCTGGCTTGGCATCCGGGTTTGGCCGCTTGGATGGGTTGGTGCCGGGCCACCTGTTCTCGGGCTCGTGCTTGCCGCGGAGTTTGTTGAGGACCCGCTTCAGCAGCTCGATGAGCTTCTCCAGCTGCCGGCTGCGCGAGGCCAGCTCACGGAGGCTGGACAGCAGGCCGCGCAGCCACCGGGAGATCTTCGCGGCCCAGGAGGCCACCAGGGTGCTGACCTGCTCGACCACCAGCGGCGTGCCGAAACCGAGCGTCCCGACCTCCTCGGCGGCGTACACGATGAGCCGGGACACCACCGTGGCGATCGCGTCCCGGACCAACGCCCGTACGGCGGAGATGAGGAACCCGGCCCCCTCGGTGATGGCCGCCATCACCTCGGCGCCCTTGGCCAACCCACCGATCGCGTCCTGCTGCTGGCCCGACCAAACCTGGTACGCCGAGGCCGCGGCTCCCGACCACTCCGACAGGTCCAACCGCGCCGCCGAAGCCAGGTCCGCCGCCTGGGTACCCAGCGAGGCCGCCACATTGCGCCAGGTCTGCGCGTTTCCGGCGATCTGCCCGGGGTCGCCCGCCAACCAGTCCAGCGCCTGGCTCAACGGCTTGACGTGCTCGATGAGCCACGCGACCCCGTACTGCAGGAGGGCGCCGACCGGGTCGGAGATCAACGCGAGCCCGTCCAGGGCCGCGCCCACCACCCCGAGGCCCGTGTCCACCCAGCTGCCGGATTTCACCCCTTGGCCGATCAGCTCGATGTCCTCGGCGATCCACACCCCGGCCCAGGCATCCACCGGTTGATCGAGCTTCCCCACCACCAGCGGATTCACCGTCACGGCAAACCGCCGGCCCGGCGCATGTTCGCCGACACCTCGGCGTCGGTCGAGTCATAGCCAACCGCGGTGGAGCGCAGCCGCTCGGCGGTGTCGTGCAGCGAGTGCGCCGCCTGGTCGATGCCGGCCACCAGCACGCCCTGCAGGGCCCCGAGCATGACCGGGACCATCACGCAGAGCTTCCCGTACGCGTCCGGGCCGGGGCTGGTCGCCTCGCCGGCCTGCTTGGCCGTGGTCACCGCCGACGCCACCGTCTCCACGTGACCGGCGTGGCTGATCAGGTCGGCGGTGGTGACTGCGACGTGGTTATGGCCGGCCATCATCGGCCCGCTCGGTGGACGGCGGAACCCGCCGGGCGTACGACTCGATCACCGCACGACCGGCCGGGCTGTCGGCGCCCAGTGTCTCCGCCGTCGCCTGCGTGACCCGCTCGGCGAGCTGCGCGGTCGCGACGCCCAGCACCTCCATGATCTGCTGGGCGGTGTCCGCGGCGGGCCGCCGGCGGATCCCCTCGGCCAGGCGCAGCTCGGTCAACGCGCCCGACGAGGACACCGTCACCTCGACCAGGCCGTCCCGGCTGCGAGCCGTGCCGGTCAGGCCGCGTACCCGTTCGGCCAGGTCGCGGGCCTGCGTGGCCTGCCGCTCGATCCGCTCCTGCCAGTCGTCGACCCATCGGTCAGCCGCGGCCAGCTCGGCATCCTCAGGAAACACCGCCATCGCCTCCCCGAGGCGATGCTATCGAAGAACGTCGAGCGACCGCTGCCCTGCGTACCGGTCGGATCACCGAACGGTACGCAGGGCGGTTCGTCAGACGGTCGCGCTCAGCTGGTCGGCCAGCAGCCGGGCGAAGCGCGCCGGGTCCTTCAGCTCGCCACCCTCGGCCAGCAACGCCATCCCGTACAGCAACTCGGCCGTACGCCCCAACGCCTCGCCCTCGGCACCCTGCTCGTGCGCCTTACGCAGGCCGGTGACCAGCGGATGCGTCGGGTTCAGCTCGAGGATCCGCCGGGTCTGCGGCACGTCGTGCCCCATCGCCCGGTAGAGCTTCTCCAGCGTCGGCGTGATGTCCTCGGCGTCCCCGACCACGCACGCGGGCGAGGTGGTCAACCGGGTGGACAGCCGCACCTCCTTGACGTCGTCGGCGAGGCGCTCGCCCAGCCACGTCAGCAGGGACTCGAACTCCCGCTGCCGGTCCTGGTGCTCCGACTCGGCCGCCTTCTTCTCATCCTCGGTGTCCAGGTCGATCTGGCCCTTGGCCACCGACCGCAATGGCTTCCCGTCGAACTGGCCCACCTGCTCGACCCACACCTCGTCCACCGGATCGGTGAGCAGCAGCACCTCGTACCCCTTGGCCCGGAACGCCTCCAGGTGCGGCGAGTTCTCGACGCCGGCCCGCGTCTCGCCGGTGAGGTAGAAGATGTCGGTCTGGCCGTCCTTCATCCGCTCGACGTACCCGCGCAGCGTGGTCGGCTGCTCCGGGTCGTGGGTCGAGGCCACCGAGATGAGGTCGAGGATCGTGTCGCGGTTGTCGGCGTCCTCGAGCAGGCCCTCCTTGAACGCCTTGCCGAACTCGGTCCAGAAGGTGCGGTAGCGCTCCGGCTGCTTCTCCCGCATCTCCCTGACGGTCGACAGCACCTTGCGGACCAGCCGCCGCCGCACGGCCCGGATCTGCCGGTCCTGCTGGAGGATCTCCCGGGAGATGTTCAGCGACAGGTCGTGAGCGTCCACCACACCCTTGACGAACCGCAGGTAGTTGGGGGTCAGCGCCTCACAGTCCTCCATGATGAAGACGCGCTTGACGTACAGCTGGACCCCGCGCCGGCCCTCCCGGGAGAACAGGTCGAACGGCGCGTGCGCCGGCAGGAAGAGCAGCGCCTCGTACTCGAACGTCCCCTCGGCCCGCATGTGGATGATCTCCAGCGGATCCGTCCAGTCGTGGCTGACGTGCTTGTAGAACTCGTGATATTCGGCGTCGTCGACCTCGTCCCGCGGGCGGGCCCAGAGCGCCTTCATCGAGTTGAGGGTCTGGACCTCGCGCACCGGCTCGCCGGGCTCGCCGCCCTCGCGGGGCTCACCGGGCCGCTCCACGGTCATCCGGATCGGCCAGGCGATGAAGTCCGAGTACCGCTTGACGATTTCCCGGATCTTCCACTCGGCGGTGTAGTCGTACAGGTGGTCCTCGGGATCCGCCGGCTTGAGGTGCAGGGTGACGGCCGTACCCTGCGGCGCGTCGGCGACCTGCTCGATGTCGTACGTGCCCTCGCCCGTCGACTCCCAGCGCGTGCCGGTGGTCTCGCCGGCCCGGCGGGTGGTCAGGGTGACCCGGTCGGCCACCATGAAGGTGGCGTAGAAACCGACGCCGAACTGCCCGATCAGCTCCTGCGAGGCGGCGCCGTCGTTGGCCTCCCGGAGCTTGCGCAGCAGCTCCGCGGTGCCGGACTTGGCGATCGTGCCGATCAGCTCCACGACCTCGTCGCGGGACATCCCGATGCCGTTGTCCCGGACGGTGAGCGTACGCGTCCCGGGGTCCACCTCCAGCTCGATGTGCAGGTCCGAGGCGTCGACCGCCAGCTCCTTGTCGACCATCGACGCGATGCGCAGCTTGTCCAGCGCGTCCGACGCGTTGGAGATCAGCTCGCGGAGAAAAATGTCCTTGTTGGAGTAGATCGAGTGCACCATCAGCTGGAGCAGTTGGCGCGCCTCTGCCTGGAACTCCAACGTCTCGCGGTTGCTCACGACGCTTCCTTCCCTGACCGGCCCGTTACGCCGGAAAGGATACGAGCAGCCGGGCCAGGTCGTCACGCAGGGCCACCGATGGTCAGCGCAGCGTCCGAGAGGGATGCCGCCGGACATTGACCCGACCCTATTGAAGGTGTCTCATGTCCGTCAGGATCCACCCGCACCATCGCTGGGCAGCAGGTGCTCGCGGTCCCGCCCCTCGGGCCCCACAACGTCGGCACCCAATCAACGAGCTTCGCTGACTATTGTGGGTGACCGGACCGAAACGGTGGAGGGAACGGCGATGCGGCTGTGCTGATCGGGGAGCGCTACCGGCTGCTGCGCCTGGTGGGCCAGGGCGGAATGGGGCGGGTCTGGCTTGCCCGGGACGAGGTGCTGCACCGCGACGTCGCCGTCAAGGAGGTCGCCCTCCCGGACTGGCTGGGCGGCGAGGAACAGGACCGGCTCGTCGCCCGTACCCTCCGCGAGGCGCGACTCACCGCCCGGCTGAACCACCCCAACGTGGTCAGCGTGCACGACGTGGTGAGCGTGGACTCCACGCCGTGGATCGTGATGGAGTACGTCCCCTCCCGGTCCCTGCAGGACGTCCTCGAGGCCGGGCCGGTGTCACCCCGACGCGCCGCCCAGATCGGGCTGGCGGTGCTCGACGCGCTCACCGCCGCGCACCGCGCCGGCGTGGTGCACCGGGACGTCAAGCCGGGCAACGTGCTGATGGCCGACGACGGTCGGATCATGCTCACCGACTTCGGGTTGGCCACCCTGGACGACGGCCGGGACGGGATCACCCGGTCCGGCATGATCATGGGGTCGCCCGAGTACGTGGCGCCGGAACGCGCGGCCGAGGGCGCGTCGACCGCGGCCACCGACCTGTGGTCGCTGGGCGCCACCCTGCACGCGGCCGTGGAGGGCAAATCCCCGTACGCCCGGTCCACCGCCATGGCCACGCTCACCGCGCTGGCCACCAAGCCGCCCGACCCGGCGCCGCACGCCGGGCCGCTCGCTCCCGTGCTGGCCGGGCTGCTGCGCCGGGACCCGGCCCGCCGGCTGACCGCGACCGAGATCGAACGCCTGCTCAACTCGGCGCTGGACACCACCGCGGTGGACGACGAGCCCACCGTGGCCGACTGGTCCGGGGTGGGCGCCCGGCTCGCCGCGCTGGTCCGTACCGAGGTGAAGTCGGGGCCGGAGTGGGCCGCGCTGAGCGCCGCGGCCGAGCCGGGCCCGCCGCCCGGCCGGGCGCGTACCGAGGTCATTCCCGCCGCCGGCGGCGAGCCGGGACGGCACTCCCGGCGCTGGTGGTGGGTGACGGTGACCGCGGCCGCGCTGGCCGTGGTGCTGGCGGCCGTCGGCACGGCGCTGGCGCTCAACCGGGACCGCGACGGCTCCCCCACCGTTTCGGCGAGCGACGCCGCCGGCACCTCGACGCCGGACCCGGACCGGCCGGGCGACGGAGGCGGCCCGGGCGGACGCGGCGGACCGCCGCCGGGCGGGGCCGGCATCCCGCCGCCGCCGTTCCCCTGCATCGGGCCACCCCGGCCGGACAAGGTGGTCATCGCGGGCTCGCCCGCGCCGGTCGGGGAGAGCTACCCGCCGCCGGACGGGTGGACCTGGTACACCGGCCCCGGGGGTTTCCGGCTGACCGTGCCGGTCGGCTGGGTCTACTTCCAGGACGAGGGCGTCTCCTGCTTCCAGGACCCCCGGTCGGTCCGGTCGCTCAGCGTCGACCCGGCCACGCCCGCGCAACTGGCCGCCGACGACCCGGTGGGGCTGCTGCGCGGCGAGGAGCGCCGGGGGGTGAACGGCGGCGTGCTGCCGAAGTACCACAGGGTGCGGCTCGGTCGCCAGGACGGCCGGGCCGAGTGGGACTGCCAGTGGACGGCGCCGGACGGGGAACGGATGCGCAGCCTGCGCACGGTGACGGCGGCCGGCGACCGGGCGTACACGCTGGGTTGGGTCGGCTCCGACGCGGAGTGGGCGGGCGACGCGGCCGGCCTGGCGGCGGTCCGGGCGAGCTTCCGGCCGGCGCCCTGAGCTGAGGATTCGCGGCGCGTCCGGTACGGATACGACCGGGCGCGCCGGGGTAAGGGCCGCTGCATGACCGCACCCGGCCCGCACCACCACCGTCCCGCATCCTGGCGGGCCCGGCGGCTGGACCCGAACCGCTCGCTCGGCCTCCGCCTCACCATCGGCGCCGCGGCGGCGTTCCTGGTGCTGGTGCCGTTCTCGCTGCTGGTTCTCCTGGTGCTGGACGCCTGGGCGCCGCTGCGCCACCTCGACCAGGCGGTCACCGACGCGCTGCACCGGTACGCCCTCGGGCATCCGGCGTGGGTCGACCTGATGAGGGTGTGGACCACCGTCTTCGCCCCGATGACGCTGCGGGTGGCCGTGGCCGGGCTGGCCATCTGGTTGTGGCGTCGCGACGCCCGCCGGCTGGCCGGGTGGGCGGTCGCCACGATGGTGGCCGGCGGCCTGCTCGGTCTGCTGCTCAAGCTGCTCGTTGGCCGGCACCGGCCGGAGTTGCTCGACCCGGTGGCCCGGGCGACCGGCTACTCGTTCCCGTCGGGCCACGCGCTCAACTCGACCCTGGCGGCCGGGGTGTTCCTGCTGGTGCTGCTGCCGTTCGTCCGGCGTCGTCCGGCCGCCCGTTGGGGCCTGTGGGTCGCCGCGGTGCTGGTGGCCGGCCTGACCGGGGTGAGCCGGATCGCGCTCGGGGTGCACTGGACCAGCGACGTGGTGGGCGGATGGCTGCTCGGGATAGGCGTGCTGGCCGCGACCACGGCCGCGTTCGCCAGCTGGCGGCAGCGGGTCGGCGGTCGTCGGGTGCGGCCGATCCGGGAGGGCGTGGAGCCCGCCGTCACCGACGCGCCCACCGAACCGGCCTGAGCCCGGCCGCCCGCCGAACCGGCGAGCCCGCCCGGCCGGCCGCCGAACCGGCCTGAGCCCGGCCGCCCGCCGAACCGGCGAGCCCGCCCGGCCGGCCGCCGAACCGGCCTGAGCCCGGCGGACCGGCCGGCGAGCGAACCGCAGCGGACGGGGCCGGTGGCGTGCCGGGCGGGCCGGCCGCCGGGTGGGCTTAGCCGAACGCCGATATGGGTACTGCCGGGCCCATGTCAGACGTGGCGGCAACAGACGTAGCGGCACGGATCGCCAAGCGGGTGGTCCTCCCGGTGGCCCTGCTGCTGGCCGGGATGATCCTGCTCGGCCTCCTGGTCACCAAGGTGCTCAACCACACCTGGCCGTTCACTGTGGAGGATTCGGTCAACCGCGAGTTGGCCGCGGATCGTTCCGGCGACCTCAACAACGTCTCGCTGGTGTTCAGCACCCTGGCCAGCACCCAGGTGATCGTGGCCACCACCGTCCTGGTGGCGCTGGGCCTGTTCCTGTGGCTACGCCGCTGGCGGGAGCCGCTGTTCCTGACCGCCGCGGTGGCCACCCAGGCCCTGGTCTTCTTCCTCACCACGCTGGTCATCGACCGGCACCGGCCGGACGTGCCGCACATGGACGCCTCCCCGCCGACCTCGAGCTTCCCGTCCGGCCACACCTCCGCGGCCACCGCCCTGTACGTCGGCATCGCGCTGCTGATGGCCATGCGGGCCCGGAGCACCGGCGCCAAGGCGATCTGGTGGCTGCTGATCGCCGTCCCGGTCGGGGTGGCGCTGGGCCGGATGTACCGCGGGATGCACCACCCGAGCGACGTGCTGGCGTCCTTCGTCAACGGCACGACCTGCGTGATCATCATGGCCCGAAGCGTGCTCGACCGGAGCGTCAGCTGGGGACGCGACCGGCTCTCCGGCGTCGGCAAGGCACGGCGGACCGCAGCCGCGACGACCACCCCGGCCCCGGCCACGTCCGGAAGCTGACCGACCCCCGGCATCACTTCGGCGTGGTGGGGGAATCCAGCCACGCGTTGATGAGTCCGGTGAAGTTCCGGCCGGTGTTCTTGTTGACGAAGGCGATGAACGATGCCCTGGTCTGCTGGGTGTTTCGCTGCTCCGCCACCCAGGCCCGGGCCAGCGCGAAGAACTTCTGGTCGCCGAGGGCCTTGTTCAGTTGCCGCAGCATCGCTTCGGCGCAGACGTACACGTTGCCCTCGGCGAACTGGTCGGCCTTCGGCTTGCCGGGCGGCCCGAGCTTCTTGCGCAGCCTGCCGTCCGTCTCGCGCAGATACCTGTCGAGGCTGGCGTCGCTGAAGCCGTTGGTCTCCTGGGTGTAGAGGTCCTGCGCGTACGTGGCCCAGCCCTCGTTGAGCCAGAGGTCGCGCCAGTTGGTCGGGGTGACCGAGTCACCGAACCACTGGTGGGCGTACTCGTGCAGCAGGTCGATGCCCCACCCCTCGCGCCGCTTGGCCGAGTTCGCCACCTTGCCGCCCATGGTGATCATCTGCTGCGTCTCCATGCCGGACGCGGAGTCCACCACCACGACACCCCCGCTGGAGAACGGGTACGGGCCGAACTTCTTCTCCAGCCAGGCCAGGTACTTGGGGGACCGCTTCATGATCGGCACCAGCCGGTCGTCGGTTCCCTTGCGGTACCAGTACGTCAGCGGGATGCCGCGCGGCCCGGCCGCGGTGACCTTCTGGTAGCGCCCGACGGCCAGCGTGGTGAGGTACGTCGCCACCGGATCGGTGCTGCGGTACCGGAACGTTCCCCCGGAGTCCTCGCCCGGGACTCCTGACGCCACCGCCGTCCACCCTGCCGGCACCCGCACCTCGATGTCGTAGAGCGCCTCGTCCGAGGGTTGGTCGTTCGCCGGATACCACGTGAAGGCGCCGAAGGGCTCCTGCATCGTCCAGAGTCCGCCGTCCTTGGTGACGGTCAGGCCGAGGTGCTCGGCGTCGCTGCGGTGCGACGGCATCGGGGTGGTCCGCGGCTTGCCGTGGTATTTGACCACCAGCGTCACCGGCCGGTCCGCGGTGACCGGCGCGGCCACGGTGAGCTTTTCCTGCCGCACCGCACCGGTGACCGGAGCGCCGTCCAGGGTCACGGCGTCGACCTGGTAAGGCATGAAGTCGAGGCTCAGCTGGGCCGCGTCCCGGGTGGGCCGGATGTGCAGCGTGGCGCTCCCGGTGAGCACCCGGCTGGTGGGAGACCAGTCCAGCGTGAGGCCGTAGTGCAGCACGTCCAGCGCGTCGGTGCCGCGGGCCGGATAGATCGGATCGGCCACCGGGGTGGACCGACCGGCCTGCCAGGCCGCGTAGTCGACGGCCGGCGCGCTGGCGGAGGCCGAGGGTCCGGCCGCGGCGGACGACGAGGGGGCCGGGGTCGGGGTGTCCGTGCAACCGGCCAGGAGAACCGCCGGCAGAGCTGCGGTGACGAGGAGGGGGCGACGCATGATCGGCACCGTAGTGCATGGCGCCCTCCCGGACGGTCCCCCGCCGAACCCGGCCGGCTCAGCCCGTCGGCAGGTGCTGGCACAGGGCGGCGAACTGCGCAACCGTCAGGTACGAGGGGTTGGCGGCCTGGGGCTGACGGAGCACCTCCAGGTCGGCCAGCCGAGGGTCGGCGCCCAGTTCCCGCCGGGTCAGCCGCGACGGCTCGGCCAGGATGGTCAGGTCGAGCGGGACCGACCAGGGCGAGCCGGGCTCCCCGGGCTCGGCCGGCCCGGTCACCCGGCCGAGCCCCCAGACGCCGTACCGCAACCGGCCGCGGCTCCCGCTGGCCCAGAACACCACCGGCTGCCCCGCCCGCATCAGCCGGGCCCGGTAGCCCGGCCGGACGCACCAGCCGGACACCCGCGGATCGCGGGCGAACCGGCCGACCAGGTCCGCCGCGTCGGCGTTGCCCTTGATCAGCCACGCGCCCAGGTCGTCGAGGGTCACCCGCCGGTCGGTCATGCCGTTTCCCTTTCCCCGGCCGCCGGGTCCGAAGCGTCCGGGACGCGCCGGCCGTCGGGACCGAAGCGTCGGGGACGCGCCGGCCGTCGGGACCGTCGGGGACGCGCCGGCCGTCGGGACCGTCGGGGACGCGCCGGCCGTCGGGTCCGAACCGATGTCCGGTCCACCGGGCCGAAGCGCCCGGGGCGCGGGTCAGTCCCCGGGCGGATCGCCGGGCAGCGCGTTGGCCGCCACCACCGAGCCGTACCAGTGCGCGCTGTCCTTGCACGTCCGGCGCTGGGTGGCGTAGTCGACGTGGACCAGCCCGAAGCGCTTGCCGTATCCCTCCGCCCACTCGAAGTTGTCCAGCAGCGACCAGGCCAGGTAGCCGCGCAGGTCGACGCCGGCGGCCAGCGCCGCGTGCGCGGCCCGCAGGTGCCCGTCGAGGTAGCCGATCCGGCCGGCGTCCCGGACCCGGCCGTCGACGATCCGGTCCGGGAACGCCGCGCCGTTCTCGGTGACCATGAGCGGTATCCCGGGCGCATCGGCGCCGATCCGCCGCAGCACGTCGGTCAGCGCCGACGGGTCGATGCCCCACCCCATGTCCGTGACCGGGCCGGTCGGCGGCGGGAAGTCGATGCCCTCGCTGCCCGGGTAGGGCGGCGCACCCGGCGCGCCGGGCCGGGCGGCCACGTAGGTGGGCGCGTAGAAGTTCACCCCGAGCAGGTCGAGCGGCGCCCCGATCGTCTTCTCGTCGGTCGCCTCCAGCCAGTCGAGGCCGCCGTGCCCGGCGCCGAGACCGGAGCCGTATCGGGACATGTGCTCGAGCATGTCGTCCGGGTAGCCGCGACCGAGGACCGGTTCCAGGATGATCCGGTTGTGCAGGCCGTCGACCAGCCGTACCGCGTCGAGGTCCGCGGCGCTGGCGGGGTCGACGGGCCGGACCGCGGCGGGGTTGACGACCAGGCCGATCGAGCGGGCGCCGCCGGCGCGCAGGGCCTGGGCGGCCAGGCCGTGCGCGAGCAGCAGGTGGTGCAGCGCCGCGAACGCCGCCGCCGGGTCGCGCCGGCCGGGAGCGTGCAGGCCGCTGCCATAGCCGAGGTACGCCGAGCACCAGGGCTCGTTCAGGGTCGTCCAGGTCCGCACCCGGTCGCCGAGCCGATCGTGTACGGCCACCGCGTAGCCGGCGAAGCGCTCGGCCGTGTCCCGGACGGTCCAGCCGCCCCGGTCCTCCAGCTCCTGTGGCAGGTCCCAGTGGTAGAGCGTCGGCAGCGGCTCGATGCCGTGCGCGCACAGCGCGTCCACCAGCCGATCGTAGAAGTCCAGGCCGGCGGCGTTGGTCCGGTCGGCGCCGGCCGGGCGGATCCGCGGCCAGGCCACCGAAAACCGGTACGCCCGCAGGTCCAGGTCGGCCATCAGCGCGACGTCCTCGCGGTAGCGGCGGTAGTGGTCGCACGCCGGGTCGCCGGTGTGGCCACCGGCCACCGCGCCGGGCATCGCGGCGAAGGTGTCCCAGATGGACGGCGAGCGGCCGTCCGCGCCGGTCGCGCCCTCGATCTGGTACGCCGAGGTGGCCGCGCCCCACACGAAGTTGTCCGGAAAACGGATCATGCCTTGACCGCTCCCTCCATGATGCCGCCGACGATCTGCCGGCCGAAGACGACGAAGACGACCAGCAGCGGCACCGTGGCGATGGCGGTGCCGGTGAAGATCTGCGACATGTCCTGGTAGTAGCCCTGAGACAGGGCCCGCAGGGACAGCTGCACGGTCGGGTTCTGCGGATCGTTGAGCACCGCGTACGGCCAGATGAAGTCGTTCCAGGTGGTCATGAAGGTGAGCAGGCCGAGCACGGCGGCCGCCGGGCGCAGCGCCGGCAGCACCACGTTCCAGTAGATCCGCAGGGTCTGGCAGCCGTCCATCCGGGCCGCCTCGATCAGCTCGTCGGCGACCGCCTGGTCGGCGTACTGGCGCATCAGGAACACTCCGAACCCGGTGACCAGGGTCGGCACGATGACCGCCTGGAGGTGGTTGTTCCACCCGAGCCGGGTCATCAGCAGGTAGAGCGGGATCACCCCGAGCTGGGTGGGCACGGCCATGGTCGCGATGATCATCAGGAGCAGCTTGTTGCGGCCCCGGAACCGCAGCTTGGCGAAGGCGAAGCCGGCCAGGGACGAGAAGAACACCACCGAGACCGTGACGCAGCTGGCCACGATCGCCGAGTTGAGCAGGCCGGTGAGGAAGTTGGCGTCGGGGTTGCCGAGCAGCCGGCCGGCGTTGCCGGCCAGCTCGCCGCCGGGCAGCACCGGCGGGGGCACCTGGCCCATGGCGTCGTTCGATCGGGTGGCCACCACCACCATCCAGTAGATGGGGAAGAGCGAGACCAGGCAGGCCGCGACCAGGGTGAGGTAGGTGAGCCGGCTGGCGTTCCACAGGTCTGCACCGGAGCCGCGGCGGCGCCGGGTCGAGCCGCGCGGGTCGTCGCTGGTCAGGGACGGGTTCGGGCGGGTCAGCAGGGTCGTCATGCTCGGCCTCCTCGCCGGGCGGAACGGCGGATCAGGGCCACGTTGGCGGCCGCCACCACGACGATGAGCAGGAAGAGCATCCACGCCACGGCCGAGCCGTAGCCGAAGTTGAAGTTCGGCGCGAAGGCGTTCTCGAACATGTACATGGTCACCGTCTGCGACTCGCGCAGCGGCCCGCCGCGGATCGGGTTGGTGCCGGAGTTGAACATCAGCGGCTCGGTGAACAGTTGCAGGCCGCCGATGGTGGAGATGACCGTGCAGAAGATGATCGTCGGCCGGAGCAGCGGCACGGTGATGGACCAGAACTGCCGGGCCTGCCGGGCGCCGTCCAGCGCGGCCGACTCGTACAGGTCGCGCGGGATGGCCTGCATGGCGGCCAGGAAGATCAGCGCGTTGTAGCCCGTCCACCGCCAGTCGACCATGGTGGCCACCGCGAGCCAGGAGCCGAACCGGTTGCCGTGCCAGTCGACGCCGTCCGCGCCGACGAGCCCCAAAGCCCAGTTCACCAGCCCGAACTCCCGGCTGAAGAGCTGGCCGAAGACGATCGCCACGGCCGCCGTACTGGTCACGTTCGGCACCAGGATGCCCATCCGGAACGCCGTCCGGGCCCGCAGGGTGCGGTTGAGCAGGTGCGCGAGCCACAGCGCCAGCAGCAGCTGCGGGACGGTGGACAGCACGAAGATGCCCAGCGTGTTGAGCACGGAGTTCCAGAAGTCGGCATCGCCGAGCAGGGCGGTGTAGTTGGCCAACCCCACGAAGGGGTGCTCGGCGGCCATCAGGTCCCAGTCGTGCAGCGAGACCCAGGCCGTGTAGCCGAGCGGGTAGAGGCCGAAGGCGGCGAAGAGCACGAAGAACGGGGCGATGTAGAGGTACGGCGACAGTCGGTCGTCCAGCCGGCTCCACCGGTACCCGATAGGCGTCGGCTTCACTTCTGCGCGGCGGCCTTGGCCTTGGTCACCGCGTCGGACCAGCCCTGGTCCGCGCCGCGCTGGCCGAGTTCCACCGTACGGATGGCGTTCTCGACCTCGGTCCGGACGGCCTGGTTTTTCGGTCCCATGTAGACCGGCCTGAGGCTGCGGGCACCCGCGCCGAAGATCTGTCCCACCGGCGCGTTGTTGAAGTACGCGTTGTGCGCGTCCTTCACGGCCGGGTCGTCGAGCGCCTGCGGGGACGACGGCAGGGTGCCCTTGTCCTTGAACGCGCCGACCTGACCCTGCGGGCTGGTGAGGAATTTGGCCAACTCGATGGCCTCCTTCTGGTGCTTGCCCTGCCTGGGGACCGCGAGGAAGGAGCCGCCCCAGTTGCCGCCGCCGCCGGGCACGGTGGCGATGTCCCACTTCCCCTTGGCCTCGGGGCCGGAGTTGCCCTCGATCACCCCGGTCATCCAGGCCGGGCAGGCGATGGTGGCGAACTTGCCCTGCTTGAACGCGGCAACCCACTCGTCCGACCAGGCGCCGTACTTCCCGGACAGCCCGGCGTCGACGATCCGTACGGTGGTGTCCCACGCCTGGCGTACCGCGGGGTTGCTGTCCACCACGAGGTTGCCGGCCGTGTCGTAGTAGCTGTAACCCGTCGTGTTCCCGGCGGTCTGCAGCAGGATCGTGTTGAAGGTGTTGGTGGCGGCGTCCAGGAAGCTGGCGCCGGCGTGCGCGGCCGTGAACTTCCGCCCGGTGGCGACGTAGGCGTCCCAGGTGGGCCAGAGCTTCGACACGGCGGCGCGATCGGTGGGCAGGCCCGCCTTGGCGAAGAGATCCTTGCGGTAGCACATGGCCATGCCGCCGACGTCGGTGCCGAGGCCGATCAGCTGCTTGCCGTCCGCGCTGAGCCCCTGGTTCCACTTCCAGTCCATGAAGCTGCCCTGCAGCTCGCCGGCGCCGTGGTCGAGCAGGTTCACGAAGTTGCCCGGGTGGGCCTTGTATTCGGTGAGCAGCCCCTCCTCGATGGCCACCACGTCGCCGGCGCCCGCGCCGGCGGCCAGCCACTGGGTGAGCTTCGGCGAGTAATCGTCGAGGTTCGTGCCGGTCCCCCGCTCGACGATCTTGATGTTCGGATGGGCGGCCATGTACTGCTTGTACAGGTCCTGGTAGCCGAACTGGCTGAACACGTCGACGGTGAGCGTGACGGTGCCGTCGCCGGCGCCGCTGGAACCGCCGCACGCGGCGAGGCTGGGCAGCGCCGCGACCGCGGCCAGGACGGCCGCCGCGGCGCGGCGGGATGGGGTGAATCGCATGGCAGGGACCCCCTCAAGGTCATCCACTGGTCATCGATCAGAAGCCGGGTGCCCGCACCGCTGCGGCGCACCGAGTGAGAGAGCGTTCTCACGGAGGCATCAGCGTGCGGTCCACAATGGCTTCTTGTCAAGAGAGCGCTCTCTCAGACGATGGAAGCGTGGATCGCCGCCGGCGACCGGCACACGTCGGCGCGGCCGCGGGATCGTTACGATGACCGCAGGAGGTGTGCGGTGACGGGTGGACCGGGACGGCCGACCCTGGAGGCGGTGGCCCGGCGCGCCGGCGTCTCCCGCGCCACCGTGTCCCGGGTGGTGAACGGGTCGCCGACGGTCGCCGAGGAGATCCAGAGCCGGGTCCGCCGCGCCGTGGACGAGCTCGGGTACGTGCCGAATCCCGCCGCCCGCAGTCTGGTGACCCAGCGCACCGGCTCGATCGCGCTGGTGCTGACCGAGGAGGCCAACCGCGTCTTCTCCGACGACCAGGTCTTCCCGGGCATCATCCTCGGCGTCAGCCAACAGCTCGAGGCGGCGGACCGGCAACTCGTGCTGATGCTCGCGCACTCGCCGGCCAGCCACGAACGGATCGAGCGGTACGCCACCGGCGGGCACGTGGACGGGGTGCTGATCGCCTCGCTGCACGGCTCCGATCCGCTGCCGGCCACCCTGGCCCGGTCCCAGGTGCCGGTGGTCTGCGGCGGCCGCCCGCTCGGGCGGGCCAGCACGCTGCCGCACGTGGACGTCGACCAGGCCGGTGGGGTGGCGGCGGCCATCCGGCACCTGCTCGCCACCGGCCGGCGCCGGATCGCCACCATCGCCGGTCCGCAGGACATGGGCGCCGGGATCGACCGGCTGGCCGCGTACCGGGCCGTGCTGCGCGACTCCGACCGCCGGTCGATCGTGGCGGTCGGCGACTTCACCCGGGAGTCCGGCGCGACGGCCATGCGCCAACTGCTCGCCGACGACCCGCGGCTGGACGCGGTCTTCGTCGCCTCCGATCTGATGGCGCACGGCGCGCTGCGCGCCCTCCGCGAGGCCGGCCGGCGGGTCCCGGACGACGTGGCGGTGATCGGCTTCGACGACATCGAGATGGCCCGGTACACCGATCCGCCGCTGACGACCGTGCGGCAGCCGATCGTCGGGCTGGGCCGCCAGATGGCCCGCCAGCTGCTGCGGCTGATCGCCGGTGAGCAGATCGAGACCGCGCTGACCCTTCAGACCGAGCTGGTGGTCCGCGACTCGGCCTGACGGCCGGCCGCGCACCACCGCGCACCGCCGGGCACCGCCGCGCGCCGCCGGGCACCGCCGCGCACCGCCGGGCACCGCCGCGCACCGCCGGGCACCGCCGGGCACCGCCGCGCACCGCCGGGCAACCGCTCGGCAACATTGACGTAATGACATGGATGCATTAGCGTCCGCATCTCAGAGAGCGCTCTCACGGCCGTCAAGTCCGCCACAGCCGGCGGCCGACCCCGGCGTTGCCCACCGCGCCGCCGGGGTCCGTCGCCATCCGGAGGCATCATGAAAGCGTCCGCCCGACCCCGCTCCCGGATGCTGGCCGCCAGCATCCCGCTCCTGCTACTCGCCGGCGCCGTCGTGGCGGGCGCCGCCACCGCCGGCACGCCGGCCGCAGCTGGCACCGCCGGCTCCCCGGCCGCTGCCGCCACCGTGGGCGCCGGCAGCTATGCGAGCACCCCCGCCGGCCCGCTGCCCAGCGGGTGCGGCTCGATCTCCACCAACCCCCGGCAGTTCACCACCGCCGACGCGCCGACCGGCGCGGTGCCGACCAACGACTGGTGGTCCTCGCTGCTGTTCAAGCGCACCGACTGCGCCTTCAGCGAGCCGCTGTACGCGCACCCGCTGGCGTACGACACCTTCACCGACGGGCTGGGCTTCTCGGCCAACTCGATCCCGTCGATCAGCGGCACCTCCACCGGGGTGGGCGAATACCACTTCCCATACGCCGAGGACCTCCGGGTGGGCGTGGCCGGGCTGGCCGCGCCGCTGGTCAAGGTGGCCGACTGGACCGACTGGACGGTCACCCCGTACTGGAGCGACGGCGCCCGTACGCTGCGCGCCACCATCGGGCACGGGCTGCCGTTCGCGTACTTCCAGGCCTCCGGCGGGGACGCCCGGATCAGCGTCACCGGCACGCCGACGGTGTGGGCCAACGACGGCGCCATGCTCGGCTTCACGGCCAACGGTCACAACTACGCCGCATACGCGCCGACCGGCGCGGCCTGGACGGTCAGCGGGAGCGCGTTCTCCAGCGCGCTGAACGGCCGGGGCTACTTCTCGGTGGCACTGCTGCCCACCACCCCCGCCACCCCGGCCGCCGACCGGGCCGCGCTGGCCGCCACCTACGGCCGGTACGCGCACGCGCACGTCACCGGCACCCGGGTGAGCTACGCGTACGACCCGGCCACCAGTCGGGTGACAACGACTTACGCGTTCACCGTGACGCCCCGGGAGGGCACCGGGACGCAGACCGTGGTGAGCCTCTACCCGCACCAGTGGAAGGCGCTGACCGGCGCCGCCCCGATCGCGCCGACCTACTCCTCGCCGCGCGGCCGGATGAAGGTGCTGACCGGGGTGAGCGAGTTCCGCACCACCATGACCTTCCACGGCGTACTGCCGGAACTGCCGGCCGTGGGCGACGGCGCCGGCGCCGACCGGGCGTCCCTGGACGCGCTGCTGGCGGCCGACCGGGCCAACCCGATGGACCAGCGCGGCGACGACACGTACTGGACCGGCAAGGGGCTCGGCCGGGCCGCGCGGATCGCCGAGATCGCCGACCTGGTCGGCGACGCCACCGACCGGGACGGCGCGCTGGACGCCATGCGGAGCACGCTCACCGACTGGTTCACCGCGCCGGCCGGGGAGACCCGACACCAGTTCTACTACGACCCCAACTGGGGCACGCTGATCGGCTATCCGGCCTCGTACGGCTCGGACCAGGAGCTGAACGACCACCACTTCCACTACGGCTACTTCGTGGCCGCCGCGGCCACGCTGGCCAAGTTCGACCCGGCCTGGGCCTCGGCCGACCGGTACGGCGGGATGGTCGACCTGCTCATCCGGGACGCCGACAACTACGACCGGTCCGACGCCCGGTTCCCCTACCTGCGCGACTTCGACATCTACGCCGGGCACGACTGGGCGTCCGGGCACGGCGCCTTCGCGGCCGGCAACAACCAGGAGTCCTCGTCGGAGGGAATGAACTTCGCCAACGCCCTCATCCAGTGGGGACAGGTGACCGGCAACCGCGCGGTCCGGGACGCCGGAGTCTTCCTCTACACCACCCAGGCGGCCGCGATCCGGGAGTACTGGTTCGACGTCGACGACGAGAACTTCCCCGCGGCGTTCGGGCACGCGGCCGTCGGGATGGTCTGGGGCGACGGCGGGGCGTACTCGACCTGGTTCAGCGCCGAGCCCGAGATGATCCAGGGCATCAACCAGCTGCCGGTCACCGGCGGCCACCTCTACCTCGGCTACGACCCGGCCTACGTGCGGCGCAACCGCGCCGAACTGGTCCGGAACAACGGCGGCGAGCCGACCGTGTGGCAGGACATCCTGTGGGAGTACCAGGCCCTCGGCGACGCCGACACGGCCCTGGCGAACCTGCGGGCCAACCCCGGGTACACCCCGGAGGAGGGCGAGAGCCGGGCGCACACCCTGCACTGGATCCGCAACCTGGCCGCGCTCGGCACGGTGGACACCACGGTCACCGCCGACCACCCGCTCGCGGCGGTGTTCAGCCGCAACGGCGCGCGCACGTACGTGGCCGCGAACCCGAGCGGCGCGGCCACCGTGGTGACCTTCTCGGACGGCACCCGGCTGAGCGTCGGCGCCGGCCGGACGGCCACCACCGGCGCGTACCAGTGGAGCGGCGGGAACGCGGGCGGCGGCGTCGAGCCGACCGGCTCACCGTCCCCGACCGGCTCACCGACCCCCACCGGCTCGCCGACGGCGAGCCCGTCCGCCTCCGGTTCCCCCTCGCCGACCGCGAGCCCCAGCCCGACGGCCTCGCCGTCGCCCAGCGGCTCACCCACGGCGAGCCCGACCGCCGGTGACGCGGCCACCCGGTATCTGGCCCCGAACGGCGGGCTGCCCGGCGCGGCACAGGGTCCCGGCACGGCCGTCGTACCGGCCGCCAACGGCAACCACGACGGGACGCCGACCAACCCGCTGACGTTCACCGCCACCGGCCTCAACCTCCGGTACGCCGGCGGCGCGACCGACTTCGACCTGTTCGTCGACGCCGGCACGGCCGTGGGCAACGGCGTGCAGGTGCGGATCACGTACGACCTGACCGGCGACGGCACGCCGGACCGGGTGGAGACGTTCCGCTACTTCGCCACCGACCCGATCGCCGGCTACGAGCACTACACACCGGCCGCCGGAATGCTCGCCAGCTCGGGGAGCCTCGGCGACCTGCGGAACGGCACGGTCCGGGTCGAGGTGTGGAGCGCCATCGGGGTCAACCCCAGCACCCTGGGCATCGGCGACGGTTCCGTGCTGCGGCTGCCGTACGCCTGACCGCCGCCGGGGTGGCAGTCCGGCCGGGTTCGCCTCACACGGACCCGGCCGGGCCCTGGCCGGCATGCGTGACGTCGATCCCGGCGCAGGTCAGCACCGCCTGTCGAAACGAGCGGACCAGCGGAGCCCGCCGTGCGGCAGGGACGCCGGGCAGGAAATCAGGCCAGTCGGCGACGAGCAGCCGCAGCTCCTCGATCGCCAGCGCCCGCCGCAGGTCAGGGCCGGCCGACCGGCCGCGAGCCGTCTCGTAGGCGACCAGCATGGCGTCCCGGGGCGGACGGGCGCCATCGAACTCCGCCCGCTGCCAGAGCAGGGCGAGATCCTCCACGCCGCTGCCGAGCCGCACGTCCTGCCAGTCGATCCAGAGCCGACGGCCGGCCGCGTCGGTCAGCACATTGCCGAGGTGGCAGTCGCCGTGGATCAACACGGTCGGCAGCCGGGACGGTGGCCGCGCGGCATCGGCCAGCAGCGCGGCCGCCCCGTCCAACGGCAGCTCCGGCTCGAGGTCGCGCCAGCGACGCAAGCCGGCCGAGATCCGCTGCGCCGCGGGCCACGGTCGGGCGACCAGCCCGGCTCGTAACGCCGGTCCGTCCCGGTGCAACGCACCCAGGTCAACGGCCAGGTCGCACCACTCCCGCTCGCTTTGCCGGTCATCCGCCGTGCACGGCCGGTATGCGGGAAGCACCATCACGACCAGATCGCCACGCACCGCCACGGCCTCGACCACCGGGACGGCCACGCCCAGATCGTCGGCCCATCGGGTGAGCACCTCGGCCTCCAGGCGGGCGCCCGCCAACCCGATCGGATCGGCCGTGGCCTTGACCACCAACTCCCGGCCGCCGCGCCGGAGCAGGAAAACCCCGGATCGCGCATCGGCGGCGTTCAGCCGACGCACCGGCTCGGCGTCGCCGAGGCCGACGGCGGCGATCGCGCGGCTCAGCAGCCGCCGGTCATGATCGGTCAGCATGCGGCAACCGTTGCACGGCGGTACGACACCGGCCCGCCGGCGGCGGGTCCGGCTCACCGGGTCGCCCCACGGACCCCACGGACCGCGTCGTCGTGTCGGACCCCCCGATGGTTGGTAGCGTCGCGCGGATGGAGCATCGGATGTTGGGCCGCACCGGCCGCGAGGTGTCGGTCGTCGGCCTGGGTACGTGGCAGCTCGGCGGGGACTGGGGCACCGTCGACGAGGACGATGCGCTGGCCATCCTGGACGCCTCGGTACGGGCCGGCGTCACCCTGCTGGACACCGCCGACGTGTACGGCGACGGCCGCAGCGAGCGCCTGATCGGCCGGTTCCTCGCGGCCCGGCCGGCCGAGGGCGTGCTGGTGGCCACCAAGATGGGCCGGCGGGTCGAGCAACGGCCCGAGCACTACACGCTGGACAACTTCCGGGCCTGGACCGACCGCTCGCGGCAGAACCTCGGGGTCGACACGCTGGATCTGGTGCAGTTGCACTGCCCGCCGACCGCGGTGCTGGAAACGGATGCCGTCTACGACACGCTCGACACCCTGGTCGCCGAGCGGCGGGTGGCCGCGTACGGGGTGAGCGTGGAGACCTGCGACCAGGCGCTCACCGCGATCGCCCGGCCGAACGTGGCCAGCGTACAGATCATCCTCAATGCCTTCCGGCGCAAGCCGCTGGAGCGGGTGCTGCCGGCCGCGCTGGCGGCCGGGGTGGGGATCGTCGCCCGGGTGCCGCTGGCCTCCGGCCTGCTCACCGGGAAGTTCCGGCCGGACACCGCCTTCGCGGCCGACGACCACCGGAACTTCAACCGGCACGGCGCGTCGTTCGACGTCGGCGAGACGTTCTCCGGGGTCGACTACGAGACCGGCCTCGCCGCCGCGGCCGAGTTCACCCGGCTCGTGCCCGCCGGCGCCAGTCCGGCCCAGGCGGCGCTGCGGTGGGTGATCCAGCAGCCGGGGGTGACTACCGTGATCCCCGGGGCCAGCAGCGTCGAGCAGGCGACGGCGAATGCGACGGCCGCGGCGCTGCCCGAGCTGCCCGAGCCGGCGCTCGCGGCCATCGCGGAGCTGTACGACCGGCGGATCCGCGCCCAGGTCCACCACCGTTGGTGAGCGCACCCAGACCAAGCCGTTAGGTGAATTCTTCCGCCGAACGGCCAACCGGGACAGCGTCGGGAGGGATGGGGTTCCTACCCTCGAAAGGTCTTTCGACGCCAACTCAAAGGACCCTGACATGCCTGGATCCGTACGCCGGCGCTGGCTCGCCGCGCTGGGCAGCGCCGCCGCGGTGCTCACCATCGCCAGCCCTGCGCTCGCCGACGAGGCGCCGGCGAAGCTCGGCATCTACTTCCCCGACACCACGATCGCGGCCGGCTCGGACGGCAAGGTCGGGGCCACCGTCATCACCTCGTCGAAAGCGCTCTTGCTGTCCTCCGTCACCGTCCGGTACGACTTGACCGACCTGGCCGGCAAGGTGACCGTCGCCAAGGGGCCGATCGCGGGGGTCGGCTCCGAATGCGATCCGTCGACGGGGACCGTGCTGGTCTGCCATGTGCCGTACGACCTCGCCTTCGAGCCGCCTGGCATCGGAGACATCGCCCCGGTGCGGATCAAGGCCACCGAGCAGGCAAAGGACGGGGACACCGGCACCTTGAAGGTGACGCTGACGGCCAGCGGTTATCCCGGTAGCTACACCGTGTCGCACAGCGCGCGGATCCGCATCGGCGCGGGCGTCGACCTGGTCGCGGGCCCGGAGATCAAGCGGTCGGCGGCGCCCGGGCAGGGTTTCACCGCCCCGCTCACGGTCAGCAACAGCGGCGCGGCCACCGCGAGGGGCGCGGCCGCCGTCTTCCACAACGACTACGGGCTCAACGCCGCCAAGCACTACAGCAACTGCACCTACGTGGGCGACCAGCTGCGCAGCTGCCAATTCGACCAGGACCTGCCGGCCGGCGCCACCTTCGCGGCGACGCTGCCGTACGTCCTCGGCGCCGACACCTTGGCACCCGGCGCCAAGCAGGGCGAGATCCTCTGGATGACCCCGGACGAGTTCGCGGACTACCAGGGCAGCGTCGGCGCCAGCGGCGAGGCCATCGGCACGCCGGGCGCCGACGGCAGGCTGAGCCTGGCGGAGGTCAGGGCCGCCAGCCGGGGCTTTCAGGCGGATCCGGATCCGGGCAACAACCGCACGGCGCTGCAGGTGACCGTCGCCGGCACGAACAGCACCGATCTCGAGGCGATCGGCGCGTCCGCGACCGGCCGGGTGGGCCAGACCGTCACGGCGAAGGTCGGGGTCCGGAACAACGGGCCGGCGACGCTCGACTACGTCGGTGCCCACGGCTCCGTCACGTACCTGGACTTCGACGCGCCGGCGGGGACCACCGTGGTCAAGCCCGGGCCGGGCTGCACCCCCACGAGCCAGGACAACCGGCACTTCCACTGCTCCTTCGGATCGTTCCTGAAGGCCGGTGACTCGATCATGCTGGACTTCTCGCTGCGGATCGGCCAGGTCCTCCCCAACGCCACCGGGCTGGTGAAGATCAATGTTCCGTGCCGGTGCGACGACGGCAACACCGGGTTCGACCGGGACACCAATCCGGCCAACGACACCGCGAAGGTCGTCGTGAACGCCGCGGGCGGTGGCCAGGGCGGCGGTGACGGCGAGGGCGGTGGCACGCTGCCGATCACCGGCGCCGACACCGGCCTGCTCGCCGGCATCGGCATCCTGCTGGTGGCGGCCGGCGCCGGCGGCTACCTGCTGGCCCGCCGCCGGAGGACCCGCTTCGTGGCCTGAGCTGGGACCATCGGGGACCCCGCCGACCGGTCCGGTCGGCGGGGTCCCGTCGTCAGGAGGTCAGCACCTTCTCGGCCGCCGTCTCGATCGTGCTCCGGTCGTAGTCGAAGTAGCGCCGCAGCTGCGGCGGCGCGGCGGTCCGCCCCCAGTCGTAGATCTGCTGCTGCACCGCCATCGACCCGTCGTGCCAGCGGCGCAGCACGTCCCGCAGGTTAAGCGGGGCCGGCGACGCCTCGCCCTCGCCGAGCACCTCGGCCAGCCGGCCGACCGCGTCCGCGGCGCTCAACTCGCCGCGCTCGACCTGCTGCATCACCGCGAAGCAGCCGTCGAAGAGGTCCTGCGCCGAGGCCAGGTCGGGGCAGAACGAGCCGGGCCGCTCACCGTCGTGCAACCGTGCGAGCAGCCCGTCGTCGCCGGTCTCCAGGTAGCGGTAGTAGGTGCCCGAGATGCGGATGACGCCCAGGTTCCAGGCCAGATACCAGGTCTTCGACCAAGCCCGCCACAGGTCGAAGTCGCGGAACGCGATGTACGACCCGGCGATCAGCCGGTCGTTGTTGTCGAGGATGCGCTGGTTGAGGGTGTCGAGGTAGCCGAAGCGCGCCGCGCTGAAGTCGCGGTCCTGCCGGGCGGCCAGGAACAGCGGCACGAACGCCTCGATGACCGCCATGGTGTTCGCCATCCCCCTGCTGAACAGCGCGTCGATGGCGCCGGCCGCGTGGCTCATCAACACCCACCGGTCGCCCACCGTGCGGGACGAGGAGAACTGGGTACGGCCGGTGGAGATCCACGGGAACGCCGGGGTGGCGTCGGCGAACTGCCGCCGGATGGATGGGTAGCGCGCCAGGAACTCGTCCCACTCCTGCTGGGCGCTCACCCCCGCCCGCTTCGGATACCGCCGGCTGTCCAGGTTGAGCCCGACGCTCACCAGGTCGGACTCCGACTCCGGGTGGTTGTCGAACGGGATGACCCACATCCAGCCGCCGTCGAAGAGGTGGTGCAGGGTGCCCTGGTGCCAGAGGTTGGGCTGGCCGCTGGACTCCTCGACACTGTCGTACGGCCGTACCCCGCGCATGTGGGTGAAGATCGTCCGCGAGTCGGTGACGAACCGGCACGGCTCCTCGCGGAGGCCGAACTCGTTGGCCAGCACCGAGGTGCGGCCGGTGGCGTCGATGACGTAGTCGGCCGTGAACACCTCGCCGGTGGAGAACTCGATCCGCGCGCGGTCGGCGTCGATGTCCACCCCGGCGACCCGTACCCCCTCCCGGGCCAACGCGCCGTACCCGATCGCGGCCTGGAACAGGTGCTGGTCGATGTCGGCCCGCATCAGGTGCGACTCCGGCCCGAACGGCCCCTCCGAGACGCTGCACTGGGTGACGTCGTACGGGTCGTGCTCCACCTCCGGCCGGTGGTGGACGAAGCCGAAGTTCGTCTTGATGCCGCACCGCCGGCTCGCGTGCTCGCGGATGCCCCGGCTGGTGGAGACCTGGGCCAGCTCGGGCACGTCGTACCGGGCGGCCAGCAGCCGCATGAGGAACGAGGTCTCCCCGATGGTCGACTCACCGAGGGCGAACCGGGGATGGGTGGCGGCGTCGACCATCGCGACCGATACGCCGGCCCGGGCCAGGATGGCCGCTACGGTGCTGCCGCCGATGCCGGTGCCCAGCACCATGGCCTCGACGTGTTCGGATGCCGCGGAAGTGGTCACGGGTGTTCCTTTCCATCATGGGTCGTGCAGGTCGAGGATCACGGCCCGGCCAGCCGTCCGGGGCGTCCACGGTGGAAGATGAGCGGTTCGCCGGCCCCGACCCGCAGGCTGCCGACCGAGGCCACCACCAGCACGTGGTCGCCGCCGTCGTGCTCGTCCCGCACCGCCGCGTCGATCCAGGCGTGCGCCCTGACCAGCTCCGGCAGTCCGGCCGGGCCGATCCGCCAGGCCGACCCGGTGAACCGGTGCTCGCCGTCGGCGTACCGGCCGAACTGCCAGGCCAGCTCCGCCTGGTCGGTGGTGAGGAGGTTGAGCCGGAACCGCCCGCCCGCCCGGCGTACCCGCTCCCAGGACCGCGAGTGCCGGCCCACGCCGAGCGCGATCAGCGGAGGGTCGAGCGACAGGCTCATCAGGGCCTGGATGGTCATCCCGATCGGGGCGCCGTCCCGACCCCGGGAGGTGAGCAGGGTGAGCCCGGTGGCGAAGTGACCGAGCACCTGGCGGAAGTGGGCGGCCACCGACGGATCGCGGACCGAACCGGCCCACGTGGCCGCGACGACGACGGAGTCGGGACGGTCGGGCGCCGGGACCGTCACGGCATCCCGCAGCTCGTGCGGCACCGCGGCGGCCGGCACGATGAACTGTCCACGAATCCAGCGTAGGAGCGGACGGCAACAGCGGGCAACGGTTCCACTCGCCCACCGCGCCGGTCGCCCGGGCGGACCTCGCCGGTGCTCACGGGTGAACGCGAACACTCGGTCAATCAACCGGTTCAGCTGCCGGATTTGCACCCCCGAGCCGACGAGTACGGCACCGGCAACCTGCGACAATCCCCTTTTCCTGCCTGGCCAGCCGTCACGGAAACCGGCTCTGGTGAATATAGGTCACGATCGAGTAACGCTCGCATACACTTCTTGACGTCGATGTTCTGAACCGATTCAGTTGGGCGTGTGCCGACGGACCGGCCGAGCCGCCGGTCCCCGACCAGGTTGCCGCCGTGGCATGGGCGGCCCAGCTGTGGAGGTTTCTCGATGGCTCTGCGCAACCGCCGGACCGTCCTCGCGAGGGTCGTGGCCGTGCTCGCGGCGCTGGTCTTCCTGCCCGCCACCCCGGCGACCGCGGCCGACCAACGGGCCCCGGGCGCCGACCGCGCCGCGGCCGACGACCGAGCCGCGGGCGACCGGGAAGCCGGGGCCGACGGGCGGCCGGCCACCAAGCGGGCGTTCGTGGTCCGCGATGGGACCCGGTTGACCGTCGCCGGCCGGCCGTTCCGGTTCGCCGGACCCAACGAGTACTGGCTCGGCCTGGACGAGAACGTCGGCGGGGTCGACCCGACCGACCCGCCGACCGTGGACTACCCCACGTACTTCCGCATCCGCGACGGGCTGACCACGGCCAAGGCCATGGGGTCCACCGTGGTCCGCGCGCACACGGTCGGGGTGTCCACCGGCAACCCCCGCTCGCTGGAGCCGGCGCTCGGGCAGTTCAACGAGCGCGCGTTCGACAGCATCGACTACTCGGTGGCCGAGGCCGGCCGGCTCGGGCTCCGGCTGATCGTCCCGCTCACCGACAACTGGCAGTACTACCACGGCGGCCGGTACGACTTCCTGCGCTGGCTGGGCCTCAGCACGGACAACAACGGCGCGCTGTTCTACACCGACCCGGGCGCCCGCGCCGCGTTCAAGGAGTACGTCCGGCACCTGCTCACGCACGTGAACCGCTACACCGGGGTGCGGTACACCGACGACCCGACGATCATGGCGTGGGAGCTCGGCAACGAGCTCAACGGGATGACGCCCGACTGGGTCGAGGACTCGGCCGGCTACGTCAAGAGCCTCGCCGGCCGACAGCTGGTGGCGGCCGGCAGCCAGGGCGGGGTCGACCCGGCCGTGCTGGCCGCGCCGCACGTCGACATCAGCGACTCGCACTACTACCCGCCCACCGCCGAGCGCATCGCCGCGGATGCCACCGCCGCCACGAGGGCCGGCAAGGTCTACGTGGCCGGCGAGTACGGCTCGGGCCAGGCCACCGACGAGCTGCTCGATCAGGTCGCGGCGAACCCGGAGGTCAGCGGGGCCCTGTTCTGGTCGCTGTTCCCGCACCATGACCACTACGGCTACGTGCCGCACAGCGACGGCTTCACCGTGCACTACCCGGGCGACACCCCGGGGATGCGTGCCGTGGTGGCCGCGCTCACCCGGTTCGCCAGCCGGATGTCCGGCGCGCCGCTGCGGCCGGTGGTCGGCGACCGGCCGTTGCTGACCGCGATCGACGCCAGCTACGGCATCAACACGCTGCGCTGGCGGGGCACCGCGGGCGCCGCCGGCTATCTGGTCCAGCGCCGCGGGCCCGGAACCGGGTGGCGCACCGTCAGCGGAGCGCAGCCGTTGAGCGACAACGACACCCCGTGGCTCGACCTCACCACGCCCGCCGGGCCGGTCACGTACCGGATCGTCGCGGTCGACGCGGCCGGTCGGAGCGTCGCCACCTCCGCGCCGGTCGCCACCGACCCCGCGAGCGACCAGCTGTTCGACCCGCTGGAGGACTGGTACGACACGGCCGGCCACAGCGACTCGCTGCGGCGGATCCCGGCCGGCGACGGGGTGCTGGTGGCGCCCGCGCCGGGCGCCTCGGGTGAGCTCCGCTACCAGCGCGAGCGCATCACGGCGGCCACCGTCACGGTGGCCTCGGTCGGGGTTCCCCGCGCGGTGCTCGAGGTGTCCGCCGACGGGACCACCGGCTGGCACCCGGTCCGGCCACGGATCGCGCCCGCCGGACACGGCCGGTACGCGCTCAGCGTGTCCCGACTGTCCGGCGTGAACGGTCTGCGGGTCGTCTGGCGGCCCGGCGCCCGGTTCGCGGTCGCCTCCGTGGCCCTCACCGCCGCGGCCGGCTCGGTGGCCACCGGAGCGCCGGGCTCCTTCGGCCTGACCGCGCCGGCCCCCGGTGCCACCGGGGTGAGCCGGCTGGCCGCCCTGACCTGGTCGGCCGCGCCGGGCACGGCGTACTACTCGCTGACCGTCTCCGAGCACCCCGACCTCAGCTCGCCGCTGGTGTCGGTGTCCGGCCTGCACACCACCGGCTACACCCCGACCTCGGCCTGGCCCGCCGCCACCACGCTGTACGTGCGGATCACCGCCACCAACGGGTACGGCTCGACGGCGGTGACCGGGTCGCCGGTGTCCTTCACCACCCGCGCGGACGTCCCGGGCGTGGTGGTCGACGACTTCGACACCTATCCCTCGGACGCCGCGCTGGCGGCCGCCTACCCGGCCAACACCGGCGGCGACCCGATCACGGCCACGCTGGCCCCGGCGGGCGAGGGCAGCGGGCACAGCATGCTGCTCAGCTACACGCTCGGCAGCAACGGATACGCCGGGGTCATCCACACCCTGCCCGCGGCGCAGGACTGGCGCGGCACCACCGGGCTGCGGATGTGGATCAAGCCGGGCACGGACGGGCAGCGGCTCACCCTTCAGTTCGTGGCCGCGGGCTTCTACTGGGAGAGCACGGTCACGCTCGCCGGGACGGCGCCGCGGGTCGTCGAGGTGCCGTTCAGCGCCTTCGCCCCGCCCCCGTGGGCCACTCCCGGCCCGCTCGACCTGAGCTCCGTGACGCAGCTGTCGCTGTACCCGGGCGGGGGCGCGGGCTCGGGGACCATCCAGCTCGACTCCATCGGCGCGTACGTGTCCTGACGCTCGAGACTGACCGCCGGGCCGCCGCGGGAGGCGGCCCGGCGGTCCCGTCCCGGCCTCCGGCGAACGGCGCCCGGGCGGCCCGGCGGCCCGATCAATGCCCGACCCCGCGCTGGAATTGGACAAACAATACTTAATAGGAAGTCGTTGATCATCGGTGTTGGGTAGCACTTCTCGGGTACGGCTTCTTCATGCGCGTGCTCGGAATCAACGCGATCTTCCACGATCCGGCGGCCGCCCTGGTGGTCGACGGGCAGATCGTGGCCGCCGCCGAGGAGGAACGGTTCAGCCGGCGTAAGCACGGCAAGCGGCCGGTCCCCTTCTCCGCGTGGGAGCTGCCGGAGCTCTCCGCGGCCTGGTGCCTGCGCCGGGCCGGCATCGACGCCGGCCAGCTCGACGCCGTCGCCTACTCGTTCGATCCCGGCCTGTGCCGGGACGCCGACCAGCTCGGCCTCGCCGACCCCTGGGACTGGCTCCGGATCGAGTACGCGAACCGGGCGCCCCAGTTCCTCGCCGCGGCGCTGCCCGGCCTGGACCCGGCCATCGTTCGCTTCGTTCCGCACCACGTCGCGCACGCGGCCTCCGCCGGCCTGGCCGCGCCGGCCGGCGCCGGGCCGGAATCCCGGACCGGCGACCCGACCGGTACGGGCGGCCAGGACGCGGCCGTGCTGGTGCTGGACGGGCGCGGGGAGACCGCCAGCCATCTGGGCGGCGTCTATCGGGACGGGCGCCTCGAGCAGCTCGCCGCGCAGGAGCTGCCGCACTCGCTCGGCCTGCTCTACGAGGACCTGACCCGGCACCTCGGGTTCATGCACTCCAGCGACGAGTACAAGGTGATGGCGCTGGCCTCGTACGGCGAGCCCCGGCACCTCGACCTGCTGCGGGAACTGGTCCGCCCCACCGACGACGGCGGTTTCACGGTGCAGCGGATCGACTGGGCCGCGCTGGCCGCGCCCCGGGCGGCCGACGGCGAAATGACGGCCGCGCACGCCGACCTCGCGTCCAGCGTGCAGGCCCGACTGGAGGAGGTGATCCTCGACCTTGCCCGCTGGTTGCACAAGGCGGCCGACGGCCCGCCCACGCTCACCATGGCCGGTGGGGTGGCGCTGAACTGCGTGGCCAACGCGCGCCTCGCGGCCGAGGGCCCGTACCAGCGGGTGTGGGTGCAGCCGGCGGCCGGCGACGCCGGGACCGCGCTCGGCGCGGCGCTGCACCTGGCCGGCGAGCTCGGCGACCGGGCCGCCCCGATGCCCGGCGTCGACCTCGGTCGCGGTTGGCCGGACGACGAGATGGAGGCGGAGCTGCGCCGGGCGGCGCTGCCCTACCGGCGGCCCGATTCGATCGCGGCCGAGGCGGCCGAGGTGCTGGCCCGGAACGGGATCGTGGCCTGGTTCCAGGGGCGGAGCGAGTACGGCCCGCGGGCGCTCGGCCACCGCTCGCTGCTCGCCCATCCCGGCGACCCAAACACCACCCGGCGGATGAACGACGTGAAGGGCCGCGAACAGTTCCGGCCGATCGCCCCGATGGTACGCGCCGAGCGGGCCGCCGAGATCTTCGAAGGCGTGCTGCCCAGCCCGTACATGCTGTTCGTGCACCGGGTGGCCGCGCAATGGCGGGACCGGATACCGGCCGTGGTGCACGTCGACGGCACGGCCCGGATCCAGACCGTCGATCCGGACACCGAGCCGGTGCTGGCGGAGATGCTGGCCGAGTTCGAGCGCCGCACCGGCCTGCCGGTGGTGGTGAACACCTCGCTCAACACGGCCGGACGGCCCATGGTGGACACCCCGCGGGAGGCCATGGAGCTGTTCGGCTCGGCCCCGGTGGACCTGCTGGTCCTCGGGCCCTTCGCCGTACACCGCGCCGACCTGACCGGAAACCGCGCCGACCCGACCGGGGAACGCGCTGCCCTCGCCGTACCCGGCACCGGCCTCGGCGGCCGGCGGTGATCAGCATCGTCGTGCCGACCGTGGCCCGGGACAGCCTCGCCGACCTGCTCGGCGCGCTCGCCGGGCAGCGCGGTCCACTGCCGGAGCTGGAGCTGCTGATCGTCGACGACCGCCGGTCGGGCAGCGGCGAGCTGCCGGTCCCGGGCTCGCTGGCGGCGTACACCAAGGTGTTGCCCGGCCGCGGTTGCGGGCCGGCGGCCGCCCGCAACGTGGGGTGGCGCGCGGCCCGGCACCCCTGGGTGGCCTTCCTCGACGACGACGTGCGGCCGGAGCCGGACTGGCTGACCGGCCTCGCGGCCGACCTCGCGGCCGCCGGCCCGGACACCGGCGGGATCCAGGGCCGGCTGCGGGTGCCGCTGCCGGCGCACCGCCGCCCCACCGACTGGGAACGGGTCACCGCCGGGCTGGCCGAGAGCGAGTGGATCACCGCGGACATGGCCTACCGGCGAGCCGCCCTCGCCGCCGTGGGCGGCTTCGACGAGCGGTTCCCCCGGGCGTTCCGGGAGGACGCCGAGCTGGCCCACCGAGTCCGGGCCGCCGGTTGGCGCCTGGTCCGCGGCGCCCGCCGGGCCGTGCATCCGGTACGCGCGGAGAGCCGCTGGGTCAGCCTGCGTACCCAGCGGGGCAACGCGGACGACGCCCTGCTGCGCCGGCTGTACGGACCCCGCTGGCGGACCGAGCTGGGCATCCCGGCCGGGCGGCGGCACCGGCACGCGGTCGTCACCGGCGCGGCGGCGCTGGCCGCGGCGGCCCTGGCCGGCGCGCTGGCCGCCCGGCGGTCCCGGGCCGGACGCCCGCTCGCCGGGGTGGCCGCGCTGGCCGGGGCCGCCTGGCTGGCCGGCACCCTCGGCTTCGCGTACGAGCGGATCCGGCCCGGACCCGGCGGCCGGCCGGAGGTCGCCACGATGCTGCTGACCAGCGTGGCGATCCCGCCGCTGGCCACCATGCACTGGCTGGCGGGCTGGTGGCGGCACCGGCACACGGCCCGGGTCGACCGGTGAGCGGCCCGGGCGGGCGGGCCGGACCGCTGTTCGACGCCGTGCTGCTGGACCGGGACGGCACCCTGATCGAGGACGTGCCGTACAACGGCGACCCGGACAAGGTCCGCCCGATGCCCGGCGCCCGGGCGGCGCTCGACCGGCTCCGCGCCGCCGGGCTGCGGCTCGGCGTGGTGACCAACCAGTCGGGACTGGCCCGCGGCCTGTTCAGGCCGGCGGACCTGGCCGCGGTGCACGCCCGGATCGAGGAGCTGCTCGGCCCGTTCGACACCTGGCAGGTCTGCCCGCACGACGACGGCGACCGGTGCCGGTGCCGCAAGCCGGCGCCCGGCCTGGTCCGGGACGCCGCCCGGGTGCTCGGCACCGACCCCCGGCGCTGCGCGGTGATCGGCGACATCGGCCGGGACATGACGGCCGCGGCCGCGGCCGGCGCCGCCGGGATCCTGGTGCCCACCCCGGTGACCCGGCCCGACGAGATCGCGGCCGCTCCCGAGGTGGCCACGGACCTGGCCGACGCCGTCGACCGGCTGCTGCGCCGCCAGGAGCTGGCCCGGCCCGCGCCGGCCGCCGCCCGGCCGGACACCGTGCTGGTGGTACGCGCCGACTCGGCCGGGGACGTGCTGCTCACCGGCCCGGCCATCCGGGCCGTGGCGGCCGGCGCCGATCGGGTAGCGCTGCTCTGCGGTCCGCGCGGTCGGGGCGCGGCCCGGCTGCTGCCCGGCATCGACGAGCTGATCGAGTGGCCGCTTCCGTGGATCGACCCGGCGCCGCAGCCGGTCGACGCCGCCGCCATGGCCGAGCTGACCGAGCGCCTCTCGGCGGTCCACCCGGCCCACGCGTTGATCTTCACGTCCTTCCACCAATCGCCGCTGCCGCTGGCGCTGCTGCTGCGGATGGCCGGAGTGCCCCGGGTGAGCGGGATCAGCGACGACTATCCGGGCAGCCTGCTGGACCTGCGGCATCGCGTGCCGGCGGGTCTGCCGGAGCCGGAGCGGGCGCTGTCGCTGGCCGCCGCGGCCGGCTTCGGGCTGCCGGCCGGGGACGAGCCCATCCTGCGGGTACGCCCCGACGCGCTGCCCGGCCGGCCCGCCGCCGCGCAGCGGCGCGGTTACGTGGTGGTCCATCCCGGCGCGTCGGTGCCGGCCCGGGCCTGCCCGCCGCAGCGGTGCGCCGACATCGTCCGCGCGCTCGCCGCGGCCGGGCACCGGGTGCTGGTCACCGGCGGCCCCGCGGAACGGGAGCTGACCGCCCGGGTGGCGGCGGCCGGCGGCACGGATCTCGGCGGCGGCACGTCGCTGGCCGAGCTGGCCGCGGTGCTGGCCGGAGCGGCGTGCGTGGTGGTCGGCAACACCGGGCCGGCGCACCTGGCCGCCGCGCTGGACGTGCCGGTGGTGAGCCTGTTCGCCCCGACGGTCCCGTTCGGACAGTGGGCCCCGTACCGGGTGCCCGTGGTGCGGGTCGGCGACGCCGCCGCCGGCTGCCGGGACAGCCGGGCCACCGTCTGCCCGGTGCCCGGGCACCCCTGCCTCACCGGGGTGGACCCGGCCGAGGTGGTGGCGGCCGTCGGGCTGCTCACCGCGGACCGGGAGGCGGGTTGGTGAACATCCTGCTCTGGCTCATTCCGGCGGGCTGACTGCGGTATGCCGGCCGCCGTCTGGGGTACGCAGGTGGATCGTGACCGATGTGACCGTGGTGGTGGCCACTCGAAACCGCCGGGACCAGTTGCTCGACTCGCTCGACCGGCATGCCGGCCCGGTGATCGTGGTGGACAACGGCTCCACGGACGGCACCGCGGACGCCGTCCGGGACCGCTTTCCCGGCGTACGCGTGGTCCGGCTCGACCACAACGCCGGGGCCGCGGCCCGGAACGTCGGCGCGGAGCTGGCCCGTACGCCGTTCGTGGCCTTCGCCGATGACGACTCGCACTGGGCGCCGGGCTGCCTGGACCGCGCGGCCGCTCTGTTCCGGGCCCATCCCCGGGCCGGTCTGCTGACCGCGCAGATCCGGGTGGGCCGGAGCGAGCGGCTGGACCCGGTGTCGGCGGGGATGGCCGAGGACCCGCTCGGTTCACCGCCCGACCTGCCCGGTCCCGCGGTGCTCGGCTTTCTGGCCTGCGCGGCGATCGTCCGCCGGGACGCCTTCGGCCAGGTCGGCGGCTTCAACCCACGGCTGCGCATCTATGGCGAGGAGGAGTTGCTGGCCATGGACCTGGCGGCGGCCGGGTGGGGCCTGGCCTACGTACCCGAGCTGGTGGTGCACCACCAACCGGCCACCGAGGGTCGGGACCTGCGGCGCCGGCACCGTCTGGAGGCCCGCAACCGGCTGCTCACCGCGGCGCTCCGCCGACCGGCCCCGGTGGTCCTGCGCACCGCGGTCGAGACCTGGCGGGCGCCGCAGGGCCGATCCGCCCTGCTGGACGCCGGCCGCGAGCTGGGCTGGATCCTCCGGCACCGGCGCCGGTTGCCGGCCCCGGTCGAGGCGGCCCGGGCCCGGCTCGACCGGTGGGACCGGTCGGCGGGGCAGGTCCGCGACGTTTGTCCGGTCGAATCCCGGGGAGTCCGCCGGGCGTGACCCGTGGCCCGAAGCTGGACCAGACCCTCCGGCTCGCCCTCGAGGGTTACGCCTGGTTGCCCAACCTGCGCCGCCGCATCGGCGACAACGTGGTGCGGACGACCCTGTTCGGCGGTCCGGCCGTCGGCCTGTGCGGGCCGGAGGCCGCCCGGTTCGTCTACGACGAGCGGCACGTCCGCCGGCACGGCGCGCTGCCCAAGCCGGTCCTGAGCACCCTGTTCGGCAAGGGGGCCGTGCACACCCTCGACGGCGAGGCCCACCGGGTCCGCAAGGCCATGTTCACGGGGCTGATGACGCCGGACGGGACGGAGGCGGGGGCCGGGGTGGCCGCCGGCGTGGCCCGGCTCGGCGAGCACGTCGGGGAGGCCTGGGACGCCGCCGTACCGGGGTGGCGGGGGCGCGGCGGGCTCACCGTCTTCGCCGACGTGCCGGCCGTGATCACCGCGGCCGTGTGCCGGTGGGCCGGCGTACCGCTGGCCGGCGAGGAGGTCGGCCCGATGGCTACCGCCCTGATGGCGCTGGTCGACGGCTTTGCCACGGCCGGCCCGCGGCACTGGCGGGCCCGCCGGGCCCGCGGGCGGATCGAGGCCCGCTTCGCGGACCTGATCGATTCGGTACGGGACGGCCGGCTCGCCGCCCCCGCCGGGTCCGCAGTGCGCACGGTGGCCGAACACCGCGACGCCGACGGCCGCCCGCTGGACCGGGCGGTCGCGGCCGTCGAGCTGCTCAACGTGGTACGCCCCACCGTGGCCGTGACCTGGTTCGTGATGTTCGCCGGGCATACCCTGCACCGCTGGCCGGAACACCGGGCCATGCTGGCCGGCGGCGACGGTGAGCGCGCCACCGCGTTCGCCCAGGAGGTCCGCCGGTTCTATCCGTTCGCGCCCTTCGTCGGCGGTCGGGCGGCGCGGGACCTGACCTTCCGAAACGAGCCGATCCCGTCCGGCGCCATGGTGCTGCTGGACGTCTACGGCCAGAACCACGACCCGAGCCTGTGGCACGACCCGTACGCGTTCCGCCCGGACCGCTTCGTCGGCCGGCCGATCGGCGAGTTCGACCTGATCCCGCAGGGCGGCGGCGACCCGCGCGCCGGACACCGCTGCCCGGGCGAGGCCATCACGCTGGCCACCCTCACCGCGCTGGCCGGCCGGCTGGCCCGGCTCGACCACCGGGTGCCGGAGCAGGACCTGCGGATCCCGCTGCACCGCATACCCGCCCGGGTCACCAGCGGTTTCCGGCTGTCGCTCCGGTAGCGGCGCGCCGCCGACGCGCGGCGGGAAGCACCGGGCGTTTTCTGGCGACCTGCGGGGGTAGGTCGACATCGGCGGCAGAAAAGCCGGACCGGCGCCTGCCCGCGACCGGTTCGCAGAAAGCGGAGGTCGACAGCCATGGAAAACACTTCGACCGGACGGCCGCTCGCGGTGGTGACCGGGGCATCCAGCGGCATCGGGTACGAGCTGGCCCGGCAGTTCGTCGAGCACGGGTACGACGTGGTGATGGCCGCGGAGGACGCCGAGCTCGACGAGGCCGCCACCGGCCTGCGCCGGGACGGGACCGCGACGGTGACGCCCGTTCGGGTCGACCTCACCACGTACGACGGGGTGGAGCAGCTCTACCGGGAGATCGGCGGCGCCGGCCGGCCGGTGGCGGCCATCGCGCTCAACGCCGGGGTGGGCCAGGGCGGCGACTTCGCCCGGCAGACCGACCTGCGCGACGAGCTGGCCATTGTGGACCTGAACTGCCGGTCCGTCGTCCACCTGGCCAAGCGGGTGGTCCCGGACATGGTTTCCCGCGGCGCCGGCCGGGTGCTCTTCACCTCGTCGATCGCCTCCACCATGCCGGGCGCCTACCAGGCCGTCTACAACGCGTCGAAGTCGTTCACCCAGTCCTTCGCCGAGGCGCTACGCGAGGAACTCAAGGACACCGGCGTGACGGTGACCTCGCTGATGCCGGGGCCGACCGACACCGAGTTCTTCGAACGGGCCGACCTCGAGGACACCAAGCTGGCCAAGAAGAAGGACGACCCGGCCGACGTGGCCCGGCAGGGCTTCGAGGCCATGATGAAGGGCGAGGCCAAGGTGGTGGCCGGCTCGTTCCTCAACAAGGTCCAGGCGGCTGGCGGCCGGCTCATGCCGGACGCGGTCAAGGCCAAGCTGCACGGCAAGGTGGCCGAGCCCGGCTCCGGCAGCTGAGGCCGGCCGGCGGGGCCCGGCCCAGCGGCGGGAATCGTGCCGGCGAGCCCCGCCCACCCGGGGTGGGCGGGGCCGGATCTACCGCTTGAAGGCCACGCTCAGGCGCCATCCTCGGCAGCCTGCCACGGGTTGACGGTATGGACGCCAGTGGAGAACCCCCATCTCCAGCTCCTGGACGGTGATCGTCGAGACGAACAGCTGCTGGCCCGGCCGCCCGCCGGCAATGATCGGAGCCCTCAGTCGGCCGGTTTGCGGTAGACCGAGATGTGGTCGGTGCTGTCCGGCCCGAACGGGTCCCGCCGCCAGTTGGCGTACCGCGCCTCAAGGCGCAGCCCCGCCTGCGCGGCCAGCTCGTCGATCTGCTCCGGCCAGCGGTAGCGCATGCCGAACGGCTGGAGTCGGACGCCGCCGTCGGTGAAGGTGAGAGTCTGCCGGACGAAGGTCTGCTCCGCCCGGTCGTACCGGTGCATCCGGACCGTCACCGAGCTGTCGGTCACGGAACGGACCTGCACCTGCCGCTCTTCCTCGTCGAACTTCGCCAGGTCGGGCACGAACGCCTCGATCACGAAGGCGCCGCCGGGGGCGAGCACCCGGGCCACGTTGCGGAAGCAGTCCTCCTGCCGCCCCTTGACCGTCAGGTTGAACAGCGTGTTGAAGACCAGATAGACCAGCGGGTACGGGCCGCCGTCGACGGCCACGTCGGCCATGTCGCCCACCAGGACCGGGACCGCCTCCCCGCCCGGCTTGGCGCGCAGCAGCTCCACCATCTCCGGCGACGCCTCGATGCCCTCGACGGGCACGCCGCGCTCGGCGAGCGGCAGCGCCACCCGGCCCGAGCCGACGGCCAGCTCCAGGGCCGGCCCGCCGCCGGCCAGGTCGGCCAGGAACTCCACCGCGGGCGCGGGGTCCGGGTTTCCCGGATCGTCGTACGTGGTGGCCCACTGCCGGCCGAACAGGCCGGGATCATCCAGCATCGACATGCGACATCGATAACAAGCCGCCCACCCGCGGGGCAACCGAAATTCGGCGCCGCCGCGGCCACCCGACCGGGCACCAGCCCTGCGCCCTGCGTACCGTGCGGGCATGACGCACGGGCCGGCCCGCTTCGGCGGGCGACGGGATGTTGTCCTCGCGGTGGTCCTCGACTGCGCGGACCTGGACCGGTCGGCGCGGTTCTGGTCGACCGTGCTCGGCTACGCCGCTCAGTCGGGGCCGCCGGGGCCCGGGCCCTACCAGCAACTCCTGCCGCCGGACGGGAACGGCGTCGAGCTGCTGCTGCAACGGGTCGCCGAGCCGAAGGCCACGAAGAACCGGATGCACCTGGACCTGCGCGTACCGGATCTGGCGGCCGAGGTGGCCCGGGTGCTGGCGGCGGGCGCGCGGCTGGTCACCGACCGTCCCGTCGAGGAGGACGGCTGGACCTGGCACGTGCTCGCCGACCCCGACGGCAACGAGTTCTGCGTGCTCCAGCCGCCGCGGGCAGCGTAGAAGCGCAGTCGTCTTAGCCCAAGGACTGGCCCATAGGAAGCGCCTCCACCTGCCTATGAGCAATGGGGAGCACGACCATCTGCCGTGGAGGCGCAGCCCATCTAAAGGTCTCGGATAGATTCGGCTACTCTCTGGGCGAGCAGCGGGGGAACGCTATTTCCGAGTTGAGCTTGGACGCTTCCACGCTTGCCAACGAATTCGAACCAGTCAGGGAAGGTAAAGAGGCGACGCAGCTCTGGGACACGCAGCCGTCGGTTCTCCCAATGAAATGGTCCAATATTTGGGCCCGGCTGCGCCTGAATTGTAGGCGAAGGCCTATCTGGATCCAGTTTCAAGAGGAACGACCAGAAACGCGACCGCCACCCGAACTTCGGCTCTGGGTGCCCCCTCTCCGCGGTGTAGTAGAGATAGTTGTCCCCGGGCGGGATCTCCGGGAGCAGTGCGCCATACTTGCCGTTGACAATTTCGCCTGGTTCGGGATCACAAATCAGGCCATCTAAAGCCTCTCCCGAGGTAACGTGCGGACGATTGCTATCACCGGTCGCTCTACGTTCCCACCTACCACCATGAGTCGGCTCCGGGTGCTGAGGAATCGGATTCCCCTTCTTAGCGCCAATTACAAAGAGACGCGGTCGCGCCTGCGGTACCCCATAGTCAGCCGCATGCAATACCTTGGCCACACAATCATAGCCAGCATCATCGATTTCGCTCAAAAGTCGTTCATACGCTGTCTTACTGGCCAGATTGTTGTATGTCAGAGCATACACATTTTCAAGGATAAACTTTTTCGGACAAGCCTCTCGAAGCACTCGCGTGTAGGCTTGGAGCAGGCTGGCGTCGGGATCCAAGCCCTTACGTTTCCATTCAAGCCAGAAGCCACTCTTACTAAAAGGGGTGCACGGAGGGCCGCCAACCAGAAGGTCCGGTCGCGCCTTGCCGCGCAGTCCAGCCGCCTTCAAGATGTCCTGCGTGGGTACATCCAAGATGTTGCTCCGGATCACTGGCCCAGGTAGCGTGAGGAAGTTTTTCTCCATCGTTGTGGCGGCATCCTCATCACGCTCCACCGCGGCCCGAACCTGGTATCCGGCGTCCTCCACACCCAAGTCAAGTCCGCCCGCTCCGGAGAAGAGACTGATTGCCACACCCGCGCCCGAGGCAGCTCTCTTGGAACTCATGTGCGAAGTTTGCCAGGAGGACCCGACAAAACCAAGTAGGCACGCAGGGTGACAGCGAGCACGACTCTCTGTACTCCTTAGTTGTCGACGACTGACCTGAGCCGGTCCAGCTCACTTGTTTGTTGCTGCACCAAACGTTGAAGGATATTGGAGACACTTGCGGATGTTTCAAATGGAAAGGCTCGCCAGTATCGATAGAACTCGGCCGCATTGTCAAATTCTCCTCGGCCCTCCCTAAGGCCCTCGATCGAATTCACCGCTCCAATATATTCGCGCGTTTTGGACGATCTCTTTTTGCTGGCGATCCGCCAAGGCTCATGTACAAGTATCTCGAGGTCGGTAACCCGTTCGTGTAGCATCTCGTCGAAAGTGTAGAGCACTACGACGTCAAGGTGGCCGGTGTAGTCATCGAACGGTCGAAATGTTCCAGGCCAGTGCAGCTTTGGCCACTTGAAGTATGTATTTCCCGTGTACAGCGTTATACGGGACTGCGTCCTGGGAAGGACCGTTCCCCTCTTGCCCTGGGCTCGCCTGGCAACCTTCACATCAACCGCGTAAACAGCGCCTCCGAACAGATTCCCCGAAATCTCTAGGTCCGGATATCCGCGTTCACTCCCTCGCCGAACAACAACCGAATCTTTTTCCCGAGCGGCTGCGGCAGCGATGAAGCCACTGATACTCACCTCGATCACGTTGGCCAGAGCGGCTGGTTCCTTTGGCAATGGGAGTAGATGCCCACGGGACGTAAGCGCCTTGGTCAACTCAGCCGGCGAGTGCGCCTGAAGGGGCCAGTTCGGATTGGGCGCTGCGGCCTGGTAAACACCACCGGCCTCGAACCTGTAGTACGAACAGACGCTTCTGAGCCAACGGAGGGGGTCTTGTTGTATCGGCTGCATGTGAAAGATCTAATCGTATAATGGGGATCTTGGATGCCCCGTACTCCGAGTGGCGCGGATGTTTCTTGCACAACCGGCGCGCCGTGCCCGGCGCGGGTGGCGCCGGTGAGTCGCACGTAAGGCCGGACGCGTCCGGAGGGCGGGCGGCGAGCCGGGCGTTGACCAAGGCCGCGCATCCTGGCCGTCTACGAGCACGCATGTCGTGCATGTCGGTGTCGCTTTGACCAGGCAAATCAAACACATTGACCTATAGGTTGACGCTGTCCGTCCGTCAGCTCGCCCCGGTCGATCGCAGCCTGTTCCGCGCTCATCCTCCGATGACGCAGCTGCGGCTCGGTTCTAGATATGGGGCAGTAGTTGCGAGGATGACTGCCTCTTTAGTGTCGCAGTTGCGCAAGCTAGGGTGTGGGGGTGACCGTGTTCCGGATTGGCGAGGCCGCCGAGTTGCTCGGGGTGAGCGTGGACACCGTGCGCCGCTGGGTCGACGCTGGCCGGCTGGCCGCCGGCCGGGACGAGCACGGCCACCGGGTGATCGACGGGGTCGAGCTGGCCGGGTTCGTCCGTGGCCAGGCCGGCGAGCCGGACGGCCGCTGGGAGGGGTCGTCGGCGCGCAACCGGCTGCGCGGCATCGTGACCGCGGTGCTCAAGGACACGGTGATGGCACAGGTGGACATCCAGGCCGGGCCGTTCCGGCTGGTGTCGCTGATGAGCCGGGAGGCGGTCGACGAGCTGGGCCTGCAGGTCGGCTCGGTGGCGGTCGCGGTGATCAAGTCGACCACGGTGGTGGTGGAGCGGTCCACCCCGGCCGCGAAGACCCGCGCCGGCGCCTGAGCGCGGGCGCCGTAGCTGGAGGAGGTACGGGTGGGCAGGCGTTTCGTTCGCACCGCGCTGGCCGGGTTGGCGGCCCTGACGCTGGCCGGCTCGGTCGGCTGCGGCAATGGCAACGGCACGGACACCGCGGCCTCCGCGCCGGGCGGCGCCGCCGGCTCCGGCGTGACCGGGACGGTGACGGTCTTCGCGGCGGCGTCGCTGACCGAGTCGTTCACCCGGATCGGCAAGGACTTCGAGGCGGCCAACCCGGGCACGACGGTCAAGTTCAACTTCGCCGGCAGTTCCGCGCTGGCCACCCAGATCGACCAGGGCGCGCCGGCCGACGTGTTCGCCTCGGCCGCGCCGAAGAACATGCAGACGGTCACCGACGCCGGCAACGGCGACGGCAGCCCCGCCACCTTCGTGAAGAACCAGCTGGTCATCGCCGTACCCAAGGGGAACCCGACGGGCATCCGGAGCCTCGCCGACCTGGCCCGGCCCGGGGTGAAGGTCGCGCTCTGCGCCCAGCAGGTGCCCTGCGGCGCCGCGGCCAGCAAGGTGCTCTCGGCGGCAAAGGTGACGGTCAGGCCGGTCACCCTGGAACAGGATGTCAAGGCCGCGCTGGCCAAGGTGAAGCTCGGCGAGGTCGACGCGGCCCTGGTCTACCGCACCGACGCCCGGGCGGCGGCCGCCAGCGTGGACGGGGTGGAGTTTCCCGAATCGTCCGGCGCCATCAACCCGTACCCGATCGTCGTGTTGAAGAAGGCGCCGAACCCGGCCGGCGCGCGGGCGTTCGTCGCCTACGTGCGGTCCGATCGCGGCATGGCGGTGCTGACCAGCGCCGGCTTCCAGGCGCCGTAGGTGGTCCGTACCGGCGCGGCGACGCGACCCGGGGCCGCCGGGCCGGCACCCCGCCGGCGCACCCAGCGGGCGCCGGCGGCGCTGTTGGCGCCGGCCCTGCTCGGCCTGCTGTTCCTGGTGCTGCCGCTGGCCGGTCTGGTGATCCGGGCGCCGTGGACCACCCTGCCGCGCCGGCTCGGCGAGCCGGGCGCGTTGACCGCGCTACGGCTGTCGTTGCAGACGGCCACCGCGGCCACCGGGCTCTGCCTGCTGCTGGGCGTGCCGTTGGCGTGGCTGCTGGCCCGGATGAGCTTCCCCGGCCGCCGGCTGATCCGCGCGCTGGTCACCGTGCCGCTCGTGCTGCCGCCGGTGGTCGGTGGGGTGGCGCTGCTGCTGGTCTTTGGCCGGCGGGGCGTGCTCGGCGGCTGGTTGGACGCCACCTTCGGCTTCTCGCTCCCGTTCACCACCACCGGCGTGGTGGTGGCCGAGGCGTTCGTGGCGATGCCCTTCCTGGTCATCGCCGTCGAGGGCGCGCTGCGCGGCGCCGACACCCGGTACGAGGAGGCCGCCGCCACCCTCGGCGCCGGCCGCTGGACCACCTTCACCCACGTCACCCTGCCGCTGGTGGCGCCGGGCGTCGCGGCCGGCGCCGTGCTGTGCTGGGCCAGGGCGCTGGGAGAGTTCGGCGCCACCATCACCTTCGCGGGCAACTATCCGGGCATCACCCAGACCATGCCGCTGGCCGTCTACCAGACCATCGAGGGCGGTGACCTGGCCGGCGCCGTGGTGCTCAGCCTGGTGCTGCTCACGGTGTCGGTGGCCATCCTGGCCGGCCTGCGCGACAAGTGGATCACCAGCGGATGACCGACGTCCGAACCGAGCCCGCCGCCGGTCCGCTGGTCGACGCGCGACTCACCGTCGACCGGGGAGCCTTCCGACTGGACCTGCCGCTGCGCATCGACGCCGGCGAGGTGGTGGCGCTGCTCGGCCCCAACGGCGCCGGCAAGACCACCGCGGTACGTACGCTGGCCGGCCTGCAACCGCTGACCGCCGGCCACCTCACCCTCGCCGGCCGGCCGATCGACCATCCCGAGCACCGGCTGTGGACGCCGGCCGAGCGCCGCGGAGTCGGGGTGGTCTTCCAGGACTACCTGCTGTTCCCGCACCTGAGCGCGCTGGACAACGTCGCCTTCGGGCCGCGCCGGCACGGCGCCGACAAGCGCGCCGCCCGGGAGCAGGCGGCTTGCTGGCTGGCCCGGGTCGGCCTCGCCGAGCACGGCCGCCGCAAGCCCCGGCAGCTGTCCGGCGGGCAGGCCCAGCGGGTCGCCCTGGCCCGCGCCCTGGCCGTCGAGCCCGCGCTGCTGCTCCTCGACGAGCCGCTCGCCGCGCTGGACGCCCGGACCCGGTTGGAGACCCGGGCGGAGCTGCACCGCCACCTCGCCGAGCATCCCGGCGCGGCCCTGCTGGTCACGCACGACCCGCTGGACGCCCTCGTGCTGGCCGACCGGCTCGTCATCATCGAGGACGGCCGGGTCGTCCAGGAGGGCAACGCCGCCACCATCACCGCGCAGCCCCGTACCGACTACGTGGCCCGGCTGGTCGGGCTCAACCTCTACCGCGGCCGCGCCGAGGGTCGGACCGTACGCCTCGGTGACGGGTTCGCGCTCACCGTGGCGGACTCCCTGCACGGCGACGCGTTCGTGGCCTTCCCGCCCGCGGCCGTGGCACTGCACCGGGGCCGGCCCGACGGCAGCCCGCGCAACGCCTGGCCGGCGGTGGTCGCCACCCTGCAACGCCACGGCGACAACCTGCGCGTCCAACTGGACGGCCCGCTCGCCGTGGCCGCCGACGTCACCCCGGCCGCGGCCGCCCAGCTCCAGCTGAGCACCGGCCAGCCGGTGTGGGCCGCGGTTAAGGCCGCCGAGACCCGCGCCTACCCGGCCGATCCCCGCGCCGGGGCGGGGGGATCGGCCGGGTGAAGCACCGGCCCCCGGTCGCCGGTCAGCGCTGCTCGTTCAGGAAGTTCAGGGTGGCCGCCGCGAACAGCGGGGACTCGGCCATGCTGTAGTGGGTGCAGCCGGGGATGATGGCCAGCGCGTGCCCGCCCTTGGGCCGGCCCTCGTTCATCCAGCCGCCGTCCCGCTGGCCGCCGTCCAGCAGCGCGAACACCTCGACGAAGTGGCTGGGCGGGGCCATGTCGGCGTCGCCCGCGACGATGAGGGTGGGCACCTGGAGACCGCGCACCAGGTCGGTGAAGTCGAAGTCCTTCGCCATCCAGGCGCCGACCTTGTCGAGCAGCCGGGGGAAGTCCTCCGGGCGCGGCGCCACCCGCTGGTACAGCTCGTACATCGGGGTTTCCTTCATGAACTCGGCGGCGGCCGCGTTCACCTGGCCCTGCTGGCCCCGGATCTCGGCGTACACGGCATCGGAACGGATGTAGGCGGACGCCGCCACGGCCCGGCCCACCTTGTCGGGATGGCGGGCGGCCACGTGCAGCGCCACCCCGCCGCCGACGGAGAAGCCCACCACGTCCGGCCGGTCCAGCCCCAGGTGGTCGATGAGCGCGGCCACGTCGTCCGCCAGGGACGCCAGGTCGAACGGCCGACCGATGTCGGCGGTCCGGCCGTGTCCCTGGAGGTCCGGCACGATCACCTGGTGCCGCTCCGCCAGCAGCGGCAGGACCGGACCGAACATCTCGCCCGATCCGAGGCCGCCGTGCAGCAGGATCAGTGGACGACCCGTGCCGTGCGTCTCGTAGTACAGGTGCAGGCCGTTGACGTCGGCGTACCGGCCGTTGTTCGGAGCCTCGCTCCGCCAGGTGGTGGTCATGGTGTCGCTCCTCTGGTCGTCGGTGCGGGCGATGGTGTCGTCGGTGCGGGCGATGGTGTCCTCGGTGCGGGTCATGCCGGTCAGACCCGGCATCCATGCAGAACTCATCGCCGCGGAGGAAGGAAAATGTCGGGCGGGCGGGTTAGTTTGGCCCGGTGACCGATACGGCAGCTGCCCTGGACGAGCCGGCTGAGCTGCGCCTGGAGGCATTCCGGGGCGAGCTCACGGCATACTGCTACCGGATGCTCGGCTCGGCGTTCGAGGCCGAGGACGCGGTGCAGGACACGATGATCCGGGCCTGGCGGGCCCTGGACCGGTTCGAGGGGCGGGCGGCGCTGCGGTCCTGGCTCTACCGCATCGCCACGAACGTCTGCCTCACCATGCTGGGCAGCGCGCAGCGTCGGGCCCGGCCCATGGACCTCGGGCCGCCCGGCACCGCACGCTCCGACCCGGGCGAGCCGCTGCCGGAAAACATCTGGCTGGGTCCGATCCCGGACGCTCGCCTCGCCGTGGGCGACCCCGCCGACGCAGCCGTGGCGCAGGAGTCGATCCGGCTGGCGTTCGTGGCCGCGCTGCAGCACCTGCCGGCGCGGCAGCGGGCCGTGCTGATCCTGCGGGAGGTGCTCGCCTGGTCGGCCGCCGAGGTGGCCGAGCTGCTCGACACCTCGGTGGCCTCGGTCAACAGCGCGCTGCAGCGGGCCCGGGCCACGCTGGCCGAGGCCGATCTGGGCGGGGACACCGCGCGCCCGATGGACCGGGAGCAGGCGCGGCTGCTGGACCGCTACGTGGCCGCGTTCGAGGGCTACGACATGGCCGGGCTCGCGGCGCTGCTGCACGAGGACGTGACGCTCAACATGCCGCCGCTGCCGCTCTGGCTGCGCGGCCACGCCGACATCCGGGACTGGATGCTGGGCACCGGCAGCGGTTGTCGCGGCTCCCGGCTGGTGCCCACGGTGGCGAACGGGATGCCCGCGTTCGGTCAGTACCGCACCACCGGCCCCTGGGCGCTGACCGTGCTCGACATCTCAGCCGGCCGGATCCGTACGATCAGCAACTTCCTCGACGTGGAGCGGCTGTTCCCGCTGTTCGGCCTTCCGCTGCGGTACGCCGGCTGACTCCACCGCGATCACCCCGTCGAGGCCGGTGAGCGCCAGCAGCTGGCCGAGCCGGTCATCCGGATCGCGGACCCGGATGTCCGCGCCGAACCGCCGCGCGGTCAGCCGCAGCCGGGCGATGGCCTCGACCACCACCATGCTGGGCGCCACGGTGCCGGGCAGCTCGAGGACGACCACGCCGAGGTATCCGCGCAGCAGCGCGGCCAGGCGGTCGCACAGCTCGGGGATGCCGGCCCGCGCCATGCCGGGGTCGAGGACCAGCACGGGCGGCGCCGGGTATTCATACACGTCGACTCCATCCGGTCGTGGCCGTCACCCGGTACGACCGACCGGACCGCCGGAACTCATCGCCGGCCGTCGAGAAATCCATGTCCCGGGCGGAAATGCCCACGGAAACGGCACGTCACGACACGTGATCGCGCGGTCACCGCCTTACCGTGTGGATATGCCCTCCGGACCCCTCGAATCCGCCGCGCCGGGCCGGGCGTCGGTGCTGCCAGAGTTGCGGGAAATGTGGTGGGAGACCGGCGTACGCGCGCGGGCCCAGGCCGGCCTGCTCGCCGTGCTCGCCGAGCTGCCCCGGCTGGTCATCGCGGCGGTCTCGGCGAGCTGGCGCGCCGACCGCACCCGTACCGCGGTGGTGGCCGGGACCACCGTGGGCGCCGGGGTGATGTCGGCCTTCGGGCTGCTGGCCACCCAGCGGGTGCTGGTGGAGCTGTTCGCCGGCGGACCGACCGCCGACAAGGTGCTGGCCGCGCTGCCCGCGCTGGTCACCCTGGCCGCGGTCACCGTGCTGCGCGCCGGGATGGCCGCCGCCATGGGGTACGCGGAGAACGGTCTGACCCCCAAGGTCGACCGGGAGGTGGAGCGACGCCTGTTCGAGGTGACCACCGCGGTGCGGCTGGAGGCGTTCGACGCGGACGCGTTCGCCGACGACATGGAACGCGCCGCCAACGGCGCCGACTCCACCACGGGGCTGGTGCAGGCGTCGATGAACCTGCTCGCCGGCCTCGCCGGGCTGCTCGCCGTCACGGTCGCGGTCGTGGTGATCCACCCGCTGTTGCTGCTGGCCCTGCTCGTGGCCACCCTGCCCAACGCCTGGGCCGCGCTGCGCGCGGGGCACCTGCGTTACCAGACCTATGCGGCCGGCTCGGTCCGGCGCCGCCGCCTCTGGCTGCTGCACCGGCTGATGGCCGAGCGGGACTCCGCCCCCGAGCTGCGGTCGTACGGCCTGCGGGCCTTCCTGCTGGACCAGTACGACCGCGTCATGGGGGTGGAGACCGGCATCCAGCTCGCGCTGGCCCGCCGGGTCACCACGACCACCACGGTGGGCGCGATGATCGGCGGCGTGGCCACGGCCGTGGTCTACGTGCTGCTCGGCCTGCTGCTCATCGGCGGGCAGATCCCGCTGGCCGCGGCGGCCACCTGCGTCATCGCCGTCCAGTCGGCGCACCGCTCGCTGTCCGTGGTGACCTACCAGATCGACCGCGTCTACACGGAGGGCCAGCACTTCGGCGACTACACCGGCTTCATGGCCCGGGCCGCCGCCTACCTGCCCGGCCCGGCGGGCCCGACGGCGGCCGGCGGACCGGGCCCGGCAGCCGGCGGGGCGGGATTGCCGGCGGCGGTCCCGCCAAGCCCGGCGAGGGCCGGCGGGACGGCCGACCGGCTGCGGGAGATCGTCGTGGAGGGGGTCAGCCTGCGCTATCCCGATCGGGACGGCCCGGCCGTCGACGGGGTCAGCCTGACCATTCGCCAGGGACAGACGGTGGCCTTCGTCGGCGAGAACGGCTCCGGGAAGTCGACCCTGGCCGCCATGATCGCCACCCTCCGCTGCCCGACCGGCGGGACCATCCGGTACAACGGGCGGCCGGCGGCCGAGTGGGACGCCGACGCCCTCCGGGCCCGGATCGCGGTGGTGACGCAGGAATACCACAAGTGGCCGTTCACCGCCGCCACCAACATCGCCATCGGCGATGTCGGCACCGAACCGCGGCAGGACCGGATCGAGGCCGCCGCCGCCCGCGCCGTCGCGCACGAGATGATCCGCGAGCTGCCACACGGGTACGAGACGCTGCTCGACCGGACCTTCGCCGGCGGCCAGGACCTGTCCGGTGGCCAGTGGCAGCGCATCACGGCCGCGCGCGGCTTCCTCCGGGAGGCCGACCTGCTCATCATGGACGAGCCGTCCTCCGCGCTCGACCCGCGCGCCGAGGATGCCCTCTTCCAGGCCATCCGGGACCGCCGCGGCCGGGCCACCACGATCCTCATCACGCACCGGCTCGCCAACGTGCGGCACGCCGACCGGATCTACGTCCTGCACCACGGCCGGCTCGTCGAGGCCGGCGCCCACGACCAGCTCATGGCCGAGGACGGCCGGTACGCCGAGCTGTTCACCCTGCAGGCCGCCGGCTACGACTCGGCCCGGAGCACCGTGGCGCCCGCCCCCCGGCGGGCCAACTCCGGCTGACCGTGGCCGCGCTCAGCCCGGGCCGGCGCCACGAGCGGCTGGATTTATCCACCAGTACGACGACGACAACGGCATCGACCAGGTATTCGACACGGAGGGCGGCCATTCTTGAAATGGCTGGGGAAAGCCCTACGGGCGACGTCCGCGTGTCCTTACCGTCAGACATCCGACATCCACCGGCTCGGCCACCATCTGCCGCGGTGACGCCAACTCGGATCGATGACGCAATGCGAGCCCCTTCCCTGGATCCGGCTATGAAGGACAGATAATTCCAGGTCAGCGCGTTGTGCATGGGATGCGTCGATAGCATCGGGTGCAGGTATCGGTGAATTTCGAACGTTCGGGTGAGACTCCGTCCACAATTTACCGGTTATTGTCGAGGCCGTGACGCGAGAGGCGCTTCCGTCAGCGGTGAGTTCCGCGACCGATGTCGCCGGTACGAGGGATTGCCAGGTCACCCGACGATATGTATTGGCGACGGTCGCCGTGTCCGCGGCCGGCACCGGATGGTACGCGGCGTACCGCACCGTCGGGGCCGGCACCGAGGCGCTGGCGTACCCGTTCGTCCCGGTCGGCGGCGCGCTTGCTACCGCGTCCGTCCTGCACCTGCTCCGCGCCGGCCGGCTCGCCCCGGTCGCACGACGGTTCTGGCGTGCCCTGCTCGTCGCGGCGGGCGTGATCACGATCGGCTACGGGTGGCTGGCGGTGGACATGCTGACGCACGCCGCGGAGGCCCGTACCCGCAGCATGCCGGTGCCGGCCGCGGCCTGCGTGGCCTTCGGGTTCGGCGTGGCCATCTGGGCGGTGGCCCGGGTGCCGGTCGTGCCGACCGGCGGGGTCGAGTGGTGGCGCATGGCGCTCGACCGGACGATCGCGTTCCTCGGCTGCGCGACGGTGCTGTGGTACGGCGGGCTGGCCCCGATGCTGTCCGCCCGCGAGCCATGGAGCCGGCAGGCCATGGTGCTGGTCGGGCTGGGATTCCTGGTGGCGGCCGGTGCGGCCACCAAGGTGTCCTATGTCGGCGACGGCCCGGTCGACCGGGTCGCCCTCCGGCTCATCGCCGCCAGCGGCGGCCTCACCGCGGGCATCGTGGCGGTGCTGGCGGCCCGGTTCGGGTACGCGGCCGGCATCCCGGCCCAGGCGATCGTGATGCCGTTGACCCCGGTGCTCACCGCATTGGGCGTCCGGGCGCAGCGGCGGGCCGATCTGGGGCTTCGCCGCGACACCGGCCGCGGCGGCATGCTGCTGCCCTATCTGGCCATGGCGGCGGTCGATGTGCCGCTGGTGGCGGTGGCGTTCGGCGAGCCGCTGAGCCGGCCGGTCCGGGTTGTGCTGCTCGCGGCCGTGGTGGTGACCGTGCTGGTCGGTGCGCGGCAGTTCATCGCGTTCCGGGAGAACGCCCGGCTGCTGCGGAACACGCGCCTTCAGGAGGAGAAGCTTCAGTACGAGGTCAGCCACGACGCGCTCACCGGCCTGGCCAACCGGGCACTGTTCCGGCAGCGGCTCGCGGTCGCGCTGGCCTCGCCGGCGCGGACCTCGGTGCTGCTGGTCGACCTGGACGACTTCAAGACCGTCAACGACCTGCTCGGCCATGGCGTCGGGGACCGGTTGCTGGTCTCCGTGGCGGGGTTGCTGCGCGCCGAGGTCGGCGCGGACGGCCTGCCGGTGCGGGTGGCCGGCGACGAGTTCGCGGTCCTGCTCACCGGCGCCGGGGCCGAGCCCGAGGAGTTGGCCGGCCGGTTGCTGAGGGCGCTCAACCACCCGATCAGCGAGCATCGACTGTTGGTGCAGGCCAGCATCGGCATCGCGGCGGCCGCGCCCGGCGCCACCGTCGACTCGGTGCTGCGGGACGCCGACGTGGCGATGTACACGGCCAAGCAGCGCGGCAAGGCGGGCTTCGTGCGGTACGAGGACGGCATGGGGGAACCGGTGCTGGCGCACATGCAGCTCGGCGGCGAGTTGCGGCGAGGACTGGACAACGACGAGTTCCGGGTGGTCTACCAGCCGATCCTCCGGCTCGACAACAACCGGCTGATCGGCGTCGAGGCGCTGGTGCGCTGGCATCACCCGACGCGGGGCGTCATCGGGCCGGCCGAGTTCATCCCGGCGGCCGAGCGGACCGGCCTGATCGTGCCGTTGGGCCGGTTCGTGCTGCGCGAGACCTGCCGCCAGGCGGCCGCCTGGTCCGCGGAGTTCGGTGCCGACGCGCTGGAGGAGGCGGGACTCAACGTCTCCGCCCGGCAACTCCATGATCCCGACTTCGTGGCCGACGTGACGGAAGCGCTCACCGACAGCGGCCTGCCCTGTGAGCGGCTGGTGCTCGAAGTGACCGAATCGGCTGTGCTGCGGGGTCAGCAGGTCTCCCGGACGCTGTTCGAACTCGATCGGATGGGGATCCGGCTGTCCCTGGACGACTTCGGCACCGGCGAATCCTCGCTGAGCCTGCTGCGCGCGTTTCCCGCAGCCATCGTGAAGCTCGACAAGTCGTTCGTGGACGGCATCGAGATCGATGACGGCCAGCCAGCCGCTGCCGACGCCCGTCGGGCGGTGGCTCGGGCGGTGATCCAGCTCGCCCACGCGCTCCGGCTGGACACGGTCGCCGAGGGAATCGAGAGCGCCGAACAGGCGGCCGTGCTTCGCGAACTGGGTTACACCCGGGGCCAGGGTTATCACCTGGCCCATCCGATGACCGCCGAGGGCGTGTCCCACCTGCTGGCCGGCCAGCAGACCATGGCCGCCGCGGACCGCTGAGCGAGCCGCCGGCGCTGCCGAGGAGCGCTCGGCCGCCCGGACCGCCCGGCTAGCGATCGATGGCTATGTATTGAAGATGTGGGAGCGCTCCCGTAACATACCTGACACTCTTGTTAACGCTCACATCCAGCGATCTTCGACAATGCGCACGGCTGTTGTGCCGTCGGGAGGGTGCTTCATGGCCAGATTCAGAGCGAGCAATGTCTTTCTGGTGCCGGCCGGCGTCATGCTGCTGGCGTCGGCCGGCGTCACGGTGGCGCTGCCGGCCGGCGCCGCCACCACGGGATGTGCGGTGGACTATGCCGTGTCGTCGCAGTGGCAGGGCGGCTTCGGCGCCAACGTCACCGTCACCAATCTCGGCGACGCGGTGTCCAGCTGGACGCTGACCTGGTCGTACAGCGCCGGGCAGACGGTGACGCAGTTCTGGAACACCGCGCTGACCCAGAGCGGTTCCGCGGTCACCGCGAAGAACGTGAGCTACAACGGCTCGATCCCGACCAACGGCTCGGTGTCGTTCGGCTTCAACGGGTCCTGGACCAGCAGCAACCCGTCGCCCACGACCTTCGCCCTGAACGGCGTGACCTGCACCGGCAGCCCGGTGCCCAGCAGCGCCCCGCCCACCACGGGGCCGACGACCCCGCCGCCGAGTTCCCCGCCGCCGAGCAGCCCGCCACCGAGCAGCCCGCCGCCCAGTTCTCCGCCCCCGAGCAGCCCGCCGGGCAACTGCTCGCTGCCCTCGTCGTACCGGTGGACCTCGACGGGCCCGCTGGCCACGCCGAAGTCCGGGTGGGTGTCGCTGAAGGACTTCACCAACGTGGTCTACAACGGCAAGCACATCGTGTACGCCACGACGCACAACACCGGTTCGGGCTGGGGTTCGATGGCCTTCAGCCCCTTCGCCAACTGGTCGGACATGGCAACCGCCACGCAGACCGGGATGAACTCCGGCACCGTGGCGCCGACGCTGTTCTACTTCGCTCCGAAGAACGTCTGGGTGCTGGCGTACCAGTGGGGCGGAACCGCCTTCTCGTACCGCACCTCGACCGACCCCACGAACCCCAACGGCTGGTCGGCGCAGCAGACCCTGTTCACCGGCAGCATCTCCGGGTCCGGCACCGGCCCGATCGACCAGACGCTGATCGGGGACGGGCAGAACATGTACCTGTTCTTCGCCGGGGACAACGGCAAGATCTACCGGGCGAGCATGCCGATCGGCAATTTCCCGGGCAGCTTCGGCTCGAACTACACCACCATCATGAGCGACTCCACGAACAACCTCTTCGAGGCCGTCCAGGTCTACAAGGTCGGTAACCAGAACCAGTACCTGATGATCGTGGAATCGATCGGTTCGCAGGGCCGCTACTTCCGGTCGTACACGGCCTCCAGCCTGAGCGGTTCGTGGACCCCGCAGGCGACCAGCGAAAGCAACCCGTTCGCCGGCAAGGCCAACAGCGGCGCCACCTGGACCAACGACATCAGCCATGGCGATCTGGTCCGGAACAACCCCGACCAGACCATGACCATCGACCCGTGCAACCTGCAACTGCTCTACCAGGGGCGGGCCACCAACTCCGGCGGCGACTACGGCCTGCTGCCGTACCGGCCGGGCCTGCTCACCCTGCAACGCTGACCGCTCCACCCGGGTCGGCCCGAACGGCCCGACCATCGCAAGCACCGGCATACGCCGAGGCGGATGGTTCAACGATCTACCTGAATGCGTAGGCCGCCAGTCCCCCAGGAAGGGTGCGTTATGAGCAGATTCAGAGCGACGAGGGTCGGCCTGGTGTCGGCCGGCGCCGCGATGCTGGCATTGCCGGCGGTCATGGCGTTGCCGGCCTCCGCCGCCACCGCCGGCTGTTCGGTCAACTATGCCGTGTCGTCGCAGTGGCAGGGCGGCTTCGGCGCCAACGTCACCATCACCAACCTCGGCGACGCGCTGTCCAGCTGGACGCTGACCTGGTCGTTCAGCGCCGGGCAGACGGTGCAGCAGGCGTGGAACACGACGTTGACCCAGAGCGGTTCGGCGGTCACGGCGAAGAACGTGAGCTACAACGGCTCGGTGCCGACCAACGGCACGGTGTCGTTCGGCTTCAACGGGTCCTGGACCAGCAGCAACCCGTCGCCGACGAGCTTCGCCCTCAACGGCGTGGCCTGCACGGGTAGCCCGGTGCCGACCAGCGCGCCGCCCACCACGGGTCCGACCTCGCCGCCGCCGACCAGCGCGCCGCCGACGACCCCGCCGCCCACCAGCGCCCCGCCGACGAGCAACCCGCCGGGCAACTGCTCGCTGCCGTCGTCGTACCGGTGGACCTCGACCGGCTCACTCGCGAACCCGAAGAACGGGTGGGTGTCGGTGAAGGACTTCACCAACGTGGTCTACAACGGCAAGCACCTGGTGTACGCCTCGGACGTCAACTCGTCCGGCTCGTACGGGTCGATGGCGTTCAGCCCGTTCACCAACTGGTCGGACATGGCCTCGGCCGGGCAGACCGGCATGTCTCAGGGCACGGTGGCGCCGACGCTGTTCTACTTCGCCCCGAAGAACATCTGGGTGCTGGCCTACCAGTGGGGTCAGTACCCGTTCATGTACAAGACCTCCAGCGACCCGACCAACCCCAACGGCTGGTCGGCCGCGCAGCCGCTGTTCACCGGCAGCATCTCCGGCTCCGGCACCGGGCCGATCGACCAGACGCTGATCGGGGACGGGCAGAACATGTACCTGTTCTTCGCCGGGGACAACGGCAAGATCTACCGGGCCAGCATGCCGATCGGCAACTTCCCCGGCAGCTTCGGCTCGAACTACACCACGATCATGAGCGACTCCACGAACAACCTCTTCGAGGCCGTCCAGGTCTACAAGGTGGCCAACCAGAACCAGTACCTGATGATCGTGGAATCGATCGGTTCGCAGGGCCGCTACTTCCGCTCCTACACCGCCAGCAGCCTGAGCGGTTCCTGGACGCCGAACGCGACCAGCGAGAGCAACCCGTTCGCCGGCAAGGCCAACAGCGGCGCCACCTGGACCAACGACATCAGCCACGGTGACCTGGTCCGCAACAACCCCGACCAGACCATGACCATCGACCCGTGCAACCTGCAACTGCTCTACCAGGGCAAGGCGCCCAACGCCGGCGGCGACTACAACCTGCTGCCGTGGCGACCCGGCCTGCTCACCCTGCAACGCTAGGAATGTGACCGCAAGCGGCGGGCCCGACCGTGCGGTCGGGCCCGCCCCTGTTTGCTTGGCGCGCGATCCACCCGCCCGAAGACGTCGGCGTTCGCCCTCCACTGGGCCCAGCGCGTCGGCCCCGGGACCGCCGCCGACGGCGCCGCAGCCCGCGAAGGCACCCGGGTGACGGGGTGGCCGGAGGCCGGCACGGTGCGGCAGCCCGCGACCGGCGAGAATACGTCGGTGAGCGGCACGTCGATCAGCATCGGTCCAACCCTGCTGGGGGTCCTGGTGGCGTTGACCGGGCTGGCGGCCGCGGTGATGTGGTGGGCGCGGCTCGGGCCGGGCCTGCCGGTGGTCGGCGCGGCCGCGCGCGCCGTGCTGCAGCTCGGCGCGGTGTCGCTGATCATCGTGGCGGTCCTGGCCTCCTGGTGGAGCACCTGCGCCTTCATCGTCGTGATGTACGTGGTGGCCACGGTCACCTCGGCCCGCCGGATCGGCGCCACGGGCGTCCGGTGGGCGGTCGCCGCGCCGGTGGGACTCGGAGTGCTGCCCGCGCTGGGGCTGCTGCTGGCCAGCCGGGTGTTCCCGCTGACCCCGTTGGCCGTGCTGCCGACCGCCGGCATCCTGATCGGCGGGGCGATGACCGCCACCAGTCTGGCCGGACGGCGGGCGTTGGACGAGCTCCGCACCCGGCACGGCGAGTACGAGGCCGGCCTCGCGCTCGGGTTCACCGAACGCGACGCGGTGTTGGAGGTGTGCCGGCCGGTCGCCGGGCAGGCGCTGATCCCCGCGCTCGACCAGACCCGTACGGTCGGGCTGGTGACGCTGCCCGGCGCGTTCGTCGGGGTGGTGCTGGGCGGCGGAAGCCCGGTCCAGGCGGGCGCGACCCAGGTCCTCATCCTCATCGCGCTGCTCGCGGTGGAGGCGATCGCGATAGCGGTCACCGTCGAGTTGATCGCCTGGGGTCTCCTGCGGCGCTCAGGCGTGGCCTGACCGGCGACAGCGTGGCAGGCTGACGGCGGAATCACCGCGGGGACGGGACGCCGCGCGGTCGCGGAGGGGAGGCGGCGGCATGCCGTGGTGGGCACAGGCCCTGATCGGCGTCGGGATCGGCCTCCTGGCCGTCTGGGTCGCCCTGGTGGTCGCGCTCCTGGTCGCCAGGCCGACCACGGCGCACCTGCGCGAGGCCGTACGCCTGCTCCCGGACCTGCTGCGGCTGCTCCGCCGCCTGGCCGCGGACCGCACCCTGCCGCGGGCCGTCCGGATACGCCTCGGCCTGTTGCTGGCCTACCTCGCCATCCCGATCGACCTGATCCCCGACTTCATTCCCGTGCTCGGCTATGCCGACGACGCCATCATCGTCATCGTCGCCCTGCGCTCCACCGTCCGCCGCGCCGGCCTCGGCGCCGTCCGCGCGCACTGGCCGGGCACCGACGACGGCTTCGCCGCCCTGTGCCGGCTCGCCGGGCTCACCCCTCCCGCCGCGCCGCACCAGCCGAGCGGCCGGGCAGGTCGGCGGGAAGCGACCCAGGCGTACGGAGCCGATCTGCGCCACCGATCCGCCGAACAGGTCGAGGGGGATCGGGCGTTGATCGAAGCCAGCAACGACGTCGCCCTGCGCGACTCGCAGTGGTGAGCAGGCTTCAGGGGCCGGCGGTACGGAGCAACGTGGCCAGCAGTCGCTCGAGCGTCCGGCGATCGCCGTCGGTCAGCTCACGGAGGATGGCCGCTTCGTTGGCCAGATGTTCCTCGATGAGCCGGTCCGTCATCGTCACCCCGGCCGGCGTCAGCCCCACGAGCCGGCCCCGCGCGTCGGCGTCGGCCACCGAGCGCGACACCAGACCGCGGGCGATCAGCCGGTCCACCCGCTTGGTCACCGCCCCTGTGGTGACGAGCATCCGCTGGCTCAGCTGACCGGCCGTGAGCGTGTACGGCTCCCCCTCCCGGCGGAGCGCCGCCAGCACGTCGAACTCGCCGTTGCCGAGTTCCGCCGCGGCGAACGGCGGCCGCAGGACCGCGTCGAGCACGTCGGCCAGGCGCTGGATCCGACCGACGATCAGCAGCGGGCTCGGGTCGAGGTCGGGCCGCTCGCGACGCCACTGCGCGACAATCTCGGCGAGGTGATCGTGGTCCTGGGACACGGTTTGCAGCTTACCTTCCACGGAAGCTAGTTTATCTTCCATGGAAGATAAGCTCACGGCGGCGCCCACGCCGCTGGTGACGGCGTACGTGGACCCGTCCTGCCCGTTCGCCTGGATCACGTCGCGCTGGCTCATGGAGGTGGCGCGGCTGCGTCCCATCACCCTGCGGTACGAGGTGCTGAGCCTCGCCGTTATCAACGAGCATCGCGAGCTGGAGCCCTGGTACCGCGCCTTCAACGACCGGGCCTGGGGACCGGCGCGGGTGTGCGTGGCGGCGGCCAGCCAACATGGCCCCGCCGCTCTCGCCCGGCTCTACCCGGCGCTCGGCCGCCGGATCCACGACGGCGGCAACAAGGACTTCGACGTGGTCATCCCGGCGGCGCTGGCCGAGGCGGGCCTGCCGGCCGACCTGGCCGATGCCGCGCACCGCAGCGACGTCGACCCGGAGATGCGGGCGAGCACCGCCCGCGCCCAGCAGCTCGTGGGTGAGGAACTCGGCACCCCGACGATCGTCGTCGACGACGTGGCCTTCTTCGGACCGGTGCTCACCTCGATCCCCCGCGGTGCCGAGGCGCTGCGCGTCTTCGACGGCGCTCGCCTGCTTGCCGGGTGCCGCGCGTTCTCCGAGCTCAAGCGGGCTCGGGGCGGCGACCTCAGCTTCGCCTGAGCCGACCTGACCGCGCCGACCCGACCCGCGCCGCCCGGTCGTCATCGGCGCTTAGGTGGTCATGGATCGTCGATGGCTCGGGGCTGCCGGCGCCGTCGGGGGCGCCGCGACCGGCTGGCCGCGGCACCTCCGGGAGCCGGCCGCTCAGTTAGCGGTCGCCGCCCGCCACCGGCAACCAACGGCCGACACGGCACGTCCGGACACCGGCCGAAACGGTACGTGTCCGACCACGCCCGACGCGGTACGTCCGGTCACCGGCACGCGGGCAGGTGCAGGGCCTCCACATAGCCCCAGCGGCCGGCGGCCGGCGCGTAGCCGAGGATCCACGCCTTCGCGGAGTGGTGCCCGCAGGTCGCGGTCGTGATCTCGAAGCGGTCGCCGCCCCGCAGGTTGCCGATCGCGAACGACTGGGGCGCGCTGCGGAGGGTGCCGACCGATGTCAGGTGAATCGTCTTGACCCGCCGCTTTCCCTGGTGGGCGGCGGACGTCGGGACCGCCTTCACCGCCCCGCTGCCGCCGACGGCCCGCAGGTTGCCGAGCCGGGTGGTCCCGCTGTAGGCGTACGGGTCCTTCAGGCAGGAGCGGGCCACGAACACCCAGTGCGTCTCACCGGCGTTGGTGTGGTCCAGCACCATCGCGTACGAGCCGCGGGTGTACCGGACGCCGACCGGGGGGCGCTTGGGGTTGTGGGTCCGGTGGATCGCCCAGGTCCGGTCCGGCACGCCCCCCTTGGGGTAGTTCGCGTGCGCGGTGCAGCTCTCCGCCCTGAGATCGGTGCCGTGGGTGTAGACCGGCTTGGCCGAGGCGGGTGACGCGACCGCGAGCGCGGCCGTCACCGCCCCGATGGTCAGCCCGGCAAGAATTCGGATGCTCCGGTACATGGGGTACCTCCCCTGTCTCCACTGCCCCGGCGCCATGCCGGGCATCGACAGATCTACGTGTCCGGCGAGGCGTCCGGCTAGGCTCTCGGACGGTCCCGGACAAGCCCGGTCACCCCGGTGGCGGCGGGTTGCCGGGGCAGCGAGAGGAGCGCGATGTCCGAGGGGAACCCGTCTTCGACGCCGGACCGGCGCGAGGATTTCGTCGCCGACCTGTCGCGGCTGGTCAGAGCGGCCGGCTTCACCATTCGTCCCCTGGCCGGCCGGGTGGGCGAGCCCAAGAGCACCGTTGCGGACGCGCTCCGCGTCGGCCGCTGGCCCAGGCGTGACCTCGTACTGAAGATCGTGCAGGCGTGCGACGGGGACCGGGCGGAATGGGCGGCCCGGTGGGGTCGGCTGAACGCGGCGGACCCGCCGGGCAAAGCGGACCCGGGCCGCGGGACTTCGCCCGGCAGCGGCGCCGGCACCGGCGCCCGCGCCGGCCCCGGCCGCCGCCGGTTGGTCATCGCGGGCGTTCTGGTCGCCGCCTGTCTGGGGGCGGGCGGCGTCGGCTGGACCATGGCCGCGCACCGGACCGCGTCATCTCGGCCGGGCTCGTGCCAGACCGCCACCCGGCACCGGATCGACCGGGCGGGCAACCTGCTCGACGCCGAGCACCGGATCATCGCGACGACCAACACGGCCGACGTCTTCTACGTGACCAGGCCCAACGCCGCCCCGTACACCGGCCGCCACTACGGCCGGCTGGAACGGACCGGTCAGTGGGGGTACGTGGACACCGCGAAGCTGGGACCCGGGACGCCGGCCTGCGTGAGCTGAGCCGCGAGTTCAGTGGCCCTGGATGGGGCGCGGAGTGTACGGCTCCTCGAGCAGCGCGACCTCCTCGTCGGTCAACTCGATGTCCAGCGAGGCGACGGCGTCGTCCAGGTGCTCGGGCCTGGTGGCTCCCACGATCGGGGCCACCACCGCCGGGTGCCGGGACACCCAGGCCAGCGCCACCTGGGCCCGGGACACCCCGCGCTGTTCGGCCACCTTCGCGACCTGATCGACGATGACCCGGTCGCCGTCCTGATAGAGCGTCCTGCCGAACTGGTCGGTCCCGCTGCGCGCCGTGGTGGCGTCCCAGTCGCGGGTCAGCCGGCCGCGCGCCAGCGGACTCCACGGGATGACGCCGATCCCCTCGTCCGCGCAGAGCGGCAGCATCTCCCGCTCCTCCTCGCGGTAGAACAGGTTGTAGTGGTTCTGCATGGTGGCGAACCGGGTCCAGCCGCCCAGGTCGGCCACGCGCAGCGCCTTCGCGAACTGCCAGGCGTACATCGACGAGGCGCCGACGTACCGCGCCTTGCCGGCCTTGACCACGTCGTGCAGCGCCTCGACGGTCTCCTCGATCGGAACGGCCGGATCCCACCGGTGGATCTGATAGAGGTCGACGTAGTCGGTGCCCAGCCGGCGCAGGCTGTGGTCGATCTCGGTCATGATCGCCTTGCGGGACAGCCCGGCGCCGTTCGGGCCCAGTCGCATCCGGCCGTGCACCTTGGTGGCCAGCACGATCTCGTCGCGGTTGGCGTACTCGTGAAGCGCCCGCCCGACGATCTCCTCGCTGCTGCCGGCCGAGTAGACGTTGGCGGTGTCGAAGAAGTTGATCCCGGCGTCCAGCGCCCGCTTGAGGAACGGCCGGCTGGCCGCCTCGTCCAGGGACCACTCGTGATTGCCCCGGTCCGGCTCGCCGTAGCTCATGCAGCCCAGGCAGATCCGGGACACGTCCAGGCCGGTGGCGCCCAGCTTCACGTACTCCATCAGGTTTTCTCTCCCAGGTGGCCGCGGTGGTGCGGGACTCGTCGCTACCGGTTCCGTACCTCGCCACGACCCCGGCACTCCCCGCGACCTCGAAAGGGGCTACCCCGCCCGCAGGGTGAGCAGGGTGATCTCGCTCGGCGCGAAGATCCGGAACGGCGGCCCCCAGAAACCAGTGCCCCGGCTCGTGTAGAGCTGGGTCCGGCCGTGCCGGCTGAGGCCCTGCACGACCGGCTGGTCGATCCGGACCAGGTAGTGGAACGGCCACATCTGACCGCCGTGGGTGTGCCCGGACAGTTGCAGGTCCACGCCGGCCGCCACCGCGGCGCCGATCTGCTTCGGCTGGTGGGCCAGCAGCAGCACGGGCAGCCCCGGGTCGGCGCCGGCCAGCGCCGCGGTGTGGTCGGCCCGGTGGCCGGCCACCCCGGACGACGCCGCGGTCGCGTCGTCGACGCCCGCCACGATGAGCCGGGCGCCGTCCCGCTCCACCACGACGTGCCGGTTGTGCAGCGGCTCCCAGCCGAGGACCCGCATGTGGTCGACCCAGCCCTGCGCCTCGCCGTAGTACTCGTGATTGCCCGTCACGTACACCCGGGCCAGCCGGGCCCGGACGGCACCGAGCGGCGCGGCCTGCTCCCGGCGCTGGTCGACCGTGCCGTCGGCGATGTCGCCGGTGTGGCAGACGATGTCCGGGGCCAACCCGTTGACCACCTCGATCGTGCGGGCCGACCAGCCGGCCCGGTCGATCGGGCCGTAGTGGGTGTCGGTCAGCAGCGCCACCCGGACCCCGTCGAGACCCGCGCCGAGCCGGTCGACGGTCACGTCCACCCGCCGGACCCGGGGCACTCGCATGGCCTCCGCGTACCCCCAGATGGCCAGGACGACCGAGACGGCCGCCGCGCCGATCGCCACGGCCCGGGACCGGACCGGATCGGCCACGCCCGCGGCCGCCAGCGCGAGCCGGGCCACGTTGCCGAGCAGCGCCCACACGAAGAGGATCCAGACCAGCCCGAGGAGGGTGTCCCCGGCGCGAGCCGCCGCGTCCAGCCGCCGGCGGCCGTGCCCGAGAACCATCAGCGCGGGAAACGCGGCCAGCGCCACGACAAACACCGCCGTGCCGGCCGCCACCACCGGCGCCGGCCAGCGCGCCGCGACCATCAACGTCCACCAGGGCAGCCCGAACAGCAGCACGAGGACCGTGACCAGGGTCGCACCGGACGCCAGCGGTCGCAGCGACCGTCGCGCCGGCCGCACCTGTACGGCGTCGCCAGCAGCCATCGTCATCCTCCCCTCGGATCCGTGCAGCATGACACGACCCAGTGCGGATCGACCACGCCCGGGAACTGTCGGCGGGCTCCGTAGACTTCGACGGATGGACTCCCTCGTCGACGCGCAGACCGAGCCGCCCCTGGCGGTGCTCCGGCGGGTCTTCGGCTACGACGCCTTCCGGGGCGAGCAGCGGGAGATCATCGAGCACGTCGTGGCCGGTGGGGATGCCCTCGTGCTGATGCCCACCGGTGGGGGCAAGTCGCTGTGCTACCAGATCCCCGCGCTGGTGCGGCCCGGCGTGGCCGTCGTCGTCTCACCGTTGATCGCGCTCATGCAGGACCAGGTGGACGCGTTGACCGCGGTCGGGGCGCGGGCCGGCTTCCTCAACTCGACGCAGGACCTGACCGAACGGCGCCGGGTCGAGGCGGCGTTCGTGGCCGGCGAGCTCGACCTGCTCTACCTCGCGCCCGAGGCGCTGGGCAGCCGGTCGACCGTCAACCTGCTCGACCGGGGCACGATCGGGCTGTTCGCCATCGACGAGGCGCACTGTGTGGCGCAGTGGGGGCACGATTTCCGCCCCGACTATCTCGCGCTGTCGATGCTGCACGAGCGCTGGCCGGACGTACCGCGGATCGCCCTGACCGCGACGGCGACCACCGCGACCGCCGCCGAGATCGCCACCCGGCTGGACCTGACGGCGGCCCGGCACTTCGTGGCCAGCTTCGACCGGCCCAATATTCAATACCGCATCGTGCCGAAGCGGGAGCCGCGCAAACAGCTGCTCGACCTGCTGCGCACCGAGCACCCCGGGGACGCCGGCATCGTCTACTGCCTGTCCCGGGCGTCGGTGGACAAGACCGCCGAGTTCCTGGTGCGCAACGGCATCACCGCCCTGCCTTACCACGCGGGTCTGGACGCGGCTACCCGCGCCGCCAACCAGCAACGATTCCTGCGCGAGGACGGCCTGGTGATGGTGGCCACCATCGCCTTCGGGATGGGCATCGACAAGCCGGACGTACGCTTCGTGGCCCACCTCGACCTGCCCAAGTCCGTCGAGGGCTACTACCAGGAGACCGGCCGCGCCGGCCGGGACGGGCTGCCGTCCACCGCCTGGCTGGCCTACGGCCTCCAGGACGTCGTCCAGCAGCGCAAGATGATCGAGTCGTCCGACGGCGACCTGGCCCGCCGGCGGGTGCTCGCCGCCCACCTGGACGCCATGCTCGCCCTCTGCGAGACCGTCGACTGCCGCCGGGTGCGGCTGCTGCGCTACTTCGGCCAGGACGGCTCGCCGTGCGGCAACTGCGACACCTGCCTCACCCCGCCGGAGTCCTGGGACGGCACCGTCCCCGCGCAGAAACTGCTGTCGACCGTGCTGCGGTTGCAACGCGAACGCAACCAGAAGTTCGGCGCCGGGCAGTGCATCGACATCCTGCTCGGCCGGCACACCGACAAGGTCAAGCAGTACGACCACGACTCGCTCACCGTGTTCGGCATCGGTGGCGAGCTGTCCGAGTCCGAATGGCGGGGCGTGGTGCGGCAACTGCTCGCCCAGGGACTGCTCGCGGTCGAGGGCGACTACGGCACGCTGGTGCTCACCCCGGCCAGCGCCGAGGTGCTGAGCCGCAGTCGTACCGTGTCGATGCGCCGCGAGCCCGAGCGGCCGGCGTCCTCCTCCCGGGCCGCGAAGGCCCGGTCCGCGGGCACCCCGGCCGTCGAGCTGCCGGCCGGCGCCGAGCCGCTGTTCGAGCGGCTCCGGGCCTGGCGGGCCGCCACCGCCAAGGAGCAGGGTGTCCCGGCGTACGTGGTGTTCCACGACGCGACGCTGCGGCAGATCGCCGCCGACCCGCCGGCCACGCTGGCCGAGCTGTCCCGGGTCAACGGGGTGGGGGAGAACAAGCTGGCGAAGTACGGCGAGCAGATCCTGGCCACCCTCGCCGAGTGACCGCACCTAGTCGGTTGCCGGTTGGCTGGCGGCTATGGCGCGTTGGGTTACTTCCGGTCCGCGCCGGGGTTGTGGTGGATGGATTCCTGGTAGATCTCGGCGTAGGTGCGCGAGTCTGAGATCAGGCCGTCGCAGAAGGCGGCCACGTCGGCGCCGACGAGTTCCAGGACTCCCTTTCCGGCCGCGGCGCCTTCCTCGAAGAAGTCGACGATTCCGGGAAGCAGCCCGCCGCCGGCCAGGTCGACCGGTCCCACCTTGAACAGGTACCGCTGCATCTCCTGGTAGACGATCCGGTAGTCCGGCGGAAGCGCCTTGACCCGCGCCACGTGCGCCCGCCACTGCTTCTTGCCCTCGATGATGTCCTGGATGCCCACGTCAGCCTCCCAGCCGGCCAAGTTTTCTGGCGACGTTTCTGTTCAACTGCTCACGCCACCGATCGCGATAGGTCCGCGCACCCTCTCCACCGGCCAGGGCCGCACAGAAGCCCGGGATGTCGTCGCCGAGCACCTCGGGCAGGCGCTGCCCGTCCGCCGCCGCCTCTTCGAGCAGTCCCAGCGCGGCGTCGAGGATCGGCGTCAGATTCCGACCCGTGAAGCCCGCGTACGGAAAGAGGTGGCTCTTGATCTGTTCCCACGCCGCCCGGTAGTCGGCCGGCAATGCCTCCGCCCGGACGTCGAACGCCTGCCATTCCCTGCTGAGATCGGCGCCGGTGATGGTGTCCCAGAAGCTCATCTCCCGCCCTCCTTGAGCTTGTCGATGCGAGCCGAGACGTACTGCCATTTCGCCCAGAAGGCCGCGAGTTCCCGACGCCCGGCGTCGTTGAGGGCGTAGAACTTGCGCGGCGGGCCGACCTCGGATGGTCGTCTCGTCACCTGCACGAGCCCGTTGCGTTCCAGCCGCAGCAGGATGGTGTACACCGTGCCTTCGGTGACGTCGGTGAAGCCGAGTTCGTTGAGCCGACGCGTGATGGCGTACCCGTAGGTCTCCTCGCCGGCGATGATCTGAAGCACGCAGCCCTCGAGCGTGCCCTTCAGCATCTCGGTCAGGTCGTCCATCGCGGCTCCCTATTCGGCTTGCCCCGGTACCTCGTACCACCGAGTACCGCTACACGGTATCACCGAGTACCGCCGGGATGCCACCACCACCCGGCTGAGGTGGTGGTGGCATCCCGGGCGCCGACCGGCTATCCCTTCACGCAGACGACCTGCTTGAGGTGCGCAACCACCTCGACCAGGTCGTCCTGCTGCTTCATGACCTCGGTGATGTCCTTGTACGCGGCGGGGATCTCGTCGACCACGCCGGCGTCCTTGCGGCACTCGACCCCGGCGGTCTGCGCCGCCAAGTCGTCGGTGTCGAAGGTGCGCTTGGCCTGGCCGCGGGACATCCGCCGGCCGGCGCCGTGCGACGCCGAGCAGTACGCGTCGGGGTTGCCCCGGCCGCGCACGATGTACGACCCGGTGCCCATCGAGCCGGGGATGATGCCCAGGTCACCGCGGCCGGCCCGGATCGCGCCCTTGCGGGTGACCAGGACCTCCACCCCGTCGTAGGTCTCCTCCGCCACGTAGTTGTGGTGGCAGGAGATCGGCTCGTCGTAGGTCACCTGCGGCAGCTGCTCGCGCAGCACGTTGCAGAGCACGGCGAGCATGACCGCCCGGTTGCGCCGCGCGTACTCCTGCGCCCACCACAGGTCCCGCCGGTAGGCGTCCATCTCCGGCGTGCCGGCGAGGAACACCGCCAGGTCCCGGTCGGGCAGGTCCGTGTTGTGCGGCAGGGCGCGGGCGGCCGCGATGTGCCGCTCGGCCAGCTCCTTGCCGATGTTGCGGGAGCCGGAGTGCAGCATCAGCCACACCCGCCCGGCGTCGGGGCCACCCTGCTCGAGGCACACCTCGATGAAGTGGTTGCCGCCGCCGAGGGTGCCCAGCTGGTTCTGCGCCCGGCCGGAAAGCTTCGCCACCCCGACGTGCAGGTCGGCGAACCGGCGCCAGAAGGCGTCCCAGCCGGCCTGCTCGAGGCCGCGTACCCGGCGGGGATCGACGGCGCTGGCCCGCTGGGCGAACCCGACCGGGATGGCGTCCTCGATCCGCCGGCGCAGCGCGGCCAGATCGTCGGGCAGGTCGTCGGCGGTGAGGGAGGTACGCACCGCCGACATGCCGCAGCCGATGTCCACGCCCACCGCGGCCGGCGAGACGGCCTGCCGCATGGCGATCACGGAGCCCACGGTGGCGCCCTTGCCGAAATGCACATCGGGCATGACGGCCACGCCCTGCACCCACGGCAGCGCGCCAATGTTGCGCAGCTGCTGGGCGGCCTGCGGCTCGATGCCGTACGGGTCGGTCCAGACCCGCACCGGCGCCCGGGTGCCGGGCAGCGGGGTGTACGTCATGACGGTGCCTCCTGTGGTCGATCGAGCTGACGGGGCTTGGTGGACCCGCCCGGGCTCGAACCGGGCGCCCCCGCCGAACCGGATCCTCCGGGTTACGACGCCGGTGCACGGCCGGTCGTGCTGCGCTGGCTTGCTGTGGTGATTCGGATACGAAAGAAGCCGCCCTACCCCTTGGCCGGGTGGGCGGCTTCCGCGTCTTCCGCGGGGCGCTAGCCGCGCCACCTGCCCAGCGTCTGGGGGTTCCACCGGTCATCAAGGCCGCGCCCGACGCACGCGGGCAGCACGACCCGGCGGAGCGGCATGGACCGCTTCGACTCGCTGGTGTGCGTCCGCAACATGGGTGGCTCCTGGTTCAGGGGTTGACCTTGCGCATTGACGGTAAGGGCCGCGTGGGTGGCGGGGCAAGGTCTTTTAGGGGCGGGACTTAACCCCCGAAAACCGGTCCGAGCTGCTTGAGCACGGACGCCGCTCGAGACCCAGACCGTCGACGATCGACCGGTGTACCTCCGGCGGCATCGACGGGAACATCCGGTCCGCCTCGATATGGGCGAGCGGAATCTGTGACTGGCGCTGGATCTCCCGGGCCAGGCTGGTCTTGCCCGCGGAGCTCGGACCGGTGAGCACGACGACGATAGTGCGCTCGGGAGGCATCTCGCGCCGTCAGGCCGCGGCCTGGGCGGACTCGACTGCGGCCGCGACGAAGGCTCGGAGTCGCGCGGTCTCGCGCGCGGTCGGCCACACCGGACCCCAGTGCAGCGGCGGCGCGTCCCGGAGCGGGACATAGACCACGTCGGGACGGGCGTAGAAGCGAGTGACGTGCTCGCCGACGACGAAGGTCCCCTGGCCGGCGCCGATGAGCGTCAGCACCTCCTGGAGCGTCTCGGCCGCTGGAACGTCGTCGTCGGCAGACGCGCCGGGCGCGACCGGCGGGAGCGAGCAAGGCGCCGCGACGAGGCGTACCCGATCAAGATCCTCGATTGACACGGACGTGGCCCGCGCGGCCTTGCCGGCCCGCATTGGCCGACGTCCGGCACACCGCGTCCCGGGGCCGGTCACGGAGTCTGCCGGGCGACCAGCAGGGCCTCGGTGCGCTCCCGCAGCCGGGCACGGAACGCCGGGTCGTAGGCCTGGTCGAGTGCCCGCGCGGGCTGCGTGCCGTTGAAGTACCGACCGGTCACCCCGGCCAGGCCGGGGTCGACGACCAGCCGCAGCGTCGCGCGCAGCCCCTGCTCCAGCGAGTCGATGGTGCCGTAGCGGGACTCGCGCACCATCGCGGTCGGCATCAGCGACGCCGGGTGCAGGCAGTTGGCCGTGACGGCGGTACCGGCCAGTTCGTCCGCGAGGTCGAAGGTGTGCGCGATCAGCGCCAGCTTGGACCGCCGGTACGCCTCGATCCCGGCGTACTCCCGTTCCATCATCAGGTCGTCGAGGTCGATCGGACGCTGCCCGGCCGACGCGACGTTGACGACCCGCGCGGAATCGGACCGGCCCAGCGCCGGCAGCAACAGCCTGGTCAACAGGTACGGCGCCAGATAGTTGACCGCAAGACGCAACTCGTACCCGTCGCGGGACAGCTCCCGACCGGCGCCCGGCGCGCCGAACCCCACACCGGCGTTGTTGACCAGCACGTCGAGCCGGGTGGCCCGGTCGTCGACCCGGGCCGCGAGTTCGCGTACCTCGTCGAGGGACGACAGGTCCGCGCGGATCGCCACCGCGCCGGTCTCCCGGGCGACGTCGGCCAACCGCCCGGCGTCGCGGCCGTGCAGGATGAGGTGGTGCCCGGCGCTTGCCAGTTCGCCCGCCAGGGCCCGCCCCAGCCCGTCGGAGGCGCCGGTGATCAAGATGTTCGCCACGGTCCCAGTCTGCCGGGTCAAGCTGGTCGAAACGTACGTTCTGCGGTCGGGTCAGCGTGGCGAGCAGCGAACGGGCGACGCCGAACTCGACGGTGAACCCGTTCAGACGACTTCGGTCGACAGCGGACGGGTCCAGTTGCGGGTCCAGGCGGCGAGTAGCTGGTCGAGGTCGGCGGGGTCGAGAGGCTTGGGCAGGTGGGCGTCGAAGCCGGCGCTGCGGCTGCGGACGCGGTCGGTGTCGGCGGCGAACCCGGAGACGGCGATCAGCCGGGTGCAGCGGTGGGTGCGGCTGCGGCGTAGCCGGCGGGCGATGGTGTAGCCGTCGTTGTCGGCGTCGAGGGCGAGGTCGCACAGGATGAGGTCGTAGGAGGTGCGGCGGGCAGCGGACAGTGCGGCGGCCGCGGTGGTGGCGACGGTGACGGTGTCGCCGCGATCGGTGAGCAGCCGTTGGTACATGGCGGCGAGGTCCTCGTTGTCGTCGATGAACAGGATCCGCAGCGGGGGCCGGGGCGACGGGGCGGCCGGTTGCCGATCGATGACTGGCCGCTGGGTCAGCGGGAGGCGGACGGTGAAGGTGGCGCCGGTGCCGGGGCCGTCGCTGTGGGCCGTGGCGGTGCCGTCGTGGGTTTCGGCGATGCCGCGGACGACGGCCAGGCCGAGGCCGAGCCCCGCGGGTGCGCGCTGCCCGGCTGTGGCGGCGCGGACGAACGGGTCGAACAGGCTCGCGGCGCTCTCCGGCGGGAAGCCGGGGCCGGCGTCGCGGACGTCGATTTCAGCGTAGCCGTCCCCGACGGTGACATCGACGGTGATTGAGGTGCCTGCGGGGGTGTGCTTGTGGGCGTTGTCGAGCAGGTTGGTCAGCATCTGCACGAGCCGGACCGGGTCGCCGTCGACGGTGACGGCGGTGTCCGGCTGCCCGAGCCGGATCGGGGGCCCGTCCCCGGTACGGGCGGCGCGCATGGCATGGGCGTCGCGGACGGTGGCAGCTACCAGCGGCCGCAGGTCCAGCGGGCGGCGGCTGGTGCGCAGCCCGCCGGTGAGGGCGCGGGCGGCATCGAGCAGGTCGTCGGTCATCCGGGTCAGCGCGGTCAGTTGCCGTTCGAGGACGGCCCGGGCGGGGTGCTCGGGGATGTCGAGGCCGAGCACGTCCAGGGCCGCCCGGGCCGAGGCGAGGGGATTGCGTAGCTCGTGGGAGAGGGTGGCGATGAAGCGATCCTTGGCCTGCTGCTGCGCTCGAAGTACGGCGCTGGCGGCGGCGAGTTCGGCGTTTACCTGCTGCAGTTGCCGGTTGGTGTCCTGCAGTTGGCGGCCGCGGGTGAACAGGTCGGCTTCCATCTGGTCGACGCGGGTCTGCAGCGCGGCGGCGGCCTGCTCGTGGGCGGCGCCGGCGCGGCGCAGTTCTACCAGGTCGGTGACGTCCTGGACCCGGTGCACGATGTAGGCGACGGTGCCGTCCTCGGCCGGCAGCGGCGTGTTCACCGGGCTCCAGTAGCGCGGCACGAACGTCCCGTCCGGCGCGCGCACGTCGTAGCGCTGCAAGGCGAGTGCGTCGGGTCTGCCCGTGGCCACGACGGTCTGCAGGGATCGGCGTAGGTTGCGGACCCCGTCGGCGTTCGGGTCGTCGGGGTTGTCGGGGAACACCTCGAACATCGGCCGCCCGACCACTGCCGCTCGGTCGATCATGGTGGCGGCGGCGTATGCGTCGTTGACGGTGACGATGGTGAAGTCCGCCGTCATGATCAGATAGGGCGAGGGCAGCGCGTCGAACAGCCGCCGATAGTCCAGCGTCGGCATCATGCCGGGCCGCCTCCTCTGCCGGGTCAGGGGTCGAGGCGGTAGCCGACCCCGCGGACGGTGACGATCCGCAGCGGGGCGACGCCGGCCTGGGTGAGCTTGCGGCGCAGCCGGTAGACGTGTTCGGCGACCGCGGAGCGCTCGCGTCGCTCGGCGGCCGAGCCCCACACGTCGGCCAGCAGCTGCCCGGCGGTGAACACCTGCCGGGGCGCCGCGGCGAAGGTGGCCAGCAGGTCGAACTCCAGCGCCGTCAGCGCGACGGCTTGGCCGTCGATGCTGACCTGCCGCGACCGGGTGTCGACCGCCAGGGCCCCGACGCGGTGCACCGTCTCGTTGCTCGCCGTCCCGGCCCGGCGCAGCACCGCCCGGAGGCGCGCCCCGAGCTCGGGCAGGGAGAACGGCTTGACGACGTAGTCGTCGGCGCCCAGCTCCAGGCCGAGGACCCGCTCGTGCTCCTCGGCCCTACCGGTCAAGATGACCACCGGTAGGTGCCGGCCGGCGATCACCCCACGCAGCAGATCCAGCCCGCTGCCGTCGGGCAGCATCAGATCAAGGACCAGCAGATCGAGCGGATGCGCGCGCAGCAGCGCGGCGGCGCCGCGCACGTCACCGGCGGTCACCACGGCGAACCCGTCCCGGATCAGGTAATCGACGGTCATGGCGACCAGATCGGATTCGTCGTCCACGACCCCGATCAGCGGACGCCGGGTCCGCGCCGACAGCTGCCCAGGCGAGTCGTTGTCGACCTGCCGTGGATGCGCAGGCGATGGCGTAGCCATCCCCGCACGGTAACACCGAGACAGTCCCGCTCCCGCAGCCGAAACGGGTGAGCACCATTCGAGCGCAGAACGACAAGGCACCGCCCCCGGCGGCCTCGGGTGAACCCGAACGGCAGACCGACGCGGACCGAAGCAGACCGCCACCGGCGCCGGCGCCGGCGCCGGCGCCGACCGACGGGAATACCGTGGTCCAACGCGCCGAACAGCTGCACCGCAGGGTGGCAACCGCGCTCGAACGCTCCGACGCACGTCTGCGCCGCGTCGACGCCCTGCTGGCGTCCTCGCGCCGCCGGCTGACCGGGCCGGCGAAGTAGGCCCGCGGGGCCCGTCTCCGCCGGCCTGCAGCTTCCGTGGCCCGGTGGTTGACTCCCGGCATGATTGCTCTTGGCACCTGGCCCACCCCGATCGAGGAGGCCCCGCGACTCGCCGCCCGGCTCGGCCTGGACCGCCTGCTCATCAAACGGGACGACCTGGTCGGTCTGGGCGGGGGCGGCAACAAGGTCCGCAAGCTGCAGTACACGTGCGCTGAAGGCGTCGCGGCCGGGGCCCGCATGCTGATCACCTCGGGCGCGCCGCAGAGCAACCATGCCCGGCTGACCGCTGCCGCCGCGGCCCGGCTCGGGCTCGGCTGCATCCTGGTGCTGACCGGTGAGCGACCGGCAGACCAGCGGGGCAACCTGCTGCTGGACGACCTGGCCGGTGCCGAGATCGTTTGGACCGGCGACCGCGCGTCCGACGACGTGGTCGCCGAGGTGGCCGCGGCGCATTCGGACGCGTACGTGATCCCATTCGGCGGCACCTCGGCGACATCCCTTCAGGGCTACGTCGACTGCGCCCGCGAACTGCGCGAGCAGGCCGGCGACTTCGATCACCTCGTGGTGGCAGTCGGCTCCGGCGGCACGATGGCCGGCCTGGTCAGGGAGCTCGGCCCGGAACGGGTCCTCGGCGTGCACACTGGCGCCGTCCCCGACTCCCGCACGGTCGTCGCCGACCTGCTGGACCTGGACCCGGCCCTGCTGCGCATCGACGACAGTCAGGTCGGCGCCGGATACGGGACAGTCACCAAAGCGGTCCGCGAGGCGTTGCGCGTCACCGCCCGCGTCGAGGGCATCTTCCTCGACCCGACCTACACCGGGCGGGCGATGGCCGCCCTCCTGGCCAGCGGTCTGCGCGGACGCGTCGTGTTCCTGCACAGCGGCGGACTGCCCGGACTCTTCGCCCACTGACAGGTTGTGATGGCCACGGTCGGCCATGGTGCGGGCGACGCAGGCCACCCTGACCGGCAGCCACGGACACGACGTACCCATCCCCGTGTTCGAATGGACCGGGCCTTCGACCCGGACAACCGAGACCGGGCGGCACGGACGGGAGCGGCAGTGACGGACCAGACCCTGACCACCGACGTGTCCCCGCGGCGGGGATTGACGCCGTGGCGGGCCGTCGTCGGGTTCGGTGTGGTGAGCCTGGCCGCCGACATGGTGTACGAGGGCGCCCGGTCGGTCACCGGCCCGCTGCTGGGCGCGCTCGGCGCCTCGGCGCTGGTGGTGGGGCTGGTCACCGGCGCGGGCGAGGCGATGGCGTTGCTGCTGCGGCTCGCGTTCGGCCCGCTGGCCGACCGGACCTCCCGGTACTGGGCGCTGACGCTGGCCGGCTACGGCCTGACCGCCGTGTGCGTACCGCTGCTCGCCCTCGCGCCGGTGCTCGGCGGCGCCGGACTGGCGGTGGCCTGCGGGCTGATCGTGGCCGAGCGGGTGGGCAAGGCGGTCCGCAGTCCGGCGAAGTCGGCGCTGCTGGCCCGGGCCGCCGGGGCGGTCGGCCGGGGCCGCGGCTTCGCCGTGCACAAGGCCCTCGACCAGGTCGGCGCCTTCGCCGGGCCGCTGCTGGTCGCCGCCCTGACCGCCGCCACCGGCGTGCTGTGGCCCGCGCTCGCGGTGCTGGCCGTTCCCGGCGCCGCGGCGATGGGCCTGCTGCTGTGGATGCGGCGCAAGGTGCCGGACGCCGCCGGTCACGAGGCCACCCCGCCGGCCGTACCGGGGCAGCGCCGGCCCACCCGGGTCGCGGGCTGGCTCGGGGTGGATCTTCCCCGCCGGTTCTTCTGGTTCGCCGCCGCGGCCGGGGCCTCCACGACCGGTCTGGTGACGTTCGGGCTGATCTCCTACCACGCCAGCCGGGTCGGCCTGATCACCGTCGCGGCGGTGCCGGTGCTGTACGCCGCGGCGATGGCCGCCGAGGCGGTCGCGGCGCTGGCCAGCGGGCACCTCTACGACCGGTGGGGCGGCCGGGTGCTCTACGCGCTGCCGGTCATCGCCATCGCCGTACCCGCGCTCGCCCTGTCCCGCAGCGGCGTAGGTCTGCTCGTGGGCGCCCTGCTGTGGGGCGCGGCCGTCGGCGTGCAGGACTCCACGGTCAAGGCGCTGGTCGCCGACCTGGTGGCCGCCCCACGCCGCGCCACCGCGTACGGGGTGTTCGCCGCCGTGCAGGGCGTGGCCGCGCTGGCCGGCGGCGCCCTCGCCGGGGGCCTCTACAGCCACTCGCTGCCCCTGCTGGTCGTCCTCCTGTGCGCCTGCCAGGTCACCGCGGCGGCGCTGCTGGCCGCGGCCCTCACCCGCCGGTCGGCGCCCGGCGGCACCACCTCCGGCGACCGGGCGACCGTCGGCGGATGATCGCGATCCCGGTACGGGTCGGGACCATCGGCCCGTACCCGGGTGACCCGCTGCCCTGCCGGGGTGTGGCTCGCGGCCGTAGCGTCCGGATCAGGAGCAGACGTGCGGGATCGGCAGGGGGTGAGCGGCGATGGTGGGTTACGGCGGGATGGCCGCTGGGATGTGGCTGTGGTCGCTCCTGCTGGTAGTGGCCCTGCTGGTCCTGGGTTATTTCTGCATGCGGCTGTTGGCCGGCGCCGGGTTCTCCGGTCGCGCGCGAACCGATGGCGAGGACACCGCCCGGCGGATCCTCGACGAGCGGTACGCCCGCGGGGATATCGACGAGGAGGAGTACCGGCGGCGGCGGGACGTGCTCCGGTGAGCCGGCCGGGGCTGGCAGCCACATCGCACCCGTGTGACACCCACCGTCCACGCAGGCCAGACAGCAAGAAGGGCCTGAGCCGCGTTTCCGCAGCTCAGACCCATCATGATCCTGTGCGCCCGAAGGGACTCGAACCCCTAACCTTCTGATCCGTAGTCAGATGCTCTATCCGTTGAGCTACGGGCGCAGGTGCCCGGCAAGCATACACACCCGGGCGACCGCGGAGACTCCGGGATTCGAACCCGGGAGGGGCGGTTAACCCCAACCGCATTAGCAGTGCGGCGCCATAGACCAGACTAGGCGAAGTCTCCCCGGTGGTCGTGGACCACCGACGGTCGAGGATACAGGGCCGGCGCCGGCCGGGGCAAAGCACCTTCGCCGTCGGCCGGTCCAGCGCCCCGCGAACCCTCGGCGGCACGCCGATCGATCTCCTCAACAGGTGTGAAACCTCACTCACGACTAGGCTTCCGACCATGGAGGAGCAGCCGGACAAAGATCAACCCACCCGCCCTGCGGCGACGCCACGCCAGCGGGCCCGACGCGATCCGAGCACCGGAAGCTCCGCCGCTCCGGCCGGCTCCGGTGCCGACCGCGCCGCGCCGGCCCCGGATTCTCCGCCGGCGGGTTCCGGGCCGCGCCAGGCCGGACGAACCTCCGGTGCGCCGGCGGGCGCCGGGCCACGCCGCACCGGCGAGTCCTCGGGTACGCCGGCTGCTCCGGCGCGGCCTCGGCAGGCGGGCAAATCCGCCCCGGCCGTCCTGTTCCAGCCCCCCGCGCCGATCGAGGAGCAACCCGCGGCGCCCGAAGGGTCCGACCCACCCGCGAGGGCCACCGGACCGGCCGAGGCGACCCCGGTCACGAAAAAGACCCCGCCCGCGAAGGCCACGCCGGCTCGGAGGGCAAGCCCGGCGAAGGCCGCCGCCAAGAAGGCCAGCCCCGTCAAGAAGGCCGCACCGGCCCGGAAGGCCACCACCGAGACGACCGCGCCGGCAAAAACGACCGCCGCCGGGACGACCACGCCGGCAAAGACGACCGCCGCCGGGACGACTATGCCGGCGGAGACGGCCACGCCGCAGACGACCACGCCGGCAGAGACGGCCGAGGCCCGGCCATCCGTGCCAGCGGCCGCCACGACGGCCACGCCGCCAGCCGGGCCCATGGCCGACGCGACCGCCCCCGCCGGCGGGCTCTTCGAGACGAAGGCCACCACCGAGGGCGTGAGCGCCGTCGGGGAGACCGCACCGGCGAAGAAGCCGGCCCCGGCCCGTAAGGCCGCCACGAAAAAGACCGCAGCACCCAGGAAGGGTGCGCCAGCCAGAAAGGCCGTCGACCCGGCCGCAACGCCGGCCGGGAACGCCAGCGAGCCGACGCACCACGAGCCGCCGGCGCAGGGCGGATCGCCGAGCCGCCAGGACCAGCCGCCGGGCGACGAGGCGGTGCCGCCCCGCGCTCCGGCTCCGGCCGTACGGGAGCAGAGCGCGCCTGCCGGTCGTACCCCCATGGGGGCCGGACCGGTGCGGCGGGTGCTCGACCGGCCGGACCGGGCGGCGGAGCTGCTCGCCCAGGCGGCGGTCGAGCTGGTCGGGCCGCGGGCCCGGGACTGGGCCGCGCGGACCCGGGAGGCCTACCCGGCGGCCGGGCCGGACGGGCTGGCCCGGCTGGCGAGCCGGCGCTACACCCGGCTGGCCGGCGCGGGCGCGTTGCTGGCCACGGCGACCGGCCTGCTGGCCCCGGTGGCCGAGCTGGCGGCCGTGGCCTGGGCCCAGGCGGGCCTGATCCTGCACCTGGCGGCCGCTTACGACCGCGACCCTACCGACCCGGAGCGGGTGGTCGACCTGCTCGTGCTGACCGGGGCGCACCCGGACGCGGCCAGCGCTCGGGATGCGCTCGGCGGGTCGGACCGGCGGCCGGGCGTCGGCGACCAGCCGGTACGGCGGCTGCTGGAGGGCGGGCGTCGGATCGCGGCGCCGTTCGCCGCGCAGTCGAGCGGCTGGATGGCGCTGCGGCTGGCCGCTCGGGGAATCCCCGGCGGTGGCCCGTTGACCGCCGCGGCAGCCAACGCCGACGCCACCCAGCGGCTGGCCGCGCGGGCCGCGGCGCACTTCCGGAACGCCGGGCGCTAGCCGGATCGGCGCCGTTAACAGGGGCCCCTTGCTATACAAAAAGCGATAACAAGGGGCCCTTCCTTACCCCTACAGCCAGTCGAACCAGGAGCGGGGCAGCAGGTCGTAGCCGACGAAGGCCACCACGTCGAGCAGCGTGTGCGCGATCACCAGCGGCAGCACCCGCCGGGTGCGCAGGAAGAAGAGCACGAAGATCACCCCGAGGACGGCGTTGCCGAAGAACGCGCCGATGCCCTGATAGAGGTGGTAGGAGCCGCGCAGCACGGCGCTCGCGCCGACCACCAGCCAGCCGCGCCAGGCCAGTTCGCGGAGCCGGGTCACCAGGTACCCGACCACCACGATCTCCTCCAGGATGGCGTTCTGCGCGGCCGACAGGATCAGCACCGGCACGGCCCACCACTGGTGCGGCAGCGCCGCGGGCACCACGCTGGCGTTGATGCCGAGCCGCGCCGCCAGCCAGAACAGGCCGAGGCCGGGCAGCCCGACCAGCGCCGCGAGCGCCGCGCCGCGCGCGAGGTCCGACCCGGGCCGCCGGGCGTCCAGGCCGAGCAGCCCGCGCGCGTCGCCGGGGTCCCGGTTCAGCAGATGTACGGCGAGCAGCACCGGCACCAGCGCGAACGCGATGCCCAGCAGCTGGTACGTGAGGTCGAGCCAGGGTCGGGGAGACTGCGAGGCGTTGAGCGTGGCGGTCTGCTGCGAGAGCGGCCGGTCCGCGGTCAGCCGGGCGACGATGGTGACCAGGGAATAGACGGCCGACTGGCCCAGCGAGACGCCCAGCACCAGCAGGACCTCGATGCCGAGGGTCCGCCGGCGCACCGGGTTGGCGAGATCAACGGTCACCCTGACACTCTGCCCGACGCAGCGACGTTTCTGTGCCCGGGACCGGCCGGTTGACCTGGGATCCCACGTTCGGTCAGACCCGTGAGCGGGACTCTTGATCGCACACTGTGTGCGATCGGTCTCCACGGAGCGTGTCCATCCTGAATGAGCGCGCAGCAGCATGACACCCCTCGCACGAAACCCCGACCTGCCGGCCAGCTCGTGCGGCGCATCCGACGCACGACAATACCGAGAAGGACGTCTATGGACAACCTCGGGCGGCTGTTGAAGGAGAGCTGGGTTCTCGTCGAGGATCGGCGGGACCAGCTCGCCAGCCACTTCTACGCACGGATGTTCCTCACCGATCCGGGCCTGCGGCCGCTGTTTCCGGTGCAACTGACCGGTCAGCGGAACCGGCTGCTGGAGGCCCTCGTCAACGCCGTACAGACCGTCGAGGACCCCGAGCAGTTCGACACGTACCTGCGCGGGCTGGGCCGCGACCACCGCAAGTTCCACGTGGCGCCGGAGCACTACGACGTGGTGGGCTACGCCCTGCTCGACGCGCTGCGCACCTTCGCCGGCGACCAGTGGACCCTGGAGTACGACCAGGCCTGGCGGGACGCGTACGCGGCCATCGCCGCCCGGATGCTGGCCGGCGCGGCCGACGACCCGAACCCCCCGTTCTGGCACGCGGAGGTGCTCACCCACGAGCGATACGGCCGGGACATCGCGGTGTTCACCTGCCAGCCATTGCAGCATCCGCTGCCCTACCGGGCGGGGCAGTACGTCAGCATCGAGGCGCCCCGGCACCTGTCGCGGATCTGGCGGACGTACTCGATCGCGAACGCGCCGACCGAGGACAACGTGCTGGAGTTCCACGTCCGCTGCCGGAACGCGGGCTGGCTGTCCGGCACCCTGGTCCGGCGGGTCCGGCCGGGCGACCTGCTCCGGGTGGCCGCGCCGATGGGCTCGATGACGCTGGACCCGGAGTCGACCCGGGACGTGCTGTGCGTGGCCGCCGGGGTGGGCCTGGCCCCGGTCAAGGCGCTGGTCGAGGAGCTGACCCGGTACAACCGGACCCGGTGGGTGCACGTCTTCGTCGGCGCACGCAGCGAGAGCGACCTCTACGCCCTGGAGTCGCTGTACCGGTTGTCCGCCCGCCATCCGTGGCTGTCGGTGGTGCCGGTGTGCAGCTCCGACCCGGCCTTCAGGGGCGAGCACGGCACGCTCGGCCAGGCGCTCGACCGGTACGGCCCGTGGACCGGGCACGACTGCTTCGTCTCCGGCTCGACCCGGATGGTCCGGTCCACCCTGCGGGTCCTGGCCGAGCAGGAGGTGCCGAGCGAGAACATCCGGTACGACACCTTCGGCGGCGCGTAGCGGCGCCGAACGACAGACCTCCCTCCCCCCGAATGGGCCCCGGGTCCTGCGGTGACGCAGGATCCGGGGCCCGCCCCCACTCTCCTGTCGGCGCGGGCCGGCGGGTCAGTAGCGCCAGGGGTGGCCGGTGTCGCGGTACTCCTCCACCGGCACCACCGGCATCCCGGCCGGCATCCGATCGGTGTAGAGGCGGCCCTCCAGGTGGTCGATCTCGTGCTCCACGAGCCGGGCCATGGCGAACTCGAACGACGTGATCACCGGCGAGCCGTCGTACTCGACGTGCTCGACGTCCAGCCGCAGCGGACGGGGCACCAGGCCGCGGACGCCGAAGAAGGACAGGCAGCCCTCGTACTGCTCGTCGGTGTCCGGGCCGACGTCCACCACGCGCGGGTTGAGCAGCACCACCGGCGGGGCGCCCCGGTCCGGCGGGCGGACCACCGCGGCCGACCAGCCGAGCCCGAGCTGGGGCGCGGCGAGGCCGACGCCCTTGCTGAACGGGTGCAGCTGGTCGACCCGTTCCAGCGCCTCGAGCAGCCGGTCCACGGCCTCCCGGGCCGCGTCCTCCTCCTCCGGCAGCTCGAACCGGCGGGTCGGCTGGCGGAGGATGTCCGCGCCGCGCTGCACCACGCCGGCGGCCCGCATCCGGTCGCTGGCCCGCTCGCCGTCGCCGTCGTCCGTCCCGGTCGGCGCGGCCGGGGGCGTCCGGAACCGCCACTCCAGCCGGTACCGGGCGTGCAGCTGGGGATATTCGGTGTGCCACTCGAAGACCACCCGCTCGCCCTCCGGATGCCGCTCGATCGGCGTACGCAGCGGGCCCTCCTCGGCCGACAGCGACGCCTCCACCCCCCACACCTGGGGGTCCAGCTCCGCCGGCAGGTCCAGCCGCACCACCAACCGCTGGGTGGGCATCCGTACGGCCCGCTGGAACCACGGCCCCCACTTCTCCTCGGCGACCGTGTACGCGTACTCGATGGTGGCCCGGTGTCCCGGGTAGAGCGGGAAGCGGCCTTCGGCGTTCTCGAAGAGCAGCCAGGCCTCCTTGAGGGCATCCCGGTCGTGCTTGGTCCGCCAGTCCATCGACTCCACCCGGCCGTCGTCCCGCCACCGGGCCTGCAGGTCGAGCTCGGCGAAGGTGAGCGGGTGCTCCCGGTGGTGCCGGTTCGACCGGCCCGGATCGTGCGGGTACCGGTCGACCGCCACCCGGACCAGGTAGCGGGTGACCGGCTCGATGCCGCCGTTGTAGAGGCGCCGCCGCATCACACAGCGGTAGACCCCGTCCACGTACCGGAGGGTGGCCACCTCCTCCTCCACCATGAGCCCGGTGCCCGGCGGCAGCCACTGCTCGCCGACCGGGGCGGGGCGGCGGGTGGCGGGTACGGTCCGGGCCTGCCGCAGCTCGTCGTACTCCTGGAAGCGCTGCCAGATGGCGCCGCTGGCGCCCAGCACGGCCTCCGCGCGCCGCGCGAAGTCCTCGGTCGGGCGGTGCCGGCGCCCCTCCACGTGGCTGACGTACGACGGGTCGAAGCCCATCCTCGCGGCGAGCTGCTTCTTGGTCAGGCCGCGGGCCACCCGCCGCCGGGAGAGCTCGGCCGCGAACGAGTCGGCGGCCCGTTCGAGAGGCGAGAGGGTCATCGGTGTCCTCTGGGCAGGGAGATTCCAGTGTGCTGGGGCTGCCCCGCGCGGACCGTGAAAGTGAAGCGTTACCGACATTCGCCTTGACAATTGTCTATGAATCGTCAAGGATTTACACGATTAGTGTGCTCCTCGACACGCTATGGATCGGTCGATTGGCCGCCTCGCCAGCGCCGCGGCCGGTCAGGCGTGACCGGCGCGAGGCCGGGTACCTGACCGGCACGCCGGCCCGGACCGGGCGACGAGGGCCTCGATCTCGCCACTTAGGTTTGCCTTACCTGAGTTCGTTGGCTAGCCTGGCCGGAGAGGCGGCAACTCAGGGGTCCGGAGGATCCGGCGAGGCGGAGGGACAGCGTGGCGTCGACGACCGATCTGGCATCCGTCCGGCAAGGGCGGTTCGGATCATGTTGATGCTCGCCACCGACCGGCCCGAGGCCCCCGCGCCACTGGCGCCGGTGACCGGCACCCTGCGCCGGATCTTCGGCACCGACCTGGTGCCCGGCCTGGCGCCCGAGCTGATCGTCCGGGACGAGCGCGGCTGGCTGCCGGCCACCGAGCTGATCGGCGGGCGGAGCCTGGACGACCTGCTCGCCGCCGCCGCCCGCCGGTGGGACGCCCAACCGCACGCGGCGGCCGCGCTGGCCTGGAAGGCGTACACCTACTGGCTGGCCCTGCCGGTCGTGCTCGGGTGGCTGTCCGCCCGCCGGGTTCCGCTGCTGGACCCGGCCGACGTACTGGTCCGGCTCGACGAGGACGGACCGCTGATCACCGTGGGCCTGCGCGCGTCGGCCCGGATCGCCGTGCTGCCGACGGATCCGCTGGCGCTGGCCGGCGCGGCCGAGGTGCTGGTGGTCCGGGACGAGGCCGAACTGCTCGCCGAGCTGCGCCGCTCGCTGCTCGACGCCCACCTCGAGCCGCTGCTGGCCGCCATTCAGGACCGGGTCCGGGTCGGCGCCCGTACGCTGCTCGGCTCGGTCGCCGCGAGCGTGGCCCAGGCGGTGCTGCGCGCCACCGACACGGTGGCCGGCTCGTCCACCGCGGCCGTGGCCACCCTGCTCGGCGCGCTGGGCGTCGACGACCTCATCGAGCTGGTCCCCGGGCCGGCCGGCGCCCCGATGGTGCAGCGCAAGACCTGCTGCCTGGCCTTCACCCTGCCCCGGCCGAAGCTCTGCGTCGGCTGCTGCGTCCGCCCCTCCTGACGCCCCACCCCTATCAGGTGGTCAGCGGGCGGACGTCCCAGATCCAGGCGCCGCCGCGCCATACCGGGGCGATGCCGATCAGGTCGGTCATCGCCGTACGCATCGTTGCGGCGTACGGGCCGGGTGGCAGCACCACCACTCCGGCGCGCCAGAACCGCAGGTCCGCCACGGCGGCCGCCCGGCGGCGCGCATCGATCGGCGGCGCCGTGCCGGTGTCCCGGATCCGACTGAAGACGTTGCTGGTCGAGCGGGGCGGCGGGGAGAACCGGGCCCGCCGGTCGGGCTGGCCGTCCGGGCCCAGGAAATAGCCCCGGGGCAGCCGGAGCGCCAGCCCGGTGGCCGCCGACCAGCGCAGCGGATCCGCATAGTGGGCGTCCGGCAGCGGCAGCGGGACCACCGTCCGATCGCCGGCCGTGTACTCCCGCCAGGCGCCCGTGGTGACGAACTCCGGGATCGGAGCGAGCGGCGCGGCCGGCAGCGGGGTCGGCGCGAGCGGGAGCAGCAGCACGACCACGGCCGCGGCCATCAGGAGCCGGACCGACCTGGCAGGGCGGGCCGCCGGCGCCGGGGCAGGCCAGGCCGGGCCGGACGCCGGGGCAGGCCAGGCCGGGCCGGAGGCCGGGGCGGACAGGGCCGGGCCGGAGGCCGCCGCCCGGTCCCAGGCGAGCGCCACCAGGACGGCCACCGCGGGCACGGCGGCCAGCGCCCATCGGGTGGGCAGCACGGCGTCGAGCACGGGCAGCCGGTCGAGCACGGCCCACGGCCCCGGCACGCCGGTGGTCCGGCCCGCCACCCGCAGCCGCGGGCCGACGGAGAGCACGGCGAACACCAGCACGGTCACCCCGGCCGCGAGCGCCAGGGCGGACCGGCGCAGCCACCACACCAGCACCGGCAGGGCGAGCAGCAGCGGCCAGCCAAGGAACGCGTTCTCCTCGCTGGCGTTCTGCGCGAGCCGGCGCGTGGCGAGCAGGTGACCGCCGAGCGACTCCCGGGAGTACCAGCCGAAGGACAGCAGGTCGGCGGCGTACCCGGCCACCGATGGTGGCAGCCCGCGGTAGCTGCCGGGGCCGCTCGTGGCCACCGCGAAGGGGTACGCCAGCAGCAGCGCCGAGAGCAGGGTGGCGGTGCCCAGCCCGGCCAGGAAGGGCCGGGCGTCCCGGCGTACCTCCGGGCGCAGCGCCCCGACCACGGCCGTGAGGATGCCGAGCCCGACGGCAGTGAACAGCAGCAGCTCCGGATTGAGGAAGGCCTGGGCCACCACGACGAGCGCGAGCAGCGCGCCGTTGCGGGCCCACCGGCGGGGCTGGCGCAGCCGCACCGTCCGCCAGACGAGCACCGGCACCAGGAACTGGCAGACGATGTTGGGATGGCCGTTCGCGTGCGACACCATTGCGGGGGCGAAGCCTGCGAAGACCGCGCCGAGCCACGCGGCCGAACGGGTCCGGACGACCATCCGGCGCAGCAGCACGTACCAGGCGGTGGCCGTGCCGGCCAGGGCGCCGGTCAGGAACGCCGCGAAGCTGAGGTGCGGGCCGAGGAGCAGCGTGACCGGGGTGAGCGGGAGCGCGGCGGTGAGCACCGAGGTGTTCGCCATCAGGTTCACCCCGTCCGGGACGTTCATCCGGGTGCTGAACAGCGGGTCCGCCCCGGCCGTGAGCACCCGGGCCCCGTGTGCCAACATCCACTCGAACAGCGCCTGGTCCGTAGGGTTGGCCCGCAGGCCTTGGGCGGGGTGCAGCCACAGCCGGGCCGTCACCCAGCCGGCCAGCAGGCCGAAGCTCAACACGACCGCCGCGTCCGCCAACCAGGCCGGCCGCCCGGACCGAGCCGGCCGCGGCCCGGATCGAGCCAGCCGCCGCACGGACCGAGCCAGCTGCGGCCCGGATCCAGCCGGCCGCCGCGCGGAGCGGGCCGGCCGTCCGGACCGGGTCCGGCGGCCGTTCCGGGCCGGGGGCGCCGGCCGGGCCCGACCGGGCGGGCCGATCTGATCGACGGCCGGATCGGGATCGACCACGATCGGTTTGGTTCCATCGACGGCCGGGCGGGAAGCATCGACGGGCGGGCAGGGTCCGTCGGCCGGGCGGGCCGGATCGCCGGTGGCCGGGCCCCGGATTCCGGGGCGCTCGGGCGATGAGCCGCCGGAACGGATGCGTCGGGTTGTCATACCATTTCGGAGCGTATCCAGCGCACTTGTCGGCCGAGTAGGGATCGGCGGCATTAGCGAAGAAAACTCGTGTTAGTCCTGCATCCCGAACCCTGATTTCCGTACAGTCGCCTTAGATGGTTGACTCTGTCGGTCTAGTGCAACGTCCAGAGAGATCGTGAGGCGTCGACGCATGGCAGAACTCACCGGAGACCAGCAGGTCCAGTCCGAGGTGCTGGAGGGCCTGGCCACCGCCGTGAACCACCGTCGGTGGTTCGTCGAGCTCGCTCTGCCGTACCTCGGCGACAACCCGATCGAGATCGGCAGTGGCCTCGGCGACTACGCCCTGGAGTGGGCGGCCCACCTGCCCCGGTTCACCGCCACGGAGGCCGACCCCGAGCGCCTGATCTCCCTCAAGGAGCGGCTCTCGGTGGAGCCCAAGATCGAGGTCCGCGAGATGCTGCTGCCGCACGGTGAGCAGGGCAACTACAGCGCGGCGGTCTCGTACAACGTGCTGGAGCACATCGAGGACCACGTGGGCGCGCTGCGTAGCATGCGCGAGCTGGTCCGGCCCGGCGGCGCCATCGTGCTGATCGTCCCGGCGTTCCAGTTCGCCATGAGCCAGGCCGACATCGCCACCGGCCATGTCCGGCGCTACACCCGCAAGACCATGCGCGACGCCCTCGAGGCGGCCGGCCTCCGGGTGGAGAAGCTGCACTACGCGAACGCCCTCGGCCTGCTCGGCTACTACATGGCCACCAGCGTGTTCAAGCTGATGCCGAAGGAGGGGCCGATGGTGAAGCTGTACGACACCCTCGTGCTCCCCGCCACCAAGGCCGCCGAGCAGGTCGTCCGCCCGCCGTTCGGGCAGTCGGTCTTCGCGGTGGCCCGCGTACCCGAGTAAACCCCGCGACCCGCGCGAGCGCCGGCACGACCCCGCGGGCCGCGCCGGCGCCGCCGTGGTGCTACTCCTTCACCTGGTACGTCGGGCGGATGACCGCCCGGGCCAGGGTGTGGAACGTGAGGTTGAAGCCGACCTGGGCGGGCGGGGTGTCCGGCCCGAGGTCGAGGCGCGGCACGTCCAGCGCGTGCACGGCGAAGAGATACCGGTGCGCCCGGTCCCCGGCCGGCGGCGCGGCCCCGCCGTACCCCTGCGAGCCGTAGTCGTTGCGCATGGCCACGGCGCCGTCGATCGACTCGGTGGCCACGCCCCGGTCAAGCTCGGTCACCGAGGCCGGCACGTCGATCAGCACCCAGTGCCAGAAGCCGCTCGCCGTCGGGGCGTCCGGGTCGAAGCAGGTCACCACGAAGCTCTGCGTCTCGGCCGGGAAACCGGACCAGCTCAGCTGCGGCGACCGGTTGGCTCCCCCCACGCTGTCGTGCGCGAACTCCGCGTCCATCGGCTCGCCGTTCGCCACGTCCGCGCTGGTGAGCGTGAACGACGGCACGGGCGGCAGCGTTTCGTACGGGTCGGGGGCGATCGGGCGGTCCAGGTTCATCTCGAGTCCTTCCGCGAGGTTCCGCAGATGTTCTTACCCGAACCCGGCCCGGTATACGGGGCTTGCCGGCGGAGGGTGTGGGATTCGAACCCACGAAGAGGTTGCCCCCTTACCGGTTTTCAAGACCAGCGCCATCGGCCACTAGGCGAACCCTCCCGGCGCGTCCGGCTGGCCGGGCGCCGCTGTCTTAGTCTGCCATGACCCGCCGACGGCCGGTGATCGCCGGACACCGGCATGGCCGGGCGCCGCGCCGGCGCCGCCGCCGGTCTCGGCCCGGAGCGGTGGGGATCGGGGACCCCGGCGTGCGCCGGCGGCGCGGTGGGGTATGACTGGGCCATGCATGCGATCACGATTCCCGAACCCGGTGGTCCGGAAGCCCTGGTCTGGGCCGAGGTGCCGGACCCCGAGCCGGGCCCCGGCGAGGTGCTGATCGACGTACGCGCCACCGCGGTCAACCGGGCCGATCTGCTGCAGCGGCAGGGCAACTACGCGCCGCCGCCCGGCGCGCCCGCGTACCCCGGTCTGGAATGCTCCGGCGAGGTCGCCGCGGTCGGCGCCGGGGTGACCGGCTGGGAGGTGGGCCAGCCGGTCTGCGCGCTGCTGGCCGGCGGCGGGTACGCCGAGCGGGTGGCCGTGCCGGCCGGGCAGGTGCTGCCGGTGCCGGCCGGGGTGGACCCGGTGGACGCCGCCGCGCTGCCCGAGGTCGCCTGCACGGTCTGGTCGAACGTGGCGCAGCTGGCGCACCTGAGCCGCGGCGAGACGCTGCTGGTGCACGGCGGCGGGAGCGGGATCGGCACCTTCGCCATCCAGCTCGGCAAGGCGCTCGGGGCCACCGTGGCGGTCACGGCGCGGTCCGGCAAGCACGACGCGCTGCGGGAGCTGGGCGCGGACCACACGATCGACTACCGCGAGCAGGACTTCGTCGAGGAGATCCGGTCGGCCACCGGCGGCCGGGGCGCCGACGTGATCCTGGACATCATGGGCGCGGCGTACCTGCCCCGGAACGTCGCGGCGCTCGCCACCGGCGGCCGGATCGTGGTGATCGGCATGCAGGGCGGCCGCAAGGGCGAGCTGGACCTCGGCGCCCTGATGGCCAAGCAGGGCACCGTGGCTTCCAGGGCGTTGCGGTCCCGCCCGGTCGAGCAGAAGGCCGAGATCGTACGGGGTGTCCGGGAGCACGTATGGCCGCTGATCGAGTCGGGGAAGATTCGGCCGATCGTCGACCGGCGGATCCCGCTGGCCGAGGCGGCCGAGGCGCACCGGTTGGTGGAGTCCAGCGACCACCTCGGCAAGGTGCTGCTGGTCCGCGGCTAAAGCGTTAGGAGGGGACCCTTCCTATACAGAAAGCGATAACAAGCGGCCCTTCCTTCGGTCATCGCAGCAGGCGGGGGCCGGGGCCCTCGGCGGCCAGCACGTCGTCGGGGTTGTAGAGGCGGCAGCGCTGCAGGGACAGGCAGCCGCAGCCGATGCACCCGGTCAGGTCGTCGCGCAGCCTGTTGAGCAGCCGGATCCGCTCGTCCAGCTTCCCCCGCCACACGTTGGACAGCCGGGTCCAGTCGGCCCGGGTCGGCGTACGGTTGTCCGGCAGCTCGTCGAGCGCGGCCCGGATCTCCTCCAGCGACACCCCCACCTGCTGGGCGATCCGGATGAACGCCACCCGGCGCAGCTCGGCCCGCTCGTAGCGACGCTGGTTCCCGCCGGTGCGGTTGGCCCGGATCAGCCCCAGCCGCTCGTAGTAGCGCAGCGCCGAGGGCGCCACGCCGGACCGGGCCGACAGGTCGCCGATGGTCAGTGCTTCCTGCATCGCCGCCGCCTTGAGTTGAAGTGGGCTTCAAGTTGCAGGCTAGCCACATGAGCCAGTCAACGACCACGGCGGACCGGGTCGACCCGGTCGGGCCGCTGCTGACCCGGATCACCGGGGACGAGAAACACGGGCCGAGCGCGCACAGCACCCTGGACGTGCTCTGGGTGCTGTACGACCGGGTGCTCCGGATCACCCCGGAGACGGTCGACGACCCCGACCGGGACCGCTTCGTGCTCTCCAAGGGGCACGGGCCGGCCGCGTTCTACGCCGTCCTGGCGGCCAAGGGCTTCATCCCGGAGAGCTGGCTGGACGACCTGGCCGGCCCGGACAGCCGGCTCGGGCACCACCCCGACCGGCTGCTGGTGCCGGGGGTGGAGATCGGCTCCGGCTCGCTCGGCCACGGCCTGGGGCTGGCCGTCGGCATGGTGCTCGGGCTGCGGGCCCAGGGTCTCACCGACCCCCGGGTGTACGTGCTGCTCGGCGACGCCGAGCTGGACGAGGGCTCCAACCACGAGGCGATCGCCTACGCGGGCGCCACCGGCCTGGACCGGCTGACCGCGGTGGTGATCGACAACCAGTCGGCCACCCACGGCTGGCCGGGCGGGATCGCCAGCCGGTTCACGGCGCACGGCTGGACGGCCGGCACGGTCGACGGCCGGGACCACGAGGAGATCCGGGCGGGGCTGACCGGGCACCGGCCGGGCCGGCCGCACGCCGTGGTGGCCCGGGTGGGGGTGAAGTGATGCGCAGCACGTTCATCGCCACCACGACGGAGCTGCTGGCCGACGATCCGCGCGCCGCGCTGGTGCTGGCCGACATCTCGGCCGCGGACTTCCGGTCGGCCGCGCGGCGCCACCCCGACCGGGTGCTCAACGTCGGCATCCGGGAGCAGCTCATGATCGGGGTGGCCGGCGGGCTCGCCCTGACCGGGCTGCGGCCCATCGTGCACTCCTACGCCACGTTCCTGGTGGATCGGGCGTACGAGCAGATCAAGCTGGACCTGGGCCACCAGGGAGTCGGGGCGGTGCTGGTGAGCATCGGCGGCTCGTACGACGCCTCGGCGGAGGGCCGGACCCACCAGTCGCCCGGGGACGTCGCCCTGTTCGACACGCTGGGTCGATGGACGGTACGGGTGCCCGGCCATCCGGACGAGGTGGCGCCGCTGCTGCGGTCCGCGGTGCGCGGGGACGACGCGGTCTATCTGCGGCTGTCCAGCCAGGCGAACGCCGTGGGGTACGCCGGGGCGGACCGGCTGCGGGTGCTGCGCCGGGGATCGGCCGGCGCGCCGCTGGTAGTGGCGATCGGGCCGGTGCTGGACGCGATGCTGGCCGCCACGACCGGGCTGGACGTGACGGTCGCCTACACCCACACGGCGCGGCCGTTCGACGTGGCCGGGCTGCGCGAGCTGGCGGACCGGGATGTGGTGCTGGTCGAGCCGTACCTGGCCGGCACCTCCAGCGCCGTGCTGGGCCGCGCGCTGGCCGACCGGCCGCACCGGCTGCTCGCGCTCGGGGTCACGGAGGTGGATCTGCACCGGTACGGCGACCCGGCCGACCATGCCCGCTGGCACGGGTTGGACGCCGCCGGCCTGCGGCGCTCGATCGCCGCGTTCCTGCCGGTGGGCGTCGCCTGATCAGCTCGTGCGGCCCGAGGCCGAGCGATCGGTCTCGACGCGGCGCCGCCTGGTCGTCCGGCGCCGGGCGGCGCCGGACGGTCAGCGGGCCCCGGAGGTCAGCGGGCGTCCGAGTTCAGCGGGCGCCGGAGCTCAGCGCGCGGGGGCGCCGGGCCCGCTCGCGGCCGAGGATCCAGAGCGCCTCGACGCCGTCCCGCCAGGTGATCTTCTTGCCTTCCTCCCGGCCCCGCGCGCGGTAGCTGATCGGCACCTCGTACGGCCGGAGCCGGCGGCGCAGCAGCTTGCCGGTGACCTCGGCCTCCATGCCGAAGCCGCGGGAGCGGATCTCGAGCGACCGGTAGAGGGCCACCGGGAGGAGCTTGAAGCAGGTCTCCAGGTCACCGATGTACGAGTTGTAGAGCACGTTGGCGGCGGTCGTCACGGCCTTGTTGCCCATGACGTACCAGAAGCTGTAGGCGCTGTGGCTGCCGAACGTGCGATTGCCGTAGACCACGGTCGCCCGCCCGTCCAGCACCGGGGCGAGTAGCCGGGGGATGTCGTTCGGGTCGTACTCGAGGTCGGCGTCGAGAATGACCATGTACTCGCCCTCGGCGTTGTCGACCGCCGTCTTGATCGCGGCGCCCTTGCCGGCGTTGCGCTGGTGAGTGATCACTCTCACCCGGCTGTCGTCCGCGGCGGCGAGGATCTCCGCCGTGCCGTCCTTGCTGCCGTCGTCCACCACGACCAGCTCGATGTCGCAGGGGTAGTCCACGGCCAGCGCCTGCTTCAGCGCGTCGGCGATGCGTTCGGCCTCGTTGTAGACCGGCATCAGGATCGAGAGCTTCACAAGAGTCTCCGCGGTGAGTCGACAGATCTCCGACAGCGTATCCGAACCCTTTCGATCACCATGCCCGCGCCGGCCGTCCGGTGTCCAGACCCATCCCAGCGGGCCGGCGCCGGGAACGCGAAAATCCCGTCACCCATCGATGGGTGACGGGATTTCCCCGATCCCGGCGCCGCTACTTCTTGTTCGGGATGACGATCAGCCGGGCCACACCCTTGTCGCCGTCCTTCGCGCCGGCCACCCCCAGCTCGGTGCCGACCTTCACCGCGCTCGGCTGGATGGTGCTGCGCCGCTCGACCACCTTCAGCTGGGGCCCGAACGTCCACGTCTCGGTGAACCCGTCGGTGGACTTCACGGTCATCGAGGTGTCGCTGATCGCGGTCACCGTGCCGCGCTGGACGGCCACCGTCTTCGTACCGTCCTTGGTCTGGACCACGACCTCGCCGTGCAGGGTGTTCCGGCGCAGCAGCACCCGGGCCTGGTGGCGCTTGCGCCAGTCCTGCGCCCGCTGGCCCTTCTTGCCCGGGCCGGCGCTCGGGTTGGCGCCCGGACCGCCGCTCGGGTCGGCGCCGCCGGTGACCGACGGGTCGGCCGCGGGGTCGGCCGCGGCGATCTGGGCGGTGTCGAAGCCCATGGCCGCCAACGCCTGCCCGTCCGCGCCCATGGCGGCGGCCACGTCCACGGCCGCCTGCTGAGCGGTGCCGGTGGCCCGCTCGGGCACACCGCAGCCGGTCAGGCCCAGCGCCCCGACGCCGGCCAGCAGGGCCGCGCCGACCACAACTCCGAATCGCTTCATCGTCCGTCCTTCCTGATGAGGTGCCACCACCCTGCCCCGCGCGGGCCAGCGGAGCGTCAGGCCGATGTTCGGATCCGGTAAGAACTTGCCGCGTTCGGCGGGGGCGGCAGCCGAACCGTGAAGGACGCGCCGCCCTCGGGGGCGTGCCCGGCGTCGATCGTGCCGCCGAGCCGGCGGACGAGCCCGGCCGCGAGCGCCAGGCCGAGGCCGCTGCCCACCTTGCGGATCCCCCGGTACCGCTGGTGCAGCGCGCCGCGCTCGAACGCCACCGCCAGGTCGTCGTCGGTGAAGCCCGGCCCGCCGTCCCGGACCTCCAGCACACCCCCGCCGAGGAATTCGGGCGCCGCGCCGGGCGGCCAGCCCGGGCCCGCGCGCTCCGCATCGGGCGGCCAGCCGGGGCCCGCGCGCTCCGCACCGGGCGGCGCCGGCGCCGGCCCGGTCGCCCCGCCCGGGGCGGCCCGCGCCGCGAGCACCACGGGCGACCCCGGCGGTACGACCCGGAGCGCGTTCTCCAGCAGCCCGTCGAGCACCTGGCGGGTCCGCCCCGGGTCGGTCCACACTGCCACCGGGGTGCCCGGCAGCTCGGTCCGCAACTCCACCCCGGCCGCGGCGCAGCGCGGCGCCCAGGCGTCGGCCACGGTCCGCAGCAGCGCACCCAGCTCGACCGAGGCGGGCTCCAGGGCGAAGTCGGCGGCCTCCAGCCGGGCCAGCGCGAGCAGGTCGCTGACCAGCCGATCCAGGTGCTCGGCCTCGGCCAGCATGGTCTGCCCGGCCTGCCGGGCGGCGTCGGCTCCGACCACGCCGTCCGCGATGGCCTCGGCGTACCCGCGGATCGAGGTCAGCGGCGTGCGCAGTTCATGGGAGACCGACAGCAGGAACTCGCGCTGCCGCCCCTCGCTGGTGGCCAGCGCCGCAGCCAGCCCGTTCAACGCGTACGCCAGGTCGGCCGCCTCCTCCGGCGGCTCGATCGGCACCCGGACGTCCCGCTCGCCGGCCCGGAGCCGGGCGGCGGCCAGGGCGGCGTGCCGGATCGGCCTGGCCAGCCGGCGGGCCAGCAGGACGCCGGCCACCACCCCGGCCGCGAGGCCGGCCAGCAGCGGCAGCCACAGGCCGCCGGCCACCCGCAGCCACAGACCGGTGCCGAGCGGGCGGACCAGCACCACGCCGTTGCCGCCGGCCAGCGGTCGGGCCTCGACCAGGGAGAGCCGGCCGGCCACCGGGCGGCGGCCGGAGAAGGCATGCCCGGCGGCCACCCGCTGCACGGCCACCGCGGGCAGCCCGGCCCGGTCCGGCTGGCCGGCCCGGACCAGGTACGCGTCGATGTGCTGCCGGCGCAGCTGCTGGATGATCCGTTCCTCGTCGGCGGTCCGACCCCGGTCGATGCGGGGCCGCAGCGCCTGCGCGGCGAGGTTGGCCTGGGCGGCGAGCGCCTGCCGGGCCTGCCGGTCGGCCGTGACCGCGGCCAGCGGCACGGCCACCAGGACGGTGACCAGCACGGAGATCAGCGCCACCGTGCAGCTGACCAGCACCGCCCGGGCGGTGAGGGTGCGCGCGAACCGGCGCCGGCCGCGGGCGTCGTCCCGCCGCCCGGGTCCGATCACCGGCAGCGACATGGTGGGCTGGGCGACCGGGCCCGAGCGGGCCGGGCCCGTCTCCGTACCGGCCGGCGGCCCGGGATCCGCCGGGCCCGGGCGCGGTGGCGGCCCGGGGTCAGCCGGCGCAGGCATAGCCCACGCCGCGATGGGTGCGGATCACGTCGGCTGCCGCGTCGCCGAGCTTGGCGCGTACCTGGGCCACGTGCACGTCCACGGTGCGGGTGCCGCTGTGCGCCGCGTAGCCCCAGACGGCGGCCAGCAGCTCCTCCCGGGTGAACACCCGGCCGGGCCGGCTCATCAGGTGCGCCAGCAGGTCGAACTCGGTCGAGGTGAGCCGGATCGGGGTGCCCGCCACGGTGACGGTGCGCCGGGCCGGATCGAGGGTGACCGGCCCGGCCACCCGGGGCCGTTCGGTCTCGGCCGGCGCGCCGGCGGTGCGCCGCAGCACCGCGCGGACCCGTGCCACCAGTTCGCGCGGGCTGAACGGCTTGGTCACGTAGTCGTCGGCGCCGAGTTCGAGCCCCACGATCCGGTCGACCTCGTCGTCCCGGGCGGTCAGGAAAATCACCGGGGTCCAGTTGTCCTGCTGGCGCAGCCGCCGGCAGACCTCGGTCCCGGCCAGCCCCGGCAGCGCGATGTCGAGCACGCAGGCGACCGGCCGCAACCGGCGGGCGGCCGCGAGGCCGGCCTCGCCGTCATGCTCGACGTGTACGCCGAAGCCGTCCCGACTCAGGTAGAGGCGGACCAGGTCGGCGATCGCCGGCTCGTCCTCGACCACGAGGACGAGGCCCCGGTTCGCCGCTTCCCCTGCCACCGGCCAATGATGGCCGATCCGGCGCGGCCGGCACGAGCGGCCCAGGTTCGAACTGTGTAAGAGAACTCAGGTGGCCACGGCCGGGCCGAACGGCAGCAGCCGACCGTCGCCGCCGGCCGCGCCCGCGGGCGCCCGGGCCGCGCCGGCCGCGTACCGCACCGGCTGGATCAGGGCGGGCACCCGGAAGGCGTGGCTCAGCAGGGCGTCCAGCCGCCACACCTGGCGGGGTTGCCGGGTGCGGATGACGAAGCGCTCGCGGATCCCGTCGACCGCGGTGGCCGCGAACTCGACGAGGCCGCAGCGCGGATCCGGGTTCCAGGTGACGTTGTCCAGGTGCCGCAGCTCGGTGTTGAGGTGCAGCCGCAGCCGGTGGGTGAACCGGGTCTCGGTGGTCAGCACGAGCCGACGCTCGGTGAGCAGCATCAGATAGCCGGCCTGCCCGGCGCGTTCCGGGCGGGTGCAGCGGGTGACCAGCACGGTGGTGTCGCCGGGCTCCACGCACCGGCGCAGCACCGGCAGGTGCCGGGTCACGGTGGGGATGCCGACGCCGGCTTCGGCGGCGGCCGGCAGGAAGGTCCGGATGAACACGTCCATGACAGGGACAACGATAGGTGCGCTCGCGATGACGCGGCGTAACATGGATGAAAGTAAAATTACAGAAGTTCCACGATGGTGGCGTTCGCCATTCCGCCGCCCTCGCACATGGTCTGCAGGCCGTACCGGATGCCGTTGTCCCGCTGCTGCGCCAGCATGGTGGTCATGATCCGCGCGCCGGAGCCGCCGAGCGGATGGCCCAGCGCGATGGCCCCGCCGCGCGGGTTCAGCCGGGCCGGGTCCGCCTCCGTCTCGGCCAGCCAGGCCAGCGGCACCGGCGCGAAGGCCTCGTTCACCTCGTACACGCCGATCTCCTCGATGCCCAGCCCCGCTCGGCGCAGCGCCTTCGCGGTGGCCGGGATGGGCGCGGTGAGCATGACCACCGGGTCGGCGGCCGTGACCACCGCGGTGTGGATCCGGGCCACCGGCCGCAGCCCGTGTGCGGCGGCCCACTCGGAGGTGGTGATGGCCAGCGCGGCCGCCCCATCGGAGATCTGCGAGGCCGAGCCCGCGGTGACCACACCGTCCGGCCGGAACGGCGTCGGCAGCTCGGCCAGCCGCTCCAGGCTGCTCTCCCGGCGGATGCCCTCGTCCCGGTCCGCCTTGCTGCCGTCGGCCACCGGCACCGGGGCGATCTCGGCGTCGAACGCGCCGGCGTCCTGAGCGGCGGCCGCCTTGGCGTGACTGGCCAGCGCGTACTCGTCGAGTTGGCGGCGGGACTGGCCCCAGCGCCGGGCGATCAGCTCGGCCCCCACGCCCTGATTGAACGGCACCGGGTCGTCGGCCGCGAACCCCTCGACGCCGCGGTACCGCTCGCGGACCAGGTCCCCGTACGGCAGGCCGGCGCCCACGCTGGCGCCCATCGGCACCCTGGTCATCGACTCCACCCCGCCGGCCACCACCAGATCCGCCTGACCGGCGATCACGGCCGCCGCGGCGAAGTGCACCGCCTGCTGGCTGGACCCGCACTGCCGGTCCAGGGTGGTGCCCGGCACCGATTCGGGCCAGCCGGCCGCCAGCACGGCGTTGCGGGCCACGTTCCAGGCCTGCTCGCCCACCTGCGAGACGGTCCCCCAGACCACGTCGTCCACATCGGCCGGATCGAACCCGGCCCGCTCGGCGAGGGCGCGCAGCACGTGCGCGGAGAGGTCCACCGGATGCACCCCGGCGAGCGCGCCGCGGCGCCGGCCCACCGGGGTCCGGACCGCCTCGACGATGACCGCGTCTCTCATGTTTACTCCCCGGTAACGTGGCTGCCCCGATGGTAGCCCGACGCCCGGCCACGCGCGACCACCCATTGATCATGAGGCGGCCGGTCCGCACCTTCGTGATCAGCGCACGCTGGGATACTGGACCGATGGAACCGGCGGTCTGGCGGGTGCCCCGGGTCGTACCCGGACTCAAGCTGGCCGGGGCGGCGGCGCTGGCGGCGCTCGCGCTGCTGCTCGGCGACGGCGATCCGGTCCGGCCCGGCGTGGCCGCGCTGGCCGCCGCCGCGCTGCTGGCCTGGGCCGGGCGCGACCTGCTGGCGCCCGTCCGGCTGGCCGCCGACGCCGCCGGGGTCTGGGTGCCACGGGGGTACGCGGGGCGCCGCCGCCTGAGCTGGACGCAGGTGGAGGGGATCCGGGTCGACCGGCGGCCGCGGCGTGGGATCAGCACCGAGCTCCTGGAGATCGACGCCGGCGACGCGCTGCACCTGTTCGGCCGGTACGACCTCGGCGCCGACCCGGCCGACGTGGCCGCGACGCTGCGCGCGGCGCACCGGGCCGCGACCCGCGCCTGACCAGCGGCGCCCCCCGCAGGGCGACGCCCCGGCCCGCGGCGAGGCTGACCACGCGTGCAGGTTGGGGCGGTGTCAGCCCAGCAGCATGGCGGTGCGCGCGATGGAGACGCAGACCAGCAGCAGCACCAGCGCCACCCCGCCGGCCGCCTGCACGGCCGTGCGCCGGGTCCGCGGGGCGTACGCGAGGACCAGCGCCATCAGCGTGCCCGCGACCAGCCCACCGAGGTGGCCGGCGATGCTGATGTTCGGCACGGTGAAGGTGAAGATCAGGTTGACCACCAGCACCGGCACCACGCCCGAGGTGTCCCGACCGAGCCGTCTCATGATCACGAAGAGCGCGCCGAACAGCCCGAAGATCGCCGTCGAGGCGCCGGCGGACTGCTGGTTGGGCGCGCTGAACAGGTAGGCCGCGACGTTGCCGCCGAGGCCGGCCACCAGATAGAGGCCCAGGAAGCGGGCGGGCCCGAGCGCGGCCTCCAGGGTGCGGCCGAGCACCCACAGCGCCCACATGTTGAGCAGCAGGTGCACCACGCCGTAGTGCAGGAACATCGCGGTGAGCAGCCGGTACCACTCGCCCTGCGCGACGCCGTGCACGGTGAAGTCCTGATAGCGGGCCAGCCCGAGCACCGAACCCCACTGGGTCAGCGGCGTGCCCTGGCCCATCAGGCCGCCGAGCCCGCCACCGGCCACCGCGGTGCCGGCGCCGGAGGAGACCACCGACGCGAGGAACATCAGCACGTTGAGGCCGATGATCGTCTTGGTCACGTAGCCGTGACGGCCGGCGGCACCGCCGCCGAAGGCGGTGCGCGCCGGCCGTTGGCTCCGTCGGCCCAGTTCCACGCACTCGGGGCACTGGTGGCCCACCGAGGCGTCCCGCATGCAGTCCGGACAGATCGGCCGTTCGCAGCGGGTGCACCGGACGTACGTCTCCCGCGACGGGTGTCGGTAGCAGACCGGCGTCGTCGGCGGGGACTCACTCATGCCGGCAAAAATACCTCGGCCGGCGGTGTGCGGTCAGTTCCCGGACCGCTCGATCTCGACACGCTCGATCACGACGTCCTGCCGCGGCCGGTCGCCCGGTCCGGTCGGGGCGTTGGCGATGGAGTCCACCACCTTGGCCGACGCCTCGTCGGCCACCTGCCCGAAGATCGAGTGCTTGCCGTTCAGGTGCGGGGTCGGGGACACCGTGATGAAGAACTGCGAGCCGTTCGTGCCCCGACCGGCGATCTTGCCGGCGTTCGCCATGGCCAGCAGGTAGGGCCGGTCGAACCGGAGCTCCGGGTGGATCTCGTCGTCGAACTGGTAGCCCGGGCCGCCCCGGCCGGTGCCGGTCGGGTCGCCCATCTGGATCATGAAGCCGCTGATCACGCGGTGTGAGATGGTGCCGTCGAAGTAGGGGCCGGAGCCCGGCTGCCCGGTGGTCGGGTTGGTGTATTCCCGGGTGCCCTCCGCCAGCTCGACGAAGTTGCGCACGGTCTTGGGCGCGTGGTTGGGAAAGAGTTCGAGCCGGATCGGGCCGTGGTTCGTGTGCAAGGTGGCGTAGATGGTCTCGGCCACGGGTACTCCTCAGTCGTTGGTCAGTTCCATGCGGATCCTCCCATGTGCCCGTTCTGGCCGTACGGAGGCATCCGCTGGTGGAGGATGGCGGAGGAACCACACAGGAGGTGGAGACCGGTGTTTGGAATCGGGCGACGCACGCGTCATCGCGATCTCGTCAAGTCCGAGTTGGGGGAAAGCCTGGATCACTTTGTCCAGGCCGCCTCGCATGCGGCCGACGGGGTGGGCTCGACCGTCGGTCCCCGGGTCACCGCGGCGCGCACCCGGGTGGCGCCCGGAGCGGCCAAGGTGCGCGGCGGCGCGGCAAAGGTCCGCGGTGACGCGCAGCGACGCTGGGGAAGCACGATGAGCGCGCTCGCGCCGCTCGCCGTGGCCGCCGCCGACGGCGCTCGGCAGGCCGGCACCGGGACCACGCGGGGCAAGGCGAAGGTGACGGGGATGAAGGGCAAGAAGAAGAAGTCGAGCGGCCGGTTCGGCAAGGCCGCCAAGGTGCTCGCCGTGAGCGCCGCGGTGGGCGCGGCCGGCGCCATGGTGCTGCGACGTCGGCGGGACGACCAGGAGTGGAACGCGTACGACCCGACGGCCACCCTTACTCCAGCGGCGAAGGACCCGGCCGCCCGGACCGAGAGTGACCTGGCCACGAACGCGGCCACGGCGCCGGAGACGAACATCACCCCCGAGCAGACGACGGCCAGCACCACCACCGGCCGCGCCGCCACCAGCGGCGACAAGCCGGGCTCGGCGACCAGCTCGGTCACCGAGAACGCCCACCAGGCCGCCGGCAAGTAACCCCCACCGGCCCCGGCCCATCCGGCCCCGGCCCAAGCGGTTGATCATGGGCTTTACCGCGACTCCGACCACGGAAGCTCGCAGTAAAGCCCATGATCACGCCTGGGGGTCCGTGGGATGGGGGTCAGAGCCAGCCGTTGCGGCGGAACCAGCGGTAGAGGCCGAAGGAGATGCCGAGGATCACGGCCCACACGCCCGGGTAGCCGTACTTCCAACTCAGCTCGGGCATGAACTTGAAGTTCATGCCGTAGACCCCGGCGATGGCGGTCGGCACGGCGGCGATCGCGGCCCACGCCGCGATCTTGCGCATGTCGTTGTTCTGCTCGACGGTGACCTGCGCCAGCCGGGCCTGCAGGATCGAGTTCAGCAGGTCGTCGTACGAGTTGACCTGCTCGACCGTGCGGGTGAGGTGGTCCTGCACGTCCCGGAAGTAGCGCCGGATCTCCTTGGGCACGCTCCGGCTGAGCTGCCCGGTGAGCTGCACCATCGGCCGCTGCAGCGGGATGACCGCCCGCTTGAACTCGACCAGCTCGCGCTTCATCTGGTAGATCCGCTGGATCCGGCCGCTCGTGTACCGGGCGAAGACCTGGGTCTCCAGCTCGTCCAGGTCGTCCTCGATCTTGTCGGCGACGTCCAGGTAGAGGTCCACCACCCGGTCGGTCACCGCGTACGCCACGGCCCAGGGCCCCTGCTCGAGCAGGTCCCGCTTGCTCTCCAGGTCGGCGCGGACCGGGGCGAGCTTGCAGGCGTCGCCGTGCCGGACGCTGATGGCGAAGTTCGGCCCGATGAAAAGCATCACCTGCCCGGTCTCCACGACCTCCGAGGTCTCGGTGAGTTCGTCGTGCTCGCAGTACCGGGCGGTGCGCAGCACCAGGAAGCTGATCTCGCCGAACCGCTCGAGCTTGGGCCGCTGCTCGGCCTTGACCGCGTCCTCCACGGCCAGTTCGTGCAGCCCGAACGCCTCGGCGATGCCCTCCATGGCCCGCGCGGCCGGCTCGTGCAGGCCCACCCAGACGAACGCGTTGTCCCGGTCCCGGGCCTCGGCCAGCGCGTCGGCGTAGTGCCAGGTGCCGGGCTGGCGCTCACCGTCCACATAGAGCGCGCAGTCGACGACCGAGTCGCGCTCCTCCTGGGTGGTCTCCCCGGCGCGGCGCGGCTGGCCGTCCACGGCCAGGATCCGGGTGACCGCGCGGACGGGCGCGGTCCAGGGCCGGCCGCGTCCCCGGGCCTCGCCGGCCGCCGTGCGCCCCCTGGGCTCGTCGGCCGCGGGCCGCCCGGCCCCACCGGCCGCGGGCCGCCCGGCCCCGCCGGACGCGGGCCGCCCGGCCCCGCCGGACGCGGGCCGCCTGGGCTCACCGGCCGTTCTGGGGTGTCCCTGCTCGATCCGCTCCGCCATGGCCGCCTCGCCTCCTCCCGGTGGTGCACCGCGGATTGCAGGCTACGCCGCCGGATGCGAAGCACATGATCAACAGGGCGGGCGGCGTGTCGGGAGTGGCGAAGAACATCGGCGCGGCCCATGACGCCGCCCGGTCGGCTCGCCGCTTACGGCGGCGCCGGGTGGACCGGCCGCGTCGGGGGGGTGAGGTGCGAGCGGCCCACCCGGCGCCATCCTGGGGGCGGGGGGTTATGCCTTCGACACCCGTCGCCGCGGCGCTCGCCGGCCCTTCCGGGCCGCGCCAGCGGAAACCGGTGCTCGGAGCATTGTGAGCCCGGTCTCGCTTTCAGGAAAGGCCTGCACTCGGCAGTCGCCGGCTTCTGTCGGGTTTCCGACAGAAGCCGGCGACAACCGGACGGGTCGGCCGAGCGTCAGCGCCGCACCGCGTGCACCGCCTCGGCCAACCGGCGTACGCCCTCCTCGATCTGCTCCGTGCCGACGGCCGAGTACGCCAGCCGCAGCGCGTGCCGGCCGCCGTCCAGGACGAAGTCGCTGCCCTTGACCACCGCCACCCCGCGCTCGGCCGCCGCCGGCGCCAGGTCGTCCACGTGTACGTCCTCCGGCAGCTCGATCCAGAGAAAGTAGCCGCCGTCCGGCTCGGTGAACCGGGCCTCCGGGATGTGCCGGCGCAGCGCCTCGGCGAGCGCCCGGGCCCGGTCCCCCAGCGCCGCCGAGACGGTGGCGATCGACCGGTCGATGTCCCCGGACACGCAGAACTGGTGCACGATCGCCTCGGAGACCATGCCGGGCGAGATGTAGAGGTTGGTGGCCCGCTTGGCGATCGCGGCGATCAGCTCCGGCTGGCCCACCAGGTAGCCCACCCGGACGCCGGGGCAGACGGTCTTGGTGAAGCTCGACGCGTGTACGACCAGCCCGTTCCCGTCGAGCGAGAGCATCGACGGCAGCGGCTCGCCGCGGAACCGGATGTCCGCGTACGGGTCGTCCTCGAAGATCGTGAACCCGTACTCGGCGGCCAGGTCGAGCAGCTCGTGCCGCTTGCTCAGCGACAGGGTCACCCCGGCCGGGTTCTGGTAGTTCGGGATGACGTGCGCGAGCTTGGGGCGTACCCCGGACTCGAGCAGCTTGCGCAGCTCGGCGGTGTCCAACCCGTCGGGCTGGATGGTCACCCCGTGCACCTGGCCACCCAGCTGCTGGAGGTTGAGCAGGGTCCGGTCGTACGTCGGGCGCTCCACCACCACGGCGTCGCCGGCCTTGACCAGGTGGTCGAAGAGGAACGCGTCGGCCTGCAACGAGCCGTTGGTGACCAGCACCTGCTCGATGTCCACCCCGTGCTTGCGCGCGATCCACTCGCGCAACGGCCGGTAGCCCACGGAGGTCCCGTACGCGGTGATGCCGGCCGGATCGTCCTCGAAGGCGCGGACGGCCGCGGCCTTGAGTCCGTCGACATCGACGATGTCCAACGAGGGCGCCCCACGGGCGAACGAGATCAGCTGCTCGGCAGTCATGACTACCGAGCGTACGGGGGGCCGGGGGCCCCGCGAGGCAGGTCCGGCCGTGTCCGCATGCTGAACCCGCGTACGGGCGACAGCTCCGGCGGTCGTTGGCGACAGCCGTGCCCGAGCCTGCGGGACCGCCGGCTCAGGCCGGAGCGGGCGCGCGCGAGCTGGTCCAGACCCGGACGATGTCCCGCACCGAGATCACCCCGAGCACCTCGCCGTCGGAGAGCACCACCAGGTGCCGGAAGCCGCCCCGGGCCATGGCGGCGGCCGCCTCCTCGACGGTCCAGTCCGGACCGGCGTACACGACATCCCAGGTGAGATGGGCGCCGGTGCGCTCGACATCGCAGTCCAGACCCGCGCCGAGGGCGTAGAGGACATCCCGCTCGGTCAGGATGCCCACGCCCTCCGACTCGGGATCGATCACCACGGCGGAACCGACCCGCCGCTCCGACATCATCCGGGCGGCCTGCCGGAGCGTGTGCTCCGGACCCACGACCAGCACCTGCTTGGACATGGCCTCGCGTACCTGCATCACGCATCACCCCTGATCGGCGCGGTGGTGGCCTGCGGTGGGCTCCATCCTGTCCTGACGAGGGTCTATGGACAAGCCCTCCGGCCGGTGCCGGAGGGCCCCGGTCAGTAATCTTGCGGCCGTGGGCGACGGGGTGGACCGGGTGGCGGTGCCGACGTACCGGGTGGCGGCGCTGGTCGCCCCGGCCGTGGACCGGATCTTCGTCTCGGCCATGGCCGCGGTGCGGCTGGGCGGCGGCAGCCGGCTGGTCCAGCGGCACGGCGGCCGAGACGCCATCGGGTTCCTCATCGATCTCCGCACCCGGCTGGCCGCGCCCGGCGGCACCGTGGACTGGACCGGCTTCGCGGCGATCACCCGCTACCGGGACCCCGCCGAGTGCCAGCGCGCCCTCGACCGCCAGGTCGCGCACGGGATGATCCGCCGGATGCCGGCCGGCTTCGCCGCCACCGAACGCGGCCTCACCTTCCTGGCCGAGCTGTACGACCTGCACGCCGAGGTGACGGCCGCCGTCTGGCGGGACCACGCCGACCGGGTACGGCGGTTGGCCGGGGCCGCCGGTCGGCTCCTCGGCGCGGCCGCCGCGGACGCCGGGCCCGCCTTCGCCGCCGTGGCGCCGCCGTACGAGCCGGCCGGAGCGCCGGCCGGCCTGCTGCTGCTGAACCGGCTCGGAACCCTCCGCCTGCACCGGGCGGACGCCCATGCCGCGGCCTGGGCGGCGGCCGGGCACACGGCCGCCGGCATCCAGCTGCTGGAGGCCGGCCCGGAGCGGCAGGCCATCGAGCAGGAGACCGACCGCCGGGCGGCCGGGCCGTACGCCACGCTCACCCCGGACGAGCGGCTCGACCTGCTGGCCGACCTGGCTGCGCTGCCCGGCTGACCGGCCCGCCCGACGGGTGGACCCGGCTCCCGGCCGAGGGTCCGCGCTTCCGGTAAGAGGTCCGCGGCCGGGCCGGCCGGGACGGTCACGGATATGAGCCGGATCACTACCGGATCCGGGTTAACGGCCGGGTAACGGCGGCTGACGCGGACTCGACCACCGGGCGGCGCTATCCTCCTGCGGAGGCTCATGTCTGGCAGGGAGGACCCGTTTCCATGATCGGTTTGGTGCTCGCCGCGGGAGCGGGGCGCCGGCTCCGCCCGTACACGGACACGTTGCCAAAGGCGCTGGTGCCGGTGGACGGGGAGACGACGATCCTCGACATCGCGCTCGGCAATCTCGCCGAGGTCGGCCTCACCGACGTGGTGATCGTGGTCGGCTACGCGGCCGGCGCGGTGGAGTCCCGGGTCGACGCCCTCCAGGAGCGGTACGGCGTCAAGATCACCCTGGTGCACAACGACAAGGCCGAGGAGTGGAACAACGCGTACTCGCTCTGGCTGGCGCGGGAGCACTTCGCGCAGGGCGCCCTGCTGGTCAACGGCGACACCGTGCACCCGGCCGGCGTGGAGCGGACGCTGCTGGCCGCGCGGGGGCCGGGCATCCTGCTGGCCCTGGACACGGTCAAGAAGCTGGCCGACGAGGAGATGAAGGTCGTCCTCGACTCCGGCGGCCAGCTGAAGCGGATCACCAAGCTGATGGACCCGGCCGACGCGTACGGGGAGTACATCGGCGCCACCGTGATCGAGCCGCAGGCGGCGGCCGGGCTGGCCGACGCGCTGGAGGCCACCTGGCGGCGCGACCCCGACCTCTACTACGAGGACGGCTATCAGGAGTACGCGGACCGCGGTGGCGAGGTGCGCGGAGCGCCCATCGGCGAGGTCGAGTGGGTCGAGGTGGACAACCACGAGGACCTGGCCCGGGCGCGGGAGATCGCGTGCCGCTACTAGCCCGTTCCGTCCAGACCCCGCTGCACATAGAGGTACGCCGGGGCGCGGTGGCCGACCTGGGCGCGATCCTCTCCGACGGCCGGATCTCCGCGGGCGGGGACGTGGCCGTGGTGGTGGGTCCGGGGCAGGGCGAGCGGATCGCCGAGCTGCTCGAGCCGACCCTCGGCTCGGCCGACCTGTTCACCACCACCGGCGGCTCCCTGGACGCCGCCAACGAGCTGGGCAGCAAGCTGCGGAACCGCTCGTACGACGCGGTGGTGGGCATCGGCGGCGGCAAGACCGTGGACGTGGCCAAGTACGCGGCCATGCGGCGCGGCCTGCCGATGGTCTCGGTGGCCACCAGCCTGGCCAACGACGGCATCGCCTCCCCGGTGGCCAGCCTGGTCACCGACGGGATCAAGGGCTCGTACGGCGTACACATCCCGATCGCCGTGATCGTCGACCTGGATTTCGTGGAGAGCGGACCGGAACGGCACAACCGGGCCGGAATCGGCGACGTGCTCAGCAACATCAGCGCGCTGGCCGACTGGGAGCTGGCCCGCCAGGTCCGCGGTGAGCCGGTGGACGGGCTGGCCGCCTCGCTCGCCCGGGCGGCCGCCGAGGCGCTGATCAACCACCCGGGCGACATGACGGACGACGACTTCGTCATCGTGCTGGCCGAGGGACTGATCTCCAGCGGGCTGGCCATGGCCGTCTGCGGCAGCAGCCGGCCGGCGTCCGGCGGTTGCCACGAGATCATGCACGCCATCGACACGCTGTTCCCGGAGACGGCCTCGCACGGTGAACTGGCCGGCCTCGGCGCGCTGTTCTGCACCTGGCTGCGCGGGGACGAGCGCCGGCTGCGGCAGATGTCCGCCTGCCTGGCCCGGCACAACCTGCCGCGTACGCCCGCCGACGTCGGCCTGGACGACGAGCAGTTCGCGGCCGCGGTGGCCTTCGCCCCGCGGACCCGGCCGGACCGTTACACCATCCTCGAGCATCTGGACCTCGGCGCCGACGAGGTCCGCAGCCGGCTGGGAGATTACGTCGATGCCCTCGACCGCGATGATGACTGAGCCGGCCGTTCGCGACTTCTACCGGACCAACCGCGGCGGCGGGCTGTTCAGCGAGGCCGTGAGCCAGTGGTTGGGCGCCGCGCTGGCCCGCGTCGCGAACCGCCTCGGGCTGCCGCCGACCGGGCTGACCCTGCTCAACCTGCTGTTCGGCCTGGGCACCTCGGCCGTCGTGGCCGCGCTGGCGTCGCGGGTGGCCGCCGGCACGCTGCCGGCCTGGCCGGTCGGGCTGCTCGCGCTGGTCGGCTGGCAGCTCGCGTACGCCTTCGACTGCGCCGACGGACAGCTCGCCCGGGTGACCGGCCGGGGCAGCGCGTTCGGCGCGCGGCTGGACGTGCTGTGCGACGTGGCGGTGCAGATCGCGCTGGTGGCGGCGCTGTCGGCGGTGGCCGTGGCCCAGCGGCACGGCACGCCGACCTGGCTGGTGGCCACCTTCGCCGGCACCTGGATGGTCAACCTGGTGACCTCGGTGATGCAGGCCGGCCCGAACGCCGGCAGCATGGTGGCGTCCCGGTCGCTGCCGGTCCGGGCGGTCAAGCTGGTTCGCGACTACGGCGCGGTGATCTTTGTGGCCGGCCTGGTGCTGACCCTCGTACCGGCCTGGACCCTCTGGCTGATCGCCGCCTTCACCCTGGTCAACGGCCTGTTCCTGCTGGCCAGCATCGCCTTCTCGGCCCGCGCCACCCTCCGCTGACCCTGCCCGGCCAACCGGCGCGCGGTCGGCCGGCCAGGGGTTAAGAGGGGACCCTTCCTATACAGAAAGCGATAAGAAGGGGCCCTTCCTTTCACTTCAGGCCGGCGTAGACGGCGAGGAGCTGGCGGGTGACGACCTCCGGCGAGAACATCCGCTCGTAGCGGGTGCGGGCCCCGGCCGCCAGCGCGGCCGCACCGTCCCGGGCTACCGGCAGCGCCGCGGCGAGGGCGCCGGGGTCGGCCGGCACGGCCCAGCCGGCCGGCCCGGCGCCCGTGCCAAGACCCCCATCGCCCGGAGCGCCCGCACCGGCGGCGTCCACGCCCACGCCGCCGTCGACGACCGCGGCATCCGGGGCTGCGGCGCCCCCGTCGCCGACTCCGAGCAGGTACGGGATGCCGCCGAGCGCGGTGCCCAGCACCGGCCGGCCGGCCGCCATGGCCTCGATCACCACGGTCGGCAGCACGTCATACCAGGTGGGCACGACGAGCACCACGGCCGTGCGGCGCAGCGCCGCGGCCACCCCGGACCGGTCCAGCGGGCCGAGGTACTCGACATCGGCCCGGGCCACGGCCGCCGCCTCGGCCAGCGGCCGGAGGTCACCGTCGCCGGCGATCCGCAGCGTGCCGAGCGCGCCGTCCGGGTGCCGTTGCCACGCCTCCAGCAGCAGGCCGAGGCCCTTCTCTCCGGAGAGGCGGCCGTAGTAGAGGAAGCCGTCGCCGAGCGGCGCCGGAGCGCCGGGGTCGGGGATGCCGTTGGGCTTGATCACGATGCGCTCGGCGGGGATGCCGTACCCGCGCAGGTGCTCGGCGATCCCGCCGGTCAGGGCGATGTACCGGTCCACCGAGCGCCAGGTCGGCCGGTGCACCGCGAGGGTGGTGGCCATCAGCGCGCTCTGCGCCCGGGAGCCCCGGTAGCAGCGATGCACGATCGCCGGAACGCCGAGGGCCCGGCCGCGGCAGTCGGTGCAGATCCGGCCGTCCCGGAAGTAGATGCCGGAGGAGCAGACCTGGCGGTAGTTGTGCACGGTCTGCACGACCGGCACGCCGTACCGGTGCGCGGTCCGCACCACCCAGGGCGAGAGCAGCGGGTACGGGTTGTGCAGGTGCACCAGGTCCGGCCGCTGCGCCTCGATCAGGCGGGCGAGGTCCCGCTGCGCCCCCGGCGCGTAGATCGGCGACAGCGGCAGCAGCGCCCGGGCCGCCGGAGGCAGCTCGGGGATCTCGTCCGAGCTGCGCAGGAACGGCAGCACCTCGACGCCGGCCCCGGTCAGCTGCTCGATCTCGGCGTCGACGATGGTGTTCTCGCCGGACGGCTGACCGGTCCGATAGCGGTTGTGCGCCACGACCACCTTCATGAGGGAACAAGCTACCGTTGACGCGTGCCGGAGCTACCCGAGGTGGAGGCGCTGGGCGCCTATCTGCGCGAGCGGGCCGTGGGCCACGCGGTCGAGCGGCTCGAGGTCGCGTCGCTGTCCGCGCTCAAGACGTACGATCCGCCGCCGTCGGCCCTGGCCGGCCGGCGGGTGACGGGCGCGGGACGGCACGGCAAGTTCCTCGACGTGACCTTCGACGGCGACCTGCACCTGGTGGTGCACCTGGCCCGGGCCGGTTGGCTGCATTATCGCGACGCGTTCGGCTCGAAGCTGCCGTTGAAGCCCGGCAAGGGACCCATCGCGCTGCGGCTGCGCCTGGACGACGGTTCCGGCTTCGACCTCACCGAGGCCGGTACGCAGAAGAGCCTGGCCGCCTACCTGGTGCCCGATCCGGCCCTGGTGCCCGGGGTGGCCCGGCTGGGGCCGGACGCGCTGGCGGTGGACCTGGAGACCTTCGGCGAGCGGATCAGGGGCCGCCGGGGGCAGCTCAAGGGGGTGCTCACCGACCAGCAGGTGCTGGCCGGCATCGGGAACGCGTACTCGGACGAGATCCTGCACGCGGCGAAGCTGTCGCCGTTCGCGATCAGCGAGCGGCTGCGCGACGACCAACTCGAGGCGCTGTACGAGGCCACCCGGCGGGTGTTGTCGGACGCCGTGTCCCGTTCGGTGGGTCAACGGGCCGCGGAGCTCAAGGGCGAGAAGCGGGCCGGACTGAGTGTGCACGCCCGGACCGGGCTGCCGTGTCCGGTCTGCGGCACGACGATCCGCGAGGTCTCCTTTGCCGATTCCAGCCTGCAGTACTGCCCCGGCTGCCAGACCGGCGGCAAGCCGCTGGCTGACCGTCGGTTGTCCCGCCTTGTGCGCTGAGTGAAAGCGCACGGAAATCCCCCACCAGGTGAGAAAACCGCCCGGTCGGCGCGCCTTGGCACGGCTCGATCCGTCGGTATAGTTGCCCGGTCCGTCGTCGCCGCGGCCCGACCGGCCCGCCGGGCGGACGCCCGGAAAGCGCGCGGGTGGGCGGTGCGACCGGGTGGCGTAATGTCTTGCGGGGTCAACGTCCGGCCAGGTCGGCGTGGGAGACTGGGACGGTGGGCGACCCGAGCCCTTATGGGGAGTGGCTGGCACGTGTCAGGCGGGAGGACCCAGGCGAGGTGACCACGAGCCTCCAGCGCCCGGACGGCCACATCTACCGGAGCAGCAACGCGCACCTCGACAGCTTCGAGATCCAGCCGCCGACTGCCCCGACGGCCAACGGCGTGCCGCGCTCGGCGTGGGCCCGGGCCCGCCGGCGGGTGTCCCGCTGGCACCGGCCGTACACCGCCGCCCTGCTGCTCGCCGACTTCGCCGCGGCGGCCCTGGCGAGCTGGATCGCCATCGCCTGGTTCGACCAGGCCAAGGCGGGCTTCTATGACGTCAACGAGGACCCGACCTGGTTCTACACGGTCACGTTCCTGCTGCTGCCGCTCGGCTGGCTGGTCATCCTCTGGGGAAACCGGGCATACGACCGTCGCTACCTCGGCCTCGGGCCGGAGGAGTTCAAGCGGGTGATCCGGGCGTCGGTCACGGTGGCCGCGAGCGTCTCGTTCCTCGCCTTCGCCACCAAGACCAACCTCTCCCGGTACGCGGTGGCCACCGCGCTGGTGGGCGCCACCGTGTTGCTGCTGCTGGAGCGCTACGTGGCGCGGCTGGTGCTGCACGGCGTACGCACCAAGGGCGGGCACGCCGGGCACCGGATGGTGCTGGTCGGGACGCTGCCGGACGCCCTGGAGGTCTACCGGGCGGTCACCCGCAGCCCCGCCGCGGGCCTGGTGCCGGTGGCCATCGCCCTCACCGACGGGATAGCCGCGGCCCGGGGCATCGAGACCCCCGTGCCCGTCTACGCCGGCCGGGACGTGCTCGCGCTGGTCCGCGAGGTGGGCGGCGACACGATCGCGGTCTGCGGGTCGGCCAGCGCCGAGCCGGGTGAGCTGCGCCGGCTGGCCTGGCAGCTGGAGGGCTCCGGGGTCGACCTGGTGGTGGCGCCCCAGCTCACCGACATCGCCGGCCCGCGGGTGCACATCCGGCCGATCGAGGGCCTGCCGCTGCTGCACGTCGAGGAGCCCACGCTCTCCGGGCCGGCGCTGCTGGCCAAGAACCTGCTGGACCGGGTGGCCGCCGGCCTCGGCCTGCTGCTGCTGATCCCGCTGTTCATCGCCATCGCGGTCTCGATCCGGCTCTCCGACGCCGGCCCGGTCTTCTTCCGCCAGTCCCGGGTGGGGCACGAGGGCCGCACGTTCCGGGTCTGGAAGTTCCGGACCATGTACGTGGACGCCGAGGAACGGCTCGCCGGCCTGGTGGACCAGAACGAGACCGACGGCATGCTGTTCAAGATGAAGCTGGACCCGCGGGTCTTCCCGATCGGCCGGTTCCTGCGGGCCAGCTCGCTGGACGAGCTGCCGCAGCTGATCAACGTGTTGAAGGGCGAGATGTCGCTGGTGGGGCCGCGCCCTCTGCCCGCGGACGACGGCGACTTCCTCGGTGACGTCCGGCGCCGGCTGCTGGTCCGGCCCGGCATGACGGGCCTCTGGCAGGTCTCCGGCCGCTCGGACCTGTCCTGGGACGAGTCGGTCCGGCTCGACCTCTACTACGTCGACAACTGGTCCCTGGCGTACGACCTGAGCATCCTGTGGCGCACCATCGGGGTGGTGCTGGCCCGCAAGGGCGCATACTAGGCCCCCCGCCCGCCCGCGCCGGTGGCATACTGCGGCGGTGATCCGGGTGGTGCTCGCGGACGACCAGGCGCTGGTCCGAGCGGGCTTCCGGGCGCTGCTGGAACGCGCCGCCGAGGTCGAGGTGGTCGGTGAGGCCGCCGACGGCGAGCAGGCGGTCTCGGTGGCCCGGCGGGAACGGCCGGACGTGGTCCTCATGGACGTCCGGATGCCGGTGCTGGACGGCCTGGAGGCGACCCGGCGGATCGTCGCCGACCCGGCGCTCGCGGACGTCCGCGTGATCATGCTGAGCACCTTCGAGGTCGACGAGTACGTCTTCGCGGCGCTGCGCGCGGGCTCCAGCGGCTTCCTGCTCAAGGACATCGAGCCGGACGACCTGCGGCAGGCGGTCCGGGTGGTGGCCGGCGGCGAGGCCCTGCTGTCGCCGCGGATCACCCGCCGGTTGATCGCCGAGTTCGTGGCCCGACCCGCCGCCGTGGACGGCGCGGCCGCCGACCGGCTGCGCCAGCTCACCGACCGGGAACGCGAGGTCGTGGCGCTGGTCGCCCGCGGGCTGTCCAACGACGAGATCGCTGGCCGGCTGCACCTCAGCTCCGCCACCGCGAAGACCCACGTGAACCGGGCCATGGCGAAGGTGGGCGCCCGGGACCGCGCCCAGCTGGTGGTGTTCGCGTACGAGGGCGGGTTGGCCGGCCAGGGCTGAGGCGTCGCCGCCCGGCTACCACGGCTGCGGTACGGCGGGCGCGGCGACGTACCGCAGATCCGGTAGCGGGGTCACCGCGCTGGTGGGACGACCGGATCGAGCCCGATGCATAGCGTCGAAGAAGAATCTTCGACACCTTCGCAACGGGGGTTTCCGTGTCTCGTCTGACTTCGTTCGTCCTGCGCCACCGCCTGGCGGTGGCGCTGATATGGCTGGCGGTGGCGCTGGCCGGGGCGCTCACGGCCGGCACCACCACCGGCCGGATGACCCAGGACTTCACCCAGCCCGGCAGCCCCGCGCAGACCACCGCCGAGCGGATCGCCGCCGCCTACCACGTCGACGCCGGAGCGCCGCCGGTTGTGCTGGTGCTGACCCTGCCGGCGGGGCAGCGCGTCGACAGCCCGGCGGGACGGGCCGCGGCCGGGCGGGCGTTCGCGGCGGCCCGGCCGGTCGGCGCCCGCCTGGTCGACTACGCCGGCACGGGCGACCGCAGGTTCGTCACGGCCGACGGGCGCAGCACGTACGCGATCATGACTCTGCCCTCGATGTACGCGGCACCCGGCCTGCCCGCCGCGGCGGAGGCGGCGGTCCGGAGCGCCGCACCCGCCGGCGCCACCGTGACGCTCACCGGAATCACCGCGCTGTCCGACTCGGACGGTGGTACGGGCGGCAACGGCGTGCTGGTCGAGACGCTGATCGGCGGCATCGGCGCGCTGGTGGTGCTGGCCTTCGTGTTCGGCAGCCTGGTGGCCGTGCTGCCGCTGGTGATGGCGGGCGTGGCGATCCTCGGCACGTTCCTGCTGGTGCTCGGGGTTACCGAGGTGACCGACGTGAACTTCGTCGCGCAGTTCATCATCGGCCTGATCGGCCTGGGCGTGGCCATCGACTACTCGTTGCTGGTGGTCACCCGGTGGCGGGAGGAGCGCACGCACGGCGCCGCCAACCGGGACGCGGTGCGGACCGCCATGGCGCACGCCGGGCGGGCGGTCGTGCTCTCCGGGCTGACCGTGGCGATCGGGCTGGTCGCCCTGGTGGGCCTGCCCATGCCGGCCATGCGCAGCTTCGGGTACGCTGGCGCGCTGATCCCGCTCGTCTCGGTGGCCGCGGCCGTCACCCTGCTGCCGGTCCTGCTGGACGCGCTCGGTCCGGCGCTGGACCGGTTCCGGCTGCGCAGCGACGACACTGCCAGCCGGGGGTGGACCGGCTGGGCCCGCGCCGTCGTGCGGTGGCGCTGGCCGGCCGCCCTCGCCGGGCTCGCATTTCTCGCGGTGCTGGCCGCGCCGATGACCCACCTGCGGATGGGCGACCCGCAGACCGCCTCGCTCGCCCGCTCGGGCCCGGCGTACGAGGCGCTGCGCACCGTGACCGACGGCGGCGTGCCCAGCGGGGTGGTCAGCCCGGTGGTGGTGCTGGCCCGCGCGGACGCGGCGGCGCACGTAGCGAGCCGGCTCGGCGCGGTGCCGGGGGTGTTCGCGGCCGTCGCGCCGGACGCCCCGGATCAGCGCCACGACGGTACGGCGCTGGTCACCGTGCTGCCGGCCGACGAGTCCGGGGCGGCCGCCGGCGCGCGGACGGTGGCCCGGATCCGGGCGGCGGCGACCGGCGACCCGGCCGTGCTGGGAGTGACCGGCGAGGGGCCCGAACAGGCCGACTTCCGCGAGGCGACCTGGGGGCGGTTCCCGCTCATGCTCGGTGTCGTCTGCCTGCTCACCTTCGTGTTGCTGGCCCGGTCGTTCCGGTCGCTGGTGCTGCCGTTGAAGGCGGTGGCGCTGAACCTCGTCTCGCTGGGGGCCGCCTACGGCGCGTTGACCTTCGTCTGGCAGGACGGTCACGGCAGTCACGCCCTCTGGGGCTCCCCGGCCGCCGGCGCCATCCCGACCTGGCTGCCGCTGATGGTCTTCGCGTTCCTGTTCGGCCTGTCCATGGACTACGAGGTGTTCCTGCTGGCCCGGATGCGCGAGGCGTACGACGCGGGCGAGGACACCGACGCCGCGGTCGTCACCGGGCTGAGTCGGACCGGGCGGCTGGTCAGCTGCGCCGCGCTCATCCTGGTGCTCGCGTTCGTCGCCATGTCCACCGCGCCGGCCACCCAGGTGCGGATGCTGGCCACCGGGATGGGCGTCGGCATCCTGGTGGACGCGACGGTGGTCCGCTGCCTGCTGGTGCCGACCCTGGTCAGCCTGTTCGGCCGGTGGAACTGGTGGCTGCCCGCACCGCTGGCCCGGTTGCTGCGGGTGCCGCCGTCCCCGGCCCGCGCCGAACAGCCCCGGGATCTCCCGCGACTGGCTCCTGCCGGACGGGCCGGCTGACCGGCAGGATCGGGACATGTCCACGGTCGCTTGGTGGCGGCGGGAGCCCGCCATGGAACTCCCCCTGGTTGTGCTGGTCGCCACGGCGACGGCGCTCGGCACGTTCGGGGAGTTCCGTGGCTCGCCCTGGCCGGTGCGCGCGCCGGCCCTCGGCTACGCGCTCGGCCTGGCGGCCGCGGCCGCCCTGGCCTGGCGGCACCGCCGGCCGGTGGTCGTGGCCGGGGTGACCGTCGCCGGCCTGGCGCTCTATCACCTGGCGGGCTATCCGGGCGGCGCGCCCGTGCTGGCGGTCTTCGTCGGCTGCTACGCCCTGGCCGCGTTCGTGGTGGACGGGCGGGCGGCGGTGCGGGCCGCGCCGCTGTTGGTGGCCGGCTACCTGGCCCTGTCGCTGCCGCCGAACCGGTTCCTCTGGTCGTCCCCCGCGGTGTGGGGGCCGGGATCGGCGCTGCTGGTCACCGCCTTGCTCGGCGCCACCGCCCGGCGACGCCGGCTGGACGCCGAGGCCCGGGTCGAGCAGGCCCAGGCGGTCGCCACCGCGGAGGTCGGCCGCCGGATGGCGGAGCAGCGGCTCCGGGTGGCGCAGGACCTGCACGACGTGCTGGCGCACACCATCTCGGTGATCGGCGTGCACACCCGGGTCGCGCTCGAGGCGCTGGACGACGACGTGCCGGACTCGGCCCGTCGGTCGCTGACGGTGATCCGCTCGTCGACCCGGGAGGCCATGACGGAGCTGCGGGCCACGTTGAACCTGCTGCGCGGCGAGCCGACCGAGGGGGACACCGCGCCGCAGCCCACCCTGGCCCGCATCCCGGAACTCGCCGTCCGGGCCGAGGCGGCCGGCCTGCGGGTCCGGGTCGGGCTGCCGGAACCGGGCCGCGAGCTGCCCGCGCTGGTCGAGTTGACCGCCGTACGGGTGGTGCAGGAGTCGCTGACCAACGTGATCCGGCACGCGGCCGGCGCCACCACGGTCACGGTCGACGTCCGGGTCGCCGAGGGCGAGCTGTGCGTGGACGTCTGGGACGACGGCTCGGGCGCCCCCCGCGGCGCCGCATCATCCGGCGCGGCGGCCGGCGCCGGTCTGCCCGACGGGGCCGGGTTCGGCCTGCTGGGGATGCGCGAACGGGTCGAGGCGCTGGGCGGCCGGCTCGTCGCCGGCCCGCGTTCGGCGGGCGGTTTCGGGGTCAGCGCCGCGCTGCCGTGCTGAGCCGGGCTGGCGTGCCGGCCCGGCGAGCGGCAGGATTCGACGGTGGCCGCCAACCTGTCCGCCGCGTTCGCCGTGCTGGTGCTGGTGAGCGCCCTCGGTGCGGCCGTGTTCGCGGTGCTGCGGCTGCGGGCCCGGCGCGGCATCGTCACGGCCGGTCAGCGGGCCACGTACGAGGTGCTGCACACCGCGGGGCTGGCCGCGGAGTCGCTGCGCTCCGGACTGACGGCGGCCAGCGCTGGGAAGGCCGTCCGGCACCTGCGTACCCTGGTCGGCGCGGCCGGCCTGGCCCTGGTCGACGAGCGGGCGGCGCTGGCCTTCGACGGCCGCGGCGAGCACCATATTGATCAATTGGTGGCGGCCGCGCACCGGGCCATCGCCGCCAACCGCTCGGCCGTGCTGGGCGAGTCGGACCTGCACTGCGACCGGGTGGACTGCCCGGTGCGCGGGGCCGTGGTGGCCCCGCTCACCGGCCCGGACCACCGGCCGGTCGGCGCGCTCGTGGCCGTCTCCGGCGGGCCGCCCGCGCCCGGCCTGGTGCACGCCGCGCTGGAGACCGCGCACTGGACCGGCGACCAGCTGGCGCTGGCCGAGCTGGAGTCGTCCCGGGAGCGGTTGGCCCGGGCGGAAGTACGCGCGCTGCGCGCCCAGATCAGCCCGCACTTCATCTACAACGCGCTCACGGCCATCGCCTCGTTCGTCCGGACCGATCCGGAGCGGGCGCGGGAGCTGATCCTGGAGTTCGCCGAGTTCACCCGGTACTCGTTCCGGGCGCACGGCGACTTCACCACGCTGGCCGAGGAGTTGCGCTCGATCGACCGGTACCTCACCATCGAACGGGCGCGGTTCGGCGACCGGCTGCAGGTACGGCTGCAGATCGCCCCCGAGGTCCTGCCGGTGAGCCTGCCGTTCCTCTGCCTGCAGCCGCTGGTCGAGAACGCCGTCCGGCACGGGCTCTCCCGCAAGACCGGGGTGGGCATGGTGAGCATCGTGGCCCGGGACGCCGGCGCCGAGTGTCACCTCACGGTGGAGGACGACGGGGTCGGGATGGACCCGGCGGTGCTGCTCGGCGGCTCCGAGCCGACCGAGCGGACGGCGGCCGACGGGGTGCCGGACGATCCGGACGCAGGCGAGCGGGAGGCGACGGACCGGACGGCGGCCGAGCGGGCGGCAGCGGCCCGGGTGGACGACCCGGGCCAGCACGTCGGGCTGTCGAATGTGGACGAACGCCTCCGGTCGGCGTTCGGCGACGAGTATGGGCTGGTCGTGGAGACGGCTCCGGGAGCTGGTACGAAGGTGAGCATGCGGGTGCCGAAGTTCCACCGCCACGTCCGGGCCAGCGCGTGACCGCGTTCCTGCGGGTGCTGGCCGTGGACGACGAGCCGCCGGCGCTGGACGAGCTGGCCTACCTGTTGCGCGCCGATCCCCGGGTGGCCCGGGTGCACACCGCCGGCGACGCCACCGAGGCGCTGCGACTGCTCCGGGACGTCGACGTCGAGGCGGTGTTCCTGGACATCCGGATGCCCGGCCTGGACGGGATGGAGCTGGCCCGGGTGCTGCGCCGGTTCGCCCGGCCGCCGGCCATCGTCTTCGTGACCGCGTACGACGACGGGGCGGTGGACGCGTTCGATCTCGGGGTCACCGACTACGTACGCAAGCCGGTGCAGACCGAGCGGCTCGCCGAGGCGGTCCGCCGGGTGGTGGGCTCCCGGGTGGTCGCCAGCCATCCGGCCGCGCTGGCCCGGGCCGAGGAGGACCCGGCCATCCCGGTGGAGCTGGCCGGCACCACCCGGATGCTGCCCCGCTCCGCGGTGCGCTGGGTCGAGGCGCAGGGCGACTACGCGCGGCTGCATACGGCCGACGGCTCCCACCTGGTCCGGGTGCCCCTGGCCACCCTGGCCGACCGGTGGGCGGACGCCGGTTTCGTCCGGATCCACCGGTCCTACCTGGTGCAGCTGCGGCTCATCGCCGAGCTGCGGCTGGCCAGCTCCGGGTACGTGGTCGTGGTGGACGGCGCCGAGCTGCCGGTGAGCCGGCGGCACACCCGGGAGCTCAAGGACCGCCTGGTCCGCGCGGCGAAACAGGACTGGACCCGCTGACCCCACCACCGGGCGGGGCCGCGCCGGGACCGCGGCGCCGGGACGCGGCCGTCAGTCCCGGACCGGCACCTCGCTGTCGGCCATGTGCAGCGGCAGGTAGTGCTCGAAGAACACCGTCTTGACCAGGTCGATCCGGCCGCTCACCCGGAACGAGTCGAAGAGCGCCACCATGCCGTCCTGCACGGCGAACGCGGGGATCCGGAGATCCTGGGCGATCTGCGGGATGCTCCGGCCGAGGGCCACCGCGCCGAGGATCCGCCGGTGTACCGGCTGCAGGTCGCGGGCGCGCAGGATGAACTCGCTCACCTGGTGCGGCCCGATCCGCTGCACGGTCACGTCCAGGGCCGCGTCCCGGGCGGCCGCGTGGAAGACCAGCAGCCGGCCGTCCTGTCGGGCGCCGCCGATCGGATCGATGAGGCCGGACAGCTGCCCCCGGGCCACGGCCGCGCCCACCCGGTCCAGCTCGATCGTGTCCAGCAGCCGCCGGGCGTCCTCGGTGACGTCGAACAGGCGCCCGTCGTGCGAGATGGTCAGCCGACCGGCCGTCGGCGGTCCGGCGCGGCCAGGCGGTGGTCGACCGGCCGGCTCGGCCACCCGGTCGGCCGGTCGGCGGCGCGGCCACGGCCACCGGCCGCGACCACCGGTGCCACCCGGAGCCGCCAGGCCACCGGCGCGGCGCCGCGCCGCCGAACCGGCAGACCCGCGGCCCTCGGCCGGGCCCGACCGCTCGGCGGTGTCCGCCACGCCGCGCTGCACCGGCGGACGTGGGCCCGGATCCCGGTCGGCCTGATCCGGCCCGGCACCGACCTCGGTCCGGGCCAGGCTCCGGTGCAGCACCGCCCCGAAGGGCCGGGCCGCGGGGGCGAGGCGGGCGATGTCGGTGTCGGTGAACGCGCCGTCGGTCCGGTACAGCAGCAGCGCCCCCCAGGTGCCGTCGGCGTCGTAGAAGGTCATCCGCAGCTCGTCGGCGAAGCCACGCGGTCGCAGGATGGTGCGGTAGCGGCGGCTGGTGGCCGGGTCGCCCTGGGTGTAGGCGCGCAGCGAACCCACTCGCGCCCGCTGGGCGAGCTCGGCGAGCCGGAGCACGTCCTCCTGGCCGTACTCGTTGGCGAACAGCTCGTGCTCGAACCGCTCGTCGTGCGGACCGCCGTCGACCACGCAGGAGGACCACATCAGCGTCACCGGATCGAGCACGGCCCAGATGGCCAGGTCGTAGCCGACGGCCCCGCGCAGCAGCAGGCCCGCCTGCTGGCGCAGCGTCAGGTGGTCGGCGGCCGGGTCGAGGTGGTTGCCCAGCCGGGTGGCGAGCGAGTCGCCGGCCAGCACGGGGCCGGCGGGGAACGCGGCCAGCCAGCCGAGTCGCGCCGGCGCCTGGGCGCGACCGAACGCGGGCCGGCCGCGGCTGTCCGAGCCGCGCCCCGGATGCTTGATGTCCGGGTCGGTGTGCCCCTCGAGGTCGTCGTCGGCCAGCCCGTCCAGCGGCACCCGGATGCCCGCCGCGTGCGCGAGCGTCACCGTCACCTCTTCGCTGCCCGGCCGCCGCTCCGGCTCCTTCGCCAGGCACCGTTGCACCAGGTCGGTCACCACCGGAGGCACGCCGGTCAGCCGCGGCAGCGGCGCCGGTTCGACGTAGGCGTGCGCGGCCAGCATCTGGGTCGCGGTCTCCGCGGTCCACGGCATCCGACCGGCCAGGAGCAGGTAGAGGATCAGGCCCAGGGCGTACACGTCGGTGGCCGCCACGACCGGGTCCCCGGCCAACCGTTCCGGCGCCACGTACGCCGGCGTGCCGAGCAGCAGCCCGGTGCCCTCCGGGTCGTCCGCCTCCCCGGCCACGGCCGCGAGGCCGAAGTCGACCACCTTGGCGCCGCTGGCGGTCAGCATCACGTTGGCCGGCTTGACGTCCCGGTGCACCAGGCCGTGCGCATGCGCCGCCGCGAGCGCCGACCCGACCTCGGCACAGATCCGCAGGGCCAGCTCGACCGAGAGCGGGCCGCGCTTGAGCCGCTGCGACAGGGAACGCCCGTGCAGCAGCTCCATGACCACGAACGGCACCCGATCGCCGGTCTCGGTGTCCGATTCGCCGTAGTCGTACACCCCGGCCACGTGCGGGTGGGTCAGCCGGGCCGCGGCCCGGGCCTCGGCGAGGACCCGCTGGCGGGAGGCGATGTCCTGGGCGTACCGCGGGTTGAGCACCTTGACCGCGACGCTGCGGTCCAGCACCTCGTCGTGGGCCCGCCAGACCACGCCCATCCCGCCGGCGCCCAGCTGGGCGACAAGCCGGTAGCGATGCCCCAGAATGTCGTCGCCGCGCACTATCCCACTCTGCCCTCTCCGCCGGACGTCGAACTGTCCGAAAGCCGTCTTTGCCAGGTCAGCACCCCTGCGCGCACGTACCTAAGCAAGACTTAATGTGAATTCCCCCGCCGACCTGGCAACCTCGGTGCAGTCACCGCGTGATCCGCCGGTGACGGAACGCCGATCGGCAAACAGGGGTGGGGAGGTTAGATGCCCACGGTTTTCGCCATCCACACCCGTCCCGGTACCCATCTCGTGGTCCGGCGTGCCGTGGCCACGCTGCCGGGCACCGAACTCGCCGGCCGGAGCACCTCCGCGGTGGAGGCCGAGCGGGTCTTCGACACGCTGGCGCCGGACGCCGTGACGATGGACGTCCGGCTGCCCGACGGCGACGGCATCGAGCTGGCCCTGCGGCTGCGCGCCCGCCGCCCGGAGCTGTGCGTGGTCCTGTTCAGCCCCCCCGACACCCGGCTGCTCCGTCGCGCGGTCTCGGCCGGCATCACCACCCACGTCACTCCGCCGGTCGAGGTGGCGGAGGCCGCCGCGGCCATCGGGGTCTGCCTCTCCGGGGGCGCCAGCTTCGGCACCCGCTCGCTCGCCCGGTTGTTGCGGGAGGCCGCCGAGCCGGGAAAGGTCGAGCTGAGCCCGCGGGAGCGCGAGGTGGGCCGGTTGTTGGCCGCCGGGCTGAGCCCGGCCGAGATGGCCGAGGTCATGCACGTCAGCGAGTCGACGGTAAAGACCTACCTGGCGCGGGCGCGGGCCAAGATCGGGCTGCCGGCGGAGCCGTTCCGGCGCCGGATGCCGCCACCACGACAGGGGCCGCAGCACTAGGCGACCACTCAGTTGCCGAGGGTGGCGAGCAGCCGGATGATCCCCGGACCGAGGACCACGACGAAGAGGGCCGGGAAGATGCAGAAGATCACGGGGAAGAGGATCTTCACCGGCACCTTCTGCGCCATCTCCTCCGCGCGCTGCCGGCGGCGCAGCCGCATCTCCGCGGCCTGCTGCCGCAGCACCTTGCCCATCGGGACGCCCAGCGAGGTGGCCTGCACGGCCGCCGACGCGAACGCCTTGAGCTGCGGCACGCTGCTCCGGGCACCCATCTGCCGGAGCGCGTCGACCCGGGACTGACCGATCTGCATCTCGTGCAGCACCCGGGCGAACTCGCCCACCATCGGTCCCCGGCCGTTCCGGACCACCTGCGCGAGCGCCGCCTCGAAACCCAGACCCGCCTCGACGGTCACCACCAGGGTGTCCATGATGTCCGGCAGGGTGCGCCGGATCTCCTCCTGGCGCTCCTGCGCCAGGTGCAGCACCAGCGCGTACGGCGCGAAGAAGCCGGCGGCGCCGCCGACCACCGCCCAGCCCAGCGCGCCGATCGGGCCGGTGTAGAGCAGCGAGAGCAGCAGACCGAGCGCGGCCCCGACGAACAGGAGCAGTCCCTGGTACGCGAGCACCGCGTCGACGCTCAGCCATGACGGGTTGCCCGCCTGGTCGAGCCGGCGGGTCAGCCAGGTCAGCGCCCCGCTCGTGCTGAGCCGCCGGCCGATCGAGGCGGCCTGCCGGGGCAGCGATCCGGCCGGCGGCTCCGCGGCCTGGGCGCGGGCCGCGGCGATCCGGTAGCCCTGGTCGACGGCGCGCAGCGTCCGGGTGACCGCGCCCCGGCCCTCCCCCGCGGTGACCGCGGTGAGCGCCAGGATGATGGCCAGGAAGAGCGCGCCCAGCCCCGCCACCAGCAGCATGTTCGGCACGGCTACACCTCTACCTTCGTCCAGCGGCTCATCCAGAAGGTGCCGACGGCCATCAGCACCGCGGCGCCGATCAACATGGTCAGCCCCAGCGGGGTGGTCCAGAGCGCGGCCAGGTAGTCCCGGCGCGTCAGCAGCAGCCAGCCGGCCAGCGCGAACGGCAGCCCGATGAGAACGTACGCGGACAGCCGCCCCTCGGCCGACAGCGCCCGGACGTGCCGGCGCAGCCGGTCCCGCTCGCGCAGCGTCTCCACCGCGGTCTCCAGCACCTCGGCCAGGTTGCCCCCGGTCTCCCGCTGGATCCGGATGGCCATCACCGCCCAGGCCAGGTCCTCGTTGCCCACCCGCTCGGCCGTGCGCTCCAGCGCGTCGTCCAGGTCGGAGCCCAGCCGTACCTCGGACATGGCCCGACCCAGCTCCACGGCCAGCGGGCCCGGCGGGGCGTCCCGGACCACCCCGTCGATCGACTGGCCCAGCGAGAAGCCGGACTTCAGCGAGCCGACCACCAGCTGGAGCGCGTCCGGCAGCTGGTCGGCGAAGGCGCGGCGGCGACGCCGCTCCCGCGTCCGCCGCCGCAGCGCCGGGACGAACCAGCCCAGCACGGCGCCGAGCAGCAGCCCGAGCGGGCCGGCCAGCAGCCCCAGCAGGATCGCCCCGGCCACCGCGCAGCCGGCCGCCCAGAGCAGCCGGTTGGGCCCGTGCTCGGCCTCGCCGTCGGGCTGGGCGCCGGCCCGCTCCGCCGGGCCGGGGGGTCCGGTCCGGTTCGGCCGCCGGCGCGGTCCGGCGCGGTTCGGACCGGTGTCGCCGGTGATCGGCACGCCCCCGCCGGCCACCCGGAACCGTTCCACCTGGCGCAGCCGGCCGGGCCGGACCGAGTCGCCGCCGGCGAAGACCACCAGCAGGATCGCCGCCACCAGCAACCCAAAGATGAGCAGCGTGAGCGGCCCAAGGCCCAGCCCGAGGCCGCGCAGGCCGCCGCCGGTCGCGGCCGAGGCGGCGGCCGAGGGCAGGGCCGGGATCCGCACCGGCACGTCGGCGCTGGCCCGGTCCGCTCCGGCGCCGACCGACACGGCGAGCCGGGTCTCGGTGCCGGCCAGCTCCGGCGGCACGGCCACCGAGATGGTGGCGCGGACCGGGAAGGTGCCGGCCATCGCGCGCAGCGCCCCGGGCAGCGCCCCGGGCGCGGCGGCGGGCCGGACCGTTCCGCCGGTCGCGGCCACCGCCCGGCGCAGCCGGGTCAGCCCGCCCCGGGCGGCGCCGACCGGCACCAGGTCGATCCGCCGCTTGGCCGAGGTCAGCTGCCCGGCAATCCGGTCCGCGTCGGCCGAGTTGTCCGGGTTGGCGGCCACCACCAGCAGCCGCCGGTCCGCGGCCCCGCCGCCGACCCCGGCCGCGGTGGCCAGGCCGGCGTAGATGGCCGGGTCGCCGCCGGCCCGCAACCCCGCCACGGCGGTACGCAGCGCCGCCCGGTCCCGGGTGGGCGGCAGCACCACCGCCGGGGTGCCGGCGGCCGACACCAGCCCGATGGCCAGCTCGGCGGGGGCGGCCGCGGCGAAGCCGAGCACGCCGTCCCGGGCCGCCGGCAGGGTGCCGGCGGCGGCCGTGCCGGTGTCCAGCACCACCACGACCGACCGGTCCGGCCCGGCCCGGTCCGGGCGGACCGTGGCGGACAGCGGCTGGCCGTTCCAGCTCACGGTCACCGGTGGAAGCTCGCCACCGGCCGCCCCGGGCAGGTCCGCCACCAGTTCCACCCGGTCCGCGGTCACCGCGCCGGGCACGACCGTGAGCCCGTCGTCGGCCCGGGCCGGCCCGGCCCCGGCGGCGAGCGCCGCCACGGAGACCAGCCCGGCCACCACCAGGCGGCGGGTCACCACGGCTGGCCCTCGAACATGCCGGCCGGCACCGGCTCGCCGGCGTCCTCCAGCGCGTCGAGCAGCCGGGGGCGCAGCCCGGTCCACCGCAGCGTGCCGCGGTGCCGGCCATGCTCGTCGAGGCCGGCCCGGTGATCGAAGACGAACAGGTCCTGCATGATCACCACCTCGCCCTCCATCCCGAGCACCTCGGTCACGTGGGTGACCCGGCGGGTCCCGTCCCGCAGCCGGCTCTGGTGCACGATCAGGTCCACGGCGCTGGCGATCTGCTCCCGGATGGCACGTACCGGCAGCTCCAGCCCGGCCATCAGCGACATGGTCTCCAGCCGGGCCACCGAGTCCCGCGGCGTGTTGGCGTGCACGGTGGTGAGCGACCCGTTGTGGCCGGTGTTCATGGCCTGCAGCAGGTCCAGCGCGGCACCGTCCCGGACCTCACCGATGACGATGCGGTCGGGGCGCATCCGGAGCGCGTTGCGAACCAGGTCCCGTACGGTGATCTCGCCGCGGCCCTCGATGTTCGGCGGTCGCGATTCGAGCCGGAGCACGTGGTTCTGCCGCAGCTGGAGCTCGGCCGCGTCCTCGATGGTGACGATCCGCTCCTCCGGCGGCAGGAAGCTGGAGAGCACGTTCAGCGTCGTGGTCTTGCCCGAGCCGGTGCCGCCGCTGATCACCACGTCGAGCCGGGCCCGTACGCAGGCGTACAGCAGCTGGGCCACCTCGGGGGTGAGGGTGCCGAAGCCGATCAGGTCGTTGGCGGTGAACGCCTCCCGGGCGAACTTGCGGATGGTGAGCACCGAGCCGTCCAGGGCCACCGGCGGCAGCACCACGTTCACCCGGCTGCCGTCGGGCAGCCGGGCGTCCACCATCGGGCTGGACTCGTCCACCCGGCGACCCACCCGGGAGACGATCCGGTCGATCACCCGGCGCAGGTGGTGCTCGTCCACGAACGACGCGTCGACCGGGTGGATCCGCCCGAAGCGCTCGGCGAAGATCTGGTCCGGCCCGTTCACCATGATCTCGGTGACGTCCGGGTCGCGCAGGAGCGGCTCGATGGGGCCGTGCCCGAGAATCTCGTCGAGCAGGTCGGCCGCGATCCGGGCCGGGTCGGCCACCGCGAGCGGCGAGTCCGTCCGGGCCAGGACGTCGTTGATGGTGTCCCGGACCTTCTGCTCCAGCACCGCGTCGGCGGTGCGGGTGTCGTAGAGCTGCGGGCCCAGGATGTCCAGCAGCTCGCGGTGCACCCGCAGCCGCAGCGCCGCCATCGAGCCGCCGGCCGGGACGGTCACCGTTCCCGACGTACGGCCCCGGCCGCCGCTGTCGGCGGAGTTCGGGTAGCGCTGCGCCAGCCGATCGCTGAGGCTCATGCCGACTCCTCGCTCCGCTCGCTCATCGGTTGCCTCCGCGGCCCAGCCGCTCGCGCAGCCCGCGGCCGGCCCGGTGCGGCGTCCGGTTGGCGATCTGCGCCTGCGCCACCTCCCGGATGGCCTTGCTGACCGGATGCGCCGGCTTGTCCGCCACGATCGGCACCCCCCGGTTGATCGAGATGGGTACGTCCCGGCTGGACGGGATGTGCGCCCCGATGGGCGTACGCAGCACCCGGTCCACGTCGGCGCCGGTGAGCCCGACCCGGGAGTCGCTGCGGTTGAGCACCACCAGCCGGTTCTCCCGGCGCAGCCCGAGCAGGTCGAGCATGTCGATGGCGATCCGCAGGTTCTTCAGCGCCGGCACGTCCGGGGTGGCCACCAGCACGTGCAGGTCGGAGACGTCGAGCGCGGCCAGCACCCCGTCGGTGAAGGCGGCCGGCGTGTCGATCACCACGTAGTCCACCATCGTGCGCAGCGCGGCCAGCACCCGGGCCACGAGGTCCCGGTCGATCCGCTCCGCCTCGGCCGGCCCGACCGGCGCGAGCAGCACGTCCAGCCCCGGCCCGTACGGGGTGAGCAGCGCGCGGACCAGGTTGGCGTCGATCCGGTCCCGGGCGCTCACCGCGTCCGCGATGCCGCGCTCGGGCACCAATTGGAGCATGATGCCGACGTCCCCGAAGGCCAGGTCGAGGTCCACCAGGCAGACCCGGTGCCGGCCGCCGTCGGCCAGCGCCACGGCCAGGTTGGTGGCCAGCGTCGACTTGCCGCACCCGCCCTTGGCGGCGAACACGGTCACCACCTTGGCCTCGGCGGCCGGGGCCGCCGGCGGGGCGGGCGCCGGCGCGGCCCCCTGCTGCAGATGCCGGGACACCTCGATGGACCGCATGCAGGCCGCCCGTACCGCGGCCACGTCGCGGACCTCGACCACGTCCCGGATGCCGGCCCGGAGCGCCTGGCCGAGGGTCTCCACGTCCAGGCCCTCGCGCAGCAGCACCACCCCGAGCGCCGGGCGGGTGAGCCGCTGCTGGGCCGAGAAGTCGACCGCCAGCCGCGCGTCCGTGCTGGGCCCGAACACCACCAGCGGCTCGGCCGGCTGGTCGGCCAGCAGCCGCTCCACGTCCTCGATCCGGCTCGCCGGCAGGACCCCGGCGCCCAGCAGGCCGGCCAGGTGCCCGCTCCACTGGCGGTTCGGTTCGAACAGGATGGTCATCACGCGCTTACCCGAACAGCGATCGGTTGTCGACGCCGGTGTCGGGCTTGACGTCGGAGGTGTCGCCCAGCAGGCCGATGTTGATCGCGCCACCCAGCGCGACGGCGTGCGCCAACCGCTCGGCGTCCCGCTGGTTGAGCCCGAAGGTGACCTCGAATTCGTTCTTGCCGCCGCCCGTCGAGGTCACGGCGTCCCCACCGCTCCCCTTGGCCGCGGCCTCCACGGAGATGACCTCGACGTTCGTCATGAGCAGCCGGGTGACGCTGTTGACCGCCCGGCCCTTCTCCAGGCCGGCGCCGGAGACCGTGTCCCGCTTGGCCGGGTCGGCCGGGGTGTACGTGTAGAAGATGGCCACCCGGGTGCCGGCACGCACCGACGACGGGCTGAACACCGTGGAGGTGACCCGGGCGCTCACCGCGAGCTGGCCGTCCGGGATGGCCACCCCGCTGCCGTTCTTGACGGCCGTGCCGAACATGGCCCGCAGCAGCAGCTGGCCGCGCTGGACGGCCGAGGTGACGACCATGGTGTCCAGGTCGGCGCCGACCTCGCCGAGCGTGTCCTCCGGCAGCGAGCCCACCGGCATCGGCACCGCGCGCAGGTACCCGTTCGACCGCAGCGCCCGCCCGGACGTACCGGCCGGGATCTGCTTGTCGGCCACCAGCACCGTCCGGGCCTGCTTGCCGGCGGTGGCGCGGGCGTCGGCCGAGCGCAGGTACAGCAGGACGGCGCCGGTGCCGATGGCCGCGAGCACGACGGCGAGGACCACCGAGATGACGCGTCGGTTCATGTTTCCGGGTTCCTTATCGGGGAGGGGGTGTGCGGTTCTGGGTCAGCCGATGGGTTGGACGATCCTGGCCCCCAGGTCCGGTCCGCCGAGGGCGCCACCGCCCGGCACCAGGTCGCGGACGAGGTGGCCGTACACGCAGTTGCCGGCGGTCGCGCAGGGCGCCGCCCCGGCCGGCGGCTCGTCGTCGCCGGGCAGCTGCCAGCCGGTGACCACGAACGCGGCGAACCCGCGCACCTCGTACCGGGCCGCGCTGCCGGCGCCGGTGACCGCGCCGATGACCGGCACCGCCACCGGCCGGCCCGAGTCGCGCAGGTCGGCCAGGGCCCTCGCGCAGCCGCCGGCCAGGGTGGCGTCGGTGCCGACGGCGTCGCCCGCCGACAGCGTGGTCCGGCAGTCGGCGCCGGTCGGGGCCAGCCAGCGGAAGCCACCCCGGGTGCCGGCGGCCGCGCCGCACGCGTCGGGGGCGTCCGGGTCGTACAGCGGGATGGCGCCCTCGGTCGACGGGTACCGCCGGCCGTCGTTGGTGAGCGTCCGCCAGTCGCAGGCGGACAGCGTCATGGCCAGCCCGGTGGCGGTGGCCGGGGCGCCCCAGCCGACCCGGGAGCAGGCCGTGACGTGCGCGCCGTTGAAGCCGCTCAGCACGGCCTGGGCGAAGACCGGCGGCAGCACGGTACGCCCGTCCGCGGTCTCGGTCCCGGTGTGCACCTCGGCGTAGTCGCCGGCGTCCGGAGCCGGGCCGACACAGTCGGGGACCCCGCCGGTGGGGGCCGGGCAGTCCACCGAGTCGCCCTCGAACCGGCCGCACACCTGCGCCGCGGCCGCGCCGTCGGCGGCGTTGTCCCGGGCGAGGCCCGCCGCGAGATCCCGGCGGTTGGCGGCCGAGCAGTCGCCGGCCGCGCTCGCGCACTCCTGGGCCACCCGCAGGGCCGCGCCGTCGGCCCCGCTCTGCAGCTGGGTCCGCTCGGCGTACAGGTTGCCCACGTCCACCACCAGGGCCGCCATCCCGAGCAGCACGCCCGAGCCGAGCAGCAGCGCCACGGTGATGGCCACCGCGCCCCGATCGCCGCGGCTTCGGCTCGCGGGCCGCTCGCCCAGCCACCGGCCCGGGGACCGCTCGGCCAGCCACCGGCCCGAAGACGGCACGGCGAGGCGCCGGCTCGCCCCCTCGACGAGCCGGCGCAGGGTTTGGCTCACTGGCACGGCATGACCCCTCGGCCGGTGATGGCGATCCGGTTGTCCGGGCCGCCCAGGGTGATGCCGGCCAGCGCGCCGATCGGGGTGACGAACTGGAACCGGTCGACCACCCGTACCGTCACCGGCGCACTGTCGGGCAGCGACCCCGGCTGGCACGGGTCGGCCACCGTGACCTGGACGTCGGTGCCGGCGATGGCCGCGACCCGGTCGGCCGGGTCCTGTCCGAACGCCGCCGCCCGGGCGCCCTCGTGGGCCGCCTGGGTGGCGTTGAGCTGCGCGTTCAACATCCGTCCGAAGTCGATGATCCCGAAGATCAGGAGCAGCAGCAGCGGCAGCACGAGCGCCATTTCGACCGCCGCCGCCCCCTGGTCCGGTGTGCGGTGCCTCGTTCGGTTGAGCCAGCCGAGGGTCCGGTCGCCGGACTCGTCGAACCGGACCCTCGGTTCAGCCATTGCGTGCCTACGGGGCGCATGCCGCGTTGGGTCCGCCAATCGCCCGACATGCCGCGGTGAACCGGCCGGAGATGGCGGTCCCGAGGAAGGGGATGGTGAGAGCGATGATGACCGCGATCAGACCGATGATGAGGGCGTACTCCACAGCGGTAGCGCCGCGGTCCCGCTCCAGCCGACCTGCCAGGTCCCAGGACTGGAACCAGGCCACCATCCGGTTGACGTACTCGTTCATGAAGAAGCGCTCCAGGGGAGGGGTCGCGGCGTTTCGGACCGTCGCGACGGTTACGGGGGAAGTGAAGCGGACCGAGTCTGTCGGCCGGTGGCGGCCGTGTCAGTCCGCCGCCGGTGCTGATCGCGGCCGACCGATCCGGCAGCCGGGATGACAACCAAACCCGCCGTTCGGTGGATTCTTTCTTGCCCAAGGGAACTATCGCAGGGCGGCAATGATCATCGCCGCAAACGTCCCCGCGAGCAAGGCGGGGCCGAACGGGACGGACGTTTTGCGGCCGGCCCGACCCGTGACGAGCAGGCCCACCACCAGCGGAAGGTTGAGCAGCGGGGCCAGCGCCACCCCGGCCACCACCGGGAACCAGCCGAGCCAGCCGAGCAGCAGCCCGATGGTCGCGCCGAGCTTCACGTCGCCGAAACCGAGCCCCGAACGCGGCACCAGGGCGATGGTCAGATAACCGACACCGCAGGCCGCCGCCGCCCCGAGCGCGCGCAGCAACGGCCAGCCGGCGCCGTCGACCAGGGCCGCCAGCCCGAGCAGCGCCAGCCCGCCGGCGGCCACCGTGCCGACCAGCGGGTCGGGCAGCCGGAGCACCGCGAGGTCGACCAGGGCGAGCGGCACGGCCAGCGCGGCGAACAGCAGGTACGCCGGCAGCGCGGCCACCGGTCCCACCGCGGCTGCCACCCCGCCGCAGGCCGCCGCGGACAGCGGCACGGTCAGCCACCGGCCCGGTCGGGGTCGCCGCCCGCACCCCGGGCACCGGCCGGCGGCCCGCCACCAGGGGCCGCGCTCCGCCCCGCAGTACGCGCAGCCGGTGCGCCACTCCGGTCGGGGCGCCCCGGCCGGCCACTCGACCGCGTACCGGTGGACCAGGCCGGAAACGAGCACGCCCCAGCCGGCGCCGGCAAGCGCGGCGGCGACCACGACGGCGAGCAGCACCGCCGCATCGTATGCCGAGCGGGATCAGCAGATGGTGCCCAGATCGAGGGTGAGCGGGAACGGCTGGTCGGCCGTCCAGGTCTGACCCGCGGTCACCAGGGCCGCCTCCCGGTAGACGCCGCCGACGTTCTCCAACACCGTCAGGGTCCGCTTGCGCGGGTCCACGAGCCAGTAGCGCGGTATGCCGGCCACGGCGTACTCGTGGCGTTTCAGGACCAGGTCCCGGCCGGCGTTGCTCGGCGAGATGACCTCGATCACCAGCAGCACGTCCTCGGGACGCAGCGCCGACCCGCCCCGGTCGATGGCGTGGTCCCGCGCGACGAAGATGTCGGGCACGAGGTATGAGGATCGCTTGGCGCTCACCCCGATGTCCTGGCCGACGAGCAGGTCGTCCGGGGCCTGCCGGTCGAGCAGCCGGCGGAGCCGGTTGGCCACCCCGCCGTGGAAGACATCCGCATGGGGCGACACGAGCAGGCTCCCGTCGAAGATCTCGTACTGCTGGCCATCGGCAGGGAGCGCCCAGAGGTCGTCCACCGTCCAGGCGTCACCGTGCCGAGGCTGAGCGACGGGGCTGGTCATCACCGGTCCTTTCTACCGCTTCACCCTGGCAGCCCCGGCCGTTATCCACAACCGCCCCGAGTTGTCCACAGGGGTGACCCGTTGTCCACAGGTTGTCCACAGCCCGGCGACGCCCCGGCAGATGCTTGTCTTGACAAACATCTCCGGACGGTGAGACTGCCGGGGTGGCCGCAACCCCCGACACCCCGGCCCCGGCGCCCGCGGATCCGCCGCGGCGGGCCCGCATCGTGCTGGCCGAGGTGGGCCGCCGGTCCACGCCGCGGGCCCCCATCCGCACCGAGCTGGCCCAGGGCACGCAGATCGGCGACGCGCTGGTCCGCGGCCTGGTCCGGGCCCAGCTGGCGCTGGCCGTACGGCTCTCGCTGGTGGTGGTGATCGGGCTCGGCGGCCTGCCGCTGCTGTTCGCCATCGCCCCCACGGTCGGCCGGGTCACGCTGTTCGGGGTGAAGCTGCCCTGGCTGCTGCTCGGCGTCGCGGCGTACCCGTTCCTGCTCGGCGTGGGCTGGCTGCACGTGCACTGGGCCGAACGCAACGAGCAGGACTTCACCGACCTGGTCCAGCGGCCGGAGCGCTGATGGCCATCCCGTACGCGGCACCGGCCATCGTGGTCGTCACGCTGGTCACGGTGGCCATCGGCTTCTACGGCCTGCGGGTGGCCCGGACCACCTCGGACTTCCTGGTGGCCTCCCGGATGGTGAGCCCGACCTGGAACGCGGCCGCGATCGGCGGCGAATACCTCTCGGCCGCCTCGTTCCTGGGCGTGGCCGGCCTGATCCTCAAGTACGGCGTGGACGTGCTCTGGTATCCGGTCGGGTTCGCGGCCGGCTATCTGGCGTTGCTGCTGTTCGTGGCCGCGCCGCTGCGCCGGTCGGGCGCGTTCACCCTGCCCGACTTCTGCGAGCTGCGCCTCGGCTCGCGCCCGCTGCGCAAGCTCGCCACCCTCTTCGTGATCTTCATCGGCTGGCTCTATCTGGTGCCCCAGCTCCAGGGCGCCGGGCTCACCCTCAGCACGGTGACCGGCCTGCCGTACGCGCTGGGCGCCCTGCTGGTCGGCGCGGTGGTGACCGCGAACGTGGCGCTCGGCGGCATGCGGGCCATCACCTTCGTGCAGGCCTTCCAGTACTGGCTCAAGCTCACCGCGCTGGCCGTACCGGCGATCTTCCTGGTCCTGCAGTGGCAGTCGGACGGGCGTCCGGCCGTGACGCCGGAGTCCGGCACGGTGTTCCGGACCGCCACCACCGTCGAGGTCCGGCAGGACGCGACCGTCACCCGGGCCGACGGCACGATCCAGCGGGTACGCCCCGGCGACCGGCTGAGCTTCCCGGCCGGTGAACCGGTGCCGGAGGTGTCCACGGTGCAGACCCGGGGCGGGGTGGACTGGCTGCTGCCCAGCGCCGCCGGCCGGGACGACCGGGGGCTGTTCGGCACGTACTCGCTGATCCTGGCCACCTTCCTGGGCACGATGGGGCTGCCGCACGTACTCGTGCGCTTTTACACCAACTCCGACGGCGCCGCCGCCCGCCGGACCACGCTGGTGGTCCTCGGCCTGGTGGGGGCCTTCTATCTGCTGCCCACCCTGTACGGGGTGCTGGGCCGGGTCTACACCCCGCAGTTGCTGGTGACCGGCGACACCGACGCGGTGGTGGTGCTGCTGCCGTCGGTGGCGCTCGGCGGCTCGACCGTCGGCCACCTGCTCGCGGCGCTGGTCTCGGCGGGCGCGTTCGCGGCGTTCCTGTCCACCTCCTCTGGCCTGCTCACCAGCGTGGCCGGGGTGCTCTCCGCGGACGTGCTGCGGCGCGGTTCGGTACGGGGTTTCCGGCTGGCCGCCCTGGTGGCCGGGGTGGTGCCGATGGCGCTCGCCCTGTCGGTCACCGGGCTGGATGTGTCCCAGGTGGTCGGCCTGGCCTTCGCGGTGGCGGCCTCGAGCTTCTGCCCGCTGCTGGTGCTCGGCATCTGGTGGCGCGGGCTCACCGCCGCCGGGGCGATCGCCGGGGTGCTGGCCGGCGGCGGCGCGGCCGTGCTGGCGGTCCTGGTCACGGTGCTCGGGCCGCCGCTGCGCGGCTGGCCCTCGGTGCTGGTGACCCAGCCGGCCGCCTGGACGGTGCCGCTCGCCTTCACGGTGATGGCGGTCGCCTCGATGGCCACCCGCCGCCGCACCCCCGCGGACGTAGCCGCCACCATGCTCCGCCTGCACTCCCCCGAGGCCATCCGGCTGTAAGGACGGACCCGCCGGGGGCGCTCCGGCGCAGCATGCGCCGCCGGCGGGTCCGCCGGGCCCCTTGTTATCGCTTTTTGTAGAGGAAGGGGCCCTTCCTAACCGGTCAACCTCCGCGGGGCGGACCGGTGAGCGCTCCGCCCGCGGGAGGAGCCGGAGATCATTCTCTGGCCGGAGTCCTGGCTGGCGGTGGCGGTCTACGGTGGCCGCATGGATGGGAACGGACGGCCGGCGCTCGCGCTGCGCGGACTGGCCAAGCGGTTCGACCACAAGGTGGCGGTGGCGGGCGTCGATCTCGACGTGCCGGCCGGCTCGTTCTACGGGCTGCTCGGGCCCAACGGCGCCGGCAAGACCACCACGCTGTCGATGGCCGTCGGACTGCTCCGCCCGGACGCCGGCACCGCGTACGTGCTGGGTCACGAGGTGTGGGCCGACCCCATCGAGGCCAAGCGCCTGCTGGGCGTGCTGCCGGACGGCGTACGGCTGTTCGACCGGCTGACCGGGCCGGAGCTGCTGGCGTACCACGGTCTGTTGCGCGGGATGGACCCGCAGGTGGTCGACCAGCGCGCCCGGGAGCTGCTCGACGTGCTGGCGCTGGCCGACTCCGGCCGCACCATGGTGATCGACTACTCCGCCGGCATGAAGAAGAAGATCGGCCTGGCCTGCGCCCTGCTGCACGCGCCCCGGCTGCTCGTCCTCGACGAGCCGTTCGAGGCCGTCGACCCGGTCTCCGCGGCCCTGATCCGGGACATCCTGCACCGGTACGTGACGGGCGGCGGCACTGTCATCTTCTCCAGTCACGTGATGGAGGTGGTGGAACGGCTGTGCAGCCACGTGGCGATCCTGGCCGACGGGGCGATCAAGCGGGTGGGCACGCTTGCCGAGGTCCGCGGTGACCGGTCGCTGGAGGACACGTTCGTCGAGGTCGTCGGCGGCCGGACGGCGACCGGCGAGGAGCTGGCGTGGCTGTGACCGAGGTGGCCGCACCGGCGGACCGGCCGGTCGCGGCCCGGCGCCCGGTCTCGCCGGGACACTTCGTCCGACTCAAGCTGCGGGTGCTGCGCAACAACTTCCGCGGCCAGCCGGCCCGGATCATCATGTTCGTCGTCGGGCTCGTGCTGGCGCTGTGGTTCGCGGGCACCGGCTTCCTGCTCTTCGCGGCACCCGGCATGACCGACCGGCCCGACGTGGCGCTGCTGGTCTCCGCGTTCGGCGGCGGGCTGCTGGTGCTCGGCTGGCTGTTCCTGCCGCTGGTCTTCTTCGGCGTCGACGAGACGCTGGATCCGGCCCGGTTCGCGCTGCTGCCGTTGCCCCGCCGCACGCTGATCGGCGGGCTGCTCGCGGCGGCGCTGTTCGGCGTGCCGGCGCTGGCCACCCTGCTCGGCTCGACCGGCCTGGTGGTCTCGGCGTGGGGGCTGGGCGGCGCGCCCGCCGGCCTGGTGGCGATCGTCGGCGTACTGGCCGGGGTGGTCCTCTGCGTGGCCGTGAGCCGGGCCATCACCAGCGCCTTCGCCACCATGCTCCGGTCCCGGCGGGTCCGTGACCTGGCCGCGGTGCTGCTCGCCCTGTTCGCCGCGCTGCTCGGCCCGCTCCAGATCGCCGTGCTGGGCACCGTGGAGAACACCGACTGGCACCGGTACGAGACGCCGGCCCGGATCGTCGGCTGGACCCCACTCGGGGCGCCGTTCACGATGGGCCTGGACGTGGCCGACGGGCGGGCCTGGGCCGCGCCGGTCAAGCTGCTCATCACCGTGCTGGCCATCGGGCTGCTGCTGTGGTGGTGGGCCCGGTCGGTCGAGTCGGCCATGCTGGGCGCGACCGGCGGCGCGACCGCGCCGCGCCGGGGCGCGAGCGCGGACTCCCCCGTGCGCCAGCTCTTTCCGCGGGTCCTGGACGGGCTGCGACCGACCCGGTACGGCGCGCTGGTCGCCCGGGAGGTCCGCTACTGGTGGCGAGACATGCGGCGTCGGGCCGGCCTGATCACCTTCGCCGTGGTCGGCATTTTCCTCCCGGCCATGATGAACATCCGCGGCGTCCACGGCGACGTCGGCGCCGGGTCGCCGTCCCGGGTCACGCTCAGCTTCTCGCTGCTCTTCGTCGGCCTGCTCGCCGCGATCACCCTGGTCAACCAGTTCGGCTACGACGGCAGCGCGTACGCCGCGAACGTCACGGCCGGCGTGCCCGGCGGCGCCGAGCTGCGGGCTCGGGCGACCGCCTATTCGCTGTACGTCGTGCCCCTGCTCGCGGTGATCTCGGTGGCCCTTGCCCTGCTGCTCGGCCGGCCGGGATGGTGGGGAATGATCGCCGGCACCCTGTTCGCGGCGTACGGCGCCGGCATCGGCATCAACCAGTTCATTTCGATCTTCGGTGCGTACGCGCTGCCGGAAAACAGCAACCCGTTCGCCATCAACACCGGCGCCGGGGTGGCGAAGTCGTTCCTCAGCTTCGTGGCCATGCTGGGCACCGCCGTGGCCGGGGTGCCGATGCTGGTGGCCAACGCGCTGCTGGGGGACGGCTGGCTGTGGCTGGCCCTCCCGGTCGGCCTGGCCTACGGCACCGGGGCCGCGGTGCTCGGCACGTACCTCGCGGGGGACGTGCTCGACCGCCGCATGCCGGAACTGCTCCAGTCGGTCACCCCGCGCCGCTGATGCCCGCCGGGCAGAATTGGTCGGGTGACCCAGCCGCCCGGTGGCCAGATCCACCACACCGACCCGTTCGCGACCCCCCAGGCCGACCGGTCGCCGGTACGCCGGCTGCGCGGCCGGCTGGCCGCCCCGGTGACGCTGTGGACCGCGCCGGGGCCGGCCGGTCTCACGGTCTCCTCGACGCTGGTGGCCGACGGCGCTCCGGGCCGGTTGCTGGGCCTGGTCGACGACGAGTCGGAGTTCTGGTCCGCGCTCACCGCGGCCGAGCGGTTCGCGGTGACGCCGCTCGGTCCCGCGCATCGCCGCCTCGCGGACCGGTTCGCCGGGCTCTTCCCGGCGCCGGGCGGGCCGTTCGCCGAGGGCGAGTGGACGGAGACCGACTTCGGGCCGGTGCCGGCCGACGCCGGTGGCTGGGCGGGCTGCCGGCTCGACGAGGCCCGGCCGTTCGGCTGGGCGCTGCTGATCGAGGCCACCATCGAGACGGTCGAACTGGCGGACGACGTACCGCCGCTGCTGCACCACCGCGGACGGTACCGCGACCTCGCCTCCTGATCCGTCCCGGCGCTCGCGGCCGGCGCGAGCGGCCGGCGCCGGACCGCGCCGCTGATCGATTCCGGCCAATCGGGTTCGGGCGACGAGCGGCGTGACCGGAGTCACTCGGCGCACCGTGCGGTCCGTTCGGCGCAGCCGCCGGCACCTCCGGTTCGGAGCACTTCCGTGGTACGGCGTCACTACCTACCGTGCGCGCAATTCCGCACCCTGCGAAGGTGGTGATCCCGCATGTCCACGGATACGCCCGCCGAGACGCCGGCCGGTACGGCCGAGCCGGCGGACCGGTATCTGGAGGTGGCCAGGTCGGCCGAGTTCGACGGCCTCCGGCGCGCGCTGCGCCGGTTCGTCTTTCCGATGACCGTGGCGTTCTTCTGCTGGTACGCGCTCTACGTGATCCTCTCGGCGTACGCCCGGGGGTTCATGGGCCAGATCCTGTTCGGGCACATCAACGTGGCGCTGGTCTTCGGCCTGCTGCAGTTCGTGTCGACCTTCCTCATCGCCTGGCTGTACTCCCGCTACGCCGACCGGAACCTGGACCCAGTGGCCGACCGGATCCGGCACGAGCTCACCGGAGGTGACGCGTGAACGGCGTCCTCGCGGCCGCTTCGGCCGGTTCCGCCCGGGGCCTGACCATCACGCTGTTCCTGGTGCTGGTGGCGGTCACCCTGGTGATCACGATCTGGGCCAGCCGGCAGACCCGCACGGCCACCGATTTCTACGCCGGCGGCCGGTCGTTCTCCGGATTCCAGAACGGCATGGCGATCGGCGGCGACTACATGTCGGCCGCGTCCTTCCTGGGCATCGCCGGCATCATCGCGCTGAGCGGATACGACGGCTTCCTCTACTCGATCGGCTTCCTGGTGGCCTGGCTGGTGGCGCTGCTGCTGGTGGCCGAGCTGCTGCGGAACTCCGGCCGCTACACGATGGCCGACGTGCTGGCCTTCCGGATGCGGCAGCGGCCGGTCCGGACGGCGGCGGCGGTCTCCACCATCACGGTGTCGATCTTCTATCTGCTGGCCCAGATGGTCGGCGCGGGCGCCCTGGTGGCCCTGCTGCTGGGGATCAAGCCGGGCACCACGTTCCTGGGCATGGACGCCGGGACCGCGAAGGTGGCCACCATCATCCTGGTCGGCGCCCTGATGATCATTTACGTCACCGTGGGCGGCATGAAGGGCACCACGTACGTCCAGATCGTGAAGGCGATCCTGCTGATGGGCGGGACGCTGATCATGACCCTGCTCGTGCTGGCGCACTACAAGTTCAACCTCTCCACCCTGCTCGGCGACGCGGCGCGGGCCTCCGGCAAGGGCAACGCGTTCCTGGAACCGGGCCTCAAGTACGGGGTGGAGACGGCCGACGCGACGAAGACGTTCTACAGCAAGATGGACCTGCTGTCGCTCGGCATGGCCCTGGTGCTGGGCACCGCCGGGCTGCCGCACATCCTGATCCGCTTCTACACGGTGCCGACCGCCCGGGCGGCCCGCCGCAGCGTGCTCTGGGCGATCGGGATCATCGGCGTCTTCTACCTGTTCACCCTGGCGCTCGGGTTCGGCGCGGCCGCGCTGGTCGGCGGCAAGGCGATCGCCGAGCAGGACAAGGCCGGCAACACGGCCGCCCCGCAGCTCGCGCAGGCGCTCGGGATCGACTACCTGGGCGGCGACACGGGCGGGTCGATCCTGCTGGCCGTGATCGCGGCCGTCGCGTTCGCCACCATCCTGGCCGTGGTGGCCGGGCTCACCCTGGCCTCCTCGTCCAGCCTGGCCCACGACTTCTACGCGAACGTGGTCCGGCGCGGCGAGGCGTCCGAGCGCCAGGAGGTGAACGTGGCCCGGGTGTCGGCGCTGGTGATCGGCGCGATCGCGATCGTGCTGTCCATCTTCGCGCAGAGCCTGAACGTGGCGTTCCTGGTGGCGCTCGCCTTCGCGGTGGCGGCGTCCGGAAACCTGCCGGCGATCCTCTACAGCCTGTTCTGGCGGCGCTTCAACACCTCCGGCGCGGTCTGGGCGATCTACGGGGGCCTATTGGCGGCGGTGGTGCTGGTGTTCTTCTCGCCCGTGGTCTCCGGAGCGCCGACGGCGATGTTCCCGAAGCACGACTGGCACTGGTTCCCGCTGTCCAACCCGGGCATCATCTCCATCCCGTTCGGCTTCCTGTGCGGCTGGGTGGGCACGCTGCTGTCCCGGGAGCACGACGAGGCGAAGTACGCGGAACTGGAGGTCCGGGCGCTCACCGGCGCGGGCGCGCACTGACCGCCCGCCGCGCGCCGCGGCGACCGGGCCGCACGCGGCCCGGGCCGCCCGCCGCGCGCCGCGGCGACCGGGCCGCACGCGGCCCGGGCCGCCCGGCGTGCGCCGCCCCCGGCGGCGCACGCCGGGAATCCCCCTCCCGCCGGCCGGCCCGACCCGGCCCGGGAGGGGGATTCGCGTTCTCCCTCTCCGGACCGGTCGGGAGATCGCCGGTCTGTGTAAGCTCGGCGGCATGGTGGTTTCGCAGCGATTCGGGTCCGGACAACGCGTTCTCGTCACCGGCGGCGCCGGCTTCGTTCCGTCCCACCTGGTCGATGCGCTGATCAAGCGGGGCTGCACCGTGGTGGCCGTCGACAACTTCGTCACCGGCTCCAAGGAGAACGTCGCCCACCTGGCCGAGGAGTCCCGTTTCACGCTGGTGGAGGCCGACATCTCGGAGGGCCTGCCGGCCCACCACCCGGCGCTGGCCGAGCGCTTCGACGCGATCATGCACATGGCCTCGCCGGCCAGCCCGACCGACTTCGCGCTGCTGCCCGTCGAGATCCTCCGGGTCGGCTCGCTCGGCACCCTGCACCTGCTCGACCGCGCGCTCGCCGACGGCGCCCGCTTCCTCTTCGCCTCCACCTCGGAGGCGTACGGCGACCCGTTGGTGCACCCGCAGCCGGAGAGCTACTGGGGCAACGTCAACCCGAACGGCGTACGCAGCGTCTATGACGAGGCCAAGCGGTTCTCCGAGGCGGCCACCATGGCCTACCACCGGTTCCACGGCCTCGATGTGGCGATCGTCCGGATCTTCAACACCTACGGTCCGCGGATGCGCCCGGACGACGGGCGCGCCATCCCGGCCTTCATCACCCAGGCGCTGCGCGGCGAGGCGATCACGGTGCACGGCACCGGCGCACAGACCCGGTCGATCTGCTACGTGGACGACCTGGTCCGCGGCATCCTGCTGCTGCTCGACTCGACGGAGACCGGTCCGATCAACTGCGGCACCGAGCACGAGATGTCGATGCGGGAGCTGGCCGAGCTGATCGTCGAGATGACCGGCAGCGGGTCCGAAGTGACCTATGTCACCCGTACCGCCGACGACCCGGAGAAGCGCCGCCCGGACCTGACGTTGGCGCGGGAGCGCCTCGGCTACGAACCGCAGGTCGACCCCCGGACGGGGCTGGGCCGCACCATCGAGTACTTCCGGGATCACCTGGGCTGAACCACCGGCGGAGGGTACAAATCCGCCCGTAACACCCCGCGGCGTCCAGGGTTTTCTTGGCCTGACTACGTACCCTGAGCGGCATGTCAGCGAATCCGCCCGCCGGTTGGTCCGGCGACGACTACCCGCCGCCGTCCCGCGGCGTGGCCGGCCGCAGCACCGTCCCGGTCGCCGCCGGTCGCGGCCGGATCCCGCGCCCGGCCTCGGGCGACCGGGACGTCGACCCGGGCCCGGGTTACGGCCATGGCCGCGGCGGGCCTGGCGGCCCGGGTGGACCGGGCTGGCCCGGTGACCCGGCCGGTCGCCGCCGTCGGCCGCGCTGGGGCCGGATCGCCCTGGTGGCCGTGCTCGTGCTCGCCCTGGTGACCGGCCTCGGCGTCTGGCTCTACGCGCGCAACCTCGACTCCGACGTCAAGCGGGTCGACCCGTTCTCGGCCATCACGGCCGGCCGCCCGGCCAAGACGGTGTCCGGCGCCTTCAACATCCTGCTGGTCGGCAGCGACTCCCGGGACCCGGACGCGCCGGTCGACGGCGCCGGCAAGTGGCGGTCCGACACGATCATCCTGATGCACGTGCCGGCCAGCCACGACAAGGCGTACCTGGTCTCCATCCCGCGCGACCTGTACGTGCCGATCCCGCAGAACGCCTCGGCCGACTGCGGCACCGGGCAGCGCGAGAAGATCAACGCGGCGTTCGCGTTCGGCGGCCTGCCCCTCGCGGTCCGGACCGTCGAGTGCGTCACCGACGTCCGGATCGACCACGTGATGGCCATCGACTTCGCCGGCTTCAAGGAGGTCACCGACGCGCTCGGCGGGGTGGACCTCAAGGTGGATCAGAGCATCACGTCGATTCACAAGCCGTACCGGAAGTTCACCAAGGGCATGATGCACATGGACGGCGCCACGGCGCTGGACTGGGTGCGGCAGCGCAAGCAGTTCGCCCAGGGCGACTTCGCCCGGGTCCGGCACCAGCAGGAGTTCCTGCGGGCCCTGATGGACAAGGCCGCCAGCACCGGCACGCTGGCCAACCCGGCCAAGCTGACCGCGTTCCTCAACTCGGTCACCAAGGCGGTCACCGTCGACAAGGACCTCTCGCTGGTCGACATGGGGGTGCAGTTCCGCAACCTGCGCGGGAACAACCTCACCTTCATCACCAGCCCGAACCTGGGCGGCCAGACCATCAACGGTGAGTCGGTGGTGGTCTCCGACAAGCCGCGGGCGCTGGCCATGTACCAGGCAATGGCCGCCGACCGGATGGAACAGTGGGTGAGCGCCGACAAGCAATCCGGGACTGGCACCAACGGCGGTTGAAACCACCCGAACGGCCGCATCGACGCAGCGTAGCGGCCGTTCGGGCCCCCGGTGGCCCGGGCCCGGGGCACCGCAGCCCACCGACGCACCGTGCCACTACCTCGCGAGATCGGCTATGGATCCGTACAGTGGGCTGGCCACCGCACGTGAACTGGAGCAGGCATGCCGGTTGACACCCGCCGACGTCCCTCAGTGGAGCCGCCAGCGGCGCCCGTATACGGCTCCGCGGCCCCACCCCCGCCGACCGATCCGCCCCGACCGACCGCCCGCAAGCGACGCCGCGATCCCGCCTGGGCGCGCACGCTGGTGATCTTCGGAGCGGTGCTGATGATGCTCAGCGGCGTTGCGATCGTCGGCAGCAAGGCGATCATCAGCCGGGCGGCCGGCGCGATCGACCAGGAGAACCTGCTCGGCGGCGCCGGCAAGGCGGGGAGCGACCTCAAGGGCCCGATCGATCTGCTGCTGCTCGGGGTGGACGTCCGCAAGGGCTGGGACAAGAACGACACCCGACCGGACACGATGATCATCCTGCACATCCCCGCCGCTCACGACCGGGCCTATCTCGTCTCCCTGCCCCGGGACACCGAGGTGCAGATCCCGCCCGCCAAGAACGGGTTCAAGGGCGCGGTCGAGAAGCTCAACAGCGCGTTCTACTTCGGCGCGCAGAACGGCGGCGGCTGGGCCGGCGGCACGGAACTGCTGGCGCGGACGATCAAGAACGCCACCGGCATCAGCTTCGACGGCGCGGCCATCATCGACTTCAACGGCTTCAAGGGCGTCATCGACGCCCTCGGCACCATCAACGTGTGCGTGGACCAGAAGGTGTCGTCGCACCACATGATGCTGGTCGACGGCAAGCTGATGTACATCACCGACGCCCAGAAGAGCGGTCGGCCGTACAAGCCGGTGACGTACGAGCCCGGCTGCCAGGACATGAAGGGCTGGCAGGCGCTGGACTTCTCCCGCCAGCGGTACGGGCTGAAGAACGGCGACTACGACCGGCAGCGCCATCAGCAGCAGGTGATCAAGGCGATCGCCAAGAAGGCGATGGCGGGCGGCGTGATGACCAACCCCGTCAAGGTCAACAACCTGGTCAAGGCCGCGGGCAAGGCGTTCACCCTGGACACCAACGGCGTGCCGATCCAGGACTTCATCTTCACCATGCGCGGGGTGACCGCGAACGACCTCACCCTGCTGCGCACCAACGCCGGGAAGTTCAACTCGCACAAGACCAACGGCGAGTCCCGGGAGGCGCTCACCCCGGAGAGCATCGAGATGTTCCGGGCGGTGAAGTCGGACAAGCTCGCCGACTTCATCAAGCTCCACCCGGACTTCGTGGCCCCGAAGGCCTGACCCCTCGTACCGGGGTTGCCGGTCCGCGACCGTGGAGCCGGCGGTCCACCGACCGCCGACTCCGGCACGCTGAGTAGCGCAAAGGACACGCAACGTACTGCCGGGCCCGTAGGGTGAACCCGAAGAAGGTTCACACACTACGGGTTCGGGAGGGGTCACGTTCAGTTCGAGGCCGCGGCGGACGCCGCTCTGGGCCCGGCTGCTCACCGCAGCGGGGCTGCTGCTGGTGGTCCTGGCCACCGTCGCCGGTGTCGGCGTCCACGCCCTCACCGACCGGTACGACCGCAGCGTCGCCCGGCAGGATCTGCTCGACACCTCCGCTCGGCGGGACCGCGCCACCGTCACCGGGCCGCTCAACTACCTGCTGATCGGCTCCGACCAGCGCCCCACCCAGTCGGCCGGGGACGCGCGGTCGGACACCATCATCGTGGTGCACGTGCCGGCGACCCTGGATCGGGCGTACCTCATCTCGGTGCCCCGCGACCTGCTGGTCGACATCCCGGCCAGCGGCACGCACGCCGCCGGGACCGACAAGGTCAACGCGGCCTACCAGTACGGCGGCGGCGGCGAGGGCGGCGCCCAACTGCTGTCCGCCACGCTCAGCCGGCTGACCGGAGTCCGCTTCGACGGCGCGGCCCTGATCGACTTCTCCGGTTTTGAGCGGGTCATCGACCTGGTGGGCGGGGTCCGGATGTGCGTGGACACGCCGGTGCGGTCCATCCACACCGGCACCAGCTTCGCCGCCGGGTGCCAGCAGATGACCGGAGCGCGGGCCCTCGACTACGCCCGGCAGCGGTACGACCTGCCGCACGGCGACTATGACCGGCAGCGGCACCAGCAGCAGCTGCTACGGGCGATCATGGACCGGGTGGCGCCGAGTGACCTGATGTCCAACCCGATCAAGCTGGACCAGGTGATCCGGGCCGTCGGCTCCGCGCTCACGGTCGACACCAACGGCACCCAGCTGGAGGACCTGGTCTTCGCCCTGCGCGGGATCCACTCGGGCGCCCTGGTGGGGGTCCAGCTGCCGTCCCATCCGGAAACCATCGACGAGATCTCCTACGACCTGCGGGATCCGGACGCCGACGGGCTGTTCGACGCGCTCCGCGGCGGCGACCTGGACGGCTGGGTGCGGGCCAACTCCCGGTGGGTGAACCAGCTGTGAGCGACGGCCTGCCCTACCCTTGGGAGTTGTGTTCGGACCTGATGTTCCCGAAGTGAGCCCCGCCGGCGTGCCGGCCCATGCCTACCTGCTCGACGTGCGCGAGCCGGACGAGTGGTCGGCCGGGCACGCGCCCGACGCCCACCACCTGCCGATGATGGAGATCCCGGCGCGACTCGCCGAGATCCCCACCGATGCGGACGTGGTGGTGCTGTGCCGCTCGGGCGGCCGCTCCGCCCAGGTGGTGAAATACCTGATGGGCAACGGCTTCGACAACGTCCGCAACCTCACCGGGGGGATGCGCCAGTGGGCCGCCGATGGCCGGCCGCTGGCGAGCGAGGACGGGCAGCCGGGCCGGGTGATCTGACCGGATGCGCCAGGCTGCCGGCCGACCGGCGACCGGCGAGAGCGGTGACCCGCCCCGGCCGCTGGTCTTCGCCCACCGCGGCTCCTCGGCCGCGCTGCCCGAGCACACGCTGGCGGCGTACCTGCGGGCCCTCGACGAGGGCGCCGACGGGCTGGAGTGCGACGTCCGGCTGACCCGGGACGGTCACCTCGTCTGCGTACACGACCGCCGGTTGGACCGCACCAGCAACGGCCGGGGCCGGGTCAGCGCGCGTACGCTCGCGGAGCTGACCGAACTCGACTTCGGCTCCTGGCATCCCGGCGCATCGAGCGAGGACGCGCCCACGGACGTACCGGCCGATCCCTCGCTGAGCCGGCTGCTCACCCTCGACGGCCTGCTCGGGGCGGTCCGGGACGCGGGACGGCCCGTCGAGTTGCTGATCGAGACGAAGCATCCGGCCCGGCACGGGCCCGAGGTGGAGCGGCGGCTCGTCTCGATGCTGGACCGGCACGGGCTGCTGCGCGGGGGCGCCGAGCAACCCGTCCGGGTCACGGTCATGTCGTTCTCGGCGCTGGCCGTGCGGCGCATCCACGTGCTGGCCCCGGCGCTGCCGACGGTGCTGCTCCTGGAGGTGCTGCCGCCCGGGATGCGCTCGGGACGGCTGCCGTTCGCCACCCGGATCGCCGGGCCGGGCATCGGCCTGGTCCGCGCGCGCCCGCAGCTCATCCCGACGCTGCAGGCCGCCGGGAAGCGGGTGTACGTCTGGACGGTCAACGAGGCGGAGGACCTCGACCTGGTGCTGGACCACGGCGTCGACGGGGTGATCACGGACCGGCCGGCGTTCATCCTGGACCGGCTGGGTCGCTGAGCCCGCGCGGCGCTCGCCAGAAGCCCGCGCGGCGCTCGCCAAGAGCCCTCGCGGCGCTCGCCGGGAGCCCGCGCGACGCTCGGCACGGCCACCCGGGCGGCGGCGCCGCGTACCGCTGATCGACGGCGCAGGAAGCCGCGACCACACGGCCCTGCCGCGAAGCCGTCGCAGCGGGCAGACTCGGGGGATGCCGGAGGTCCCCGACTACCGTTCCCTCATCGCCGGGCACACCGTGGCGATCGAAATGATCAACACCGGTGATGCCGGCCTGCCCGTTCTCACCCGCCTGATCGGCATCATCCAGCGGTCGATCCATGCCGACGGCATGGTGTTCGTGGAGTACACCCCCACCGAGGGGCGCATCGTGGCCGCCACCGGCGCCGCCGAGTGGACGCTCGGGCGGCCGGTCCCGATCGGTGATCCGGCATCGAACCGCCTGCTGACCGGTCCGCGCTGCCAGGAACTGCCGGTGGACGCGCTGGCCGAGGAGCTGGCCGCGCAGTTGGACGGCAGCGGGATCGGCCGCATGCTGGTGGCCCGCGCCGAGATCGGCGGCCTCACGGTCGGCGGGCTGCACGCCCTCTATCCGCCGGACACGCCCGCGCCCGGCGACGAGGTGCGGACGGTGCTCAGCTATGTGGCGTCCAGCATCGCCCATCTGTACGGAGACCAGGCCGGGCTCCCGGTGCACGGCGACGGACCGGTGGTGGCCGCGCTCGCCGACGGCCTGGCGATCGTGGACAGCGACGGCGGGGTCCGGCTGTGGAATCCGGCGGCGGAGCGGATCACCGGGCTGCCGGCGGCCCGGATGCTGAACGAGCGGCTGCCGTTCCCGGTGCCGCCGCCCGGCCAGGTGCTCGACTACCGGCTGGCCGACGGCCGGTGGCTCAAGATCACCAGTGGCGACCTGCCCGGCACGGTGGCGTCCCGGGTGGTCACCCTCTCCGACGTGACGGACCAGCACCAGCGCGACCACGACCGGGACCTGTTCGTCGCCGTGACCAGCCACGAACTCCGTACGCCGGTGACCGTCATCAAGGGCTTCGCCGACACGCTGAGCAACCACTGGGACTCGGTTCCCGAGCCGGACCGTCGCGCCGCGGCGCGGGTGATCGGGCAGCGGGCGGACGAACTCGCCCGGTTGGTCGACCGGCTGCTCTCGGCGGCCACCGGCGCCGGTTCGGTGGGCGGCGCGCCGCCGCAGCCGTTCGATCTGGCCGCGGCCCTGCGGGAGGCGACCGCCGACCTGCCCCGCGACCTGTGTCGGCGGCTCACCCTCGCCCTGCCGGTGGACCTGCCCGCGGCGCTCGGCGACCGGGCGAGCCTGCCCACCATCCTCACCGAGCTGGTCACCAACGCCGGCAAGTACTCGCCCGTCGAGTCGGCGATCGAGCTGGGCGCCGAGGCCGACGACCGCTCGGTGGCGTTCCGGGTCAGCGACCGGGGCATCGGGGTACGTCCGGAGCACGTCGAGCGGGCCTTCGACCGGTTCTGGCAGGGGGAGTCCGGCGACCGCCGGCGCTATCCGGGAGCCGGACTCGGGTTATATCTGGTTAGAACGATCGTTGAACGACAAAAAGGGTGGGTCAGCCTCCGGCCGCGCGCCGACGGCGGTACCGTCGCAGAGGTGCGGCTGCCCCGGGCGTGACTCGGGCCGGCCCGTTGGCGCGGCGCCGGTCCGGCATGCCTGGCCGGCGCGGAGGAGGATGGCGGGCGATGCTGGGTCCAGCGGAGCGAGCCTGGTGCGTGGTGGTGCCGCACCAGCCCCGTGGCGCCCGGATGGCCCGACACCGGCTGTCCACCGAGCTCGTCGGCACGATCCGGCCCGGACTGCTGGCCGATGTGGTGGCCGTGCTGGCCGAGTTGGTCGGCAACTCCGTGCGGCACGCCGCGCCGCTGCCCGGAGAGGTGATCAGGGTCGCCTGGCGGCACCGGTTGGACGGCGACCACGACATCGTGCAGGTCCGGGTGACCGATGGGGGCGGCGGCGCCGTACCCCGGCTCCGGCCCACCGACCTCGACTCGCTCGACGGCCGCGGCCTGCACATCGTGGCCGCGCTGGCGACGCGGTGGGGCAGCGACCGGGACGGCCTTGGCCAGAGCGTCTGGGCCGAGTTCCGCGCGCCGGCCGCCCGCCTTCCCGGGCCGGACGGGGACGACCCCGCGCCCAACGACCTGCTCGCCACCCGCTGACCCGCCGCGACGGCCGGTCGCGCGACGGCGGGCGGCGGCCGCCGCACTAGGCTGTCTCCCCGTGAGCAAGCGTCGCAAGAGCAACCGCGCCGGTGAGGGCGCGCCGAAGCGCCAGAAGCTGCGGGACATCTTCGCGCCCCGTCCCTTCGAGGGCCTGGCCGACGAGGTCGAGTGGATCGCCCTCCGCGAGTTCGTGCCGGCCGCGTCGGCGCCGCTGACCCTGCGCCCCGAGCTGGCCGCCGAGCATGGCGACCGTCCGGTGACGCTGGCCACCGTGCTGCCCATGGCGGCGCCGGCGCTGGCCCGGGCGGACGGCGCGGTCCTGATCGGGCTGCAGCGGCACGTGCAGTCCGGTGACGTCTCGCGGGACCTGGCCGAGGCGCTGTTGTGCGCGCTGCGCACCGAGCCGGGGCGCCAGGTCGAGGTGCCGGCGCTGCCCGGCGAGGGTCCGCGGCTGCCCGACGTGCTGGTGGACGGGCAGCTCGAGATCACCATGCACGACGGCTTCGACTTCTGGCTGGCCGACGACGCACCGCGGGATGGCGCGGTGCAGGCGTCGCTGGAACGCGCCAACGCGTCCATCTACCCCACCGTCCGGCTCGGCGCGGCCCGGGCCGCCTACTGGGTACGCGTTCCCGAGAAGGCGCACATCCGCTGGGTGATGCCCGAGGCGGAGGACGACGCGCTGGACGCGCTCGCCCGGCTCTCCGCGGCCGGCGAGCTGCTGCTCACCGACGGCACGAAGTTCGCCGGCATGTTCCGGGCGCACGGCCGGCTCGTACCGGTCTGGGACCTGCCCGCCGACGCGGCCGCCGAGCACTGGGAGGCGCCAGTGGCCGACTTCGCCAAGCGATACGCCGCCGCGGTGGCCGACCGGACGCCGCTGGACGCGGCCGGTCGGCGCGCCCGGCAGGGCCTGCTCGGCCGCCAGGTCGCGCTGCGCTGACCCAGCGGTTAGGAAGGGCCCCTTCCTATACAAAAAGCGATAACAAGGGGCCCTTCCTTACTGCTCAGCCGGGGACGCGGGCCACCGGGCAGGACATGCAGCGCGGGCCGCCCCGGCCGGAGCCCAGCTCCGATCCGGCGATCCGGATCACCTCGACGCCCGCCCGTTCCAGCTGGGCGTTGGTCTCCACGTTGCGCTCGTAGGCCACCGCCAGCCGCGGCGCGAGCGCCAGCGTGTTGTTGCCGTCGTCCCACTGCTCCCGCTCGGCCGTCACCGGGTCGAGCCCGGTGTCGATGACGCGCAGCGTCGCCAGGTCCATCGCGTCGGCGGCGGCCCGCAGAAACGGCGCGGGTCCGTCCACCCGCGGCTCGCCGTCGGTCCCGGAGATCACCGTGTACGCCGACAGCGTGTCGGCGATGTTCGGATACATCAGCACGGCGTCGACGTCCACCATGGTGCACACCGTGTCGAGGTGCATGGTGGCCCGCTGCTGGGCGATCGGCACCACCAGCAGGGTGTGCGCCAGCTCCGCCGCGAACACCCGCCGGGCCAGCCGCTCGGCGCCGGCCGGCGTGGTCCGCTCGCCCACGCCGATGGCCAGGACGCCCGGGGCGAGCAGCAGCACGTCGCCCCCCTCCACGTGCTCCAGCTCCGGCCGGTAGACCAGGTCGGTGCCGGCGAACCGGGGATGGTGCCGGTAGATGGCCTCGGTCAGCGACGTCTCCCGCCGGCGGGCCGGCATGGCGAGGCTGGTCACCGCAACCCGGTCGCGGATCCACACCGATGAGTCGCGAGTGAAGAGCAGGTTCGGCAGCGGATCGATGACGAAGTCGTGCCGGTCCATCAGCCGGTAGACCAGCCCGCCGGGGCGGTCGGGCCCGGTGCGCAGCTCCTCGTGCGCCAGCCCGGCGATGAGCACGTTGGACAGCGTCTCCGGGTCGAGGTAGCCGAGATGGTCGGCCACCCGGCGGCGCAGCGTCTCACCGAGCCGAGGGTCGGCCAGCACCTGGTCGGTCAGCTCGGCGCGGGCCTCCGGGATCGCCAGCGCCTCGGCCAGCAGGTTCCGGAGGTAGAGCACCTCAACCCCTCGCTCGTGGAGCGCGGCCGCGAATCCGTCATGCTCCTCCTGCGCGCGTCCCACCCACGGGATCGCGTCGAAGAGCAGGGAGTCGTTGTTTCGAGGGGTCAGGCGGGCCAGTTCCGGCCCGGGCCGGTGCAGGAGCACGGTGTTCAACCGGCCGACCTCACTGTCGACGTAGTGAGTCATCCGTGCAGCGTAGGTCAGAGGTTGGCACCATCCGGGAAATCGGCCCCCGGATGAATGTGGCATTCATCCGTAGTCACTCCGGCGCTGCCGCTTGCCCGTTTGGCGGCCCGTCAACGTAGGGTAGTGGGCACATAACTTCAGGAGACCTTTTGCCGGAGGTCGTCATGACTGTTTTTCCCGCCCGACGCGCCATCCCACCGGGCCGGGCGCTGCCGCCCGGGAGCGCCAGCACCGACGCGCCAAGATCGCCCGGAGTTCTCGAACCCGCCCGACCCAACCCGATGGAGTGGGCCCGGCGGCGCCGCGCCGACCGGGACGCCCGCCGGCTGGAGGCCGCGGGCGCCCGGGCGCTCAGCCGGCTCGACCACCTCGGCCCGGCGTGGCACGTCGCCGAGCTTCCCTCGCCCGACATCCAGGCCGGGCTGCTGGACCTGGACGGCGTGGCCGAACGCCACTGCTTCCTGGCCATCGGACCCGGTGGCCTCTTCGCGGTGACCGTGGCCGACCACGGGCGGGCCCGGGTCATGGTGGCCGGGGACGTCGTACAGATCAACGGCAAGCGGCCGACGTACGTGGCCGACGCCCGCCGGGAGGCCAGGCGGGCCACCCGGGCGCTGTCCGAGGCGGTCGGGCTCAACGTCCCGGTGGCGCCGGTGCTGACCTTCGTGGGGTCGGGCGACATCAGCGTCTACGGCCTGCCGAAGGAGTGCCTCGTGGCCACGCACCGGGAACTCGACCGGCTGCTGGTGGCCGGCGGCGAGCGGATCAGCGCGGCCACCGCCGACAAGTTGTACCGGGTCGCCAGCGCGCCCGCCACCTGGGGTTTGCGGCCACAACCGTCGGCGGCCGACTACCGGTGGTATGCCGAGGGCCGAACGGCGGCTGACAAGGAGCCCACCCGCCGGTAACGTCGCAACCAGCGCCACCGCTGTCTCATGGCGGGCCCACCGCTGGCGGACGTCACCGGCGACATGCGCTCCGCCGGACCTGCCACGGCGGCTCTCGTCGCGGCAGGGTGACGTTACGGGGCGGAACCGTTAGCGTGGTTCCGCCGGTGGTTGCATAGGAGGCGCGGTGGCCCACGTCGAACTCTCCCTCACGGAAGCGTTCGTCCCAGCACCCGCGGCGTCGACGCACGAGTCGGACAGCTTCTCCCGCTGGGTCGGCACGGTTTCGGCGGCCGCGGAGCCCTGCCTGGTCGTCGACGTGCACACGATCGTGTCGGCCGTCTCGCGGTCGTGCTGCGAACTGCTCGGGCTCGGCTCGCCGGCCGACGCGGTGGGTCGGCCACTGCTGTCGAACGGTCTTCGGCTGCTGGACTTCACCGCGGCCCGGGCCGAGTTGAGCGAGCAGGAGGCGGAGAAGATCCCGCCGCTGCTGGCCATCAGTTCGCAGCGGTTGGCCCGCGGGCTGCTGCGGGTGGCCACCTCGACCGGCGGCGACACGGACGCCACGATGGATGCCATCGCCACGCCGCTGCTGGCCGCCGACGGATCGGTGGCCGGCTCGCTCACCTTCCTCTCCGAGGTCTGAGGCCCGCGAAATCACCGGTTGTGGCGTTCGCCGCACCCGTACGCCGTTGGGCCGGAGCACGGGTGACCGTATGGTCTCCTCATGCTGGATATCGCTCTGCTGCCCGGGGAGTACGCCGTGTGTCGGTTGCCCGCCGGCACGGCGGTGCCCGCCGGACTGCTGGGCGGCGCGGAAGGCAGCGGCGTCGTCTCGGTCACCTCAACGGCGGATGAGCTCTCCGTCATCTGCCCGGCCGGCCGGGTCCCGGCCGAGGCCGTGGTGGAGACGCCGTGGCGGTGCCTCCAGGTCGTCGGGCCGATGGACCTGGCGCTCACCGGCATCCTGGCCTCGCTCGCCGTCCCGCTGGCGGATGCCCGGGTGAACATCGTGGCCTTCTCCACCTACGACACCGACTACCTGCTGGTGCCCGCGGTCCGGCTGCGCGAGGCGCTGGCCGCGCTCACCGACGCCGGCCACCGGGTGGCCGGCGGCCTCGGCGGCGCGCCGGGCGGAACCGCCGGCTGAGCGCCCGGGCCGGCCCCGCCCCGGCCTACGGGTACGCCCCGGCCGGCTCTACCATGGGTCGGTCGCTGACCTTCGTCGATATCAAGGAGCCGGATCCGTGCTCCGTCCGTCCCCTGTACCCGGCCGGCCCGCCACCGCACCGGTCGGCACCGCTCTGGCCGGGATGGTCCTCCTCATCGGCGCTGGCCCGCTCGGCGGCTGCGGCGCGCCGCCCCAGCCGCGCGCCACGCCGGGCGGTTCGCCGGCGCCGTCCGCAGCGCCGACCGGCGTCCCCTCGGCCACCGGCGTTCCGACCGGCCCGACCGGCGCCGCGCCGTCGCTGCCGGGTGCGACCGTGCCGCCCGGCGGCCTGCCGCCGACGGCCGGTGTCCCGCCGCCCCTGCCCGGTGGCCTGCCGACCCTGCCGGGTGGCGTCCCGCCGGCGCCCAACCCGGCGCCCACGGCGCGGGCCTGCGGCGGCCGGCCGAGCGGCGCCGAGGTGCTGGCCGCGGTCCGGCGGGCCGGCGTGGTGCCGGCCGGCCTGCACGCCACGGTGGCCACCGGCCCGCTCTGCGCGACGGACTGGCAGTTCACCCAGTTCGATGTCCCGGGCAGCGACCCGCTGCTGGTGGTGACCCGGCGCCGGGGCGGCGGCCTGACCGTGGTGACGGCCGGCAGCGACGTCTGCAGCGTCGACGTCAGCGCCGCCGCGCCGCCGGCGATCCAGGCCCTGGCCTGCGACGCCGGCCAGGGAGGCGCTGCGTAGGCTGGGCGGATGCCAGGGACACCACCGAGCCGCTTCGTCTACCTGGGGCCGGAGGGCACCTTCACCGAGCAGGCGCTCCGGACGATCCCGGCCGCCGAGCACGGCGCCCGGACCCCGGCCCGGAGCGTTCCCGAGGCGCTCGACGGGGTGCGGTCCGGCGACTTCGACGCCGCGGTGGTGCCGCTGGAAAACTCCGTCGGGGGCGCCGTGCCGGTGACCCTGGACGAGCTCGTGGCCGGCGACCCGCTGACCATCACCCGGGAGATCGTGCTGCCCGTCCGGTTCCAGCTCGCCGCGCCCGCCGGCACGCGGCTGCCGGGGATCCGGTCCGTCGCGGCGCACCCGCAGGCCTCGGCCCAGTGCCGGCACTGGCTGCGCGCGCACCTGCCGGACGCCACGGTGGTCGACGTGCTGTCCAACGGCGCGGCCGCCGCGGCGACCGCGGACGGCCGGTACGACGCGGCCATCTGCGCCCCGATCGGCGCGGACCGGCACCGGCTCGCGGTGCTGGCCGACAACATCGCCGACCACGACGACGCCGTCACCCGGTTCGTCATGGTCGCCCGGCCCGGGTCGCCGCCGCCGCCCACCGGCGACGACGTGACCTCACTGGCCGTCTACATCGCGCACGACCGGGTGGGCGCGCTGCTCGCGGTCCTCACCGAGCTTTCGGTACGCGGGATCAACCTGACCCGGATCGAGTCGCGACCCAGCGGGGAGGGCCTGGGCCGGTACGTCTTCTTCCTGGACTGCACCGGGCACGTGGCCGACGCACGGCTCGGTGAGGCGCTGCAGGGACTCCGCCGCACCTGCGCCGACGTTCGATTTCTCGGCTCGTACCCGCGGCATCGCTGGACCGGATCGGCGGCCGAACGTCCGGTCCCGGCCCCGCCCGGTCTCTCCGACGCGGACGTGGCCGACTCGGCGGCCTGGCTGGCCCGGATCCGCGCCGGGCAGCCGGCCTGAGGGCCCCACACATCGGGTCGGGAGCGCCCCTCCCCCCGGGAAGGGCGCTCCCGAACCGCCGTCAGTTGCCCAGCAGGCCGCCGAGCAGGCCACCCTGCTGCTGCTGGTCCTGGTGCCCGGACCCGAGCACCGGCGGCTCCTCGGACGGCTGGACGACCACGAATCCCTGGCCGGCGAAGCTCATCGTGAAGGCCTCGCCGGTCCGCCGCCCGAGCAGCGTGCCGAGGCCGAACTGCTCGGCCTGGTGGTATCCCGTCTGGAGGCTGGCCGACCAGCAGACCGCGGCCTGCGGGTCCACGAATGTCGGCTGGTCGACGTTCAGCACCACCGGGGTGCCCTTGGTGGTGATGGCGATCCGGCCCTGACCGGTGAAGACGCAGTTGAACAGGCCGGCCGAGGACATCATGCCGGCGCCGCCGACCATCTTGATGTCGTAGTTGAGCGTGGTGTCGAAGGCCAGCACGCTGGAGCCGTTGATCGACAGGGCGTCGCCCGGCTCGAGGTCGATGATGTGCACGTCGGAGGCCAGGTTGGCCAGGAACACGTCGCCCCGGCCGCTGAGCTTCATCAGCGGTACGCCCTCACCAGTCAGCTTCTGCTTGAGAAACTTGCCGATCCCGCCGGAGCCGAGCGCCTGGAACTGCACCTGGCCCTGGTAGGCAACCATCGAGCCCACCCGGGCCATTGCCTCGCCGTTGAGCTCGATCTTGAGGAGCTTGGAGTTCTGCAGCCGCATGCCGGGCTGGTCAGACTCCTTCTCCAGGTTCTCGGCGGCGAAAAGCGCGCTGCGCATCTGTCGTTCCTCCTGGTCAACCGAAGCGGGGTGCCCAGGGTAGGCACAGTGCGCAAGCGCGGACCACGGCCGTTCCGGCCGATCTCAGGCCCAGCCGAGATCATGCAGCCGTTCGTCGTCGATGCCGAAGTGGTGGGCGATCTCGTGCACCACCGTGACGGCGACCTCCTCGACCACCTCGTCCTCGTCGGCGCACAGCCGGAGGGTGGGGCCGCGATAGATGAGGATCCGGTCCGGCAGCACACCGCCGTAGTCCCAGCCGCGCGCGGTGAGCGCGTGTCCCTCGTACAGGCCGAGCAGCTCCGGGTCCTCGGGCGGCGGCTCGTCCTCGACCAGGATGACCACGTTGTCCATCAGCCCGAGGAGTTCCTCCGGCACCTCGTCGAGGGCCTCGCCGACCAGCTCCTCGAAGCGCTCACGGCTCATCTCGACGGGCACCCGACCATTGTGCCCGCCGGCACAGCTGGTCGGGTGCCGCCAAGGTCAGACGGTTGTCGCCGCGCCTGGAGGTCGGGCGGGCGTCGGCGCGGTCAGGAGGTCAGGCGGGCGTCGAGACTGATCTCGGCGCCCGGGGAGAGCAGCCGGGAGATCGGGCAGTTCGCCTTGGCGTCCTCGGCGATCTTGGCGAAGTCGCCGGCGTCCACGCCCGGCACGACGGCCTCGGTGACCAGGTCGATCCGGGTCACCGTCATGCCGGCGTCGGTCTTGTCGAGGTGCACCTTGGCGGTGGTGTCGACGGAGGTCGGCGGGTGCCCGGCGTCGGAGAGGGCCTTGGCGAAGGCCATCGAGTAGCAGCCGGCGTGGGCGGCGCCGATCAGCTCCTCGGGGTTGGTCCCCTCGCCCTCTTCAAAGCGGGACTTGAAGGAGTAGGCGCCCTGCAGGCCCCCCTTGCCGGTCTTGATCGTGCCGGCACCCTCGGTCAGATTTCCCTGCCACTGCGCGGAGGCGGTTCGGATAGGCATTCCCCGACGCTAGCCCAGCCGGCCCGGCGGCGCGACGCGGTCGGCGGTCAACCCCGGTGCGTCGCCGGACGGCCCGGTGTCCGGCGGGATATCGGGATGAATGCTTCCCGGCCGCACCGGTAGGCTCAGGTCCCGTGATTGACCTGCGCTTGCTCCGCGAGGACCCGGAAACCGTACGCGCCAGCCAACGGCTGCGGGGCGAGCCCGAATCCCTCGTCGACGACCTGCTCAGCGCCGACGAGCGGCGGCGAGCCGCGGTCGGCCGCTTCGAGGCGCTGCGGGCGGAGCAGAAGCAGCTCGGCAAGCGGGTGCCGAAGGCCACCGGCGAGGAGAAGGCCGCGCTGCTGACCCGGACCCGGGAGCTGTCGGCGGAGGTCAAGACCGCCGAGGCCGCGGTGGGCGAGGCCGACCGGGAGCTGCGCCGCGCCCAGCTGGCCATCCCGAACGTGGTCGAGGAGGGGGTACGCCCCGGCGGTGAGGACGACTTCGTGGTGCTGCGCGAGGTCGGCGACCGGCCGACCATCGACAACCCGCGCGATCACCTGGAGCTGGGCGAGCTGCTGGGCGCCATCGATGTCGAGCGCGGCGCGAAGGTCTCGGGCAGCCGGTTCTACTTCCTCACCGGGGTGGGAGCGCTGCTCCAGTTCGGGCTGTTCCAGCTCGCCATCGCGCAGGCCGTGGAGCACGGTCTCATCCCGGTCATCACTCCGTCGCTGGTGAAGCCCGAGGCGATGGAGGGCACCGGGTTCCTCGGCGCGCACGCCAGCGAGGTGTACCGGCTGGAGGCCGACGACCTCTACCTGGTTGGCACCAGCGAGGTGGCGCTGGCCGGCTATCACATGGGAGAGATCCTCGATCTCGCCGAGCCGCTGCGCTACGCCGGCTCGTCGTCGTGCTACCGCCGGGAGGCCGGCTCGTACGGCAAGGACACCCGGGGGATCATCCGGGTGCACCAGTTCGACAAGATCGAGATGTTCTCGTACTGCCGCCCCGAGCAGGCGCGCGAGGAGCACCTGCGGCTGCTGGGCTGGGAGGAGGAGCTGCTGGCCAAGGTCGAGATCCCGTACCGGGTGATCGACGTGGCCGCCGGCGACCTGGGCAGCAGCGCGGCCCGCAAGTACGACTGCGAGGCCTGGGTGCCCTCGCAGGACCGCTACCGGGAGGTCACCTCGGCCTCGAACTGCACCACCTTCCAGTCGCGCCGGCTGAACATCCGCTACCGGGACGCGGACGGGCGCACCCAGACCGCGGCCACCCTCAACGGGACCCTTGCCACCACCCGGTGGCTGGTGCCGATCCTGGAGAACCACCAGCAACCGGACGGATCGGTACGAGTTCCGAAGGCGCTGCAGCCATACCTGGGCGGTCGGGACGTGCTCGAACCTCGCTGAGCTGGCGAAGGTTGCTCGGCTCTTCGCCTGAATGTCATGGCTGGGCCACGGCGCGCGAGGTACGGTTGCTGCCCCGTCGCGCCGGCTCACGCGGTTTGGCGACGTCCCGGCGGACGGGGTGAAGGAGGAAGCCATGCCCCGACCCGGACTCCCCAAGCTGATCGCCACGGACCTCGACGGCACCCTGGTCCGCAGCGACAACACCGTGTCGGCGTTCACGCACGAGACCCTGGACCGGGTGCGTGCGGCCGGCATCCCGATCGTCGGCGCCACCGGGCGGGGGCCCCGGCTGACCGAGCTCACCCGCAACGACATCCGGGCCGCCGACTTCCTGGTGATGGCCGGCGGTGGCTGGGTGGTCGACCACACGGACCCGGCCGGGCCGGCCGTGCTGCGCGACGAGCGGCTGTCCGGCGCGGTGCTGGCCGAGCTGCTGGCCGAGCTGGAGGCGGCCGTCGGCCCGCTCACCGTCATGGTGGAGGCGTCCGAGGCCTCCGGCGCGCCGCTGTGGGGCGACCACGACCCGAGCTGGCCGTACCAGGACGCCTTCGAGGCCCGCAGCCGGCAGGAATGCCTGGCCGTCGACGTCGTCAAGGCCTTCGCGCGGACGGCCAGCCACGACGTCGACGTGCTGCTCGCCACCGCCCGGGAGATCATCCCGCCGACCAGCGCCAGCCTCACCCAGGCCGGACTCGGCTTCATCGAGATCTGCCCGCCCGGGGTGGACAAGGCCAGCGGTCTCGCCGTGGTGGCGCAGCACCTGGGCGTGGACCCGGCCGAGGTGCTGGTCTTCGGTGACATGCCGAACGACCTGCCGATGTTCGACTGGGCCGGCTGGGGACGGGTGGCCGTCTCGAACGCCCACCCGGCGGTCCGGTCGGTGGCCGACGAGGTGACGCTGCGCAACGACGACGACGGGGTGGCCGTCTACCTGGACCGGCTACTGTCTCGGTGATGGGACGTCTGCCCCGGCTGATCGCCACCGACATCGACGGCACGCTGATCCACGAGGACCACACACTGAGCCGCCGGACGGCCGACACGCTCGCCCGGCTGGTCGACTCCGGCACCCACGTGGTGCTGGTGACCGGCCGGCCGGTGCGCTGGCTGTCCCTCGTCTATGAGCAGTTGACCGTGCCGGTGCCGGCGGTCTGCGCCAACGGCGCCGTCGTGTACGACCCGGTGGCCGACGCCGTGCTGCGGGCCGATCCGCTGGCCCCGGACCTGCTGGCCGAGGTGGCCCGCCGGCTCCGGGCCGAGGTGCCCGGCGCGGTGTTCGCGGTGGAGGTGGAGGACGGCCGGTCCATGCGGCACGACCCCACCTGGCCGATCCGCCCGTACGAGGACGACCACCCCGCGGTACGACCGTTCGACACCGACGCCGACCTGATGGCGGCGCCGGCGGTGAAGCTCCTGGTCCGGGCCGGCGACCGGGATCCCGACCTGTTCGTCAAGCTGGTCGCCGGCGCGGTGGCCGGACTGGCCGAGGCCACCCACTCGTCGAACTCCGGTCTCGTGGAGATCTCCGCGGCCGGGGTCACCAAGGCCGCCGGCCTGGCCTGGCTGTGCTCCCGGTACGGCATCGACGAGTCCGAGGTGCTCGCCTTCGGCGACATGCCCAACGACGTACCGATGCTGGCCTGGGCCGGCCGCTCGGTCGCGGTCGCCAACGCGCACCCGCGGGTGCTGGAGATCGCGGACGACCGGACCGGATCCAACGACGAGGACGGGGTGGCGGCGTACCTGGACGGCCTGTTTCCGGCCTGACCCGCGGGACGTGCCGGGACGTGCCGAGACGTGCCGTCAGCGGGCGGGAGGCTCGCCGAGCACGTCCCGGCCGGTCCGCCCCACCGCATCGGCGGATCCGGGGTGCTCAGAGATACTGGCCGGTGTTGTGGCCCTCACCGGGCGGCGGGCCGCCGGGCATCCCCGGCACCATCCCGGCGGGACCCATCGGCAGCGCTTGCCGCCCGCCCGACCGCATCTGCTCCAGCTGCACCCGGGCGGCCATCTGCTGGGCCACCAGCGCCGCCTGGATGCCGTGGAACAGGCCCTCCAGCCAGCCCACCAGCTGGGCCTGGGCGATCCGCAGCTCGCTCTCGCTGGGCGTGGCGTCCTCGCTGAACGGCAGGGAGAGCCGGGTCAGCTCCTCGCGCAGTTCGGGCGCCAGCCCGTCCTCCAGCTCGACGATCGACCGCAGGTGGATCTCGCGGAGGCGCCGCCGGCCGGCCTCGTCCAGGGGGGCCGACTTCACCTCCTCGAGCAGCTGCTTGATCATGCTCCCGATCCGCATGACCTTGGCCGGCTGCTCGACCAGGCGGGACGGATCCTCCCCCGACTGGTCGGCGTCGGTCTGCACGGTGCCCACCGGGCGGCCGTCCGGGCCGACCACCACGACCGTGCCGGGACGGGCCTGGGGGTTCTCGTCCTGCTCGCTGCGCTCGCTCATGTGTCTCATCTTCCCGCAGCGCGACCCGGGACCGCTCGCCGGGACGCCGACGCCCGTGGGCGGCTGTGTACCCTCGCCGCCATGACCGCGGACCCCCGGGAGGTGCTCGCCAGGCCGGCGCCGCCGCCAGACGCCACCGTCCGCTACGGGCCGCACCCCGACCAGGTCGCCGATCTGCGGCTGCCGGACCGGGCCGGCGCCGACCGGCCGCTCGTCGTGGTGCTGCACGGGGGCTTCTGGCGCGAGGAGTACGACCGGGCGCACACCGGTCCGTTGGCCGCCGCGCTCGCCGATCTGGGATATCCGGTGGCGCAGCTGGAGTACCGGCGTACCGGCGGGGCCGGAGGTTGGCCGGACACCGGGGCCGACGTGGCGGCGGGGGTGGCGGCGCTGCCCGCGCTGTTCGCCGAGCGGACCGGGCGGGACCTTCCCGGCGCTCCGGTGCTGCTCGGACACTCCGCGGGCGGCCACCTGGCGCTCTGGTGCGCGGGCGCCGGTCCGCGGGTGGCCGGAGTGCTCGCGCTGGCCCCGGTGGCCGACCTGCGCCGGGCGTACGAGCTGAACCTGGACGGTGGGGCGGTGGCCGCCCTGCTCGGCGCCGGCCCGGCCGAGGACCCGGACCGGTACGCGTCGGCGGACCCGGCGCTGCGGGTGCCCATCGGTGTACCGACCGTGATCGTGCACGGCGAGCTGGACCGCCAGGTGCCGATCGAGCTGAGCCGCCGATATGTGGCCCGGGCCCGGGCCGCGGGGGATCAGGTCACCCTTGTCGAGCTGCCCGAATGCGAACACTTCGGTCTGATCGACCCGCTTTCGGCGGCGTGGCCGAGCGTGCTGGAGGCGCTCCGCGACCTGCCCGAAAACGATCGTGGGCATTGACGCCACCCTGCGGAACGGGTAGAACGCCGGGGGGATCCGATCGGTCCATCATTATGGGGAGGCACGGTGGCGCAACTCGACCGCAGGCAGGCGCTCAAACTGTTGGCCGCCCTCGGCGGCAGCAGCTTGGTTACCGCGTGCGGCACCGACGGCGACGCGGAGGCGCGACCCACGGGCAGCAGCAAGCCGGTCCGGATCGGGTTGGTGGCCCCCGAGACCGGTGGCTACAAGGACATCGGTGACGACATCCGGGCCGGATTCCGGTTGTTCCTCCAGCTCAACGGCAACCGGCTGGGCGGGCACCCGGTGGACCTGGTCACCGCCGACGAGGGCGCCGACCCGAACGCTGGCAAGACGGCCGTCGACGGCCTGATCAAGCAGAACGTGCTGGCGTTGACCGGGGTGGTGAGCTCGTCCACCATGCTGGCCGTGCGGGACACCGTGGAGCGGGCCAAGGTGCCGCTGATCGGCTCTAACGGCTCCCCCACCGACCTGCAGAGCGTGGTCTACATCTGGCGCACCTCCTACGTGAACGACCAGCCGGGCCAGGCGCTGGGCGACTTCGTGGCGCGCAAGGTGTCGAAAAAGGGGAAGGTGGTCACCATCTCCCCGCAGAGCCCGGCGGGCACCGACGCGGTCGAGGGCTTCCGGAACGCCTTCGGCGTCTCCGATCCTCGGCTGGTCAACCCGCCCATCTGGACCACCGGGTCCGTCGATCCGCCCTCGGACGCCTTCCGGGCCGACGTGACGAAGCTGATGTCGTACCGGCCCGAGGCGCTGTTCTGCTTCTTCGCCGGCACCCCGGCCGTGCGGTTCATCAAGCAGCTGCACGCGTCCGGCTTCCGCGGCACCGTGTACGGCTCCGGCTTCCTCACCGAGGGCAGCGTGCTCAGCCAGCTCAAGCCGGAGGAGGCGAGGGGCATCACCACGGCCCTCAACTACTCGCCCGACCTCAACAACGCCGCCAACCGGACGTTCGCGGCCGCGTACCGCAAGGACCACGAGACCCCCCCGACCACGTACGCGATGGCCTCCTACGACGCCGCGCAGATGCTGGACAAGGCGATCCGGCTCGCCGGCGACGACCTGAACCCGCAGACGCTCAACCTGGCCCTCGGCCGGATCGGTCAGATCGACAGCCCGCGCGGCCCGTGGCAGTTCAACCAGTCCCGCACGCCGCAGCAGGCGTGGTACCTGCGCCGCGTGCAGGACGACGGGCAGACGCTGTCGAACGTGCTGGTCGACGAGCTCGGCACGCTCGGCTGAGCCGGCTGCCCGCCCGGGCCGGGTCGGCCGGCTCGGCCGCCCGGCTTTGGCCGGGCCGGCTGGGGCCGCCCGGCTCGGCCGCTTGGGCCGGACCGGCCGGCTCGGGCCGCTCGGGGCCGGGCAGCCCGGGCCGGGCAGCCCGGGCCGGGCGGCTCAGTGGCGCAGTTCGGCCACGCAGCACTTGACGCTGCCGCCGCCCTTCTTGAGTTCACTGAGGTCGACCGGCACCGGGACGTAGCCGGCCGCCGCGACCTTGGCGGCCATTCCGCTCGCCTCGGCGTTCAGCACGACGTGCCGCCCGTCGCTGACCAGGTTGAGGCCGAACGCGAACGCGTCGACCTCGTCGGCCAGCACGGCGTCCGGGAAGAGCTGGGCGAGCACCTTCTGCGCCGCCGCCGAGAACGCGCCCGGGAAGTACGTCACCCGCTCGTCGTCGAGCACGGCCAGCGCCGTGTCCAGGTGGTAGAAGCGCGGATCCACCAGGCGGAGCGAGACGACCGGATGGTTGAGCATCTCCTGCGCCTCGGCGTGCGCGGCCGGCTCGGTGCGGAAGCCGTAGCCGGCGAGGATCAGCCCGCCGTACGCGCGCGGCAGGTAGGCGAAGTCGCCCTCGCCCTCGTTGACCTCGCTCGGCGCGACGAACCGCCAGCCCGAGGACTCGTAGAAGTCACGGTGGCCGGCGGCCTCCGCGGCGCGCTGCTCGTGCTTGAACCGGGCGCCGTACGCGGTGCCGTCCACCACGAAGGCACCGTTGGCCGCGAAGACCATGTCGGGCAGCCCGGCTCGGGGCGGCAGGACGTGCACGGTGTGGCCGAGCCGGGACAGGGTTTCCCGCAACGACTCCCACTGCTTCACCGCGAGCTCGACGTCCACCGGCTCGTCGGTGTCCATCCACGGGTTGATGGCGTACTCCACCGCGAAATGTTCCGGCGGGCACAGCAGGTATGTCCGCTTTCGCGGCGTGCGCTCCTGGTTCACGGACACCAAGAGTAAGTACGGTAAAGCATCGGTGACAGCCACAACCATTGCTTGAAAGAGACGGAACGTTGCACATCGACGCCGTAGACCAGCGGATTATTGCGTCCCTCGTGGCCGACGCCCGGGCCTCGTACGCGGAGATCGGCGGCCGGGTCTCCCTGTCCGCTCCGGCCGTGAAGCGCCGGGTCGATCGGTTGCGCGCCGCGGGGGTCATCAAGGGATTCACCGCCGTCGTCGACCCGGCCGCGGTCGGGTGGACGACGGAGGCCTTCATCGAGCTCTTCTGCACGGGCCGGACCACCCCGGCCCAGATCTCCGCGGCCACCCGCCGGCACCCCGAGGTGGTCGGCGCGTACACGGTGTCCGGCGAGGCGGACGCCATCGTGCACCTGCGGGCGGCCGACATCGCGCACCTGGAGCAGACCCTCGAGCGGTTGCGCGCGGAGCCGTTCGTCACCTCGACGCGCAGCATGATCGTGCTGTCCCGGTTGCTCGAGTCGCCGACCGTGGTGGCCGCGCCGAGCTGAGCCTGTGGATAACTCACCGGGGCTGACGCCTGTGGATAACTCGTACACACGTGCTATCCACAGGCTGCGGATAGCACGTGTGTACGACGGATCAGAGGTACATGCCGGTCCGCGGTCCGGCTTCCCGGTCGGTGGGCTTGTCCCCCTCGCCGAAGAAGCGCTTCCCGCCGAACTCGCCGAGCAGCCGGTCGTCGAGTTCGTCGGCCAACCCCGTCATGACCTGGACGGCCAGCATGAGGTGGGTGGCCTGGAAGTTGCGGCCGAAGACCGGGATGGAGGCCCAGACCGTGTCGTTGGTGCAGTACAGCCGGCCGATCGGCATCCGGTTGGTCAGCTCCGACAGCTTCACGTACAGCCGCTCGGTGGGCTCGACCTCGGTCAGGACCGGCGAGAACACGTCCACCAGGGGCGGGTTGTCGCGAACCCGGACGAAGACCATCGCCGAACCGGCCCGGATGCTGATGTCGCCGTCGGAGTCCACCTGTAGCTGCTCCGGATTCGACCGCAACATCGTCGAGATGACGGTGCGCACCCGTTCGTCCAGGCGCAGCACCTCGTCGTCCGCCTCGGCGACCTCCGTCTGCGCCAGCTCCAGGGCGGCGGCCAGCTCCCGCTCGCTGCGCTGGTCCATCGCCAGCTCCGGCCGGGCCGGGCCGAGCGGCTCGACCGGCATCGGCTCGTCATCGGCGTCCCGGACCAGGTAGACCAGGAACGCCGGGTGCGGTGCCCCGTACACGTCGCGCAGCGTCCGCGCCACCACGGTGGCGGTCCGGTTGGCCCCGTCGCGCGTGCTGTCCAGCCCGAAGTGATCCCCGGAGCCCGACACCACGCCCGGCGGCGACCAGCCCAGGGCCACCATGTCGGCGACGGCCGCCCGGTCCAGCCGGTATCCGGCGGGCAGCGTGGCGTTGCCCACGGCCCGCGCCAGCACCCGGTCCTGGTCGCCCACCCCGAGGAAGACCGAGTAGACAGCCTCACCGGTTCCCGAGGCCGTGGGGTCGAGCGTGAGCTCGAGTTGCGCGCCGGCCGGCAGGGCCCGCAGCGCCGTGGCCAGCGCCCGGGCGAAGTCCTGCCACGCCTCGGTCACCTTGGCCCGCAGGTCGGCGGTGGTGGGCTCGTCGAGCAGGACCGGGTCGGGCAGCGCGGTCGCCTCCGCCCCGGTGTCCCCGTCCGCGCCGGGTGAGGGGTGCTCTGCTGTCATGATCGCCTCCGTCCGTCTGGCACACCCTAGGCGATGGCGCCGTCGGGGGTGACGTGCCGGACTCGAAGCTGACAGCTACCCAGCCGCCGGTTCCGCCGAACCCACGCGGGCCGGCCACCACCGCCCCCGCACGCGGTCACCTCGTGCCGGGCCCGGCCGGCTCATCGGGTCCGCCGGGCCCAGCGGCGGGTCCGCCGGGCCCAGCGGCCCAACCCCTTGCCAGGCCGCTGAGCCGGTCGGCCGCGTCGGCCGGGTCGGCGCCGCGGCCCACGGCCAGACCGAGCAGGTACGCGGTCACCGGCGCGCCCGGCCGGAGCACGTTGTGCGCCACGTCCCGGGCCAGGTCGAGCACCAGCGGCGTTCGTACGTCCGCCGGGTCCAGGCCCAGTTCGGCGCTCGCGGCCGTCACCCAGTCATCCATGGTCGTCATTGAGCCACTCCTCGGCGCGCCGGACGTCCGCTTCAGTGTCGCAGTCGAACCAGGGCGGCGGCCCGCCCCCCGGCCAGGCCACCTCCCGCACGGTCAGGGCGGCGAGCAGCGCCCGGAACGGCGCGCCGGCCAGCGATCCGTCCCGGGACCTGGCCAGCGCCGACACCGCGCCCCGGAGCGGCTCCACCCGCCACATCGCGCACAGCGACTGCCGCCGACCGGCGTCATCCAGGTAGCAGACCCCGTCGGCCGGGCCGCACCGCAGCTCGCGGCGCAGCAGCGCCACGGCCTCCGGGGTGAGCAGCGGCAGGTCGGCCGCGAGCACGGCCACCTCGGCCACGCCGGCCAGCTCGGGCCGGGCGAGGCCGGCGGCCAGGGCAGCCACCGGTCCGCCGCCCGCGGGTTGCTCGCGGACGGTCAGCACGTCGGCGGGCAGCCCGGCGGGAGGCCCCACCACGATCCGCGGCGCGGCATCGGCGACGGCGGCCAGCACCCGGTCCCGCATCGACCGGCCGCCGACCGACACGGCCGGCTTGTCCGCCCCGCCGAGGCGGCGGCCGGCCCCGCCCGCCAGCACGACCGCCCCGTACCCGCTCATGCCGGCCACCGTAGCGGGCGCCGCCCCGCCCGCTCGGCCGGCGGGTGGCCATCGACGAGGTCGGTCGAGGCGCCGGACCGGCGCGACGGCCTCGACCGTGGGCCCGCCGGGAAAGGCCGCGGGGCGGGTTGCCGGCCGGCGAGGCAGGATGAGGTCATGGGACGTGCCAGTGACCGGCGAAGTGTGCTGCGGATCGACCTGTCGGCTCCGGACCGGGACGCGCCCGCCGCGGTACGCCGTCCCGACACGCTGGCCGGGGAGGAGCCCCTGGAGATCCGGGTCGGCCGGGCGGGGCAGGCCCGCCGCCCGCTGGCGGTGACGATGCGAACCCCCGGCGACGAACTGGACCTGGCCATCGGGTTCCTGCTGACCGAGGGCCTGATCCGATCGGCCCGGGACGTGTCCACCGCGCAGCTGTGTGCCGGGGACAACGCGCCGAACACCTACAACGTGGTGGACGTGGTGCTGGCCGACGGCGTCCCCGAGCCGGAGACAGATCCGGCCCGGGCCTTCTACACCACCAGCTCCTGCGGGGTCTGCGGCAAGGCGAGCATCGACGCCGTCCGGACCCGGTCGCCGTACGACGTGGCCACCGATCGGGTCGAGCTGGCGGCGACCGATCTGGCCCGGCTGCCGGACCGGCTCCGCGCGGCGCAGCGCACCTTTGAGCGCACCGGCGGACTGCACGCGGCCGGCCTGTTCAGCACGGGCGGCGAGCTGGTGGTGGCCCGGGAGGATGTCGGCCGGCACAACGCGGTGGACAAGGTGATCGGCTGGGCGGCCCGGCAGGAGCGGTTGCCGTTGACCGGCCACGTTCTGATGGTCTCCGGTCGGGCCAGTTTCGAGCTGACCCAGAAGGCGTGGATGGCCGGGATCCCCGTGCTGGCCGCCGTGTCGGCGCCCAGCACGCTGGCCGCCGAGCTGGCCGGCGAGGCCGGGATGACGCTGGTCGGGTTCCTCCGCGGGCAGACCATGAACGTCTACACCGGCGCGGAGCGCGTCACCTGCTGAGCGGGCCGCCGTGCTCATCGCCGGCGGGCCCGGCCGGTCCGCGTGCCGCCGGTCCGGCCGCTGCCGGTCCGCGCGGCGTCGGACGGCTCCTCGTCCATCACCGAGGGCGGCAGGCCGGCGCGCAGGGCCTCGTCGAGCAGCAGGGCCATGGGGTAGCGGGGTTCGACCGCCAGCGCGCGTTCCACGGCGATCACGGCGAGGGCGCCCTGCCCGGATCGCCAGGCCGCGTAGGCCAGCAGCGCGGCCGGTGGCGCCGCGAGCCGGCTCGGCACCCGGCGCAACACGTCCGTCCAGAGCGCGACCTGGTCGGGGTCGGAGTCGACGCGGTGCCACGCCTGTTCCCGTACCGGCAGGCGGCTGAGCAGCACCCCGAGCCAGCACACCTCGTCGTCGGTGAGCCGCTGACCGGCCCGGTGCCGCGCCCGGGCCACCCGCAGCGCCGCGGCCCCGGCCGAGCGCAGGGCGCGGATCCGAGCCGCGCGCACCGCCCGGGAGCGCTCGTCGCGCGGCGTCGGCCGGACCGGCGCGCCGGCGGCCGATTGCCGCTCGGCCGGCATGCCGGCGGCCGATCCCGGCTCGGCCCGCACGTCGGCCGCCGATCCCCGCTCGGCCGACGCCACCGGGCCCGGACCGGCCGCGGTCCGGGCGGCCGCGGCGGCCGCGGCGGCCGCGTCCATGAGCAGGGTGGACAGCCGCTTGCTGGCCCGTTCGGCGGCCGCGCGCAGTGCCACCCGCTCCGGGCCACCGACCGGCGCAAGCTGCCGCTCGAGGGCGTTCCGGTCGGGCAGCGCCACCTGGCCCGCGAAGATGGCGGCCGCGGCCACCGGGCTGGCGTGCGCGTCGAACCGCACACCGTCGGCCGGGCAGCACGCGGGGTTGTCGCACAGGTAGGACCAGTACCGGTCGCCGGTGACCCGGAGCAGGTCGAGCACCCGCAGGTCATGCTGCCGCACCACCGCCGCCACCGCATCGATGGCCGGCGTCACCCGCTCCGGCGGCCCATACCCCAGCACGGTCACCGCGTCCACCCGCTGGCGCCGGACCACCTCGACGATCTCCCGGGCCATCGCGCCCAGCACTCCGGCCGACGGCGCCGGATGCCTCGTCGAAGCCGCGCGGTCGAGCGGATCCGCGCGGCTCCCGACGGTCGCGCGGGTGCGCGGATCCGCACGCCCCGCCCCGGACACCCGGTCCGCCGGGGCCGCACCCACCGGTCCGGACGGCGGCTCGGGCAGGTCGACGCGGGCGGCGAACTCCACCCGCGGGCCGCGCAGGGCGACCACGACCAGGCTGTCGGACGGGTGGAAACCGAGCAGGTAGGGGACGGCCGCGATGAGGTCCGCCGGCGAGCGGACCATGAGCCGGGGAGGTTCGCAGGTAGCCATGCGCGCCAGCCTGGCGGGAACGCGCTCCGGGTGGCCACGGCGACAGCAGGCGCCTGTGGACGACACGCCGGTCATCCACAGCCACGCTGGGTAATGGTGCTGGTCGGCACGATGCCGCCCCGGGCCGTACCGGAAGAATTTCTGTCTGGCCGCCCAGCGTGGGTCAGGCCCGGAACCGCAACCCGTGCAGCTCCAGTTCGGTGCGCCGGTCCTCGGTCCGGCCGGCCAGGTCGAGGGTGAGCTCGACGGCGGACAGCCGGTCGTAGCCGGCGCCATGCAGGCAGCGCAGCGCGTCGAGGTTCCGGGCGTCCGGGGTGACGGTCAGCCGGCGCATCCCGCGCCGGCGGGCCTGGTCGGCCACATGGGCCAGCAGGGCCCGGCCGATGCCGATGCCACGCGCCTGCCCGGCCACCACAACGGGCTCGATCCGCCCGGACCGGCCGTCCAGGATCAACCCCACGAGGCCCACCACCCCGTGCTCGGGGTGCTCGGCCACCCACATCCCGGACAGATCCAGCCGGGTGAGGTACTCCTCGAAGTCGCCGACGTCCGGTCCGCCGCCGCCCGGATAGAGCGATCGGCGCTGGTCCGCCAGCTCACCCCAGAGGCGGCGCCCGGCGGCGTGGTCGGCGGGACGGTAGGGCCGGACAGCGGTGGTGGTCATGGTTCATCCTCACCCCCCGATGCCGGACACGGCACCCACTCGATGCGCAAAGCCTCCGGTGTGTCACCGGCCGCGCGGGGCGCGGCGATACGGTGCGCGGATGGATCTGGCCTACCTGCGCGCGCACCCGGGACAGCTTCCCACCTTCCTCACCCACCAGCGCATCCGCGAGACGCCGGTCTCCGGGGGCGACATCTGTACGGCGTCCCGGCTGACCCTGGACGACGGCACCTCCATCTTCGCCAAGAGCTGGCCGGAGTCGGCGGGCTCGCCGGCGCCGCCCGGCTTCTTCGCGGCCGAGGCGGCCGGCCTGCGCTGGCTCGCCGCGGCGGCGGCCGTGCCGGTGCCCGAGGTGCTGGTGGTGCTGGACGGCATGCTGGCGCTGGAGTGGGTCGAGCCGGGTCCGGCCGAGCCGGCCGCGGCGGAGCGGTTCGGCCGTAACCTGGCCGCGCTGCACCGCGCCGGCGCGCCGCGCTTCGGCGCGGACTGGCCCGGATACATCGGGGCGCTCCCGCAGGACAACGCCGGCTCGGAGGGCCCGTGGTCGGAGTGGTTCGGCCGGACCCGGCTCGCGCCGTACCTGCGCCGGTCGGTGGACTCCGGTGCGCTCGACCGCGCCGATGCCGGGCTGGTGGAGCGGGTGATCTCCCGGCTCGACGGCTACGGCGGCGCCGAGCCGCCCGCCCGGGTGCACGGCGACCTGTGGCCCGGCAACGTGCTGTGGTCCGCTACCGGCCGGGCCCACCTGGTGGACCCCGCCGCGCACGGTGGGCACCGGGAGACCGACCTGGCCCAGCTCGCGCTCTTCGGCGGCAGCCCGCACCTGGACCGCACGCTGGCCGCGTACCAGGAGGTGTGGCCGCTGGCCGACGGCTGGCGGGATCGCGCTCCCGTACACCGGTTGCACCTGCTCCTGGTGCACACCGCGCTGTTCGGCACCGCCTACCGCGAGTCGGTGCGGGCGGCCGCCCGGGCCGCGTTGTCGGTCTGACGGGCTACGGTGGACCGGTGAGCATCGGAGTCGGCGCATCCCCCGAGCGGCCCGGTTCGGCGGACGGGGCGCTCGTGGACCGGTACGGGCGCGCCGCCACCGACCTGCGCGTGTCGCTGACCGACAGGTGCAACCTGCGCTGCACCTACTGCATGCCGGCCGAGGGCCTGCCCTGGTTGCCGAAGTCGGAGGTGCTCACCGACGACGAGGTGGTCCGGCTGATCCGGATCGCCGTCGAGCGGCTCGGCGTGACCGAGGTGCGGTTCACCGGGGGCGAGCCGCTGATCCGGCCGGGTCTGCTGGACATCCTGGGCCGGGTGGCGGGGCTGCGGCCCCGGCCGGTGCTGTCGCTGACCACCAACGGCCTGGGCCTGGACCGGCTGGCCGAGCCGCTGCGGGCCGCCGGGCTGGACCGGGTCAACGTCTCACTCGACACCGTCGACCGAGAACGGTTCGCCGAGCTGACCCGGCGGGACCGGCTGCCGGACGTGCTGGCCGGCCTCGCCGCGGCCACCGCGGCGGGGCTGCGCCCCGTGAAGATCAACTCGGTGCTGATCCGGGGCGTCAACGACGACGAGGCCCCGCGGCTGCTGCGCTTCGCGCTCGACCACGGCTACCAGCTGCGGTTCATCGAGCAGATGCCGTTGGACGCCCAGCACGGCTGGGACCGCCGCGTGATGGTGACCGCCGACGAGATCCTCGCCGCGCTGCGCGCCGCGGTCAGCCTGCTGCCCGACCCCGTGGCGCGGGGCGGCGCGCCCGCCGAGACGTGGCTGGTCGACGGGTACGTCGACGCGGCCGGGCAGCCGGCCCGGGTGGGCGTCATCGGCAGCGTCACCCGCCCGTTCTGCGGCGACTGCGACCGCACCCGGCTGACGGCCGACGGCCAGATCCGCAACTGCCTGTTCGCCACCGAGGAGTCGGACCTGCGCGCCGCGCTGCGGGCCGGCGCCGACGACGCCGAGCTGGCCGACCGGTGGCGGGCCGCCACCTGGGCCAAGCGGGCCGGCCACGGCATCGACGACCCGACCTTCCTGCAGCCGGTACGCCCGATGTCCGCGATCGGCGGTTGAGTGGCGTGACCGTCACCGTGCGGTACTTCGCCGGCGCGCGCGCCGCGGCCGGGCGGTCGGAGGAGTCCCTGCCCCATCCGGGCTGCCTCGACGAGCTCGTCGGCGCGCTGCGTGACCGGCACGGGCCGCGGCTGGGCGCCGTGCTCGAGGTGGCCAGCTTCCTGGTCGACGGCCTGCCGTGGCACGATCGCCGGGCGCCCGTCCCGTCCGGGGCAACAGTGGACATTCTGCCCCCGTTCGCCGGCGGCTGAGCGACGATGGCCATCGTGCTGCCTCTCCTGGTCGTGGCCGTGGTGATGACGCTGGCCCACCTCTACCTGTGGCGGCGTCTCGTCCGGGACACCACCGGGTCGGTGTGGCTGCGCCGGAGCGGCGCCGTGCTCGCGGTGGCGCTGGCCGTGCTGGTCCCGGTCACGGTGGCCGGCACGAACGCCGGCTTCTACTGGCTGGCCTGGCCCGGCTACCTGTGGCTCGCGCTCATGTTCTACCTGGTGCTGGCGCTGCTCGCGCTGGAGCTGCCGATGCTGGTCGCCCGGCGCGTGCTGCGGTCCCGGGCGCGGCGGGTGGCGGAGCACGGCGGCCCGGCGCCGACCGCGGCCCCGCCGGCACGAACGCCGTCGGCCGTCGGCGTAGCCGGACCGGGCACCGGCGCTCGCGCCGGCGTCGGCTCCGGGCCGGGCCCGGCCGCCGCGCCGGACATCGACGCCGGGTCGTCTGCCGGCGCGGTGCCGGGGATTGCCGCGGGGACGTCCGCCGACGGCACGCCGCCGAACGGCCGCACCCGCGCGGACGGCACGCCGCCGAACGGCCACACCCGCGCGGATGGCACGCCGCCGAACGGCCACGCCGGCGCCGCTGGTCCCCGCGACGGCGCCGACCAGGACAGCGGCGGCACCGATGCCGGCGCCGGATGGCACGATCCCGGCCGGCGGCTGCTGCTGGCCCGGGGCGCGGCCATCATGGCCGGGCTCACGGCCGCGGGCGTGACCGGGTACGGCGTACGGGTGGCGACCGGACCGCCCCGGCTGGACCGGGTCCGGATCGGCCTGGCCAAGCTGCCCCGGCCGATGGACGGCCTGCGCATCGCCACCGTCTCCGACATCCACCTCGGACCGCTGGCCGGACGACCGCACGCCGAGCGCATCGTCAACATGATCAACAGCCTGGACGCCGATCTGGTGGCGGTGGTCGGTGACCTGGTGGACGGCTCGGTGGCCCAGCTCGGCCCCGCGGCCGAGCCGCTGCGCGACCTCCGCTCCCGGTACGGCAGCTACTTCGTCACCGGCAACCACGAATACTATTCCGGCGTCGCGGAGTGGGTGGCCGAGGTGGACCGGCTCGGCGTACGGGTGCTGCAGAACGCCCGGCGCGAGATCGTCACCCCGGGCGGGGTGCTGGACCTGGCCGGCATCAACGACGTGTCGGCCCGCGGGACCGGGCCGGCGGCGGCCGGGCCGGATTTCGACGCCGCGCTCGGCGACCGCGACCCGGCCCGGCCGGTGGTGCTGCTCGCCCACCAGCCGGTGGCGGTGCACGAGGCGGCCAAGCACGGGGTGGACCTGCAGCTGTCCGGCCACACCCACGGCGGTCAGGTGTGGCCGTTCGACTACGTGGTCCGGCTGCAACAGCCGGTCGTCTCCGGCCATGCCACCATCGACGGCACCCAGCTGTACGTCACCAACGGCGCCGGGTTCTGGGGCCCGCCCGTTCGGGTCGGCGCCCCGCCGCAGGTCACCCTCGTGGAGTTGCGGAGCAGATAGCCCGGGTCACCCGGCCGCGTGGCGGAACGCGGCGGCGAATCGCCCCATGACAGGATGCGGCGTGCTTCCGTTCCCAGCCGCCGCCGACCGTGGCGCTCCCGTAGGCACCCCGTACGTCGCCGACCTGCACATCCATTCGCGATACTCCCGCGCGTGCAGCCGCGACCTCTCGCTGCCCACCCTCGGCTGGTGGTCCCGGCGCAAGGGGATCACCCTGCTCGGCACCGGCGACTTCACCCACCCGGCCTGGCTGGCCCACCTGCGCGAGACGCTGGTGCCCGCCGAGCCGGGGCTGTACCGGCTGGATCCGGAGACCGAGCGGGACATCGCGCGCCGGCTGCCGCCCCGGTTGGCCGGCACCTCGGGGGACACGGCCACCAGGTTCATGCTGAGCGTCGAGATCTCCACCATCTACAAGCGGGACGACCGGACCCGCAAGGTGCACCACCTGATCTATCTGCCGGACCTCGACGCGGTGCAGCGGTTCAACGCGGCGCTCGGCCGGATCGGCAACCTGGCCTCGGACGGCCGGCCCATCCTCGGGCTCGACTCGCGCGACCTGCTGGAGATCACCCTCGACGCGAGCCCGGACGGCTACCTCGTCCCGGCGCACATCTGGACCCCGTGGTTCTCGGCGTTGGGTTCGAAGTCGGGGTTCGACGCCATCGCGGACTGCTACGCCGACCTGGCCGACCACATCTTCGCGGTGGAGACGGGCCTCTCGTCGGATCCGGCGATGAACTGGCGGGTGTCCGGGCTGGACCGGTACCGGCTGGTGTCCAACTCGGACGCCCATTCACCGGCCGCGCTGGCCCGGGAGGCCACCGTGCTGGCCACCGAGCTGGACTACTTTGCGATCCGGGACGGGCTGCGCGGCGGATCGGGGCTGCATTCCACGATCGAGTTCTTCCCGGAGGAGGGCAAGTACCACGCCGACGGGCACCGCGGCTGCGGGGTGAACTGGCCGCCGGAGCGGACCCGGGCGGCCGGCGGCCGGTGCCCGGAATGCGGCAAGCCGCTCACCGTGGGGGTGCTGAGCCGGGTCGAGGACCTGGCCGACCGCCCCGAGGGCTACCGCCCACCCGGCGCGCCGGCGGTCACCCACCTGGTTCCGCTGGCCGAGATCCTCGGCGAAATCGAGGGCGTGGGTGCGAAGTCGAAGACCGTGGCCGGGCAGCTCAACAAGCTGGTCGCCGCCCTCGGGCCGGAGCTGGAGATCCTGACCCGGTCGCCGCTGCCGGACCTGCGTGCCGCCGGCGGCGAGCGGTTGGCCGAGGCCATCGACCGGCTGCGCCGGGGCCGGGTGCACCGGGTCCCGGGCTACGACGGCGAGTACGGGGTGATCCGGCTGTTCGAGCCCGGTGAGCTGCGCCGGACCGGTGGCGCGGCGCCGCAGCCGGAGGCGCTGTTCGACGTACCGGAAATGCGGCCGGCGCCGGCCCAGCCGGGGCGACCGGCGGCCGGCGCGGTGCCCGCGCAGCGCCGGCGGACCCGGCCGGCGCCCACCCCGGCGCCCGCGCCACCGCCGCCGATCGCGGCCCCGCCGTCCCCGCACGAACCGTTCGAGCCGATGCTGGCCGGCATGGAGGAGGTGGGCACCGGCCTGCTCGACCGGCTGGACGCCATGCAGCGGGTGGCCGCGTCCGCGCCCGGCGGTCCGATGCTGATCGTCGCGGGCCCGGGGACCGGCAAGACCCGGACCCTCACCCACCGCATCGCGTACCTGTGCGCGGAGCTGAACGTGTTCCCCGAGCGCTGCCTCGCGATCACCTTCACCCGCCGGGCGGCCGAGGAGCTGCGGGCCCGGCTGGACGGCCTGCTCGGTCCGGTGGCCGAGGACGTCACGGTGGCCACCTTCCACTCGCTGGGGCTGCGGATCCTCCGGGAGAACGCGCCGGCCGCCGGGCTGCCGGCGGACTTCCGGATCGCCGACGACGCGGATCGGGCCGAGCTGCGCGCCGAGGCCGGCGACGACGACGCGGCGTACGTCAAGCTGCTGCGCGCCCGCGACCTGGTCGATCTCGATGAGCTGGTCGAGCTGCCGGTGCGGCTGTTGCGGGACGACCCGGACCTGGTCGCCGAGTACCGGCGGCGCTGGTCGTGGGTGTTCGTGGAGGAGTACCAGGACGTCGACGCCACGCAGTACGAGCTGCTGCGGCTGCTCAGCCCGGCGGACGGCAACCTCTGCGCGATCGGCGATCCGGACCAGGCGATCTATTCGTTCCGGGGCGCGGACGTCGGCTACTTCCTGCGCTTCTCCCAGGATTTCACCGACGCCCGCCTCGTGCGGCTGACCCGCAACTACCGGTCGTCGGCGCCGATCCTGGCCGCGTCCGTGCAGGCCATCGCGCCGACCTCGCTGGTCCGTGGCCGGCGGCTCGACCCGGCCCGGCTCGACCCCGAGGCGCCGCTGGTCGGCCGGTACCCCGCCGCGTCCGTCGCGGACGAGGCCGATTTCGTGGTACGGACCATCGACGAGCTGGTAGGCGGGCTCTCGCACCGGTCCCTGGACTCGGGACGGGTGGACGGCCGGACCGGCCACGCGGGGGCCGTCTCGTTCGCCGACATCGCCGTGCTGTACCGCACCGACGCGCAGGCCGGGCCGCTCGTCGACGCGCTGCACCGGGCCGGCGTACCGGTGCAGAAGCGCTCTCACAACCGGCTGCGGGACCGGGCCGGCGTGGCGGCCCTGGCCGCCGAGCTGCGGCACGCCGGCGGACCCGGCACCCCGGCGGTCTCCGCCGGGCCGGTCGGCCCCGACGGTCCCGGCGTCCCCAACGGACCCGGCTTCTCCGGCGGGGTGGCCGAGGTCGGCGGCGCCGGCGGTTCGCTGGCGGACCGGCTGCGGCGTGCCGGGCGGGTCCTGGCCGAGCGGTACGCGGCGCCGACCCTCGACGCCCGCGGCGGCGCCGGGCCGGACGACGTCTGGTCGGCGGTCGAGCTGCTGACGCCGCTGGCCATCCGCTGCGGGAACGACCTGCCGGCCTTCCTCACGGCGCTGGCCACCGGGGCCGAGGTGGACGCGCTGGATCCGCGGGCCGAGGCCGTGACGCTGTTGACGCTGCACGCGGCCAAGGGGCTCGAGTTTCCGGTGGTGTTCCTGGTCGGCTGCGAGGACGGCCTGCTGCCGCTGCGGCTGCCGGGCTCGTCGCCCGGCCCGGACGAGGTGGCCGAGGAGCGCCGGTTGTTCTTCGTCGGGATGACCCGGGCCCAGGATCGGCTCTACCTGAGCTCTGTCCGGCGCCGCAGCCGGCACGGCCGGGAGCGGGAGTGCAGCCCCACCCCGTTCCTGGAGGCGATCGATCCGGGTCTCTTCGAGCGGTTCGGCGCCGAGCAGCCACGCCGCCCCCGGGACCGGCAGCTACGGCTGCTGTGACGCCAGTGGTACACCTCCAGCGCGGCGGCTGCTTTAATTCCCCGTCCGGGCTACGGTGGCCTGGACGCTAGCCACCACAGGTAGCCGGCCCCTCACCTACCGGCCCAGACCGACCCCCGGGAGCCCCCGTCATGTCCAACTATGGACCGCCGGACCGCGCTGGAGCAGGGCCCGAGCCGTGGCCGGACGGACGCCCCAGCCGGTCGGCCTGGTCGTCGGAGGAGCCGGAGCCCGACGCCGGCAACGACGGCCTGCGGACCCCGCCCTGGTCGGCCGGGTCGGCCGGGTACGACTCCGCGGAACCGACCGGCCGGTACGGCGCAGCCGGGTCCACCGGCGGGTACGGCGCGCCGGAATCGGCCGGCGGCTACGGCTCGGCGGACCCGGCGGACGGGTACGGCCCCGCGGCCCCGACGGACGGGTACGGCTCGGCGGCGCGCGGCGGGTACGGGGCGACCGGTCGGTACGGGTCCCCGGCCGACGGCGGCTACGAACCGGGGAACGCCGCCGGCTACCAGCCGTCCGGGACCGGGTACGACCCCGCGGCGGCCGGCGGGTACGAGCCGGGCCGGTACGAGCCGGCGACCGGGTTCGATGCCGCGGCGACCCGCGGGTTCGATCCGGCGGCGGCCGGCGGCTACGCGCCGGACGGGTACGATCCCACGGCGACCGGCGGCTACCAGCCGTCGGCCGGGACCGGCTACGGGTCCGCCTCGGGCGGCCCCCAGGAAGCGGCGACGGCCGGGCCCGGCTCGACCCCGGGCTACGGGTCGGCACGGCGGTACGAGCCGGGCCAGTCGGCGGGCCTGCCGGAGTGGTCCAGCAACGCGCCGGAGCCGGCCGCCGGGCGCCGACGGGGGCCGACGGTCGCGGTCCTGGTGGTGCTGGCGCTCCTCGTCGTGGGCGGCGCGGCCGGCGCCTACTACCTGAAGAACCGGGATGGCGGGTCCGGCGTGGCGGCCCCGGCCGGCACGACCGGTGGCACGCCGACGGCCGCCGGCCCGGGCGCCGGCGCCGGCACCCCGAATCCGGACACCGGAACGCCGACGCCCGAGTCCTCGTCGGACGCCCGGTTCGTCAAGGCCGGCCAGTGCGTGCGCAACGAGAGCGGCGCCGGTGACAAGCCACGGATGGTCATCACCGATTGCGGGCCCGGGACCTTCGAGGTGCTGCGCCGCGTGGACGGCGCCACGAACGGCAAGACCGACGCGGTGGCCAAGTGCGCGCAGGTGGACGGTTACACCGACTGGTACTTCTTCAACAGCCCGCTGGACACCCTCGACTTCGTGCTCTGCCTCAAGCAGCGCTGAGCCGGCCGCGTAGGCAAAACTAGGTCTTTCTAGCCCTCTCGCTAGAAGGCCCTAGTTTTTGCTCGAGGCGCCGTCCGCGACACGCCATCGGTTCCTCTACAGCAATCTACCGATTCAGCTAGAAGCGCCGATACGGTACGAGGGTGGACCCCGTCCGGAACCCCTACGCTCCCGGCGCCGGCCAGCGGCCACCCGAGCTGGCCGGCCGCGACCGCGAGCTGGACGTGTTCGACGTCGTCCTGGAACGCATCGCCCGCGGGCGGCCCGAACGCAGCCTGATGCTTACCGGACTGCGCGGCGTCGGCAAGACCGTGCTGCTCAACACCCTCCGCTCGCAGGCAATCGGTCGGCTGTGGGGCACCGGGAAGATCGAGGCCCGGCCCGACCAGTCGCTGCGCCGGCCGGTGGCCGCGGCCCTGCACATGGCCGTCCGGGAACTCGCGCCGCACCACCGCGCCCCGGGGCGGATCGACGAGTTCCTCGGCGTGCTCAAGGCGTTCGCGCTGCGCGGCGGAGCGCCCGCGCAGGCCGGCCGCAAGGCCGCCGCGCCCCGGCTGCGGGACCGCTGGCAGCCCGGCATCGACGTGCCGGCGGCAACCGGACGGGCCGATTCCGGCGACATCGAGATCGACCTGGTGGAGCTGCTCAGTGATGCGGCGAGCGTGGCCACCGACGTCGGCACGGGCATCGCCGTGTTCATCGACGAGATGCAGGACCTCGGCCCGGAGGACGTCTCCGGGCTGTGCGCGGCCTGCCACGAGCTGTCCCAGCTCGGCGCGCCGCTCATCGTGGTGGGCGCCGGCCTGCCACACCTGCCGGCCGTGCTGTCGGCCGCGAAGTCGTACTCCGAACGGCTGTTCCGCTACCAGCGCATCGACCGGCTCGACCGGATCGCCGCCGACCAGGCGCTCTGCGCGCCCGCCGAGCGGGAGGAGGTGGAGTACGAGCCGAAGGCGCTCGACCTGCTCTACGAGAAGTCGGGCGGCTATCCGTACTTCGTGCAGGCGTACGGGAAGGCCACCTGGGATCACGCCCCCCGGTCCCCGATCGCCCCGGCGGATGTCCGGGTGGCCGCACCGGAGGCGGAGGCCGAGCTGGCGGTGGGGTTCTTCGGCTCGCGGTTCGAGCGCGCCACCCCGGCCGAGCGGGAGTACATGCGCGCCATGGCGGCCCTGTCGTACGTCGAGACCGAGCCGGCCGACGGGCAGCCCACCGACGACATGGACGCGGCCGTACCGACCGCCGAGATCGCGAAGTCACTCGGGCGCAAGCCCGCGAGCCTCTCCCCCGCTCGCGACGCGCTGATCAAGAAGGGACTGATCTACTCGGGCGAGCGCGGCACGGTGGCGTTCACGGTGCCGCACTTCGGCCGCTACCTGCGGACCCAGCCGAGCTGACCGGCGGCCGGGGCCGGCGCGGCTCAGCCGAGCTGACCGGCGGCCGGGCCGGCGCGGCTCAGACGAGCGACCAGGGCCCGGGGAAGGTGACCTCCCCGGACGGCGGCACCGGCGCGTCCTCGGCGGGCGGTCCCGCCGCGCCGGCGGGCGATCCCGCCGTACCGGCCGCGGTCGACGGCGCGGCGGCGTCGCCGGCGGAGGCCGGCAGCAGCAGCGCCTGCCACGGGTCGCCCAGCCCCGACCACGGGCTGGTGAGCCCCAGCCGGGCGGCCGGAAAGAAGCCGAACCGCCGGTAGTACGCCGGGCTGCCGAGCAGCACGACGAGCCGCTCGCCCAGCTCGGTGGCCGCCGACAGCGCGGCCTGCACGACGTCGCTGCCGTATCCGGCCCGCTGCCGGTCGGGCCGCACGGCCACCGGCCCGAGACAGAGCGCGGGGAAGCCGGCCGGATCGACCCGTACCCTGGACAACAGGGCATAGCCGAGGATCTCGCCGCCGACCTCGGCCACGATGGAAAGCTCGGGTATCCAGGCGTCGTCCACGCGGAGCGCGTCCACCAGCCGCACCTCGGCCGGGACCCGGTTGTCGGAGTGCGCGAAGGCGGCGGCCAGCAACCGCCGGATCGCGGGCACGTCCGACGGCTGCTCCGGCCGGAGCCGCACAGCTGTCATGGCTGGCGACGCTACCTGCCCGGCGGCCGATCGGTGGGGCAAAGTGCCGGGGCCAGCCACGATGACCGGCCATGGTTACCGTCGATGCGCGGGTAAAGCGGACGGCCGCGGGGTATGACTGACGCATGAGACCCGTACGTGGCATCGCCCGCGCCATGCTCAGCGGCATTTTTGTGATCAACGGTGCCCGGTCCCTGGCCAACCCGCAGCCGTTCGTCGGGCGGGCGCGCAAGGTCACCGATCGGGTGGGCCCGATGATGGAGCGGGTCGACCCGCGGCTGCCCTCCGACGCCGAGAGCCTGGTCCGGGTCAACGGCGCCCTGCAGTTGACCGCCGGACTGCTGCTGGCCACCGGTCACCTGACCCGGCCGGCCGCGACCGTGCTGGCCGGCACGCTGGTGCCGACCACCGTGGCCGGGCACTCGTACTGGGCCATCGACGACCCGGCCGAGCGGGCGAACCACCGGATCCACTTCCTGAAGAACCTCGGCATGTTCGGCGGGCTGCTGCTGGCGGCCGCCGACACCGAGGGCCGACCGGGTCTGCGCTGGCGCACCAGCCGGGCGGTGCTCGACGGTCGCCGGTCGGTGCAGCGCGGCGGTCGCTCGGTGCGGCGCGTGGTCCGGGGCGCCCGCCGGGACGCGCGGATCGCGGTGCGCTCCGCCACGGCGGCGCGGCGGCTGCCGGGCTGAGGTGCCCCGTGCGCGGCCGGGTTGAGCCGCGTCGATAGGATTTCGAACCTCATGGCCGAGCCGGCGGGACCGCGCCGCCGGGAGCGCCCGCGGTCGCGCCGGGCACGGGCCGGCACCGCCCATTGCACCGGGCGACACGGCAGCTTAGCGGTGATTTATCTGGAATTACCGCCCTGTGGCAACGAGACAGAAATGTCGCGAACTAGTGTGGGACGGGATACGTTCGGATAACGCAGGGGGCGGTGCGGTGTGGCGCGGTTCTAGGCTGCTGCGTGCAGGACCTGGACACGATCGGTACGGGGGTGACAGTGCCATGCCGGCGACCGTCGATGGGCGGACCGACACGCACACCCCGTCCCGGTGGACGTGGTCCCGCGTGGACAGCCGCACCGTCACGCGCCTCGCGGCCGTGGCCCTGACCTGCTATCTGTCCTGGCTCGCCATCGGCGCGTTCGGCCGGCCGTACAACTTCTTCGACCTGAAGATCTACCACGGCGCCGTGGCGTGGTGGGCGGCCGGCAACGACCTGTACGGGTTCGTGGCGCCCCGGACCACCCTCGGCTTCACCTACCCGCCGTTCGCCGCGCTCACCATGCTGCCGATGGCCCCGCTGCGGGTCGGGATGGCCGGCCTGATCAACGTGCTGGCCAGCCTCGGCACCCTCGCGGTGGTGCTGACGGCCCTGCTCAAGCCGATCGCCGAACGGATGCGCTGGCCGCTGTGGTTCGGGGTCGCCCTGGCCGTGCCGCTGGCCGCCGCCATCGAGCCGGTCCGGGAGACGCTCGGCTATGGCCAGGTCAACCTGCTGCTCTTCGGCCTCGTCATGGCCGATCTGATCGCGCTGCGCTGGCGGGCCCGCCGGGTGTTGCGCGGTCCGGTCACCGGCGGGTTGCTGCGGCGATGCTGGCTGGGCGGCGCGTGGGCGGGGGTCGGCATCGGCCTGGCCACCGCCATCAAGCTGACGCCCGCGCTGTTCATCGTCCATCTCTTGCTGACCCGTCAGTGGCGGGCGGCGTTCACCGCAATGGCCACCGCCGCCGGCGTCACCCTGGCCACCTTCGCGGTGGCCGGCCGGGCGTCGACGACCTACTTCACCGAGGTGCTCTGGGACACCGGCCGGGTGGGCGAGCCCGACGCGACCCCCAACCAGTCCCTGGCCGGCATGCTGGCCCGGCTGTACGACTCGATGGAGACGCCGGGCCTGATCTACCTGGCGTTCGCGGTGCTGCTGCTGGCGGTCGGGCTGTCCCGGGCCGCGAGCGCGCACGCCGACGGCGACGAACTGACCGCCTTCACCATCATCGGCCTGACCGCGAACGTCATCAGCCCGATCTCCTGGACCCACCACCTGGTGTTCGTCGTGCCGGCCGTCATCATCCTGGCCGACGCCGCGAGCCGGCGCCGGGCCGCCAGCCGCGGGCTGCGCCGCACCACCGCCGCGCCGACCGGGCTGAACGGCATCGGCGGCCTCCGCTCGCCGATCTGGTACCCGACGCTGACCGGGGCGCGGCACGCCGCGGCCGCCGTCGCGCTCTACGCGCTGTTCCTCATCTCACCGATCTGGCCGTACGAGCACCAGCTGCCCGCGGTCTCCCACTACCAGGACGGCCTGTTCGGCGCGCTGATGGAAAACTCGCTGGCCATCGCGCTGATCGTGCTGGTGGCGGCGCTGCCCTGGCGGCCGGGGGCGGAGCCGGTGTTCTACCCCGAGCACCAGCGGCAGGACCGGCGCACGCCCGCGCTGCGCGCCTGACGCCGCAGGGGCACGTCAGACCCGCCACACCGGTGCGGGTGATGCCGCCGCGCGGCGGGGAGCGTCCGTCCGTCAGGGACAGTTGACCCACTCGTCCGTGCCATCGGCGAAGATCTGGTGCTTCCACACCGGGAGCCTGGCCTTCACCTCGTCGACCAGGCGTGCGCAGGCGGCGAAGGCGGCGGCGCGGTGCGCGGTGCTGACGGCGGCCGCCAGCGCGACGTCGCCGATGTCCAGCGGCCCGACCCGGTGGGACACCGCGACGGCGTGCACCGCGTCATCGCCGGCGATCTCCGCGGCCACCGCCCGGAGCACGTCGAGGGCGCTCGGATGTCCCTCGTACTCCAACCGGGTGACTCCGCGGCCGTGATCGTGGTCGCGGACGACGCCCTGGAACGACACCACCGCCCCGGAACGCGCACCCGCCACCGCCGCCTCGTGGGCGGCCAGGTCCAGCGGCTCGGTGCCGACGGCCACCAGGACGACCTCCGGCGGAACGGCCCCGCCGACCGCGTCGTGCGGTGCAACGGCGCCCGTCACCGGACCACTCCCTGGCGCGGCGGCAGCGGCACCAACGGCACGGCGTCGCCGGGCGCCCCCTCGGCGCCCGGCGCGATGACCGCGAAGCCGTCCGCCAGGGCGAGCCCGCGCAGCATCGCGGAGCCGACGTGCCGGACCGGGCGGGCGGTGTTGTCTCGCGGGTCAACCCGGACGAGCGCGAGGTGGGTGGACTCGCCGCGGCCCGGGACCGGCTCGGCCAGCGTCACGGCCGGCAGTTCCGGCTGGGCGCGACCTTGAAGACCGGCCAGCAGCGGTGCCACCAGGGACACCAGGGCGACGATCGCGGACTGCGGATTGCCGGGCAGCCCGGCCACGAACCGGGCCCGGCCGTCCGCGCCGGACACCCGGGCCACCAGCATCGGGAAGCCGGGCCGGACGGCGACGGTGTTGACCACGTACTCGGCGCCGAGCGCGTCGAGCGCCGGATGCAGGTGGTCCACCGGCCCGTGCATGGTGCCGCCGGTGGTGCAGACCAGGTCGGCGCCGGCCAGTGCCGCCCGGAGCGCGTCGACGTGCGCCGGCAGGGTGTCGGCGACCGGGCCGGTGAAGTCGGCCGGCCCGATGTCACAGCCGTACCGGCGCAGCCAGGCCGGCACGGCCGGGCCGAGCGCATCCCGCACCCGCCCGTCCCCCGGCGGTCCGGCGGTCAGCAGCTCGTCGCCGAAGACCAGCAGCGCGGCGCGCGGGGCCCGGCGGACCGCGAGCCGGTCGTGCCCGCAGGAGGCCGCCAGACCGATCACGGCCGGGTCGACGGGCGTGCCGGCGGGCAGCAGCTCCTCGCCGGCCCGCGCCTCCTCGCCCGGCGAGCGCCACTCCGGCGTGCCGCGCAGCCGGCCCTCGACCAGACCGTCCGCGGACCGGGTGGACTCCTCGACCCGGAGCACGGCGTCCGCCCCGTCGGGCAGCATCGCGCCGGTGGCGATCTCGACGGCGGTGCCCGCCTCGGGCAGCGGCGCGGACACGGCGCCGGCCAGGGCCCGGCCGACGATCCGCCACGGGCCCGGTCCGCGGACGGCCCAGCCGTCCACGCTGGAGGTGCGGAAGGCGGGCAGGTCGGTGAGCGGCGCGAGCGGGCGGGCCAGCGTGCGGCCGTCGGCCGACTCGAGCGGGACCTCGGCCACCGGAAGCGCCGCGGCGGCGCCGGCCTCGTGCGCCCGGCGCCGGGCCTCGGGCCAGGACAGCGGAGCGGGTACGACGCCCGGGGCGGCGACGGCGACGGGATCGGCTGCGGTCACCTGCCGAGCCTATCGCCCGGCACCGACGCCCCCGCCGGTACGCGGTCGCGCACCGGTCCCGGTCCGGCCCGACCTGCCTGCACGGCCATGGCCCCACCGCCGGTGGCCCTACCGCTGATGGTCCCCGCCGCGCAGCTGGTCGACGGCGTGGGGGAGGATCGGGCGCAGGACCGCGAGCCCGTCCCGCGCGCCGCCGGTGGAACCGGGCAGGTTGACCACCAGCATCCGGCCGAGCACCCCGGCCAGCCCGCGGGACAGCGCCGCCGCCGGCACGGTCGGCCGGCTGTGCGCCCGGATCGCCTCGGCGATGCCCGGTATCTCATAGTCGAGGACCGCCCGGGTCACCTCAGGCGTCCGGTCCGTCGGGTTGATCCCGGTGCCGCCGCTGGTCAGCACCACGTCGACGCCGTCCTCCAGCGCCGCGAGCAGGGCCTGCCCCACCGGATCGCCGTCCGGCACCACCACCGGCTCGTCGACCGCGCAGCCCAGCTCCCGCAGGCCGGCGACCAGCAGCGGGCCGCTGGTGTCCTCGTACACGCCGCTCGCCGCCCGGTTGGAGGCGACCACCACGCGGGCCCGGATCATGGCCGGTCCGCCGGCCGCTGCCAGTCGCCGGTCTTGCCGCCGAGCTTCCGCAGCACGCGTACCGCGTCGATGGTGGCCGCCGGGTCCACGGCCTTGACCATGTCGATCAACGCCAGCCCGGTGACCGCCACCGCGGTGAGCGCCTCCATCTCGACTCCGGTCCGGTCGGCCGTCCGTACGGTCGCGGTGATCTCGACGGCCCGCTCGGTCAGCTCCAGGTCGACGGTCACCCCGTGCAGCGCGATCGGGTGGCAGAGCGGGATGAGGTCCGGGGTGCGCTTGGCGCCCATGATGCCGGCCACCCGTCCCACCGCCAGCGCGTCGCCCTTGGGCAGCCCGTCCCGGCGCAGCAGCTCGATCACCTCGGTGGTGGTGCACAACCGCCCGGCGGCAACGGCCCGGCGACCGGTGACCTCCTTGGCGGACACGTCCACCATTCGGGCCGCGCCGGCCGCGTCCACATGGCTCAACCGAGCCGGAGAATCCGTCACGCCCCGCAGCCTATCCATTGACGCAGCGGATGGGGCCAATCGGCCCCGCGACGCCGGGCCGCCGGACGCCCATAATGAGCAGCGGAACGGCCGTGCGCCCGCCTCCCTATCCGAGCGGAGCAGAAGCCCTCGGTAAACGTCCGTAATGGCCACCGTGATGCTCGCGTGCCGACGCCGGAAATAGACTCACCGTTTTGTTCTGAGCGCGTTCGGTGACGATAAGCCGGCCAATCATCGGATTATGCGCAATACGACATCTCTCGGGTGCAATCGGACCCGAGTTGGCCTAGCGTCATGGTCATCGGGATAACGGCGGGCACCGCGAAGGTCCGCCAAGGGGTCGACCAAGAGGGAGTAGCCATGCGCGGCAGCAGCTGGGAGTGAGAGGGTACCGTCGCCCCCGCAACGGGGCGTAGGCTGCCTGGTACGCCTCTTCCTGGAGAGTCATGGCAGGACAGCCGCGACGAAATCATGAGACCGATCGGCAACTCGCGTTGCCTGTCGGTCTCGTCGTCGTTCTTGCCGCCCTCGTCCTGGCGGTGGCCGTGCAGTCGGTGGTCCGGGACGAGATATCGGCGCACGACGGGCAAACCGCCGCGATACTGACATTCCTGGTTATTCTCGGAATGACGACCGCCATCCGGATCCGAATCCGCTCGACCACCCAGGCGATCCAGTGGTGTGACGTGGCGATCATCATCGGGCTTGCGGTAGCACCGCCCGCCACTGTGGTCGTCTGTACCGCGGTCGGGGTGACGACCGCATATCTGATTCGTCGCCGAGCGTTCATCAAATCCGCCTTCAACGTGGCGAAAGAAACGGTCCTTGCCGGGGCAGCCTGGTTGCTGTTGCACACATTGGGCTGGAATGCACAATCGGCCCGAACGCTTCGTGAAGTTCTGCTGCCACTTCTCGTGGCCTACTGCCTCCTAGTCGTCCTCGACGAGCTGGTAATGCTGCCGGTTATCGCGCTCGACACCGGCACGCCGCTGCTCGACCTGCTGCGAGCCAACCTTGGGCTACGCCTCGTCAGCGCGGCGGCACGGCTGCTGCTGATCATCGTGACGCTGCTCATCTTCCGGCTCGATCCCCGGCTGCTGCTGGTGATACCCCCGCTGGTGCTGAGCCTGCATCTCGCGTACGCGGGCCGGCTCCGCTCCCGCGAGGAGCGCCAGGCCTGGCAGCGGCTCGCCCGGACGACCGACGCGCTCAACGTGGTGGACCCCGACCTCGTGCTGCGGACCGCGGTGGCGCAATCGGCCGAGCTCTTCTCCGCCGACGAGGTGGAGGTCGAGCTGTTCGGGGCGGGCCGGCTGATCCGCGGCGACACCGAGTCGATCACCTACGACGGCCCCATCAGCGGCGCGCCCGAGACCGCCGACGTGGTGATCCCGGCCGCGCTCACCCGGCACGACGATCACGAGGCCGTCGGCGAGGTGCGGCTGCGGTTCCACGGGCCCGTCAAGCTCTCCGAACGGGAGCACTACACGCTGCGTACCTTCGCCTCGGCGCTGTGCACGGCGATCCGCAACGCCGACGCGTACGCCGAACTGGACCGGGTGGCCCAGGAGCAGGCGCACGCGGCCACCCACGACGCCCTCACCGGGCTGCCCAACCGGCGACACCTCATGGACAGCGGCAACGAGGTGCTGCGCCGCCAGCACGCGGACGGGGTGGTGGCCCTGCTGCTGATCGACCTCAACCACTTCAAGGAGATCAACGACACGCTCGGGCACGCCGCCGGCGACCGGGTGCTCATCCAGGTCGCCGACCGGCTGAGCTCGGCCGTACGCGACGAGGACCTGGTCGCCCGGCTGGGCGGTGACGAGTTCGCGGTGCTGTTCCGCGGCCTGCCGGCCCCCGCCGTCGCCGCGCACCGCGCGGAGACGCTGTTCACCGCGTTGCACAAGCCGTTCGACCTGGACGGCATGCGGATCAGCGTGGAGGCCAGCGGCGGCATCGCGAGCGCCCCCAACATGGGCGGGATGGCCGAACTGCTCCGCCGCGCGGACGTGGCCATGTACCAGGCCAAGCGCACCGGCCGGCGGATGACCACGTACCTTCCCGCGCAGGACACGGCCGACCTCGGCCGGCTGGTGCTCGGCGGCGACCTGCCGCGGGCGGTGGCCGACGACGAGTTCACCGTGACGTTCCAACCGATCGTGGAGCTGAGCACCGGCGAGGTGATGGCCGCCGAGGCGCTGGCCCGGTGGCAGCACCCGGTGCACGGGACCATGGACCCGCTGCGGTTCATCGACGCCGTCGAGCGGTCCGGCCTGCTGCCGGCGTTCACCGAGGCCGTGCTGGACCAGTCGCTCATGGCGGCCCGGAGCTGGCGGGAGGCCGGCTTCGACCTGCCGGTCGCGGTGAACGTCTCGCCGCGCAGCCTGCTCGACGCCCGCTTCCCGGGCGCGGTGCTGGCCCGGCTCCGCACCCACGACCTGCCGCCGGACGGCCTGATCCTGGAGCTCACCGAGACGCTCGCGCTCAGTCAGCTCGAGGTTGTCGACCAGGTGCTCAACCAACTGCGCGACGAAGGCGTACGGCTGGCCCTGGACGACTTCGGCACCGGATACTCCTCGCTGTCCATGCTGTCCCGGATACCCGTACACGAGCTCAAGATCGACCGTGAGTTCGTGATGGCCATGGAAAACTCGGCCGAGGCCGCCGCGGTGATCCGCTCGACGGTCGACCTCGGCCGCAGCCTCGGCCTGGTGGTGGTGGCCGAGGGCGTCGAGAGCGAGCCTCAGCGGCAGGCCCTGTGGGAGCTCGGCTGCGCGGCCGGCCAGGGGCACCTCTTCGCCCGGCCGATGGCGGCCGGGCGCCTGCTCGGGGCGCTCCAGCAGGGCGCCGAGGGCCGGCCGGGCACCCTCGCGCCGCCGCTGCACGAGGCCGGCTCGGTGATCCGGCTGTCGCCCAGCCGGCGCGGCGGACCGCGGCGCCAGGACAGGCTGCCGCACCTGCCCGCGTGACCGCCCTGGCAGACTGGCGGCCATGACCCGAGCCGCCGACCGGGACGCCGGGCCGCCGCCGATGCGTCCGACGCCTGTCGGTCCGGCGCCTGTCGGTCCGCCGCCGGTCGGGCCGCCGCCGGTCGGGCCGCCGCCGGTCGGTCCGGCGCCGTCCCCGGTTGGTCCGCCGCGGTCCGCGCACCGGTTCCTGACCCGGGTACGCCGGCGCGACGGGCTCGTCGGGGACCTCGTTCTCTATCTCGCGTCGGTGCTCTTCGCGGCCTGGACCGCCGCTGCGTCGACCCTCGCCCCGCACCGGGCCTGGGGCGCCCTGGCCGTCCCCGGCTACCTGCTGGCCAGCCTGGCCGTGCTGGCGCAGCTCGCCGCCCGCCACCGCGCCGCCGGCGCCCGGTGGACCGGCACCCGGGCCCGGGCCTGGATCGCCGGCACCGCCTGGGCGTTCACGGCCGGCGCGCCACTGGTCGTCGAGGCGGCTCAGCGGGCCGCCGGCCGGGGCGACCGGGCGCAGGAGGAGGTGATCGTGGTCGAGCAGGCCGGCCACCGCCTGCTCGAGCACGGAACTCCGTACCTTTCCCGGGACGCGATCGCGGCCCTGCCACTGGACGAACGGCTGCTCGGCTACCTGCCGTACCAGCCGGGGATGGCGCTGTTCGGCCTGCCTCGCGCGCTCGCCGGGGCCGCCTGGTGGACCGACGCCCGGGTCTGGTTCGCGGCCGTCACCGCGCTGACGGTGCTGGCCGCCGCGGCGCTGGCCCGGCGCGGCGCGCCGAACCCGGGCTCGACGCCGGACCTCCGCGCCACACCAGACCTCGGCCCCACGCCGGACCTCGGCCCCACGCCGCCGGGCCTCGGCGCGACGCCGGAGGTCCGCGCGACGCCGGACCGCGACGCCGCGCCGGACGTCGACGCGATGTCGGACCTCCGCGCCACGCCCGACCGCGACGCGACCCCGGGCGGGGCCGGGCCCGAACCGGCGGGCGCGCTCCTGCGCGCGGTGCAGCTCAGCACCGTCCTGCCGCTGTCGGCGCTCACCATCGCCACCGGCGGAGACGATCTTCCGGTGCTCGGCCTCTGCCTGCTCGCGCTCGCCCTCTGTGCCGCGCGCCGTCCCGGCGCCGCCGGCGTGGCCATCGGCATGGCCGGGGCGCTCAAGCTGTTCGCCTGGCCGGTCGCCGCGGTCCTCATTGCGTACGCGGCCACGAGGGGACGCGGCAGCCTCCTCAGAATGACGGCCGGCGCGGTCGGTCTTCCCGTGCTCGCGGTCCTGCCGGTCCTGCTCATCGACCGGGCCGCGCTGATCGAAAACGTGCTTCGCTTCCCGCTCGGGCACGGCCTGGTCACCAGCCCCGCCCAGTCGCCGCTGCCGGGTCACCTCATCGCCACCGCGGTGCCCGGCGGCCGGCTGATCGCCGCCGGGCTGCTGGGGGCAGCCGCCCTGGCCATCGGCGTGCGGCTGCTGCGCCGTCCGCCCCGCACGGCCGCCGCCAGCGCCGCCATCAGCGGGTACGGCCTGCTCGCCGCGATGCTGCTGATGCCCAGCACCCGGTTCGGCTACCTGTTGTATCCGGTGGCGTTGCTCGGCTGGGCGGCGGCGTTCGCCGGGGCCAGCCCCGCCCGGGGTCGCGCAGCCGGCCACGGCGCAGCTGGCCGGCCGGGGTGCGCGGGTTCGCTACCGTCGGGTGATGCAACCCTTGACGTGCCCGAAATGCCGGGGCGCCATGCGCCAGTACGAGCGCAGCGGCGTGACGGTGGATCAGTGTGACGAGTGCCGCGGCATCTTCCTCGACCGGGGTGAGTTGGAGAAGCTCTTCGAGGCTGAGACGCAGTGGAATAGCCAGCACGCCGCGCCGCCGCCCGGCGTACCGGGACCGCCGCCGCCCGTGAGCCCGCAGCCGGGCTACGGCGCCCCCGGCCAGCCACCGCCCGGGTACCCACCGGCCCCGGCCTACCCCCCGGGCCCGGCGTACGGGTCCGGTCAGCACCCGGGCTATCACGGCCACTACCGGCAGAAGCAGCACGGCTATCACGGCCACTACCGACGGAAGCGGCACCAGGGATTCCTCGGCCAACTGTTCGACTGACCGAGGTGGCCGGCCCACGCCGGCCGCCGGTGTGCCCCCGGGGCCGGCATGTGCGACGCTGATCCGCATGCCGGCCACCGCGACTCCCGCCGAGCTCGACAGCGCCTACGCGGGAATCACCGCCGCGGTGCGTGACCTGAGCGACGAGGACCTGCAACGGCCGACCCGGTGCCACGGCTGGGTCGTCGCCGACCTGCTGTTCCACGTGTTGTGCGACGCGCGACGCGCCCTCGTGGCGCTGGCCAGCCCGGCCGACGGGCCGCCGGATGTGGACGCCGTGAGCTACTGGGCGGCGTACTCGCAGGAGTGGTCGGATGCGGCCGGCCGGCACGCGTGGTGGGCCCGGCGGTCGGCCGCGGCCTTTGACCGGCCGCGCGGGATCGTCGACGTCTGGTCCGACACGGCGCCGGCGACCGCCCGCGCCGCGACCCGGTGGGGACCGGAGGACCTCGTCACCACCCAGGGCCACGTGCTGACGGTGGCGGACCTGCTCGGCACCCTGGTCACTGAGGCGGTCATCCATCACCTGGATCTGACGGTCGAGCTTCCCGGGGCGCCGCCGCCGGCGTCAGCGGCGGTCGCGGTGGCGACGGCGACCATGGACGGGCTGCTCGATGCCGGACCGGTGCCGGACCGGTGGACGCCCACCGGCTACCTGCTCAGGGCCGCCGGCCGTGAGCCGCTGGACGCGGACGACCGGGCCGCGCTGGGTACTGTCGCGGACCGGTTTCCGCTGCTGCGCTGAACCGTACCGGCGCTGCGCGCGATCTGTAGGCAACCGCCCGCCGGGCAGGGAGCCCCGCCAGCCGACCTCAGACGATGGCCATGTCCACGAAGCGGGACAGGTGCAGTTGGGCCGCGACGGTCACGGTGTCGGTCGGGCCGTTTCGATGCTTGGCCACAATGAAGTCGGCCTCGCCCGCCCGCGGCGACTCCTTGTCGTAGTAGTCGTCCCGGTGCAGAAGTATGACAACGTCCGCATCTTGCTCGATGCTACCTGATTCACGCAAATCGGACAGCTGCGGGCGCTTGTCGGTCCGCTGCTCCGGGCCTCGGTTCAGCTGGCTGACCGCGATGACCGGACACTCGACCTCCTTCGCCAGCAGCTTGAGGCCCCGGGACAGCTCGGCCACCTCCTGCTGACGGCTCTCGACCCGCTTGGGTGAGCTCATCAGCTGCAGGTAGTCCACGACGATCATCTTCAGGTCGTGTCGCTGCTTGAGCCGGCGCGCCTTCGCGCGGATTTCCATGAGGTTCATGTTCGGCGTGTCGTCGACGAACAGCGGCGCCTCGCTGATCTCGCCCATGCACCGGGCCAGCTTGGTCCAGTCGTCGTCGGACAATTGCCCGCTGCGCAGCACGTGCAGCGGCACCCGGGCCTCGGCCGAGAGCAGCCGCATGACGATCTCCACCTTGCTCATTTCCAGCGAGAAGATGGCGGCCGCATGATTAGCTCTAATAGCCGCATTTCGGGCAAAGTCCATCGAAGCGGTACTTTTACCGAGCCCGGGTCGGCCGGCCACGATGATGAGCTGACCGGGGTGGAGTCCGTTGAGCAACCGGTCCAGGTCGGTGAAGCCGGTGGGCACGCCGGTCATCACGCCGCCCTGAGCGCCGACCGCCTCGATCTCGTCGAGGGTCGGTTGCAGCATGTCGGCGAGCACGGCGAAGTCCTCGCTCACCCGCCGTTCGGTGACGTCGTAGACGGCCTGCTGGGCGAGGTCGACGACGTCGTCCACGTCCCGCCCGCCGCCGGAACCGGAGCCGTATCCAAGTTGGACGATGCGGGTGCCGGCCTCGACCAACCGGCGCAGCACCGCCCGCTCGCTCACGATCCGCGCGTAGTAGGCGGCGTTCGCCGCGGTCGGCACGGCGGCCATGCAGGTGTGCAGGTAGGGCGCCCCACCGATCCGGGCCAGCTCGCCCGAGTCGGCCAGCGCCGCCGCCACGGTGATGGCGTCGGCCGGCTCGCCCCGGCCGTAGAGGTCGAGAACGGTGTCGAAGATGGTGGCGTGCACCGGTCGGTAGAAGTCGCCCGGCTTGAGGATCTCGACGACGTCGGCCACCGCGTCCTTGGACAGCAGCATGCCGCCCAGCACGCACTGTTCGGCGGCGATGTCCTGCGGAGGGGTCCGGTCGAACTGACCGTCGCGCTGCGGGGGCGGCGTGGACGGTTGAACCGCGGGCCGGGCATCCGGGCGCGTCTGGTCGTCGATGGACACCGCCTCCCCCTCTCAGCGCTCCGGTGGTACCCGTCGAGCTTGCCGTCCGGGTCCGACAACTTTGATCGCCGTGGTCACGGCGGGGGGAGTCTCCGTGTCCGGCGCCCGAGCAACGATACGTACCCGCCGGTCGGTGACTCAAATGGCCCGGTGGACGAGCCTTGGGACAACCTGTGGACAGCCCGCCCCTAGTTGTGCGCAGTCCTGTGCACAGGGTGTGGATATCTTCTGGGGATTAGCCGGGGGATGCGCCTTGAGCTGCGGAAACACGATCCCCAGGCTGTGGAGGAAAAAAGTCCACTGGGTGAGTTGGGCCGAGTGTGCCGTACCATCGACGCCGAGAAGTCTGCTCGACACTTGATTGCACGTTCGATCCCCGGAAAGGGAATTCTCCGGCCGTGGACTACCGGGACTGGGGGAGCGGTGAGCTCTCCCGGCGGGTGCGCCAGCACGACGCCCGGGAGGGTGGGCTGTCCGACGCTCCCGCGGAGGAGGGTGCACGCCGGGCCGGCCGGCGCAACCTGCATTCCGCCGAACGGTATGTCCCGGCCTGGGCCCGCGACGACGCCGACATCGCCGGCGGCGGGCGGCATCGCCAGGAGGATACGGACGAGGCGCCACCGGCGCGCCGCGCACGGTGGCAGACGGCGACGGAAACCACCGGCGGCTGGCAGCGGGAACCCGAGCCGAGCAGTTGGACCGGCCGGGTGCCCCGGCAGGCGACGGGCCGGGAGCCGGTGTCGCCGACCGGCGCGGGCTGGGGCCAGCAGGAGACGCGGAGCGTCGGGCGTCGGCGTGCCCGCGAGGATGACGACCGGGGTGGTGCGCACCGCGCGTCGCCGGCCGAGGACCGGGATCGGCCCTATTCGGCGCAACCGGTCACCGGGGTGGGCGGTTGGGAGCCGCCGACCAGCACCGGGGGCTGGGGACGCGGCGGCGGTACGGGCTGGGAGGATTCCACCAGTGCCGGCAACTGGGCGGCCTCCCTCGGCGCCGACCGGCGGACCTCGCGGCCCCCGGGGGATTCGCGCTCCGGCCGGGAGGGCCGGGGGCGGGATTCCCGGCGGGACCCGGCTACGGACTGGGAGCGGTCGCCGGCCGTCGACCCATGGGCGCGGCCGGACGACACCTCCACCAACATCCGCCGCTGGGATCAGGCCGCCGGCGATTTCACCGCGAGTGAGCCCCGGAGCGGCCCGGCGACCGGGGGGCGATCGATCGGCCGCGCCACCCCACGCAGCCCCGAGACGGACGGCCCCGAGCAGCGGTACGGCCGTCGGGACACGTTCTGGTCCGGTACGCGGTTGGCCGGTGACGATCCCCGCTGGATGGACACCCCGGCCGCGGCGCCCAGCTCGCCGGTCGTCGGATATCCGCGACCCGGGCTCGGCCAAGCGCCCCCCGCGCAGCCCCCGGGGTTCGAGTCGGCCGGTACGGGCATCGCGAGCGCGCCGGCGCCGCGCGGCCTCGGCGGCCCGGCGACCGGCCGGAGCGGCGCGGGCAGGTCCGCCCCGGCGCGACGCGGAGCCGTCTACGGCGGCGCCGGACGCCCGGCCGCGGCCGCGACGGCCCCCCGCGGTACGGCGACGGCGAGCCGGAGCGCCGCCCGACCGGCGCAGTGGGGCGCGGCGTCCGTCGGGCTGAGCCGGATGCCGGCCCGGCTGGATTCGGGGCTGTTGATCGACGGTGACCGGGGCAGCATGTCCGGTGCCCTGCTCTGCACCGTGGCCTGGTACGCGTTACCGGTGCTCGTGCTGTTTGGCTGGCTGGTCACTCTGGACGGAAGTGTCCCGGATGGCTGCGTGACCGACGTGACCGGCGGGGGGTGCCAGTCTCCGCGTACGCATGCGCTGGTCTCGCTGCTGGCCGGGGTGCCGCAGTTCGGTGCGGCGCTGCTGGCCAGCCTGGTGGTGGCCGTGCTGCTGCGCCGGGCCAGCGGCGCGTGGCGGTCGGTGACGGTCGGTCTGGCCGCGGCCGTCGTGGGGGGCGGGCTGTCGACGGTGCTCTTCACCGCGCTGAGCGGCACCGGCTGAGCCGGGCACGTTCCCGGACGACGCGGCGCCGGCGGCGGACACGACGACGGGGTGCCGCGCCCAGTGGCGCGACACCCCGTCGTGGTGGTGCCTACTTGCCCGGTACGACGTTCAGATCGAACCGCGCGCTGACCTCCGGGTGCAGCCGCACCCGGACGGCGTAGGACCCGACCGCCTTGATGTGGCCGGGCATCTCCAGCCGGCGGCGGTCCAGGACCGGTCCGCCGGCGGCCTTGACCGCGTCCACGACCTCGGCCGGGGTGACCGAGCCGAAGAGCCGGCCCCCGTCGCCCGCCCGGGCGCTGAGGTTGACCTTGAGGCCCTCGAGCTGGCCCTTGATCTCGTTCGCGTGGTCGAGGTTCCGCACCTCGCGGGCCGAGCGGGCCCGGCGGATGACGGCCACCTGCTTCTCGGCGCCCTTGGTCCAGGCGATCGCGAAGCCCTGCGGGAGCAGGTAGTTGCGCCCGTACCCGTCCTTGACCTCGACGATGTCGCCGGGCTCGCCGAGGCCGGACACCTCCTGAGTGAGGATGATCTTCATCGTGGTGCCCCCTCTCAGCGGGCCGTGGCCGTGTAGGGCAGCAGGGCCATCTCGCGGGCGTTCTTGACCGCGCGAGCGATCTGCCGCTGCTGCTGGGAGGTGACTCCGGTCACCCGCCGAGCGCGGATCTTGCCGCGGTCGGAGATGAACTTGCGCAGCAGCGCGGTGTCCTTGTAGTCGATGTAGGTGATCCCGTCCTTGTCGAGCGGGTTCACCTTCTTCTTCGGCTTGCGAAGTGCCGCAGCCTTTGCCATTGCTCTTGCTCCTGATAACAGATCCGGACGCCTCTCGGCGCCGTCAGAACGGGGGCTCGTCGTCGAAGTTTCCGCCCGAGCCGGACGAGGAGGGTGCGGCCGTGGCCCACGGGTCGTCGAAGTTTCCGCCGCCGCGGCTCTGGCCACCGCCGCCGCCACCACCACCGTTGGAGGCGCCGAACCCGCCGCCGCCACCACCCGAGCGGGACATCTTCTGCACCTTGGCGGTGGCGTACCGCAGCGAGGGGCCGATCTCGTCGACCTCAAGCTCGATGACCGTACGCTTCTCGCCCTCGCGCGTCTCGTACGAGCGCTGGCGCAGCCGACCCGAGACGATGACCCGGGCACCGCGCTGCAGCGACTCGGCCACGTGCTCGGCCGCCTGCCGCCACACGGTGCAGGCGAGGAAGAGCGGCTCGCCGTCCTTCCACTCACCGGAGGCCTTGTCCATGAACCGGGGCGTCGAAGCGACCCGGAACTTGGCGACGGCCGCACCGGAAGGGGTGAAACGCAACTCGGGGTCATCGGTCAGGTTGCCGATGACCGTGATGGTGGTGTCTCCTGCCATGACCATCTCCTCGCGCACGCATCAGTCTCGTCAGCAAGGCTGCCAGAGCCCTGTGACAGTGCCGGTGCGGCTGATCCGGACGGACCGGTTACGCGCTCAGCGCGTCTCCGGACGGATGACCTTGGTACGCAGCACCGACTCGTTGAGTCGCAGCTGCCGGTCCAGCTCGGCCACCGCCTCAGGCGAGGCCTGGAGGTCGATGACGGCGTAGATGCCTTCGGCCTTCTTGCTGATCTCGTACGCAAGGCGCCGGCGGCCCCACACGTCGAGCTTCTCCACCGAGCCACCCGCGGTCCGGATCACGTTCAGGTACGTGTCGAGCGACGGGGCAACGGTGCGCTCCTCGAGACTGGGGTCGAGGATCACCATGATCTCGTAATGACGCAAGACGTTCTCACCTCCTGTGGGCTATGCGGCCACGGTCCTTCCGTGGCAGGAGGTCGTGCGTCGTCGTCCGGGACCGGGGGAACGGACCACCGGCACACGGACAACCTGACCAGGATAGCCGCCCATCCGTGGATCGCCACCGCCAGGGCCGCGGCACGCCGTCCGCCCCGGTCCCCCTGCCGCGATCTTGCGCTTTCGGTTGAGGATCGGTGAAGAAGGTCCGTCATGCCGGCGCAAGCGGCACAAGATCGCCGAGCTGGGTGGACAGGCCGGGCCGGCCGGAGCTGTGGCGTGGCCGAGCGGGCTGGCGAGCCTGGGTGAGTGGGGGTGGACAGGACGACGGGCTCCTGCCCGACTGGTGCGGGAGGAGCCCGTCGGCGACCGGTCCGTGGCGACGGACGGCGCTGAGCCGCGGGGCGCCCCCGTCCGCATTCCTTGGGTGGGACCTGGGGAGGAACGACCACACCGATGAGGTTGGACGGTTGGCGCCCCGCGGAGCCGGTGTTTTCTTGTCTAAAGCCAAGATAGCAGTAATTTGCACCTTGAGTGGTAATCGCCCGAATTGCTCCGGAAATTTCTTCCGGAGCCGCTATCCGTGGCGGGCGGCCCGCCAACCGAGCCGGCCGGCACGGAGCCGACCTGTACGCAGCCGCGGACGCGCCGATCCTTCATGCCCACACAACGAAACGCCGGGGCGCCGGTGACGCGCCGCCGCCGTGGGACGCCGCCACCCGGATGTCGGCCTCGGGACGTAGGCTCCCTTCCATGCGTATCGGAGCCCACGTCGACGCGACCGACCCGCTGGGGGCGGCAGCGGCCCGCGATGCCGAGACCGTCCAGTTCTTCCTGGCCGATCCGCAGGGTTGGAAGGCGCCGCAGCCACACCCGGACGCGGACCGGCTCCGCGGGTCCGACATCGACGTCTATGTGCACGCGCCGTACGTCATCAACGTGGCCACGCTCAACAACCGGATCCGGATCCCGAGCCGCAAGCTGCTGGTGACGCACGCGACAGCCGCGGCCACGGTGGGCGCGAAGGGCCTGATCGTGCACGGCGGGCACGTGAACGCCGGCGACGACCTGGCGGTCGGCATCGACAACTGGCGCAAGACCTTCGCGTACGCCGCCAAGAGCGGCGGTTTCGCGACGCCGGTGCTGATCGAGAACACGGCCGGCGGCGACAACGCCTGCGCTCGGCGGTTCGACAACCTGGCTCGACTCTGGGACGCGGTGGGCGAGTTCGACGTCGGCTTCTGCCTGGACACCTGCCACGCGCACGCGGGCGGCGAGGATCTGCTCGACATCGTCGACCGGGTCAAGGCCATCACCGGCCGGATCGACCTCATCCACGCCAACGACTCCAAGGACGCGTTCGGCTCCGGCCGTGACCGGCACGACAACCTGGGCAACGGCAAGATCGACCCCGAGTTGGTCGTCGCCGCGGTCCGTGCCTCGGGCGCCCCGGTCGTGGTCGAGACACCGGGCGGTGTGGACGGACAGCGGGCGGACATCGCGCTCCTGCGCGGGGCCGGACGGTAGGCGGCACGATGAGCACCGATCAGTCCAGCGAAGCCGAGACGTCGCCCCGGCCAGCAGGTCGGTCCAGGGACGCGGAGCCGTCCCCCGGGCCGGGCGCGGGCAGCCCGGACATCCTTGCGGGGCAGGATCCGCCCACCCCGGCGCCCGCCCCGGCGCCCAACCCGGACGGCTCGGCCGACCCGGCGCGAGCCCCGCACGGCGGCTCGGGCGACCCGGCGCCAGCCCCGCACGGCGGCTCGGGCGACCCGGCACCCACCCCGGGCGGCTCCGCCGAACGCGCAAGCAACGTCACAACCGCCGCCGGGCCGGCAAGCACCGTCGGCGACTCCCCCGACCCCGTGACCGCCGCCGGCGAGCCGGCGCCGAAAGGCGCGGCATCCACCGCCGGAGGCGTACCGACCATCGATGGCGATCCCGACGACCGCGCGGTGCCCGAGAAGACCCCGGCCGGCACGGCCGACCCGGTTGACCCGAGCAGCGCGGCCGAGCCGCCCAGCCCGAGCAGCGCGGCCGAACCGGCGAGCCCGAGCGGCGCGGCCGACCCGAGCAGCGCGGCCGAGCCGGCCGACTCGGCCGAGCCGGGCGGCGACACCGGTTCCGGCGACCCGTGGGCCGCCTTCGGCCCGGCGGGCGAGGCGCGGCCGAGCCGGGCCGGTCGGGTGGCCCACGCCGTCTATCGCTTCCTCGTGCACGAGTGGACCCTCGCCGCGCTGGCGAGCCTTGTCCTGGCCGTGGTGATGACCTGGCCGACCCTGCGCTATCCGCTGCACACGATCCCGCAGGACATCTGGGACCCGACCCTGCAGGCCTGGCAGATGGCCTGGTCGGGCCACGCCCTGCTGCACGATCCCGGTCAGCTCTGGCAGTCCAACACCTTCTACCCGGAGCCGTGGAGCTTCGCGTTCTCGGACACGCTCCTGGGTTACGCCCCGGCCGGGATGCTCGGCACGGGCCCGGTGGCCGCCCTGCTGCGGTACAACATCCTGTTCGTCCTGGTCCACGCGCTGGCCACGTTCGGCGGGTACGCGCTGGCCCGCCAGCTCGGCGCCGGGCGGATCGGCGCCGCGGTGGCCGGGGCCAGCTACACCTACGCGCCGTGGCTGCTGGCCCAGGACGGTCACCTGCACGTGCTGTCCAACGGGGGCATCCCGCTGGCCTTCGCCATGCTGGCCCGCGGGCACGGCTGGTCGTTGCGGCGCGGATACCGGCCCGAGCGGCGGAACGCCGGTTGGGCGGTCGCCGGCTGGCTGGTGGCAAGCTGGCAGATCACCCTGGGCTTCGGGATCGGCCTGCCGTTCGCGTACGTGCTCGGGCTGGTCGTGCTGGTCTCGGTGGTCGTCTGGTACGTGCGGCGCTTCACCGGCGCGGGCCGGCGGCCGTTCGGGTGGCGGCTGCTGGGCGCGGACCTGGGCGGCGGTCTGGTGTTCGCGGCGACCGGCGCGCTCATGTCGATCCCGTTCTTCAAGGTCGCCGAGCTGTACCCGTACGCGAAGCGCTCGCTGCCCGAGGTCGACCTGTTCTCGCCGCCGGCGGACGGCTTCCTCATCGCGCCCGCCGAGTCGCGGATCTGGGGCGCGGCGCACGAGCAGGCCCGCGCCGCGCTGCCGTGGCATCCCGAGATGACGCTGCTGCCGGGCTTCATGCTGTACGGGTTGGCGCTGGTCGGCCTGGTGTTCTCGATCTGGACGGTCCGCCAGCGGCTGTTCCTGGCGGCCGGCACCGTGCTGGCCCTGCTGCTGGCCATGGGCACCAAGTTCCACGGCGGCCGGTACACCTACGTGCCGCTGTTCGAGCATCTGCCCGGGTGGGACGGCCTACGCACCCCCGGCCGGCTGATGCTCTGGACCACGCTGCTGCTGGGCTTGCTGGCCGCCGGGGCCGTGACGGCCCTGTGCGTCCGGGTCCGAGAACTCGCCGCGCACCGCGTGCCGCCCTGGCCCGGTCCCTGGCTGCGGCTGGTCACGCTGGTGCCGCTGGCGCTGGTGCTGATCGAGGGATTGAACGTCACGCCGCACCCGGTCGTGCCGGAGCAGCCGGACGCTCTCCGCACCCTGGACGGGCCCCTGCTGGTGCTGCCGAGCGACCAGTCCACCGACCAGAACGTGATGCTCTGGACGACCAGCCGGTTCCAGCCGGTGGTCAACGGCGGCAGCGGCTTCACGCCACAGGCTCAGCAGGCCACGCGGGACGTGACGAAGAGCTTCCCCGACCCGAACAGCGTCGAATACCTCCGCGGCATCGGGGTGCACACGGTGGTGCTGCTCCGCGACCGGGTGGCCGGCACGCCGTGGCAGACCACCATCGACCTGCCGGTGGACTCGCTGGGCATCCAACGCCAGGACGTCGGGAACGTGGTGGTCTACCGCTTCTGACGGCCACGCGGTCGCAGCCCGCGGGGGTTCAGGGCTCGGCCGTGGGATTCCGGGTCACGAAGCAGGCGCCGAGGGCGCCACCTCACGCGCTCAGGTTGCGACCGGGGGCTCAGGTTGCGACTGCGGGCTCCCGGTGGATCCCCTCCGCGCCCCGACCGGTCAGCCAGGTCGCGTCCGGGGCGCCGTCCAGGACGCCGCCGTCCGGGTCGTCTGCGTACGTCTGCCGCACCGCGTCCTGCTCCGGATGCATGATCTCCCGCACCACGAACCCGCACAGCACCGCAACGGTCACCAGCCGCAACGTCGAGGCCAGCACGAACACGCCCTCGGGAAAGACCGGTGTGCCGGTGGAGGTGCCCAGCAGTTCGCCGTAGAAGGCAACGAAGTAGCAGACCTCGGCGAACTGCCAGGCGAGGAACGCCCCCCAGCGCGGCCGGGCCAGCACGGCCAGCGGCAGCAGCCACAGGGTGAACTGCTGCGACCAGACCTTGCTGAAGATCAGGAACGCGGCCACCACCAGGAACGCCAGTTGACCGAGCCGGGGGCGGCGGGGCGCCCGGAACGTCAGCACGAGGATGCCGACGCAGGCCGCGCCGAACAGCAGGTACGACACGGTGTTGAGGGTCGGGATGTGCCCGCTGAGCCACTGGAACGGGCCCTGCTGGCCGGGCTGCCCGGAGCGCCACTTGCCGTCCAGGTAGCGCCCGATGTACCAGAGCGTGCCCCAATCGACGGCCCGGGTCTGGTTCAGCTCGAAGAACCGCCACCAGTTCTTCGGATAGAGGATGGCGATCGGCAGGTTGACCACCAGCACGGTCGCCACCGCGGTCGCCACGGCGATCAGGGCGGCCCGCAGCCGGGCGGCCCGGAAGGCCAGCACCAGGATCGGCCCGAGCAGGAAGATCGGCCACAGCTTCGCGGCCCCGGCGAGCCCGAGCAGCAACCCGGCGAGCGCGGGCCGGCGACGGGCCCAGGCGTACAGGCCGAAGGCGCCGATCCCGATGGCCAGCAGGTCCCAGTTGACGGTGGCGGTGAGCAGCAGCGCCGGGGAGAGCGCGAACATGGCCGCGTCCCAGGGTCGGCGGCGGCGCAGCGCCAGCAGGACGCCCACGGTCGCCACGGCCAGCCCGGACAGCACCAGGGCGTTGAGGTTGTAGAACCACTGCCCCTGGTTCAGCGCCGGCCGGTCCACTCCGAGCGCGTGCACGGGCAGGCCGAGCGCGCCCATGAAGTACCCGGTGACCACCGGGTACTCCACCGCCTGGTCCCGGTAGGGCACCTTGCCCTCGTTGAGCCCCTCGGCGTAATAGAGCGCCAGCACGTCGGTGTAGCAGAAGTCCTTGTACTGGATGTTGTTCTGCCAGGCACCGTTCTGGCACGGCGACTTCTGTACCCAGTGCAGGGCCAGGACCAGGCAGGCGAGGGCCAGCACGATGCGCGCCGCCGTCCAGAACCGCCCCGTGCCGCCGCCGGCCGCACCGACGGCCGGATTGGCATGCGAGCCGAGCGGGCCGCCGATGGCCTCGGACAGCCCTCGGACCACCCCGTCGGACCGGGACGGGTAGTCGACCCCGGCCGGGTGCCCACCGACGGCAGCGGGCGCCGGATAGCTGGCGTCACCGGCGGCGCGGGGCGGCGGTGCCGCGGGCGCGTCGGTCTCCACCGGCGACGTGCCGCCGTCGGCGTCCGCCGCTGGCGTGGACGGATCGACCTCGGCCGGCTGCCTGCTGGCATCGGCCTCCGCCGGCTGCGTGGTGCCGTCGGCGTCCGCCGACGAGGGCGTGCCGCGGCGGGCGGCGGACTGCGGGCTCATGAACAGGCATCCTGCCGTATCCGCCCGCGCTTCGCGCGCACCTTGGTGGTACGTGTCCGCACAACGGACGCTGGCCCACCGATCGACCGACGGCACCGATGACAAAGACGCTGGTAAATGTAGCGGCGGGCCGGTCATGGACCGGCCCGCCGCTGGCACTCCTAACCGCCCGGGTTCGGTGGCGGCGGTCCCACGCCCGCGCCGTTTCCGTTGCCGCCGTTGCCGTTGCCATTGCCGTTGCCGTTGCCGTTGCCGAAGGGGAACGGGTTGTTCGGGTTGGGCAGGCCCTGGCAGGCCGGGTTGTTCGGGTCCGGGTTGTTCGGGTCCGGGCAGGTCGGCGCCGGTGGCGGCGCCGCCGGGGCCTTGCCGTCGCCGGCGTTCGGGTCACCCAGCTCGACCGAATCGTGGAAGGCCACCGGCTGCTCCCCCTTGAGAGCGTCGTCCATGTACCGCTCCCAGATGTCACCGGCGAGGTCCTTGCCGTACATGTCCTTACCGCTCCTGGTCTTGAGCGGCACCTGGGCACTCTTGTTGCCGACCCAGACCGCCGTGGCGAGCTGCGGCGTGTAGCCGATCATCCAGGTGTGGGCGTTGCCACCCTTGTCAAGTTCCCAGGTGCCGGTCTTGGACGCGGACGGCCTGCCGTTGTCCAGGTTGTGGCCCACCCCCGTGCCGTACTTCTTGAGCACCCCCGTCACGGCATCCGTGACCTCGGCCCGGATCCGCCGCTGCGGCTTGAGCTGCTCGCCGCCCTTCTTCACCCACTGACCGGTCTCCTGGTCCTGCTGCTCGACCGAGAGCACGAAGTGCGCCTTGTTGTAGACGCCGCGGTTGGCGATGGTGGCCACTCCGTTGGCATGGTCGAGCACGGTGATCGGGAACTGGCCGAAGGCGACGTGGTTGTCGATCAAACAGCCATGGTCAGCTTGGCAGCCGTCCTTGGTGGTGGCCGCCTGCTTGACGTCGGTCTTGGTCAGATCGATCTGGCGGTAGGCGCCCTTGCTGTCCTGTCCCCAGATCATCCCGATGCCCGCGGCCTTGGCCATCCCGAGCACCTTGTCGGCGCCGATCTTCTCGGAGATCTTGTAGAACGGGACGTTGTACGACTTCAGCGTGGCGTACTCCAACGTGCAGTATTTGCCGCCGTTCGGGCACGACAACCTGGCGCCCTCGAAGCCGTTGCGGATCGGTTCCTTGACGCCCTTTGGCTTGTAGTCGGTGGCGTCCCAGTGCGACTGGGTGGAGATGTTGTTGTCGACCGCCGCCGCCAACGTGTAGATCTTGAACGACGAGCCGGGGGGATGACCGCCGCTGAGCGACCCGTCCTTCTCGGTATTGACGCCCGCATAGTCGGTGCCGGTGCCGTCGTCACCGCCGTAGTAGGCCAGCACTCGGCCGTTGGTCGGGTCGATCGAGGCCATCGCGGCCATGATGTTGGAGCGTTGGTCGTGCACCAGGGAGTTCTTGTCGGCGCGGCGCGCGGTCTCCTCGGCGTCCTGCTGCATCCTCATGTTGATCGTGGTCTTGATCCGCAGGCCGCCGTCCTGCAGCGCGTCCTTGCAGGTCGGCTTGCCCGACCCGTCGTCGCCGTTGTCGGTGCAGATGCCCATCTGCTTCAGCTCGGCGGCCACGTAGTTGACCACGTTGCCCCGCGGGGTGTTCAGACCGACCGACCCGTTGCTGGCCGCCTTGGGCTTGAGCACCGACGGGTACTTGGCCGGCCGCTCCTGCGGCTTCATCCAGCCCTTGGTGACCATGCCGTCGAGCACGTAGTTCCAGCGGTCCAGCGCGCCCTGCGGGTTGTTCGCCGGGTCATACCCCTTGTGCGTGGCGCTCGGCACCGGCTGCTTGATCACGCCGGCCAGCACCGCACCCTCGGCCGGGCTGAGCTTGTCGACCGACTTGCCGAAGTACGCCTGGGCGGCCGCCTCGATCCCGTACGCCCCGCGACCGAAGTAGATCGTGTTCAGGTAGTGCTGCATGATCTCTTCCTTGCTGAACTTGTCGTTCAGCTTGGAAGCCATGATCGCTTCCTTGACCTTCCGGGAGTACGAGTCGTCCTGGAGGCCCTTGTACGCGTTCCGGGCGTACTGCTGGGTGATGGTCGAGGCGCCCTGCTTGTCGCCGCCGGTGAAGTTGTTCCACGCCGCGCGGACGATGCCCAGGTAGTCCACGCCGGAGTGCTCGTAGAACTTCCGGTCCTCGGCCGAGGCAACCTCGTTCTGGACGAACTTCGGGATCTTCTCGATCGGGACGATGACCCGGTTCTCCTCGCCCAACCGGGCGATGACCGTCTTGTTGTCGCTGGCGAACACCGTGGTGGGCAGCGGCAGCTTGACGTCCTGCGGCAGCACCACGGTGGTGGAGTAGTAGGTGCCGACCACGACACCGAGCCCGGCCAGCATGATGAAGACGGCGAACGAGGCGATGATCCAGTTCAGCCGCTTGCGCTTCTTGGCCCGCAGCGCCGCCTCACCGGACTTCCGACCCGGACCGGTTCCGCCCGAACCACCCGGCCCGCCGGGGCCGCCCGGCCCGCCAGGACCGCCGGGTCCGCCCGGCCCGAAGCCGGCCGGGGAGACCGGCGACACCGAGGCCCGACCGACGGTGGCCCGACCGGCCGCGCTCGCCGCGCTCGCGGCGCCGACCGACGCCGCGCCCACCGACGCCCGGCCGGGGGTGGCGCGGCCGGCGGCCCCGCCGTACCCGGCGGCGCCGTAGCCGGCGTCCGCGCCGTAGCCGCCGGGGGCCGGGGACACCGGACCGGGCACCGAGGCCCGACCGACCCGGGCCCGGCCGGCCGGGGCCGAACCGGCGGCGTCGGCCGAGCCGGTCGCCCGGCCCACCGAGGCTCGTCCGCTCGGCGCGGCGCCGCCGGACCCGCCGGTCGGCCGGGCGGAGCCGCTGGCGCCGGACCCGCCGGTCGGCCGGGCGGAGCCGCTGGCGCCGTACCCGCCGGCGCCGGGGCTGCCGGCGGCGTCGCCGGACAGCCACCGGCCGTCGGCCGGCCCGGAGTCGCCGGGGCCTTCGTGGTCCCGACCGCGCGCGGAACTGGGATCACCGTACGAGTTCATCTGTCACACCCTGCCGGTCGCGGTGGTTGGGACGGACGCCACCACCGGGTTGCCGTGAGTTGAAACACGCGGATGACCGCCGCCGATCCGGCGGCGATCATCCGCGGTAATTCCGATTTTCCCGACTCGTCCCGGAAGGGACGGTCCACTGTCTCCGAATTCGTACGCCGTCATGGGCGCCAGCCGGAAACCTTCGGTCACCGTTGCGCTCCACGTCGTCGACGCCCCGACCCACCCGAGGCACCGCCCGCCGCCTCGGCCAGTCGTTCGCCCACCGCGTCCTGCTCGTCGCCGACCAGGCCGTCCCGACCGAGCAGGTACTGCTCGACGAGATGGTTCCAGTCACAGGCCCGGCACACCTCCACCACGAAGACCTGGAACTCACTCAGCGTCATTGCCAGCACCGGCAGCTCCGCGAGGGTGCGGGCCTGCCCGGCCGACTGCTTGAGCTCGTCGCCATAGATGTAGTGAACGTGCGTCAGGTTCTCCCGACGGCAGATCGGGCAGAGCTTCTCGGTGGGCTCGCCGTGGAAGCGGGCAGCGTTCTTCAGGTACGGCGAGGCGTCGCACACCTCGTACGTCCCGACCCGCCCGGAGAGCACGCCACGCAGCACCGCTCGCTTCTGAAGCGAGTAGTCGACGACCTGGCGCTGCGTACGCATGCGCGCAAGGGTACGCGGTCCCGCCCCGGGAGGCGACCATCGTCACGGTGGGTGGCCGTGTCCCTGCACAACTGGGATTTGCTCCCGCCGCCGATCGTGGCTACGGTGCGATGTATCGGTCCGATACATCGTCGGGTTACCGGACGGATTCCGCGGGTATACCGGGGTGGTGGGGGAAGGAGAGCCATGCTTGAGCTCGCCGTCCTCGGGCTGCTTCAGGAGTCGTCGATGCACGGCTACGAGCTGCGCAAGGAGCTCACCGCCAAGCTCGGCGCCATCCGGGCGGCCATCAGCTATGGATCGTTGTATCCCACGCTGCGCCGCCTCCAGGCGGAGGGTCTGATCGCTGAGGCGACCGACACCCCGCCGGCCAGCCCGGACGAGGTCCCGGTGCTGACCAGCCGGCGCGGCCGGGTGGTTTACAAGATCACAGCGGACGGCAAGGAACGCTTCGCCGAACTGCTCGCCCAGGCGGGCCCGGAGACGTACGACGACGCCGGGTTCGGCGTGCACTTCGCGTTCTTTGCCCGGACGGACCAGGCGACCCGGCTGCGCATCCTGGAGGGCCGCCGTCGCAAGATCGAGGAACGTCGCGAAGGGCTGCGTGACGTGCTGAGCCGGGCGGCTTCCCGGCTCGACTCGTACACGCTGGAGCTGCAGCGGCACGGCCTGGACGCCTGCGAGCGCGAGGTTCGCTGGCTGGAGGAACTCATCGCGAACGAGCGCTGCGGCCGGTCGCCGGACGCCGGAGGCCGGGGCAGCGAGACCGGGGGCCCGGAGAAGGACACCGGAAGCCCGGACAGATATGACGACAACCCGAGTACGCCCGGCGCCGGCGCGCCGAGGGGCGAGCAGGAGCGGACGTGAACAACACGTCCGTGAATAACAAGAAGGAGGCAAGACCCATGGGCTCCGTCCGCGTCGCCATCGTCGGTGTCGGGAACTGCGCCTCGTCCCTCGTGCAGGGCGTGGAGTACTACCGCAACGCCGACCCGAACGACCGCGTCCCCGGTCTGATGCACGTCAAGTTCGGCGACTACCACGTCTCGGACGTGGAGTTCGTCGCGGCGTTCGACGTGGACGCCAAGAAGGTCGGCATGGACCTCGCCGAGGCGATCGTCGCCAGCGAGAACAACACCATCAAGCTCTGCGACGTACCGCCGACCGGCGTGACCGTGCAGCGCGGCCCGACGTACGACGGTCTCGGGCAGTACTACACCGAGATCATCGAGGAGTCCGGCGCTGAGCCGGTCGAGGTGGCCCAGGCGCTGCGCGACGCGCAGGTCGACGTGGTCGTCTCCTACCTGCCGGTGGGCTCCGAGGAGGCCGACAAGTTCTACGCGCAGGCCGCGATCGACGCCGGCTGCGCGTTCGTGAACGCCCTGCCGGTCTTCATCGCCTCGGACCCGGTCTGGGCGCAGAAGTTCGTGGACGCCGGCCTGCCGATCGTCGGCGACGACATCAAGAGCCAGGTGGGCGCCACGATCGTGCACCGGGCGCTGGCGAAGCTGTTCGAGGACCGCGGGGTCGAGCTGCTGCGGACGTACCAGCTCAACTTCGGCGGAAACATGGACTTCATGAACATGCTGGAGCGCACCCGGCTGGTCTCCAAGAAGATCTCGAAGACCCAGTCGGTCACCTCGCAGATCCCGCACGAGATCAACAAGGGTGATGTGCACATCGGCCCGTCCGACCACGTGCCGTGGCTGGACGACCGCAAGTGGGCGTACATCCGCCTGGAGGGCCGCTCGTTCGGCGACGTGCCGCTGAACGCCGAGCTGAAGCTCGAGGTGTGGGACTCGCCGAACTCGGCCGGTGTGATCATCGACGCCGTCCGCGCCGCCAAGATCGCGCTGGACCGCAAGATCGCCGGCCCGATCCTCTCGGCGTCGTCGTACTTCATGAAGTCGCCGCCGGAGCAGTACGCCGACCACGAGGCGCACCAGGCCGTCGAGGACTTCATCGCCGGCAAGGTCGAGCGCTGAGCCTGCATTGACCGCGCCGTCGGGGTGCGGCGCCGGCGTTCGCCGCCGGCACACCCCGGCGCCGGCTGCGCGCCGGCGAGGGCCGGGTCCGCACGGACCCGGCCCTCGCCGCGTTCCGGCGCGCCATCCGGGAGTACGCGCCGACCACTTGGACACTGAGCGAGATGATCTCCGCGACCGAGGTGACCGGCACGGTCACCGCCTATCTGGATCGGTACCCGGACGAGCGCTCCCGGCTGGCGCCACTGCTGGCCGCGCTCGAGCAGCCGGCCGACCTCACCGCCCGGCACACCGTCCCCGGTCACCTCACCTGCTCGGCCCTGCTCGTCGACCCGCGGCGACGGGTGCTGCACATCCGGCACGCCACCCTGGGCCGCTGGCTGCCGCCCGGCGGCCACCTGGAACCGGCCGACGACGGCCTGCGGACAGCCGCGCTGCGCGAGGTGGCCGAGGAGACCGGGATCCCGGCCGAGGTCCCCGTGTCGCTGGGTGACCTGCCGCTGAACCTGGACGTGCACCGCATCCCGGCCAATCCGGCCCGGAACGAACCGGCACACTGGCACTTCGACGCCTGCTTCGCGTTCGCGCTGCCCGGCCCCGTCGTGCTCACCGCGCAGCCCGGCGAGGTCACCGGCTTCCGCTGGCGCCCGATCCGCCGGCTGCGGCCGGCCACCGTCCGCGCCAAGCTGCTGGCCGCCCCCGGCCTGCCCGCGCGAGGCGTTAAGCGGGGACCCTTCCTATACAGAAAGCGATAACAAGGGGCCCTTCCTTCAGGCCCAGGCACGGCGGAAGGCGACCGCGGCCTCGATTTCCAGCAGCCGCCGCTTGCGGTCCAGGCCGCCGCCGAAGCCCACCAGCTTGCCGCCGGCGCCCACGATCCGGTGGCAGGGCACGATGACCGGCAGCGGGTTGCGGTTGCACGCCACCCCCACCGCCCGGGCCGCGTCCGGCTCGCCGATCCGGGCGGCCACCGCGCCGTAGGTGCTCGTTTCCCCGTACGGGATCAGGGTCATCTCCCGCCACACGGCGCGCTCGAAGTCGGACCCGCCGGTCACCGCGGTCGGGACGGTGAACTCGGTCAGCTCGCCCGCGAAATACGCCAGCAGCTCGGCGCGGACGGCCCGCAGGTGCGGGTCGGTGGGCTCGGCGACCGCATCCGGCACCCGGCCGAAGTGCGCCGCGCGAACGCCGGTGGCGTCGGCGCCCACCGAGAACTCCCCGATCGGCGAGTCGAGCACGGTCCACTCCATCCCACCATTCTTCCTCCCGTACCCGGGAGCGTCCCCCGCGAGCCCGCCATGAACGGCATGCAGATCCGCAGAACGTGAATCTTGGACCGAAACCGTCAGCCGCTGACGGTTTCGGTCCAAGATTCAGATCTCAGCGGCATGCCGAGAGCGGGAAGCAAGCAATCTGCCGCCGTGAGCGTCAGAGCTACTGGGAGGTGGAGCGTGCCGCAGTCGTTCGACCGGGAATTCACCGCGTTCGTGTCGGAGCGGGGTGACGCGCTGTTCCGGGTGGCGTATGCCCTCGCGGGTGACCGGCACAGCGCGGAGGACCTGTTGCAGAACGCGCTCGCCAAGGCGTACGCGCGATGGGGCCGGATCCGCGGCGAGGCCGAGCCGTACGTGCGGCGGATCCTCTACCACGACCAGGTGTCCGGCTGGCGGAGACGGCGGCTGCGCCCGGAGGTTCCGCTGGACAGCGTCCCGGATCGCTCCGCCGGAGGGGCGCTCGACCACGAGGCCGCGCTCCGGCTGATGCTCCGGGACGCGCTGCGGATGTTGCCGCCGCGCCAACGGGCCGTGCTGGTGCTTCGCTACCTCGACGACCTGAGCGTCGAGCAGACCGCCGAGGTCCTGTCCTGCCGGGCCGGCACGGTGGCCAGCCAGGCGTCTCGGGCCCTGGCCAAGCTGCGGGAGCTGGTACCCGCATTCGATGAGATCGCCGCCCGCCCGGAGGTGCTCCGATGAGTCACGACGCCGACCAGTTGCTCCGAACGACCCTCCGCGAGCCGGATCCGGCCGTCACCCTTCCACCGGGGCTCGCGGCCGCGGCGGTTCGGCGGGGTCGGCGGCTGCGACGGCGCCGGCGCGCGGCGATGGTCCTCGGCGCCGTGGTGGCCGGGGCGACGTTGGTCACCCCATTCCTGGTGCTCCGGCCGGGGCCCGGGCACCCGGTACGGCCGGCGGGGCCGGACCCGGCCGCCTCCGCGGTGCCCACCGCGACCGACTCGACCGCACCGAAATCGCGCCCCGCACCCGCGCAGTGGCGTTCCGGGCCGCTCACTCTGCCCGGCGGCTGGACGATCGTCGGCGCCACCGGGACCGGCGAGCCGGTCGAGCCGGCCATCGTGCTGGACCGGTCGCGCGGCCGGTACGTGACGGTCAACGGTTACGACGAGGTGTGGGCGGCTCCGCGCGGTTCGTTCGCGGCGGTCTTCCGCTACCAACGGCGGGCCGAGACGGGAATCCTGGACATCGGCACCGGACGGGTGCGCTGGTTCCGCACCGGCGCCCACATCATGACCCCGCAGTGGTCGCCGGACGGCACGCGATTGCTGCTCACGCTGGACGACAAGGACAACGGAACCACCGCCATCGGCGTGCTGACCGCGGCCAGCGGCGCCGTGCGCCGCTGGCCGGTCGACACTCAGAAGTACTTCTGCACCGACCAGTGCTTCTTCACCTGGAGCCGGGACGGTCAACAGGTGGTCTTCCAGCAGACCGACCCCGGCGGGCCGCTGTCCGAGTCGGTGCGCCCTCGCCGGCGAGGTCTTCAGCTCTTCTCCTCCGGCACCGGACTCCCGACCCGGCTGGTGCCGGTCCACGGCGACGCCGCCGGCCCGTACGCCTGGTCGCCGGACGGCTCGCTGGTCGTGGTTCAGGGACAGCAGCAGCCCGAGCTGGCCGAGACCGGGACCGGGCGGGTACGCCACCAGCTGCCCGGCGCGGATGTCTACTGGGGACCCGACGGCCGGTTGCTTGTGCTGAGCCGTGAGGCGGGGGCCTGTTCGGTAGGGCTCATGGAGCCCGACGGGCGGCTCATCGAAAGCCAGGACCTGCCGGCGGAGCTGTGCGCGGGACGGACGCCGCTGTTCGCTCCGCGCTGACCAGCAGCGCCCGCGCCCCGACGCGGGCCGCAACGACGACGGCGCCCGCCGAACCCTGATGGGCTCGGCGGGCGCCGGGTAGAGCGCGCCGGATCAGACCGGCGAGATGCTGAACTCCTCCCAGAGGCCCAGGCCCCAGGGGTAGTCACAGCTGCTCTGGTTGCACTGGATGCGCCGGTTGGCGATCAGCGGCTTGGTGCCGCCGCTCTCGGCGGTCACCGCGGTGAACACCGAGTTGGCCGGGTCCGAGTTCGCGTTGGCGAAGATCGTCCGAGCCCCGTTGTCGGCGTACGCCCAGGTGTTGTACGCCTCCCACGCGCCGATGGAGGTGGACCGGGCGATCAGCGGCTTGGTGCCGGCGCTCTCCGCCGTCACGTACTTGCCGTTCGCCTGGGCGCGCAGCGCGAACCAGCCGCCACCGAGGTCGACCAGGTCGTACTTCTCCCAGGCGCCCACGGTCGAGGCCCGGGCGAGCAGCGGGTTGGCCCCGGCGCTCTGGGCCGTCACGTACTTGCCGTTGGCGCTGGCCTTGATGGCCACGGTCGGACCGCCGGACAGGTAGCTGAAGCGCTCGTTGGACCCGATGGAGCTGGCCCGGGCGATCAGCTGCCCGCTTGCGCCGTCCAGCGAGACGTACTTGCCGTTGGCGTTGGCCTTGTAGCTGAGGCTGCCGTCGGCGTTGTTGATGACGGAGAACTTCTCCCACGCGCCGACGCTGGTGGAGCGGGCGATCAGCGGCTTGGTACCGGCGCTCTCCGCCGTGACCCACTTGCCGTTGGCCTTGGACTTGATCGCCACGAAGCCGCCGGTCTGGTAGACCACGTCGTACCGCTCCCAGGCGCCCGGCCAGTCGGACCGCGCCACCAGCGGCTTCGTGCCCGCGCTCTCCGCCGTCACGAACAGGCCGTTCGCGTACGAGTAGAGCGCCACCCCGTACCGGGTGGCCGGGGCGCCACCGACGTGCGCCAGGCGCGTCGGGCTGAGGTCCGGCGCGCGCACCGCGCCGGAGACACCGTTCTTGACGAGCTCGTCGCGGACCTGCTCGGGCGTCCAGTCCGGGTGCGCCGACAGCACCAGCGCGGCGTCTCCCGCCACGAACGGGGAGGCCATCGAGGTCCCGTCCAGCACCGCCGTGGCGGTGGCGGAGCCGATGAAGTCGGACGGGATCGCGACGCCCGGCGCGTGGATGTCGACGACGTCGCCGTAGTTCGAGAAGTACGCCTCGGCGTCCAGGTTGTCGGACGCGCCCACGGTGATGGCCTCCGGCACCCGGGCCGGGGACTGCTGGGACGCGTCGACGCCGTCGTTGCCGGCGGCGACGGCGTAGGTGACGCCGGAAGCGATCGACGCCTTCACGGCGGCGTCCACCGCGGCCAGGTCGGCCTCGCAGTTCGGGTCGGCCGGGTCCGGCACCGGCGGGCAGCTGCCGCCGAGGCTCATGTTCGCCACGGCCGGCGTGGCCGGGTTCGCGGCGTGTTGCGCGGTCACCCATTCGACGCCGGCGATGACGTCGTCGCTGGTGCCGGTGTCACAGCCGAGCACCCGCACGGCCACCAGCTTGACACCCTTGGCCACGCCGTACTTCGTGCCGCCGAGGATGCCCCCGACGTGCGTGCCGTGGCCGCCCGTCGTGCAGGTGTCGGTGGCGTCGGCGTCGTTGTCCACGAAGTCGTATCCGGACGTCGCCCGGCCACCGAAGTCCTGGTGCGTGAGGTTCATGCCGCTGTCGATGACGTACGCGGTCACGTTGCTCGCGGTCGTCGGATAGGTGTACTTCTTGTCCGGCGCCGGGCCGGTCTGGTCCATCCGGTCCAGGCCCCAGGACGGCGGGTTGGCCTGGGTGTCGTTCGCGACGATGGTGCGGACCGGCACCACGGACGCCACATCGGCCCGCGCCCGCAGCTTGGCCGCCTGCTTTGCGGTCATCTGTGCGGAGTAGCCGTGCAGGGTGTGGCTGAACACCCGGCGGACCTTGCCGCCGGTCGCCGCGGACAGGGCCGAGGCGGCGGCCTTCACCTTGGCGCCGCTGGCCTTGGTGTCCTTCAATCGGACGATGTACCGGTCCTTGACCACCTTGGACTTGGTGGACTTACCCGCCAGCGCGTGCCGGACGGGCGCCTTGCCCGGCGCACTGAAGCCGTGCGAGGTCGGCGCTCCGGACGGAGTGGCCGATGCGCTCGCGCCGGCGACGGCGGTGAGCATGGTCGTGGTGGTGGCCACGGCGAGAGCCGCGGCGGCAGTGCGGCGCAATACGCCACGATTCATACAGGTTCTCCCCGTTCCGACGCACATCCACAATGGACGGCGTGCGGCCTCGGCGCAGAATCGCCAGAGGCTGATGGATGGTCGCCTAATGATGAGGCAAGATCAGTTGTTCCGGTTCAACCGTTAGGACGATTCCTCGGGAAACTGTTCGCGTCAGTCGGTGATGCCCTGTTCCCGGGCCCAGCGCAGCAGCTCGGCCTCGGCTTCGTCGCGGCTCAGCGGGCCGCGTTCCAGGCGCAGCTCCTTGAGGTGCTTCCAGGCCCGGCCGACCACCGGCCCCGGCGGCACGCCGAGCAGCTCCATGATGGCGTTGCCGTCCAGGTCGGGACGCACCCGGGCCAGGTCCTCCTCGGCGCGCAGCCGGGTGATCCGCTCCTCCAGCGCGTCGTAGTCCTCGGCCAGCTGCCGGGCCTTGCGCCGGTTGCGGGTGGTGACGTCCGAGCGGGTCAGCTTGTGCAGCCGGGGCAGCAGGTCACCCGCGTCGGCCACGTACCGCCGGACCGCCGAGTCGGTCCACTCGCCCCGACCGTACCCGTAGAACCGCAGGTGCAGCGCGACCAGCGCGACCACCTGGCCGATGATGTCCTTGGGGTACCGGAGGTCCTTCATCCGCTGCTTGGTCAACCGCGCCCCGACCACCTCGTGGTGGTGGAAGCTGACCCGGCCGTCCGGGCCGACGGCCTTGGTGGCCGGCTTGCCCACGTCGTGCATGAGCGCGGCCATCCGGAGCACGAAGTCGCAGCCGTCGTCCTCCAGCCGGACCGCGTTGCTCACCACGATGAGGGTGTGCTCGTACACGTCCTTGTGCTGGGCGTGCTCGTCGATCTCCAGGCGCAGACCGGTGAATTCGGGCAGGAACCGCTCGGCGAGGCCGGTATCGACCAGCAGCCGCAGGCCGGTGATCGGGTCGACGCCGCAGAGCAGCTTGGTGAACTCGTCCCGGATCCGCTCGGCGGTGATCCGGTCCAGGTCCGCGGCCATCGCGGTCATCGCCGCCCGGACCGGCGGCGCGACCGCGAACCGCAGCTGGGCCGCGAACCGCGCCGCACGCAGCATCCGCAGCGGGTCGTCGCCGAACGACTCCTGCGGCGTCCCGGGGGTACGGATCAGCCGCCCGGCCAGGTCGGCGAGCCCCCCGTACGGGTCGGTGAACCGGTGGTCCGGCAGGCTGACCGCCATGGCGTTGATGGTGAAGTCGCGCCGTTCCAGGTCCTCGACCAGGTTCGTCCCGTACCGCACCACCGGGTTGCGGGTGACCCGGTCGTACGACTCGGCCCGGAAGGTGGTGATCTCGAGCCGGAGGCCGTCCCGCTGCACGCCGATGGTGCCGAACTCCCGGCCGGTCTCCCAGATCGCCTCGGCCCAGCCCTTGACGATCCGCAGCGTCTCGTCGGGGTGGGCGTCGGTGCAGAAGTCGAGGTCGTTGCCGAGCCGGCCGAGCAGCGCGTCGCGGACCGAACCGCCCACCAGGTGCAGCTCGTGGCCGGCCGCGGCGAACCGCCGGCCGAGCTCGTCGGCCACCGGGGAGACGCGCAACAGCTCGGCCACGGCCCGGCGCTGGGCGGCGGTCAGGGAAACCGGAGCCGCCGGAGTGGTCCCGGCGGCGGGTGCGGAGGAATCGGACATGGGACCGCCAGCCTATCGGTCCACCGGCCCGCCGATCGGCCCGGGATCCGCCTCGCCCGATCGGGGTATGTCGGGGGAACTATGGTTTCCGGCAGTACCGGCGGTCTCGGCCGCCGGGCGTCCGGCGATCTCACGGCCGCCGGGTCACCGGCGGCCGGACGGCGGCCGGGCTAGGAGCGGGAGGCGCGAATGAGCGGCCGGGTCTACCGGAGCGGGAACGCCGCGGGCGGCGATCAGGGCGTACGCCCGGTCGACAGCGGCGCGTACCAGCCCGGCGGGGCGTCGTTCATCGCGGCGGAGCCGCTGAACCAGCCGGGCGTCGAGGCCACCGCGCCGCCGCCGGAGCAGGTCTCGGAGAGCAGCGCCGCGGCCAACAGCACGGTGATGGCGATCGGCAGCCTGGTCAGCCGGGGCACCGGGTTCGTCCGCAACCTGATGATCGGCGCGGCGCTCGGCGGTGACCTGGTGGGCAACGCCTACACCACGGCCCAGTTCCTGCCGAACCAGGTGTACGAGTTCCTGCTGGGCGGCGTGCTCACCAGCGTGCTCATCCCGGTGCTGGTGCGCCGGCGCAAGGCCGACCCGGACCGCGGTGAGGCGTACGCGCAGCGGCTGCTCACCCTCGCGGTGCTGGCGCTCGGCGTGGCCGTGGCGATCGCGCTCATCGGCGCGCCAGTGCTGACCGCCCTGTACGCCGGCGGCAAGTCCGGGGACTACCAGGGTCTGGTCACGTCCCTGTCGTACCTGATGCTGCCGATGCTGTTCTTCACCGGCATCAGCGCGCTGGTGGCCGCGGTGCTGAACACCCGGGGTCACTTCGCGGCCCCGATGTGGGCGCCGATCCTGAACAACCTCGTGGTCATCGCGGTGTGTGCGCTGTACATCGCGCTCTACGGCGCGAAGATCGTCCGGCCCGACCAGATGTCCGGCGGACGGATCCTGCTGATCGGCGGCGGCACCCTGCTCGGCGTGGCCACCCAGGCGGCCGGGCTGCTGCCGGCGCTGCGCAAGGTGGGCTTCCGCTGGAAATGGCGGTTCGACTTCCGCGCGCTCGGGCTGCGCGAGCTGGGCCGGCTGAGCGCCTGGATGCTCTGCTACGTCGGGGTCAACCAGCTCGGCCTGTTCGTGGTGGTCAACCTGCTCACCCGGGCGGCCGGCGACAAGCGGGCCGGCCTGCTCATCTACAACAACGTCTTCCTGCTGCTGATGATGGCGAACGGCATCATCGCCGTCTCGATCATCACGGCGCTGATGCCCCGGATGAGCGCCGCGGCCGCCGACGGCCGGTACGCCGACCTGACCGCGGACCTGTCCCGGGGCACCCGGATGGTCACCGCGGCCCTCGCCCCGATCGCGGTCTGCTACGTCGTGCTGGCCGCCCCCATCTCGGTGGCGGTGTTCCGGTACGGCGCCTTCAACGGGGACAACGCCACGGCCACCTCGACGGTGCTGCTGGTGGCCGCGCTGGGGCTGGTCCCGTTCTCGGTGAGCCAGCTGTTCACCTTCGCCTTCTACGCCCTGCCGGACACCCGGATGCCCGCGCTGATCAACATCCCGGTGGTCGTGCTGCGGGTGCTGATCCAGGTGGCCGTGTTCCTGGCGTTCTCGGCCACGTTCGCGGCGGCCGGGATGATGCTCGGCAACGCCGTCTCGTACGTGGCCGCGGCCGTTGTCTCGGCCATGCTGCTGCGGCCGCGGGTCGGTCGCATCGGGTTCGGCCGCCTCATGCGGACGTTCGGCAAGGTGCTGGTGGCCGCGCTCGGCGCCGCGCTCGTGGGCTGGCTCGTCCTCAAGGTGCTGCCCGGCGACTCGACGGACCTGGGCCGGCTGGCCGCGCTGGTCCGGCTGGTGGTCGGCGGCGGCGTGATCGGGCTGAGCTACCTGGGCCTGGCCATGGTGCTGCGGATCACCGAGATCACCGAGGTGGTCGGCATGGTCCGCCGCCGCCTCGGCCGCTGAGCAAGGAAGGGCCCCTTCTTATCGCTTTTTGTATAGGAAGGGGCCCTTATTAACGCCCCGGCGCCGCGAGCGCTGTGTGGTCGGTCGGACACCCGGCGAGCAACCGGGCGAAAACAACCGATACATTGTCCGGGGGTCAACGCCGACGCCCGGGGACGCCGGTCGGTGCCACCACGGCGGATGAGATGTCGGGGAAACCGGCTCAGGCGGGTAAGGTCGCTCTCGGCGGGTGCCGGCAGCACCTAGGCTAAGAGGTGAAGCTTCCCCGGCCCGTCAAGCGTGTTCACCGGCGGAACGGAATGCGATGCCCGGGCAGCGGGATCCATCGAGCGGCACCATCACCGAGGGAGGACTGGTGACCCAGGTCGGCGAGGGCCAGGAGGCGGACGAGGCCGCCCCCGTGGGCACAACCCTCGGTGCGCCGACCGCCGGTGAGGTCCTCGCCGAGCGGTACGAGTTGTCCGAGCACATCAACGACGACAGCGCCGGTCGGCAGGTGTGGCGGGGCATCGACGTCGTGCTCCGCCGTCCCGTCGCCGTGGTGCTGCGCTACCCGGGCGGCGACTCGGCCGTCGAGATGCTGCAGGCCGCCGTCACCGCCAGCCGGGTGATCCACCCGAACCTGGTGGGCGTCTACGACGCCATAGACGAGCAGGACCGGGCCTACGTCGTACGGGAATGGGTGGACGGCCGGTCGCTGCGCGAGCTGGTCGCCAGCGACGGCCTCCTGGACCCGGCCCGGGCCACCAGCGTGGCGCACTCGGTCGCCGGCGCCGTGGCGGCCGTGCACGCCACCGGCATGGTGCACGGCAACATCCACCCCGGCACGGTCATGGTGGCCGACGACGGCCGGGTGGTGCTGGCCGACGCGCGCGCGGACTCCAACGACTCCCGGGCCACCGACGTCCGCGCGATCGGCGGCATCCTCTACTTCGCCCTGACCGGTCACTGGCCGCACGCCGAGGCCGCCCTGACCGGCGGCACCGAGGGCCGGGGGCGGTCCAGCCTGCCGGACGCGGTACGCGACTCCGGCGGTGGCCTCGTGGCCCCCCGGCAGGCCCGCGCCGGCGTCCCGGCCTACCTGGACGAGCTCACCATGGCCCTGCTCGACCCCACCGTCGAGCCGCCCTCGTCGGACGTGCTGGCCGCCGAGCTCGGCCGGCTGGACACGGTCGACGACTCCTATCTCGACGACAACGGCCCGCTGCGGTTCGCCGGCGGGGACGAGGACGGCCAGGGTTCGAGCCCCAGCGGCCGTCGCAAGATCGCCGCTGGCGTGGCCGGCCTGCTGGTCGTGGCCGTGGTCGGCCTGATCTTCGGCATCAACGCCCTGACCGGCGGCAGCGGCGCGAACGGCAGTGGCGGCGGGAGCAGCCCGTCGGCCAAGGCCGGCGCCGACGCCACCAGCAACCCCTCCACCGCACCGGCCGGCCAGCCGCGGAAGATCGCGCTCACGGGCGATCAGGTACGCGTCATCGACCCGGACGGCACCCGCTCGGAGCTGCGGGGCGTCGCCAAGGCGGTCGACGGCGACACCGACGAGGGCTGGCAGACCGAGGGTTACACCCGGTCGGACTTCGGCCATCTCAAGCAGGGCATGGGCGTCCTGATCGATCTGCGGACGGCCCGTACGGTCTCCTCGGTGCAGGTCGTGCTCTCCTCGCCCGGCACCTCCGCCGAGCTGCGCAGCGGCAACTCGGCGCCGGCCGAGAGCAGCAAGTCGGCCGACCAGCAGGTCGTCGCCCAGGTGAGCAACCGGATCGGGGAGAAGCTCGAGAAGTACGACGGATCGACGATGTCGTTCTCGGCCTTCGACCCGGACCAGAAGTACCGCTACCTGCTGTTCTGGATCACCGACCTGCCCCGGGACGACGACGGCCGCTACCGGGTCGGGGTCCAGGAGATCACGGTCAACGGGCTGTGACCCCCCGGTCGGCTCCCCGGCGCCGGCGGTCGCCGTGACCGACCGGAGCGCACCCTCACCGTCCGAGCACGCCGCCAACGCCGGCAGGCCGCCCGCGCACGCGGGTCCGCCACCCGCGGCGGGCGTCGCCGACCGGGCGGCGCGGGCCGACCGTACCGACGAGGAACTGCTCCGGGCGCACGTGGCCGGCGACCCGGAGGCGTTCGGCGAGCTGTTCCGCCGGCACCGCGACCGGCTCTGGGCCGTGGCCGTGCGTACGGTCGGCGACCGGGAGGACGCGGCGGACGCCCTGCAGGACGCGCTGATCTCGGCGCACCGCGGCGCGGCCCGGTTCCGCGGTGACTCGGCGGTCACCACCTGGCTGCACCGGATCGTCGTTAACGCCTGCCTGGACCGCCTCCGCCGGCGCCGCGCGCACCCGACGGTTCCGCTGCCGGACGGCTCTCGCTCGACCGACCAGCGCGGCGGGGTGGAACCGGCCGCGCCCGCGCCCGATCACGACACGGCCCTGGTGGTCCGCCAGGCGCTGGCCGAGCTTCCGGTGGAGCAGCGGGCCGCTCTGATTCTCGTGGACGTGCAGGGATACCCGGTGGCCGAGGCCGCGGTCATGCTCGGGGTGGCCGAGGGCACGGTGAAGAGCCGCTGCGCGCGGGGCCGGGCGAGGCTGGCCGGCAAGCTCGGACACCTGCGGCCGAGGTCCGCCCACGGCGGCAAACCGGCTGGCGGCGGCGCGGTGGCTGGCCACGGCGGCGAACCGGCTGGCGGCGGCGTGGCTGGCGATGACGGCGGACCGGCCGGCGGCGGCGACGACCACGACCGGATCGGATCGACCACCGGAACCGCCGCCCGCTCCGGCCCGGTCGGTGGCGGTGAACAGCCGGACGTGCCGCCGGTCACCCGACGGAACCCGCACCGGGCCGGGAGCGTCCCATCTGGGTCGACGCACGGGACAGACGGGCAGGAGGAGCGGTGACAGCGGGCGAGTTCAGCGAGGCGGATCTCGACCTGCTGGCCGATTACCTCGGTGGCGCGCTCACCGGATCCCCCGACGAGAGCAGGGTCCGCGAGCTCGTCCGGGACGACGCGGAGTGGGCCGAGGCGTACACGGTGCTGCTGGCCGCGTCCGACGCCGTGCGGGCCGACCTGGCCGGCTGGGGCGCCGAACCGGAGCCCATGCCGGCGGCGGTGGCCGAGCGGTTGACCGCAGCCCTGGCGGCGGCACCGCCGGAGCCCGCGCCGCAGCAGCGGCCGGCCGCCACGTGGCCGGCGGCGGCCGAGACCGGGCAGCCGACCGGAGGGCCGAACACCGCCGCGACCGGAGGGCCGACCGCGGCGCCGGCCCAACGGCCGGCCAGCGGCCCGGGCCCGGCGCGCCCGGACAGTCCGCCGGCGGCTCCGGCCCGCGACGCGAGCACCCGCCGGCCCGGCCGCGACGCGAGCACCGGCCCGCCTAGCCGCGACACGAGCACCCGCCCGCCCGCCCGGCCGGACCCGGCCGCCGGACCGACCCGCGGTGGCCGCCGCCGGTGGTCCCGGGCAGCCCGGCCGGTCGCCGTGCTGGCGCTCGTGGCAGCGCTCGGCGGTGTCGGGGCGCAGTGGTGGGCGACCGGCTTCCAGAACGGTTCGAGCAACGACAGCCGGACCGCCGCGGGTCGTGGCGACTCCGCGGCGAACTCGTCGGCCCCGGTCGTCCGGGCGCCCTCGGCCCGGCAGCCGGCGGCCAGCGGCACCGACTACCAGCCCGGGACGGTGGCCGGCGCCGCGGAGCGGGCGGGGCTGGCCGCCGGGAACCTCGGCGGTCCCGGTGCCCCCGGCGGATCGCCCAAGGACAACCGGCAACCGGGCCTGCGTCCGGAGAGCGGCCCCGTGCCCGCCGTGCCGGCGGACCTGCGGCGGCTCACCGATCCGCACGCGCTGGACGGCTGCCTGACCGCGGTGGCGGCCGAGCACGCCGCGGGCGCGATCACCGTCCAGGCGGTCGATCTCGCGACGTACCAGGGCGGGCCGGCCGTGGTGGTGGTCTTCACCGATGCTGCGGCCGCGCGCTGGGCGTGGGTGGCCGGGCCGGCCTGTGGCCTGGCCGGATCCGGTGCCGACACCCGGTACGCCAGCCCGGTAGGGTGAGGAATCCGGCGGCGGTCAGCTGGTCGCTTGCGTGACGTGACCCACCGGATGCCCGACTCGGGAATCCCCGGTCCGTACGATGAGTTCTGCTCAACAGTGGCAGCCGGTCCGGGTTAGGCCGGCCGCCCGACCGGCTACGGCGCCACACCGGTCGACCACACACCACATCGGGAGACGGCAGTGGACGAGGTCCGAAACCTGATCATCATCGGCTCGGGGCCGGCCGGCTACACGGCTGCGGTCTACGCCGCGCGTGCCAACCTCAAGCCCCTGATCATCGAGGGCGTGCAGTCCGGTGGCGCGCTCATGACGACCACCGAGGTGGAAAACTTCCCGGGCTTCCCCGACGGGGTGATGGGCCCGGAGCTGATGGACTCGATGCGCAAGCAGGCCGAGCGGTTCGGCGCCGAGTTCCTCACCGACGATGTCACCTCGGTGGAGCTGGTGGACACCGGCCGGCCGGGTTCGGAGGCGACCCACGCGGTGCGGGTGGGCGAGACGGTCTACCGCGCCAAGGCGGTCATCCTGTCCACCGGTTCCGCGTGGCGGCCGCTCGGCGTGCCCGGTGAGCAGGAGTTCCTGGGCCACGGCGTGTCGTCCTGCGCCACCTGTGACGGCTTCTTCTTCCGCAACCAGCACATCGTGGTGGTGGGCGGTGGCGACTCGGCGATGGAGGAGGCGACCTTCCTCACCAAGTTCGCCGAGACCGTGACGATCATCCACCGCCGGCACGAGTTCCGGGCCAGCAAGATCATGGCTGACCGCGCGCTGGCCAACGAGAAGATCCGGGTGGAGTGGAACTCGATCGTCGAGGAGGTGCTCGGCGACGACGGCAAGGTGACCGGCGTACGGCTGCTCAACACGCACACCGGCGAGACGAAGGTGCTGGACGTCACCGGCGTCTTCGTGGCCATCGGCCACGACCCGCGCAGCGAGCTGTTCCGTGGCCAGGTGGAGCTGGACGCCGACGGATACGTCAAGGTCGACGCCCCGACCACGCACACCAGCGTTCCCGGCGTCTTCGCCGCCGGCGACGTGGTCGACCACACCTACCGTCAGGCGATCACCGCGGCCGGCACCGGCTGCGCCGCGGCGCTGGACGCCGAGCGGTTCCTCGCAACGTTGGAAGTCTGACAAACAACCCGAACACCCCCGAGGAGGGTTCCAGTGGGAGCTACACAGGCGGTCACCGACGCCAACTTCGTCAGCGCCGTGCTGCAGTCCGACAAGCCGGTCCTGGTCGACTTCTGGGCGGAGTGGTGCGCCCCGTGCCGGAAGGTCGCGCCCCTGCTGGAGGAGATCGCGGGCGAGATGGGCGACAAGGTCACCATCGTGAAGCTGAACATCGACGAGAACCCGGAGACCGCCATGGCGTACCGGGTGATGTCGGTGCCGACCCTCACCGTCTTCAAGGGTGGCCAGCCGGTGCAGTCGGTGGCCGGCGCCAAGCCCAAGGGCGACCTCGTACGCCTGATCGAAGCGGCCCTCTGAGCTGCCGATAGATCCTCACCTCGCGCCCGCATCCGGCATCGGATGCGGGCGCGAGTGCGTTCGGGAACCGCGCCGGCACCCGGCCGCCCCACCGGCCAGCCCCGGCCGCCCCCGTCCGGGGCGCCTCGGACGCCGCGGGTGTGCGGCGACGCCCCGGTCTGAGCGCTCCGGACGCCGGCGGGTGTGCGGCGACGGCCCGGTCTGAGCGCTCCGGACGCCGACGGGTGGGCGGCGTCACCCCCGGTCGACCGTGGCCCGGCGCCGCCGGCCGGAATGAGCATCCGGCCTCCGGGGTATCGCCCGGGGTGGCGGAACGACAGCGACGCCGACGACGGCGGGTCCCCCGGCCGGAGCGGCGCCGCCGCAACCCGCCACGCCGGATGGCCAGCCGCGCTAGGCTCCGGAAGCTCGTGCCGGACCGGCGCGACCGTGGCCCAACCGACGCCAGACACCGCCGAGGGAGGTCAGCCGTGCGCCCCATCCGACGTGGCGATCGCGGTCCCGCCGTACGCGAGATCCGTGGCCTGCTGGTCGGGCTGGACCTGCTGGACGGCCGGCCCGGCGCGGTCGACGAGTTCGACGAGGCCACCGAGCGGGCGGTGCGGGTCTTCCAGCAGAACCGCGGGCTGAGCGTGGACGGCCGGGTGGGCGCCGAGACCTGGCGCGCGCTGGAGGCCGCCCGCTGGCGGCTGGGCGCCCGCACGCTCTACCACGCGGTGCCGGACCCGCTGCGCGGCGAGGACGTCCGGGCCCTGCAGGAACGCCTGCTGGAGATGGGGTACGACGTCGGCTACGCCGACAGCATCTACGGTCGGCGTACCGCCCGGGCCTTGGCCCAGTTCCAGCGCGAGGTGGGGCTGGCGCCCGACGGCGCCTGCGGGCCGCAGACCATGAACGCCCTGCGCCGGCTCGGCCGCAAGGTGGTGGGCGGCCGGCCGCAGTGGCTGCGGGAGGCCGACGCCTTCCGGCAGTCGGGCCCGGATCTGGTCGGCAAGGTGATCGTCATCGACCCGGGGCACGGCGGGGCGGACCCGGGCGTGGTGGTGCCGGAGGGACCGCTCCGGTGGACCGAGGCCGACCTCGCGTACGACCTGGCCAGCCGGCTGGAGGGCCGGCTCGCGGCGGCCGGCATGCGGGTGCACCTGACCCGCGGACCGGCGCCGCACGAGACGCTGCCCGACCTGGTCCGAGCCGACCTCGCCAACGAGCTCGGCGGCGACCTGCTGATCTCGCTGCACCTGGACGGGCACCCGAACCCGGAGGCGGACGGCGTGGCCGCCTTCCACTACGGCACCGGCAGCGGCGTCACCTCCACGGCCGGGGAACGGCTGGCCGGGTTGGTGCTGCGGGAGATCGTGGCCCGGACCGGGCTGCGGGACTGCCACACCCACGCCAAGACCTGGGAACTGCTCCGGCTCACCCGGATGCCCGCGGTACGCGTCGACGTGGGGTACCTGACCTCGCCGCTGGACCGCGCCCGGCTCATCGACTCGCGCTTCCGGGACCGGACGGTCGACGCCATCGTGGCGGCCGTGCAGCGGATGTACTTCCCGGTCGAGCGGGACGTGCCCACCGGCTCGATCGACGTCCGGGAGCTGCGTTCGGCCATCGCGGCCGGCGCGATCGGCTAGCGCCGCCGCGCCGAACACCGGGCGGTGCCGTCGCGGTGCCGGCGCCCGCCCTGTCGCCGGCGCACCCTGCGGGTTCAGCTCATCGCGCGGGTGGCCGGGCGGACGGGCCGGAGCAGGCTTTCCGGGCTCATCGAGCCGAGCAGCTTCTCCAGCGCGTACTCGACGTCGGACTTCCAGGACAGCGCCGTGCGCAGTTCCAGGCGCAGTCGCGGATAGCGTGGGTGCGGCCGGACGGTCTTGAAGCCGACCGACAGGAAGAAGTCGGCCGGCGCCACGCAGCCGCCCGCCTCGTCACCGGCCTCGCCGAACCTCGCGTCGCCGAACGCCTCGATGGCCTTGATGCCGCGCTTGGTGAGGTCGCGGGCCACGCCCTGGACCAGCATCCGGCCCAGCCCGCCGCCCGCGAAGGCGGCCACGATGTGGGCCGTGGTGAGCAAGGCCGCGTCGGCCGAGACCGGCGAGGTGGGGAAGGCCATCGACCGCGGCGTGTAGGCCGGTGGCGCGTACATGACGAACCCGGCCGGCATGCCGTCGACGTACACGAGCTTGCCGCAGGAGCCCCACTCGAGCAGGGTCTGCGAGATCCACGCTTCCTTCTCCAGGCCCGGGTCGCCGGAGGCGCACGCGCGGTCGGCGGCCACCGGATCGAGCTCCCAGTAGACGCACTGCCGGCACGGTCGGGGCAGATCCTCGAGGGTGTCGAGGGTCAGACTGACCAACCGTCGTGACATTGGCGCAACCCCATACTCCGGGCGGAGGTCGGAACGCCGCGAATCGGCATCCCGCCGTCTCCTGGCCCCCGACGAGCGATCGTACGCCGGAACGGGCGCGTCGAGGGAGGGGACGGTTGAATTCCGCCGGTCCGCCATGTGGACCGGGCGGCTGGTACGGGTACCCCACCCGCGCAGGCGGTCTACGATCGACCAACCAGCGGCAAGGCCACCCACCGCCGCGCAGGCGGCGGCCCGATCGAGGTGATGTCATGACCGGTACGACGCTCGACGACTACACCGACCGGTACGCCCAACGGGTACGCGGGATGACCGCTTCGGAGATCCGTGCCCTGTTCGCCGTGGCCAGCCGGCCGGAGGTCGTCTCGTTGGCCGGCGGGGCGCCGTACATCTCCGCGCTGCCCCTGGACGCCGTGGGTGAGGTGCTCGGCCAGCTCGCCGCCGAGCACGGCGCCACCACGCTGCAGTACGGCATCGGGCAGGGCACGCAGGAACTGCGCGAGCGGATCTGCGAGGTGATGGCCCTGTCCGGCATCGACGCGAGCTGCGGCGCGTCCCCCGAGGACGTGGTGGTCACGGTCGGCGGCCAGCAGGCGCTCGACCTGATCGCCCGACTGTTCCTCGACCCGGGCGACGTGGTGCTGGCCGAGGGCCCGACCTACGTGGGCGCGCTGGGCGTGTTCCAGGCCGCGGAGGCCCGGGTGACGCACGTGCCGATGGACGCCGACGGGCTGATCCCGGAGGCGCTGGAGGAGGCCATCGCGGAGACGGCCCGCTCGGGCCGCCGGGCGAAGTTCCTCTACACCATCCCGACGTACCAGAACCCGGCCGGCGTCACGCTCAGCGAGGAGCGCCGGGAGCGGGTGCTGGACATCTGCGAGCGGGCCGGGCTGCTGGTGGTGGAGGACGACCCGTACGGCCAGCTGGGTTTCGACGGCGAGCCGCCGGCGCCGCTGCGGTCCCGGCGCCGGGACGGGGTCTTTTATCTGAGCACGTTCTCCAAGACGTTCGCGCCGGGGCTGCGGGTGGGCTGGATCCTGGCCCCGCACGCCGTCCGCGACAAGCTGGTGATCGCCAACGAGGCCCAGGTGCTCTGCCCGAGCCCGTACGCGCAGGCGGCGGTGACCGCCTACCTGACCACCATGCCGTGGCGGCAGCAGCTCAAGGTCTACCGCGAGGTCTACCGGGAGCGCCGGGACGCCATGCTGGCCGCGCTGACCGATCTGATGCCCGAGGGGACCACCTGGACCACCCCGGGCGGCGGCCTGTTCGTCTGGGCCAACCTCCCAGAGGGCCTCGACGCGAAGGCCATGGTCCCGCGGGCCATCGCGGCCCGGGTGGCCTACGTGCCGGGGATCGGCTTCTACGCCGACGGCTCGGGCGTGGCCAACATGCGGCTCAACTTCTCGTTCCCGCCGCCGGACCGGATCCGCGAGGGCGTACGCCGACTGGCCGGGGTGATGGAGCAGGAGATCGCCATGCGGCGGGTCTTCGGCGCCACCGTCGGCGGCGGACCCGTCGCGGCCACCGGGGTCGACCCGCGGGACCCGCGTACCCGATTGGCATGATCACGGGCATGGAGAGCAACCCCGTCGAGGAATTCACCCCGCCCACGCCGAGGGCCGGCGCCATCCCGGACCTCCGCGTGCTGGTCCTGGCCGGCGGCCTGTCGTACGAGCGGGACGTGTCGCTGCGGTCCGGCCGGCGGGTCCTGGACGCGCTGCGGTCCGCCGGGGTCGAGGCGGAGCTGCGGGACGCGGACTCCGCGTTGCTGCCCACGCTGGCCGGCGATCCACCGGACGCCGTGGTGATCGCCCTGCACGGGGCGACCGGCGAGGATGGCTCGCTGCGCGGTGTCCTGGATCTCTGCGGCGTGCCCTACGTCGGCTGCGACGCCCGGTCGTCCCGGCTCGCCTGGGACAAGCCCTCCGCCAAGGCGGTCCTGCGGGAGGCCGGGATTCCGACGCCCGAATGGGTGGCCCTGCCGCACGACCGGTTCTCCGAGCTGGGCGCCGTGGCCGTGCTGGACCGGATCGTGGACCGGTTGGGGGTGCCGCTCATGGTGAAGCCGGCGCAGGGCGGTTCCGGCCTGGGCGCCGCCGTGGTCCGGGACGCCGCGGCGCTGCCGGCCGCCATGGTTGGCTGTTTCGCGTACGACTCCACGGCGCTGGTCGAGCGATACGTTCCCGGGATGGACGTGGGCGTCTCGGTGGTGGATCTCGGTGACGGCCCGCGGGCGCTGCCCGCCGTGGAGATCGTCCCCCGGGACGGCGTGTACGACTACGCGGCCCGGTACACGGCCGGTCTGACCACTTGGCACGCCCCCGCGCGGTTGCCGGCCGAGGTGGCCGACCGGGTGGCCGCCACGGCGGTGGCGGCACACGAGGCACTGGGACTGCGGGACCTGTCCCGGGTCGATCTCATCGTCGGCGAGGACGGCTCGGCGCACGTCCTCGAGGTGACCGTGTCGCCGGGCATGACCGAGACCTCGCTCCTGCCCCTGGCGGTCAAGGCCGCCGGTCTCGACCTGGGCGATCTGCTCGGCACCCTCGTGGCCCGCACCGCCGCCCGCGCCCGATAGTCCGCGGTTCCCGCTCGGTCCGTCCGTTCGCCACGCGGGTCCGTCCGTTCGCCACGCGGGTCCGTCCGTTCGCCACGCGGGTCCGTCCGTTCGCCACGCGGGTCCGTCCATCGCCACGCGGGTCCGTCCATCGCCACGCGGGTCCGTCCATCGCCACGCGTCGGGGCGGGCATCCCTATGTCCGTCCCGGCGCTGCGCGTCGCCCCCATCTACCCGGGTCGTGGGCGCGGGGCACCTGCCCCCGCGCGGTCGTCGGTCAGGCCGGCGTTTCACGTGAAACATCGCCTGGGTACGTCCAGAGCAGCGCGTCGACGAGCAGCGCCTGCAGGCCGGTGTCCCAGTCCCAGCCGAGCAACAAAGGCCCATCGACCTGAGGTAACACCCCAATGCCGACTTGCCCCGGCGCCCGTCCCCGGCCGGGCACGGCCCCTGCGTCGCGACGGACTCAGCCCTCGCGTAGCGATCAGGCCCCATGCCCCATACGAGCGCGATGTCCCGACATCGGGGGGCCGGGTGAGCCCGAGTGCCGATGTCCGGGACATCGCGTTGATCCTCCGCCGGAGCCGAGGACCGGTCACGCGCCGACAGCGACGTTTCACGTGAAACAGGAAGCCACGCCCGGCAGGCCTGGGCCAGCAGCGCTCGTCGGCCTGGGCTCCTCCCGCCCGCGCCGCCGAGCCGTCGAATCTGCGGCCCGGCTGCCAATCGGATCCGCGGCCATCCGGGAGGCGGGCCACGGCCACCGCGGATCGCTCCTATTCAGCCGGCTCTCGGCCGACCCGCTCGTCCCGGGTCGCGTCGGGCTGGACGGAAGCTGGCGCATCGCCTTCCATAGGCAGCCGTCCGGATCCGCCCATCGCAGACCGCGGAGCCGGGATCCGACCGGGTGCCGGCCGGGTCGTCGGGCCGCCGTCACCGGCGCTCGGCCCGACGTGCCCAGCGCCGCCGTCGGAGCCAGCCCCGCCAGTGGCTCCGGCGACGTCGTTCACCCCAACGGACCGGGCACCAACGCCACCACCAAACCCAGCGCCATCGCCGGACGCAGCGTCGGACCCGGCGGCGCCAATGCCACCGCCGGACCGAACTCCGCCGCCTCGCCCAATGGGTCCAGCACCACCGTCGAGACCAGCGTTCGTCTCCCGCGCTGGATCCGACGCCGGCTCGGGAACCGCGTCCGGCGGGGCCTCGGCACCGGCCACCGACGGCGGCCGAGAGCGCGCGTCCGACCGAGCGGGCACATCCGACCAGACGGACCGCGGAGGCGCGTCCGGCCGTCCGGACCCGTCGGGGGCATCCGGCGCCGGGGACTGGGTGGGGCCCGACCGGCCCGCCGGCACCGACCCCGCTGCCGTTGGCACATCCGCGCCCGAGTACGACGTCGGACCGCCACCCGGACCGACCGAGTTGGGGCCCGGGCCCGACGCGTCGGTGCCCTCCGCGCCAGCCGAGGCGGCGTCGGCCGAGGCGACACGGGGCGAGGCCACGTCGGACGAGGCCACACCAGGCGAGGCCACGCCGGGCGATCCGTCGGCGTCCTCCGGTGCCAGCGGGACGACCTGGGTGCTGAAGCTGGCCGGCGCCTGCCACTGGATCCGCGGTGGCTCGGCCAGGGGGCGGCCGCCAAACTCGGCCAGCCAGGCGGCCACCAGCCCTAGGTTCTCCCGCCACACCGATTCGGGGATCGGCGGGAGGATGCCGTCCCAGAGCGACAGGAACGTTCCGCGGAGCTGGAGCTGCCCGTACGGCCGGGCCAGGAACCACATGTGCAGGTGGGCGGAGCCGTCGCCCCAGCGGTTGACGTGGACCCGGGCCACGCCGTCCAGCGAGCGGATGGCGCGTTCCAACCGGACCGTCATCACCCCGAGCTCGGCCGCCAGCAGATTGGGCAGATCGCCGAGGTCGAGGTGGGAGCGTGACTCGAGGATCAGCACGGCCGGCAGGCCGGTGGGCCGGTCCATGGTGCGAACCCGCCAGCGCTCGCTGACCCAGATGTACGCCTCGTCGGGCGCGGCGCAGGCCGTGCAGTCGCCGGCATCCTCGCCCTTGCGGGGTGGCTCGACCGCCACCGGATCGTTGAGCTTTTTGACCCTTAGGTCGCCCTCGAAGGGGAAGGACGGCCACCTGGTGAAGTCGGGAAGGGAGGGAGGGGTGTGGGGCACGAGGTGACCCTAGCCCCTCGGCGGGCCCGCTGTCCGCATCGGAACGGGCGGTCCCGGAGTCCCTGTGGATGAGCGGTCGGCGAGGGCCACCGTCATCCACAGGAGTTATCCACAGGCTCGGTCGTACGGCGAGAAACCCCGTGTGGCGGCGGGTGCACGCCTGTGGATAACTCTGCGTCCGGCGACGGATCTTGGCCCACGATCGGGGTCGCGGCGCCTGGCGTGCCGGCCGGCACGCAGACGACGCGGCCGCCGTTTCACGTGAAACGGCGGCCGCGGGAGGAAGAGACTTGTGGTCCGAGGATCACTCCTCGGAAGGCTTTTCCAGGTTGATGATGCCCACGATCCGCTCCAGGTCGTCCACCGTGGCGAACTCGATCGTGATCTTGCCCTTGGACCGGCCGATGTCGACCTTCACCCGGGTGTCGAAGCGGTCCGACAGCCGGTCGGCGAGCTCGGTCAGCCCGGGAGCGTGCGGCTTGGCCCGCCGCTTGGCCGGACCGGGCTTCGCGGCCGCGTCCTCGGCCGCCGCCATCGACACCAGCTCCTCGGTGGCCCGTACCGACAGGCCTTCGGCCACGATGCGGTGTGCCAGCGCATCCTGCGCCTCGCCGTTCTCCAGACTCAGCAGCGCCCGGGCGTGCCCGGCGGACAGCACCCCGGCCGCCACCCGGCGCTGCACCTGCGGCGGCAGGTTGAGCAACCGGAGGGTGTTCGAGATCTGCGGCCGGCTCCGGCCGATCCGGCGCGCCAGCTCCTCGTGGGTGGCGCCGAACTCCTCAAGCAGTTGCTGGTAGGCCGCGGCCTCCTCCAGCGGGTTGAGGTTGGCGCGGTGGATGTTCTCCAGCAGCGCGTCCCGGAGCATGGCGTCGTCGCGGGTGTCCCGGACGATGGCCGGGATCGTCTCACGACCGACGGACTGGGCGGCCCGCCACCGGCGCTCGCCCATCACCAGCTCGTACTTGTCGTCCGCCAGCTGGCGGACGACGATCGGCTGCAGGAAGCCCACCTGCTCGATCGAGGTCTTCAGCTCGGCGAGCGCCTCCTCGTCGAAGACCTGCCGTGGCTGCTTGGGGTTCGGCACGATCGCGCCGACCGGCACCTCGGCGAAGCGGGCGCCCGGCACCGGGGCGAGGTCCTCGGCACCGGCATCGACCGAGCCGGCGAACGGGGCCGGTGGCGACGCCTGCGGCGGCCCCTCCTCGGTGGGTGCGGCGGGGGCGCCGACTCCCGGCTGCGGCGGCGTGGTCGGGATCAGCGCGCCCAGGCCGCGTCCCAGCCCACCCCGCGGACGGTTCTTCATACCCCTGCCTTCCACTGGTCTGCTCCGGCTCAGGCGTTCCGGCCGACGGTGGCCCGGACTCCCCGCTCCGCAATCTCCTGGGCCGCCTCGAAGTAGCTCGTGGCGCCCCGCGATCCGGGATCGTAGGTCATCACGGACTGGCCGTAGCTCGGAGCCTCGGAGACGCGCACGTTCCGCGGGATGACGGACCGCAGGACCTTGTCCCCGAAGTGATTCCGGACGTCCTGCTCCACCGCGTCGGCCAGCCGGGTGCGCCGGTCGTACATCGTGAGCAGGATCGTCGAGACGTCCAGCGTCGGGTTGAGGTGCTGGCGCACCAGGTTGATGTTGTTGATCAGCTGGTTGAGCCCCTCCAGGGCGTAGTACTCGCACTGGATCGGGATGAGCACCTCGCGGGCCGCCACGAGCGCGTTCACCGTCAACAGGCCCAACGACGGCGGGCAGTCGATGAACACGTAGTCGAACGGCTCGGGGTGCGCGGCGATCGCGCGGGCCAGCCGCGACTCCCGAGCCACCACGGAGACCAGCTCGATCTCGGCGCCGGCCAGGTCGATCGTGGCCGGTACGCACCAGAGGTTCGGGATCCCCTCCACCGGCTGGGCGACGTCGACGATCGGGGTGCTGTCGATGAGGCAGTCGTACACGTCGGGGATGCCGGTGTGGTGCGGCACGTTCAACCCGGTCGAGGCGTTGCCCTGCGGGTCGAGGTCGATCACCAGCACCCGGTTGCCGTGCAGGGCCAGGGCCACGGCCAGGTTGACGGTCGTGGTGGTCTTGCCGACCCCGCCCTTCTGGTTGGCAACGCACATGATCCGGGGCTCGTCGGGGCGCGGCATGGTCACCTCGCCGCTCGGGTTGAGGATCTGCACGGCGCGCAATGCCTCCATAGCCAGGGGTGGGTCGTCATCGTGCGGGGGTGGTGCCTCCGGTGAAACGTACGCGGTCGGCGGCTCGGCCGGGGGCACCCCGACGCCCGCGTCGCGCGTGTCCGGGCCCACACCGGCGTAGCCGTCCGGTTGTGGCTGTTCCGGGACGCCGGGACGGTGGGTGGTCGGCACGGCCGGGGTGGGCGGTTCCGCGGCGGGCCGCACGGCCCGTCCGGGCCGCGCGATGCTGCCGGTCGCCTCCGGGTCCGCGTCGGGACCGGCCGGCTGCGACCCGTGGTCCGGCCAACCCTGCCCCGGTACGGCCGCCCGGCCGGTGCCGAGCCGCGGATCGGCACCGGCCCGGTACGTCGACCGCGCGCGATCACCGGCGGACCACCCGTCGAAGTCGGTTTCACGTGAAACGGCGCCGTCCCCGGCACCGCCCGGGTAGCCGCCGTTCGACTCGTCGTACGTACCGTTGTCCTGCACCGTGTCATCCCTGCCAGCCGCTGTGGATGGGGTCGGCGCCGCAGCGCCCCACCTCGGCGTACGGGCGGAGCGTGTGGCCCGGCGCGGAGCGGCCGGCGATCCGACGCCGCGGCCCGCCGCCGGTCCACTCTATCGACGCGCGGCCAGCCTACGGCCGACGGGCGGCGGAGGCCACGGCTGGCCGGTGTGGCCGTCGTGTCCGGTCGGCCGATCATCGCGGCGCGGACGGGAGCGGGACGCGGCCATCTCCATACCTCCCAGTCACGTCAGTGACCGAAAGGTATCGAGGCGGCTCTCCGTCCTCCCCACCGTGGCGACACGCCCTGGCGATTACCCGAGATCACGGCCGAAGCGGCCGGCATTGCGCGACCCGCTTGCGACGGGGCATCGGCGCCCGGGCCAGATGGCTCACCGGCGACGGGCCTTCTTCCCGCCGCCGCGGGCCGCACGCCGGGCCGGCAGGACGCGTTCGCGAATTATCTCCACGACCGTGGCGGGCGGGTCGATCACGCCGGCGCCGCACCGGTGCAGGCGCGGCGCTCCGCCCCCGAGGCGGTCCACCGCCGCGCGATGCGCGGCCACCTCCTCGGCGGCCGAGGCTCCCTTGAGGGCCAGCAGGCGACCGCCCGGGGCCAACAGCGGCAGGCACCAACCGGCCAACCGGTCCAGCGGGGCGACCGCGCGGGCGGTCACCACGTCGGCGGGCCGGGCCGCGCCGGCGGCGTACTCCTCGGCCCTCGCCCGGACCACCTCGACCGAATCGGCGAGGTCCAGTGCCACGACGGCTTCGGACAGGAACGAGGTACGCCGGGCCAGCGGCTCCACCAGCACCACCCGTAGGTCGGGGCGGGCGATCGCGAGCACCAGCCCGGGCAGGCCGGCGCCGGAACCGACGTCCACGACCAGCTGGTCGGCCGGGATCAGATCCGCCACGGCGGCGCAGTTGAGCAGGTGCCGGTCCCAGATCCGGGGCGCCTCCCGCGGCCCGATCAGTCCGCGCAGCACGCCGTCGGTGGCGAGCAGTTCGGCGTACGCCCCGGCCACCGGCAGGCGGTCCCCGAACAGCGCGCCGGCCGCGGCCGCGACCTCGGCGGGCGGGAGGAACGGCCCGACAGCGGCCGGCCCGGGTGGAGATCCACCCGGGCCGGCCGGCGTTGCTGGCGATTCGGTCACGATCAGTCGGCCGGACGCACGACGATCCGCCGGCTCGGCTCGACGCCCTCCGACTCGCTCTCCACCCCGTCCATGGCGTTGACCACGTCGTGCACGCACTTGCGCTCGAACGCGCTCATGGCGTCCAGCCGGACCGGCTCGCCGTACTCACGAACCTTCTCCACCGCGTTCTTGGCCACGGCGGTCAACTCCTTGCGCCGGGTGGCCCGGTAGCCGCCCACGTCCAGCAGGAGCCGGCTCGGCGCGCCGGTCTGCCGGAAGACGGCCAGCCGGGCCAGCTCCTGGAGCGCCTCAAGGGTGGCGCCGCGCTGACCCACCAGGGCGTTCAGCCGGCCACCGACCACCTCGACCATGGGCCGGCCGTTGGAGACCAGCTCATCGATGTCGCCGTCGTAGTCGAGGATGTCCAGCAGGCCCTCCACGTAGTCGGCCGCGATCTCGCTCTGCCGGAACAGCTCCCCGTCGCCGGAGCCGGACGCCGGTGCGGCTGCCTCCGCGCCGTCCTCGATCTCGCCGTCTTCCTCGTCGACGCCGTCCTCGTCGTCGACCTCGCCGACGGTGGCCACCGGCTCGGTCTCCTCGCTCAGCGGCTGCTCGGCGTGCGGCGTGCTCGTCTCGGTCACCGTGTCATCTCCGTATTCGATCGGGACCGTACGGTCCTCGCGGTTCCCCGGGGCCCGGCGGGGGTCCGCCGTGCGCCCCGGCACGTCCTAGCGGGCATCCTCACCCGTCGCGCCGACCTCGGGGGGCCGATTCGGAATCCGGCGCCGGCCTGACGGCCGCGGCACGGACCCGCGGATGGCGTCACCGCGCCGCTGGGGCGGTGACGCCATCGCGTCATCGGCGCTTGGCCGGCCGGTTCTTCTTCGGGTTGACCGGCTTGGCGCCCGGCTTGGGGGCGACCGCCCGGCTCTGCGCGGCCGGCTCGGCCACCGGCTCGGCGCCGTTGGCCTTGCCCCGCCCGAACAGGCCGGCGGCCTTCGCGGGCTGCGCCTTGGCCGGCTCCGCCGTGGCCGCCTGCGCCTTGGCCGCGGCCGCGCGCGCCGGCTTGACCGGGCCGCGGCCGGTCGGCGTGGCGGGCGTCTTGGCCGGGGCGGCCTTCGCGGTGGCCTTGGCGATGGTGGGCGGCGGCGGGAACTTGCGCAGCACCCACTGCTGCTGGGCCAGCGTGAACAGGTTGTTGGTCACCCAGTAGATGATCACGCCGATGGGGAAGATCGAGCCGGACACCAGCAGGGAGACCGGGATGCCGTACAGCATCAACCGCTGGACCATCTTCTGCTGTGGGTCCTCGGCCCAGCCGGTCTTGAGGATCATCTGACGGCTGGTGAGGTACGTCGTGGCGATCATGATCGCCACGAGGATGCCGGCCACGATCTTCACGGTGGTGGTGCTCGCGCCCAGGTTGGCCAGCTCGGTGGCGGTCGACCCGAAGCGGCCGGAGATCGGCGCGTTGAACAGCTTGGCGTTGGCGGCGTTGTCGAACTGCCCGACCGTCCAGCCGTACAGGTCCTTGTACGGGTTGGTCGGGTGCAGCCGCTTGAGGGTGTGGAACAGGCCGAGGAAGACCGGGATCTGCAGGAACATCGGAAGGCAACCCATCAGCGGGTTGGCCTTCTCCTTCCGGTACAGCTCCATCATTTCCTTCTGGAGCGTCTCCCGGTCACCCTTGTGCTTCTCCTGCAGCTCCTTGACCTTGGGCTGCAGCGCCTGCATGGCCCGCTGGGACTTGATCTGCTTGACGAAGATCGGGAACAGGATGACCCGGACGGTCACCACCAGGAAGATGATCGAGAGGATCCAGGCCCAGTTGGTGCCGATGACCTGGCCGGCGGACACCCCGATGGCATCCCACAGCGAGTGCCAGCGCAGCAGGATCCATGAGATCGCCCAGTAGATCCAGTCGAGACTCAATTCTCAGGCTCCAGTCACGTCGACACGGCGACGGCCGCCCGGCTCCGGCACCGGGTCGTAGCCGCCGGGGTGGAAGGGGTGGCACCGCAACAGCCGCCGGACCGCGAGGCCGGTCCCCCGAAGGGCACCGTGCCGCGTCACCGCCTCGAGGGCGTACGCGCTGCACGACGGGTAGAACCGGCAGCGAGCCGGCAGTGCCGGGCTTATCCAACGACGGTACGCGACGATTGCCAGCGTCAGCACTCGGGCACCCGCCGTAGGGGTGTTCCCGGTCTCCGTGACGCCGGTCACCGGGACCGCCGAGCCGGCCGGCGGGGCGCCCGGGCCGCGGCGAGCGCGGCGTCGAGATCGGCGGCCAGCCGGTGGTACGGCGCCTCGGCGGCCGCCGGCAGGGCCCGGACGACCAGGGTGGCTCCGGCGGGTACGCCGGAAATCCGGTCCCGGACCAGGTGCCGCAGCCGCCGCCGCACGGTGTTCCGGCGTACGGCGTTGCCGATCGCCTTGGACACGACAAAGCCGGCCCGGGGCGGCGCGGAGATCAGCTCCGCGCCGCCGGCCGGTGCCGGCTCTGGCTGTGGCTGTGGCTGTCCGTCGACCGCCGTAATGGGCGAATGGAGATGGACCACCAGGGATCCGCGCCCGGCCCGTCGGCCGTTCCGGATCGCCGCGGCGAAGTCGGTGCTGCGCCGCAGTCGGTGTGCGGCGGACAGCACGACTGCCTCGTCCCTGCGGTTGGACCGCCCGATCGGCCTCAGGCCGACAGGCGAACCCGACCCTTGGACCGCCGGCTGGCCATGATGGCGCGGCCGGCCCGGGTGCGCATGCGCAGCCGGAAGCCGTGGGTCTTCGCGCGCCGGCGGTTGTTCGGCTGGTAGGTGCGCTTGCTCACGTCAGGCTCTCCGTCTTCGTACGCCCCGGTCTTGCCACCCGGGGTCGTGTGGTGGTCTGGCGTCGACCGCCACACGGGCGGCCACGGATTGGGTGCTGTCGGGCGACGCGCAGGGCGGCGCGACAGCAAGCATTCACTACCCTAGCAGAGGGCAAAAGGACAGCCGCTCTACCCTACGCACCCCCCCACCGAGCGTCAACGGGCCCATACTCCGGGCTCGGGGCCGCTCACCGGCACAGGTTGCCGGCCGGTGACGGTTGAAGGGTTGTGGACAACGCTGTTAGCGTGCCCGTTTGCCGGTCTGCGTCCGGGGCCAGCGGAACTACCGCGCAAAACCGGTCAAGCTCCTAAATCGTTCGCACGATGAGTCCGCGCCAAGGGGTCCACCCGTCCGGGTGGGGTTGGACGAACGTGCGATGGGGGGATCCACCGACGGTCGGTACACAGGCTGTGGATAACTTGTGGACAACGGCCGGTGTACCGGCCCGGGGTTAGCGACATCCTGCCTGTCCGACGCGGCAGCAGGCCGAACGGCCAGGTCGGTGCGCCGGCCCGACCGTCAGCACGGTTGAGGCGAGGGGGGTGGCGCGACGGTGGCCGACACGATCGACCTTGCCGCGGTATGGCTGGCGACGACCGATGAACTGGCCGACGAGATCGGGTCGGCGCAGCAGCGGGCGTACCTCCGCCTGACCCGGCTCCGCGCGATCGTCGAGGACACCGCGCTGCTTGCCGTGCCGGACGCCTTCACCCGGGACGTGATCGAGTCCCGGCTGCGGCCCTCGATCACCGAGGTGCTCTCCCGCCGGCTCGGCCGGCCGATCCAGGTGGCCGTCACGGTCCGGGTGCCCGACGACGGCCAGAGCCGGCCGGGCACCGTCTACGGGACGGCCGTGGTGGTCGACCAGTCCACGTTCCCGGCCCAAACCCCGTACCTCATGGGAGGCGGCGCCGACCTCGACGACGCCGCCGGCGCCGGCACGGCCCTGGCTGGGCGCCCCGACGACCGGGAGCCGGCCGGCTATCCCGGCCACCGGGAGCCGGCCGGCTATCCCGAGCAGCGGGACCGCGCCGGCCACCCGGCCGACGGGCCCCACCCCGACCACCGGGGGCCGACCGGCGACGACACCGACCCGGCGGGCTCGCCCGGCGACGGCCGGAGCACCGGCTTCCCCGAGCCGCCCACCGGCTCCGCCCAGGCCGTGCCGCTGGACGGCGTGGGGGCGCCGGCCGGTCGGGGTGGCCAGGAGGCCCTCTTCGCGGCGCCCTACCCCGAGCCGCGCCGGGCGGCACCGGCCCGGCCGGTGGCACCCGAGCGGCGACCGGACGTCCGGCCCATGGACCGTCCGGACCACCGGTACGGCGACAGCCTCGCCCCGCGCGAGGACCGCCGGGCGGCCGCCGTCCCCGACGGCGGCGCCGGCAACCGGTTGAACCCGAAGTACATGTTCGAGACGTTCGTCATCGGATCCTCGAACCGCTTCGCCCACGCCGCCTCGGTGGCGGTGGCCGAGTCGCCGGCGAAGGCGTACAACCCGCTGTTCATCTACGGCAGCTCCGGGCTGGGCAAGACGCACCTGCTGCACGCCATCGGGCACTACGCCACCACCCTCGGGAACGCGCGGTCGGTGCGGTACGTCTCCACCGAGGAGTTCACCAACGACTTCATCAACTCGCTGCGGGACGACAAGACCAGCGCGTTCCAGCGCCGCTACCGGGACGTCGACATCCTCCTGATCGACGACATCCAGTTCCTGGAGAACCGGGAGCGGACCCAGGAGGAGTTCTTCCACACCTTCAATACGCTGCACAACGCCAACAAGCAGATCGTGATCACCTCCGACCGGTCGCCGAAGCAGCTGGCCACCCTGGAGGACCGGCTGCGCACCCGGTTCGAGTGGGGCCTGCTGGCCGACATCCAGCCGCCCGACCTGGAGACCCGGATCGCGATCCTGCAGAAGAAGGCCGCCCAGGAGCGCCTGTTCGCCCCGCCCGACGTGCTGGAGTTCATCGCGTCCCGGGTGTCGAACTCGATCCGCGAACTCGAGGGCGCGCTGATCCGGGTCACCGCCTTCGCCAGCCTCACCCGGTCCAGCGTCGAACTGTCGCTGGCCGAGGAGGTCCTGCGGGACTTCATCCCGGACGGCGCCGGGCCGGAGATCACCGCCGACCAGATCATGGCCTCGACGGCCGACTACTTCGGCGTGAGCCTCGAGGACCTGCGCGGCAACTCCCGCTCCCGGGTCCTGGTCAACGCCCGCCAGGTAGCCATGTATCTGTGCCGCGAGCTGACCGACCTGTCCCTGCCGCGCATCGGCCAGGCGTTCGGGGGCCGCGATCACACGACCGTCATGCACGCCGACCGGAAGATCCGGCAGCAGATGGCGGAGCGGCGGTCGCTCTACAACCAGATCGCCGAGCTGACCAACCGGATCAAGCAGACCTCCTGACCGTCCCTTCTCCGCCCTTCTCCGCCCTTCTCCGCCCTTCTCCGCCCCGCCCCTGCCCCGCCCCAGCCCTGCCCCTGCCCCTGCCACTGCCACCGCCACTGCCACTGCCACTGCCACTGTCACTGCCAGCGCCAGCGCCAGCGCCAGCGCCAGCGCGGCCAACTGGCCCGGGCGCCCCGACCCCGACCCCGACCCCGGACGCCCCGGGCCGCCCCGACCGCCGATCCCGGCTGACCAGGCGGCCCCGACTGACCAGGCCACGGCGGCCCCGACTGCCCGGGCCACGGTTGGCCCCGACTGCCCGGGCCAGGGTGGCCGCCCGGCGCGCCACCGCCAGCCTCGCCGCCCGGCGGCCCGGCGGCCCGGCGGCCGCTCAGCTCACTCACGTATACGTCAGCCCCCTTAACCGGGCGAGTTGAGGGGGCTGACGTATACGTGAGTCGACCGCGCCTCAGCCACAGCCGCTGCCCGCGCCGCCCGGCCTCGCCGAGCCGGGTTCGAACGGCGATCATTCCCCTCGCCCCGATGCCCCGGCGGCCGGCGGCCCGGTGGCAGCGCCCCGGCGGCTTGGCGGTACCGGTGGGCAGCGACCCGGCCGTCCCGATGTCCCGGCGGCTTGGCGGTACCGGCGGGCAGCGACCCGGCCGTCCCGATGCCCCGGCGGCCCGATGCCCCGGCGGCCGGCGGCCCCATGCCCCGGCGGCCGGCGGGCCCGATGCCCCGGCGGCCGGCGGCCGGGCGGGCAGCGCCCCGGCCGTCCCGATGCCCCGATGCCCCGGCGGTACCGGTGGGCAGCGCCCCGGCGCCCAGGCGGTCCCGATGCGCCCGGTCCGATGCGCCCGGTCCGATGCGCCCGGTCCTCGTCGCCGCCCGGCCCCGGGCACCGGTGCCCCGGCCACCGGTGCCCCGGCCACCGGTGCCCGGACGCATCGCCCGGTCGCCGCCACCGTCCCGCCGCACGGCCACCTGGTGGCCCCGCCGCACCGCACCGACGTTTCCCGTACGGCCAGGTGGCTGTCGCGGTGAGCCTCGCGCCCGCGACCGTCGAGGCTTCCCCACGTTTCCGGATCCTCGCGGACGGCAAATTAGGCGCACACGATCGTCCCCCGCTGTGCACAACTTCGGTTCGCGGCCCTCGCGTTATCCACAGTCGTCCACAGGCATCCACAGGTGGTTGTCCACCACTGTGGATAACTCACCGTGATCAACTGACTGCGGTCCACAGGTTGTGGATAAACCCTGGGGACGACGCTGTGGACAAAGCAATCGCCATCCACAGCCGTCCACAGATTTCCCCGCCCCTGTGGACGGCCTGTTGAAGGTTCTGTGGATGGATGGGGGGCACGACGGCATCTGTTGTCCACAGGTCTGGGGAGAAAACCCGTGGATAACCGGTGGATAACCGGTGGACAAGGGTGGATAACTCGAGCGGCCGGAGCGGCTGTGGACAACAAGAGGGGTTTTTCCCCCGGTCATCCACAGACAATCCACCGGCCCGCACGGCGCTGACCTGGGGTAACGAGGGTTCTCCACAGTTTGCACAGCACCGATGAAGACGACTAGTTATCTCTCTAAGAGAACAAAAATCAATCATCGGCGTTGGGCATTGGTGTGGATTGGCCAGCCGCAGCCGGCATGGGTCACAATCTGGCGGGCGGAAAGCCGGGGCGGGGCACCCGGTTGAGGCCCGCGGGGCCTAAGGTGCGAGGCGGACCCGCACGGTTGGCCGGGCCGACGCGCCGCGTCGGCATGAGACAGTGGTCGCTGACGTCGAGGCGGAGGCAGGGGCATGAAGTTCCGAGTGGAGCGCGACGCGCTCGCCGATGCGGTGGCATGGACGGCGAAGAGCCTGCCCAGCCGCCCGTCCGTACCGGTGCTCGCCGGAGTGATGCTCCGGGTGGCGGACGGCACCCTGCAGGTGTCCGGCTTCGACTACGAGGTCTCCAGCCAGGTGACGGTGGACGTGCACGGTGACGCCGACGGCGCTGCCCTGGTCTCCGGCCGGCTGCTCGCCGAGATCACCAAGGCGCTGCCGGCCAAGCCCGTCGACATCGCCGCGGTCGGCGCCCACCTGGAACTGGTCTGCGGCAGCGCCCGTTTCACCCTGCCCACCATGCCGGTGGAGGACTACCCGACCCTGCCGGAGATGCCGGAGAGCGCCGGCACCATCGACGCGGCCGCCTTCGCCGCGGCGGTGGCCCAGGTGGCGGTTGCCGCGGGCCGGGACGAGACGCTCCCGATGATGACCGGCGTACGGCTCGAGATGAACGGCGGCAACCTGGTCATGCTGGCCACCGACCGTTACCGGTTGGCCATGCGCGAGCTGCCGTGGCAGCCGGACGACGCCGAGATCAGCATGAACGCGCTGGTACCGGCGCGCACCCTGAACGACACGGCCAAGACGCTGGGCCCGCTCGGCGGTGAGGTGACCCTCGCCCTGGCGCACGGCGGCGCCGGCGAGGGGATGATCGGCTTCGCCGGCGGCACCCGCCGGACCACCAGCCGGCTGCTCGACGGGGCCAACTACCCGCCGGTGCGCTCGCTGTTCCCGGCCAACTCGAACGCCGAGGCGCGGGTTCCGGTGGCGGCCCTCATCGAGGTCGTCAAGCGGGTGGCCCTGGTGGCCGAGCGCACCACGCCGGTCCTGCTGAGCTTCAGCTCCGACGGGCTCGTGGTGGAGGCCGGCGGGACCGAGGAGGCCCGGGCCAGCGAGGCCATGGACGCCACCTTCACCGGCGAGGCCATGACGATCGGCTTCAATCCGCAGTACCTGATCGACGGCCTGCAGAACCTGGGCTCCGCCACGGCGCTGCTGTCTTTCGTGGACGCGTTCAAGCCGGCGGTGATTTCCCCCGCGACCGAGGATGGTGAGGTGGTGCCGGGGTACCGGTACCTCATCATGCCGATCCGGGTCACCCGCTGAACGCGGACCCGCCAGTTTCTGGGAGGAACAGGACATGCAGCTCGGCCTCATCGGTCTCGGCCGAATGGGTGGGAACATGCGGGAGCGGCTGCGCGCCGCCGGGCATGAGGTGGTCGGCTACGACCGCGACCCGAAGGTGAGCGACGTGGCCAACCTGGCCGAGCTCGCCGAGAAGCTCACCGCGCCGCGCGCCGTCTGGGTGATGGTCCCGGCCGCGGTCACCGACGCCACGATCGACGAGCTGGCCGGGGTGCTCGGCGAGGGCGACATCATCATCGACGGCGGGAACTCCAAGTTCAGCGACGACGGTCCGCGCGGCGAACGGCTCGCCGAGCGCGGCATCGGGTACGTCGACGCCGGCGTCTCCGGCGGCGTCTGGGGCCGGCAGAACGGGTACGCCCTCATGGTGGGCGGCAGCGAGGAGCACGTCGGCCGGCTGATGCCGATCTTCGAGGCGCTCAAGCCGGAGGGCGAGTTCGGCTTCGTGCACGCCGGTCCGGTCGGGGCGGGCCACTACGCCAAGATGGTGCACAACGGCATCGAGTACGGCCTCATGCAGGCCTACGCCGAGGGCTTCGAGCTGCTCAGCAAGTCTGAGCTGGTCACCAACGTCCCGGCCACCATCAAGTCCTGGCGGGAGGGCAGCGTGGTCAAGTCCTGGCTGCTGGACCTGCTGGACCGGGCGCTGGACCAGGACCCGGGGCTGACCGCGCTGCGCGCGTACGCCGAGGACACCGGCGAGGGCCGGTGGACCGTGGACGAGGCCATCCGGCTCGCCGTACCGATGAACGTCATCGCGGGGGCGCTGTTCGCCCGCTTCGCGTCCCGGGAGGTCGACTCCCCGGCGCTGAAGGCGGTGGCCGCGCTCCGGCAGCAGTTCGGCGGTCACGCCGTCACCCCCGCCGACGGCTGAGTCGCCGGCGGCGCAACCAGAGAGGTCCGCTGTGCACGTCCGACGGCTGGAACTAATCGACTTCCGGTCGTACGAGCGGGTGGGCATCGACCTCGAACCGGGCGGCAACGTCTTCGTCGGTCCGAACGGGATGGGCAAGACCAACCTCATCGAGGCGCTCGGCTACGTGGCCACCCTGTCCAGTCACCGGGTGGCCACCGACGCCCCGCTGGTCCGGGCCGGCGCCACCGCCGCGGTGGTCCGGTGCGCCATTGAGCATGAAGGCCGGGAGCTGCTGGTCGAGCTGGAGATCGTGCCCGGCAAGGCCAACCGGGCCCGCCTCGGCCGTTCGCCGGCGCGGCGGGCCCGGGACGTGCTCGGCGCGCTGCGGCTGGTGCTGTTCGCCCCGGAGGACCTGGAGCTGGTCCGCGGCGACCCGGCCGAGCGCCGGCGGTACCTCGACGAGCTGCTGGTCACCCGGATCCCCCGGTTCGCCGGCGTGCGCGCCGACTACGACCGGGTGGTCAAGCAACGCAACGCGCTGCTCCGCACGGCGTACCTGGCCCGCAAGACCGGCGGCGGCCGGGGCGACCTGAGCACGCTGGACGTCTGGGACGTCCACCTGGCCCGCTACGGCGCCGAGCTGCTCACCGGGCGGCTGGAACTCGTGGCGGCGCTCGCGCCGCACCTGGCCAAGTCGTACGACGCGGTGGCCGCCGGCCGACACGCGGCCACGATCGCCTACCGGCCGTCGGTCGAGCTTCCCGAGGCGCCCGACCGGGCCGCGGTCGAGCAGACCCTGGCCGCCGCGCTGACCGAGGCCCGACCCGCCGAGGTGGAGCGGGGGGTCACGCTGGTGGGCCCGCACCGGGACGACCTGCACCTCGCGCTGGGGCCGCTGCCGGCCCGGGGGTACGCCAGCCACGGCGAGTCCTGGTCGTACGCGCTCGCGCTGCGGCTCGCGGCGTACGAGCTGCTGCGGGCCGACGGCATCGAGCCGGTGCTGGCGCTCGACGACGTGTTCGCGGAGCTGGACAGCGGCCGCCGGGAACGGCTGGCCGGCCTGGTCGGCGGCGCGGCTCAGCTGCTGGTCACCTGCGCGGTGGCCGACGACGTGCCGGCGGCGCTGCGCGGCACCCGCTTCGAGGTCGCCGAGGGGGCGGTAGTCCGTGTCGAATGACCCCGAGCCCCCCCGCCCACCCCGCGCCCGCCCCCGACCGAGCGACCCCGCCTCCGACCCGGCACGCGCCGATCATGTTGATCATGAAGTTGACGGGTCCTCGGCCGGCGTGCCGCCCCGCCAACCTCATCATCGACAGGCGGCGGCGGCCGACGTGCCGGAGCCGGGTGGCGGGCCGGAGCTGGCGCGGGCCGTGCTGGAGGCCGCGCTCGCCCGGCGGCAGGCGGGCCGACCCCGGCGCCGGACCGGCCAGCCGGGCGACCAGACCGAGGCCTCGGGGACCCTGGGTGGGGGCGCCACCGGCCGGCGCGGCCGGCCGCGCGGATACTCCGGACCCGGACCCGACCCGCGCGACCCGCAGCTGCTGGGCGCCGTGCTGGCCCGGATGGTCAAGGCCCGCGGCTGGCAGCGGCCGACCGCCGAGGCCACCGTCTTCGGCTCCTGGGCCAAGGTGGTGGGCGCGGACGTGGCCGAGCACAGCCGACCGGTGAAGCTGGTGGACGGCGAGCTGACCGTGGAGGCGGAGTCCACCGCCTGGGCCACCCAGCTGCGGTTGCTGAGCGGCTCCCTGCTGCGCCAGATCGCCTCGGTGGTCGGGCACGACGTCGTACGCCGGTTGAACATCCACGGCCCGGCGGCGCCGTCCTGGTCGCGCGGACCGCGCCGGGTCCGCGGCCGCGGACCCCGGGACACGTACGGCTGAGCGGACGGGCTGCCGGCTCAGGAGTCCGCGTAGACCGCGAAGCCGCGGTCGGCGCACCGGCGGTAGAAGCCCGCCAGCACGGCCAGCTCGGAGCGCGGGAAGTTCCACTGCGGCGCCGCGCCGGACTCGTCCCGCAGCGCGTCCAGCCGCTGACCCAGCCAGCGCAGCTGCTGGTCGGCCAGGCGACCGCCGGCCAGCGTGGCGCGGAGGATCTCGGCCACCGTGTCGAAGGTCACCACCTCGCCGAGCTCGCGGTGACCGTCGACGAACCGCTCCAGCCCGCCGGCGATCCACGCGCAGCCGTCCGGGTCGATCACCGGATCCTCGTCCTCCGCGGCGGCCTCGGTGGCGTACAGCACACCGTCCAGGCCGAGCAGCAGGTCCACCAGCTCGGTGTACGCGGTGGCGCGCACCGAACCGGTCTTGGCGATGTACTCCGCCAGCGCGGCGGTGGGCGCGGCCACCTCGGCGGCGTCGGCCAGCTCACCGAAGTCGACGAACTCGGCCGGCGCCACCGGGTCGTAGAACCGGCCGGTGCGCGGCCACTGCACCGCGACGTTGTCCAGCCCCATTGGGCGTCACCTTCTCCAACGCGTACGGATCGGTCGTGCCCGACCGCCAAGTCCACGGGTGGCGACGCAAAGTTACGGCACGTCCGGAGCGAACGCGACCCCCGACGGCCGCGTCGTCCGGTTCCCGCCCGTTGCCGGCCCCTCGCCCGGCCGGACGAGCGGCCTTGATCGGCGCGGGTGCGTGTGGGGGGAGTAGCGGATGGGACGGTTCGGCCGGCTACGGCGATCTGAGGTGCCTCTCCAGGGGTGCCGAGTGGGCATTCTGTCGTGCTGGCGCAGTAAGATTGAGCCCGAGACGAAGTGTCGGCGCGAACGGCGGCCCGGACCCCGGTCCGCACCGCCCAGCCGGGCCGGCACGGATCCGATCGCGATCCGCGGGTGACCGCCGGCGATCGGCGCAATGCGGATCGTACCCGGACAATCCACCGGGGGGATCCCCTGCGCCGGGAGCGTGGCCGCCCGCCGAACCCGCGTACGGCGTCCGTCCGGACGCACGGCGCGAGAAAGTGGCCAGGGTGGCAGCGCAGAAGAAGCAGGAGTACGGCGCCGAGTCGATCACCGTGCTGGAGGGCCTCGAGGCCGTCCGGAAGCGACCGGGCATGTACATCGGGTCGACCGGTGAGCGGGGTCTGCACCACCTTGTCCAGGAGGTCGTGGACAACGCGGTCGACGAGGCCATGGCCGGCTATTGCGACACCATCGAGGTGGTCCTGCTCGCCGACGGCGGCGTCCGGGTCACCGACAACGGCCGGGGCTTCCCGGTCGACCTGCACCCCAAGCTCAAGAAGCCGGGCGTCGAGGTGGCGCTCACCGTGCTGCACGCCGGCGGCAAGTTCGACTCGAAGTCGTACGCGGTCTCCGGCGGCCTGCACGGCGTCGGCGTCTCGGTCGTCAACGCGCTCAGCACCCGGATGGCCGTCGAGATCCAGAAGAACGGCTTCTTCTGGCGCCAGCAGTACGCCAACTCCAAGCCCGGCCCGCTGGAGAAGGGCGAGCCGACCAACCGCTCCGGCTCGGCCGTGTCGTTCTGGCCCGACCCGACGATCTTCGAGACGGTCGACTTCGACTTCCAGACCATCTACCGGCGGCTGCAGGAGATGGCCTTCCTCAACCGAGGCCTCACCATCTCGCTGCGCGACGAGCGCAGCGAGGACGAGGACGGCAAGCCGCGCGAGGTCACCTTCTGCTACAAGGGCGGCATCGCCGACTTCGTCCGGCACCTCAACGCCTCCAAGAACCCCATCCACAAGACCGTGGTCGAGTTCGGCGCCGAGGAGGACGGCATGGCGGTCGAGATCGCCATGCAGTGGAACGAGTCGTACGGCGAGTCGGTCTACACGTTCGCCAACACGATCAACACGCACGAGGGCGGCACCCACGAGGAGGGCTTCCGGTCCGCGCTCACCAGCGTGGTCAACCGGTACGGCACCGACCGCAAGCTGCTCAAGAGCGACGAGAAGCTCTCCGGTGAGGACATCCGGGAGGGGCTGGCCGCCATCATCTCGGTCAAGCTGTCCGAGCCGCAGTTCGAGGGCCAGACCAAGACCAAGCTGGGCAACACGCCGGTCAAGAGCTTCGTGCAGCGGGTCTGCAACGAGTGGCTGGTCGACTGGTTCGACCGCAACCCGAGCGAGGCCAAGACGATCATCCAGAAGGCGTCGCAGGCGGCCCGGGCCCGGATCGCCGCGCAGCAGGCCCGCAAGCTGGCCCGGCGCAAGTCGCTGCTGGAGTCCGGCTCGATGCCCGGCAAGCTGGCCGACTGCCAGTCCACCGACCCGCGCGAGTCCGAGGTGTTCATCGTCGAGGGCGACTCGGCCGGTGGCTCGGCGAAGCAGGGCCGCGACCCGCGCACTCAGGCGATCCTGCCGATCCGCGGCAAGATCCTCAACGTGGAGAAGGCCCGGATCGACCGGGTCCTCAAGAACAACGAGGTCCAGGCGCTGATCACCGCGCTCGGCACCGGCATCCACGACGACTTCGACATCGAGAAGCTGCGCTACCACAAGATCGTGCTGATGGCCGACGCGGACGTCGACGGCCAGCACATCCAGACGCTGCTGCTCACCCTGCTGTTCCGGTTCATGCGCCCGCTGGTCGAGCTGGGCCACGTCTACCTGGCGGCCCCGCCGCTCTACAAGATCAAGTGGAACCGCAAGGGCGACGACGCCCAGTACGCCTACTCCGACCGAGAGCGGGACGGGCTGATCGCGCTGCGCCAGCAGAAGAAGCCGAACGCCAGGCCCGACGACATCCAGCGGTTCAAGGGCCTCGGCGAGATGAACTACCCGGAGCTGTGGGAGACCACCATGAACCCGGCCACCCGTACGCTCCGGCAGGTCACCCTCGACGACGCCGCGGTGGCCGACGAGCTGTTCAGCGTGCTGATGGGTGAGGACGTCGAGGCGCGCCGGTCGTTCATCCAGCGCAACGCCAAGGACGTCCGCTTCCTGGACATCTGACGGTTGGACCGCCGACCCCGAACGGTAACCCGGGGTTGGCGGTCCACACGGTTATCCACAGCTTTTCCGGTTTCCACAGCCGTTATCCACAGGTGAATGCGGCTTAGCTACTGATAAGGGTTGACTGTGACGGATACTTCCGATTCGCCCGGCGGCACCCCCGAGGAAGTCGCCGCCGTCGTCTCGCACGACCGCATCGAACCGGTCGGCCTCGAGGTCGAGATGCAGCGGTCCTACCTCGACTACGCGATGAGCGTGATCGTGGGCCGGGCGCTGCCGGACGTCCGGGACGGGCTCAAGCCGGTGCACCGCAAGATCCTGTACGCCATGTTCGACTCCGGCTACCGGCCGGACCGCGGCTACGTGAAGTGCTCCCGGGTCGTCGGCGACGTGATGGGCCAGTTCCACCCGCACGGCGACTCGGCCATCTACGACGCGCTGGTCCGGATGGCCCAGCCCTGGTCGCTGCGCTATCCGCTGGTCGACGGCAACGGCAACTTCGGCTCGCCGGGCAATGATCCGGCTGCCGCCATGAGATACACCGAGTGCAAGCTCGACCCGCTGGCCATGGAGATGCTGCGGGACATCGACGAGGACACCGTCGACCTGCAGGACAACTACGACGGCCGGGCCAAGGAGCCGACGATCCTGCCGTCGCGGATCCCTAACCTGCTGGTCAACGGGTCCGAGGGCATCGCGGTCGGCATGGCCACCAAGATCCCGCCGCACAACCTGCGGGAGATCGCCGCGGCGGTGCAGTGGTGCCTGGACAATTCCGAGGCGGACGAGGCGTCGACGCTGGACGCGCTGATCGGGATCGTGAAGGGGCCGGACTTCCCGACCCACGGTCTGATCGTGGGCCACGGACCGATCCAGGACGCGTACCGGACCGGGCGCGGGTCGATCCGGATGCGCGCGGTGGTGGAGGTCGAGGAGGACCGCCGGGGGCGGGCCAGCCTCGTGGTGACCGAGCTGCCCTACCAGGTGAACCCGGACAACCTGGCCGAGCGGATCGCGGAGCTGATCAAGGAGGGCAAGCTCACCGGGATCGCCGACATCAAGGACGAGTCGTCGGGGCGTACCGGTCTGCGGATCGTGCTGGTGCTCAAGCGCGACGCCGTGGCGAAGGTGGTGCTGAACAACCTCTACAAGCACACCCAGCTGCAGGAGACGTTCGGCGCCAACATGCTGGCGCTGGTCGACGGCGTGCCGCGGACGCTGAACCTGGCGCAGTTCATCCGCTACTACGTCGAGCACCAGATCGACGTGATCCGCCGGCGTACGGCGTACCGGTTGCGCAAGGCCGAGGAGCGGGCGCACATCCTGCGCGGTCTGGTGAAGGCGCTGGACGCGCTGGACGAGGTGATCGCGCTGATCCGCCGGTCGCCGACGGTGGAGGAGGCCCGGCAGGGTCTGATCGAGCTGCTCACGATCGACGAGGTGCAGGCCACCGCGATCCTGGACATGCAGCTGCGCCGGCTGGCCGCCCTGGAACGCCAGAAGATCATCGACGAGCTGGCGAAGATCGAGCTGGAGATCGCCGACTACCAGGACATCCTGGCCAAGCCGGAGCGGCAGCGGAAGATCATCTCGGACGAGCTCGGCGAGATCGTGGCGAAGTGGGGCGACGAGCGGCGCACCAAGATCGTGCCGTTCGACGGCGAGGTCTCGATGGAGGACCTGATCGCCCGCGAGGACGTTGTGGTGACAATCACACGTACTGGTTACGCCAAGCGGACCAAGGTCGACCTTTACCGCTCGCAGCGGCGCGGCGGCAAGGGCGTGAGCGGGGCCAGCCTGCGGCAGGACGACATCGTCAGCCACTTCTTCGTCTCCTCGACGCACGACTGGATGCTGTTCTTCACCAACAAGGGCCGGGTCTACCGAGCCAAGGCGTACGAGCTGCCCGAGGCCAACCGAGTGGCCCGGGGCCAGCACGTGGCGAACCTGCTGGCGTTCCAGCCGGAGGAGCACATCGCCCAGGTCATCCGGATCCCGGACTACCAGGTGGCGCCGTACCTCGTGCTGGCCACCCGGCAGGGCCTGGTCAAGAAGACGCGGCTGGAGGAGTTCGACTCCAACCGGTCGGGTGGCATCATCGCCATCAACCTGCGCGACGGAGACGAGTTGGTGGGCGCGGCGCTCGCCGGCCCGGAGGAGGACCTCCTGTTGGTGTCCAAGAACGCGCAGGCGATACGGTTCAATGCCACGGACGAGGCGTTGCGTCCGATGGGCCGGGCGACCTCCGGCGTCATCGGGATGCGCTTCACGGACGAAGATGTCCTGCTGGCCATGGAGGTGGTCAAGGAGGGCCTGGACGTCCTGGTGGCGACCAACGGAGGCTACGCAAAACGTACGCCGATCGAGGAATACCCAGTCCAGGGTCGGGGAGGTAAGGGCGTGCTGACCGCGAAGATCACCGAGCGTCGCGGCGCGCTGGTCGGCGCGGTGGTGATCAGCCCGGACGACGAGCTGTTCGCGATCACCAGCAACGGCGGCGTCATCCGGACTCCCGTGAAGCCTGTACGCCGTACTCGCGATCGGAACACAATGGGGGTCAAGTTGATGGACCTTCCAGACGGCGTAACAATCGTGGCCATTGCTCGCAATGCCGACGAGCCTGACGAACAGGACTAGTTGATGACGGAGACACAGGCGACGTCGGGGGCTGCGGGGGCCTCGACCACCCCGGTCGACGAGGAGGCCGCCGGGCCCGGCGGCGCTCCCGCGGCGGCGACCGGCCGCGCGGCGGTCGGTCGGGCCACGGTCCCCGCCGATTCGCCGTCCCCGAAGTTCACCCGGGCGCCGGGCATGGCCCCGCCGCCGGGCGCGCCCGAGAAGCCTGCCCCCGGTGACGAAGCCCCGACCGAGGCGGACGCGGATGTCGATGCGAGCGCGAGTACGGACGAGAAGACGTCGGCCGATGGGCGCGCGGTGACCGGGGTCGCCGCGCCGGTGACGGTGGGCGCGCCCGCGGTCGACAGCGAGGCCACCAGCGACGACCGCCGGCCCGGCCGCGAGGCCATCAGCGACGACCGCCGGTCCGGCCGTGAGGCCACCAGGGACGACCGCCGGCCCGGCCGCGAGGAGCGCACGGCCGTCCGGTCGGCGGGGTCGGACGGCGCTCGGCTCGGCGGCCTCGGCAACCGCCCGGTGAACGCGGCGGGCGCCGCCAAGGGCACCACGAAGGCGGGTCGACCGGGCGTCGGCGGCCCGGGACGTCCCGGCGCGGCCACCGGTAGCGCCCGCGCCGGCCAGACCAGCGCCGGCCAGACCGGCACCGGCTTCCGGCCGGCCACGGCCGGCGGTGCGGCCGCCGTCGGCGCGGCCAGGGTGACCGAGGCCGTACGCGCGGCCCGGAACACCGTCAACTCGGCAGCGTCCCGTGGTCCCCGCCGGGCGCGGCTGAATCTCAAGCGGATCGACCCCTGGTCGGTGATGAAGTTCTCCGCGGCCGTCTCGGTGGTGCTGTTCATCGTCGTGATCGTCGCGACGTCGGTGCTCTACCTGGCGCTGGACGCGATGGGCGTGTTCGACGCCGTCAACAGCAGCCTGACCGACCTGGTCAGCGCGGGCGGTGGCGGCGGCGCCGGCGGATTCCGGATCACCGCGAAGGGCGTCATCGGCGCCTCGGCGCTGCTCGGCCTGGTAAACGTGGTGCTGTTCACCGCCCTGGCCACGCTGAGCGCGTTCATCTACAACGTCTGCGCCGACCTGGTCGGCGGCATCGAGGTCACGCTCGCCGAGCGGGACTGACCGCACGTACCCGTGCGCCCGCCGGGTGCCAGCGGAATCCGCTGGCCCCGGGCGGGCGTACCCGGATATCGTCGCTGGCGGGCGGCGAAGGCCGCGCCGGCGCCACCCCCGATTTGGGCGCGGATCCGGCGGTACGGTAACCTTGCTCGTCGCCACGCGGGGCTATAGCTCAGTCGGTTAGAGCGCAGAGCTGATAACTCTGAGGTCGCTGGTTCGATTCCAGCTAGCCCCACACCTCCAGCAATTTGCAGGTCAGCAGTCAAGCGTGAGGGGACCGCCCCATGAAGAAGCTCTTGGTCGTCGTCAGCCTCGTCGGCGTGGCTGCCATGGTCTTCCGCAAGGTGAAGGCGTCGAACGACGAGCGGGCCCTGTGGCACGAGGCCACCACCGCGCCCGACCTGCGCTGATCTTTTCCGCGGACTGCCCCGCCCGGGCGGCACCGCCCGCGGGGCCGTAGCTCAACTGGCAGAGCACTGCCTTTGCAAGGCAGGGGTTAGGGGTTCGAGTCCCCTCGGCTCCACGCAACTTTCTGACCTGCCGTTTCGTGGCGACCTGTGTTCACCATGCGAACCATCGGCGTGGTGTCTGGGGGAACGGTGGACCACCCAGCGGATTTTGGTCATACTTGTGACCATGACGACGCTGCCGTTGGGGGAAGTGAAGACTCGGCTCTCTGAGCTCGTGGGGCGGGTGCACGACCACCACGAACGGGTGACCGTGACCGTGCATGGTCGGCCGTCCGCCGTGCTGGTGTCGGTGGAGGACTTGGAGCGTCTGGAGGAAACCGTCGCGGTCCTCGGAGATGCGGGCACCCTGCGGCGGCTGGCCGACTCCGACGCGGAACTGGCCCGCGGTGAAGAGGTGTCCGCCGACCAGCTTGCGGAGACCATTCGCGCCCGTCGCGCCTCGGCCGCGTGAGCCCCCGGCTGTCGGAGGATCCGTACACGCTGCGCACCACGCCGACCGTCCGTCGAGCGCTCGCCGAACGATTGCCGGAAGCCGTCGCGGTGGCCGCGTACGAGTTTATGACCGGGCCGTTGCTGCGAGAGCCCTACCGGGTCGGGAAGCGTTTGTTGCCGCCGTTGTCGGATCGGTTCAGCGCCCGGCGAGGTACCTACCGGATCATCTACCGCATCGACGACGACACCCGCACCGTGACTGTTGTGGACATCGATCACCGAAGGGATGTGTACCGTTCCTGACGCCCCTGGCTCTCCGTTCCCGATGGCGTCAGGGCATTCAGTACGGTAGGTGCCGTGTCGATGAGTGTGGCTGACGAGGCTGCGGCCCTTGAGGCTGAGGCGGAGCAGTATCCGGACGAGCGAGGTGAGATCTTGCTCGAGGCTGCCGACGCATGGCGCGCCGCCACAGCGGCAGCGGCTTGTCGACGCGGATGGTGTGCGGGCCGCCGTGGCCTCTGGACGAGTGCCACGACAGGTGCGGATGCTGATATTTCAACGCCAGGAGCGGGCTGAGGCGCGACGGCGGTGGCCGCAAGAGCACGACATGACCGACGACGAGCACTATCAGGCTGCCGAGCGCCGGTGGCGTGAGTTGGCGAACGGCGGTGTGCCAGCCATCTTCGCCAGCCAGGCGACGAACATGGTGCTGGCGAGCAAGAGGACCTCCAGCCGCTCCACGGTCAGCCACCGTGCCAGCCGTCGCCCTATCACCACGTAAGCGAAACACGATTTGTGCCCGGGCGGAATCGGGAGAACCTCGGAAGGGTTGCGCCCCGTTGACCAAGCACCCTGGGCTCGCCCAAGCTGCCTCTCCCATCGGAGATGTTGAGGTGGCGAGCAGGGGTGTCTGGCGGCATCGGTGGAGTTCTAGGTGTTGCGGGTGGCCAGAGTGGCGGCACAAGAATTTCGCAAGGTGTCCAAACTCGACGGTAGATATCGTTCGCGTCATGCAGTACGAGCCGATGCCGGCCGCATCCGACCCCGTCCGGAAGCCCAAGCGGACAACCCGTACCGTTCTGATCGTCATCGCGGCTGTGCTGGTGGTGTGCTGCCTGGGCGGGGTAGGCGGCGGGTTCCTGGTCTACCGGTCATACAGCACCGCCGCTGGGCCGGCGCGAGATGTGGCGACGCGGTACATGCAGAATATCCGACTGGGTGACTATCAGGGAGCATATGAGCTGCTCTGCCAGCGTGCCCAGGACACCACCACGCCGGAGCAGTTCATCCGGATCCAGTCCGCACAGCCCAAGATTGCAACCTACGAGATCAGCGGCACGAGCGTCGTCAGTCGTGCGGGCGAGGTCAGCGCGGATGTCACCTTCAGCGTTGAACAGCAGGTCGGGGCCAAGGGCGAGTTGACCATTCATCTGCTCAAGGAAGACGGCGAGTGGCGGGTCTGCCCCTGACGATCAGGCGGCTGTCGCCTTCTTCACCAGCGCGACGATCCGAGCCTCGTCGTCGGCGGTCAGCTTCGTGATGGCGTACGCGGTCGGCCACATGGTGCCCTCGTCGAGGTTCGCCGGGTCGTTGAAGCCGAGCGTGGCGTACCGGGCCTTGAACTTCTCGGCCGGCTGGAAGAAGCAGACGACCTTGCCGTCCCGGGCGTACGCGGGCATTCCGTACCAGGTCTTGGGCGCAAGCTCGGGGGCGGCGGCCGTGACGATGGCGTGGATCCGCTCGGCCAGGGCGCGGTCCGGCGGCGACATCTCGGCGATCTTCGCGAGCAGGTCGCTCTCGCCGTCGGCCCTGGCGGCCTTGGCGCCCCGGCGCGCGGCCGCCTTCAGCTCCTGGGCGTGGTCCTTCATCGCGGCCCGTTCCTCGGCCGTGAAGCCAGCGGAACTCTGGGCGGTCGGGGACTTCTGCTTCGCGGTCATGTGGGTTCCTCCCAGGCGTTTCTTGATCGGGTGAACCCAGCCTATGGACCACGGCCGGCCTGCGGCTTCTCCAAAACTGACCGACCACCGGACGGTTGAGGGGCCACGGGCCCACGCCGGTCCAAGCGTGGGCCCGAAGGCCGGCTCAGTCCGGCGCCACCCAGCGGTAGAACGGCGTGGCCACTGAGTCCGCCGGGCCGTGCCAGGCATCCGGCCGGTACGGCCCGACAAACGGGGCGAGGTCCTGCATGATCTTGGTGAAGGCCGGCTTGTCGTTGTGGCTCTGCCGGGTCGCCTCGGCGGCCGCCTTCTCCTGCTCCAGCAGGTGCACGTAGACGTCGTCGATCGAGTAGAGCCACCGGCCGGTGACGCCGAGCGTGCCCGGCAGCGCGCCGGCGTCCGACTCGGCGAAGATGCGCGCCACGTCCGGCTCGGCCCCCGGCTTGAACCGCCCGACGATGACCGTGAGCTCCCGGTCGGCGCCCGGAGACCCGCCGTCGGCGCCGTCCGGAGAGGCCGCGTCGGGCTCGGCGCCCTCCGGGAGCCAGCGGTAGAACTCCTTGGCCACCGAGTCGGACGGGTTCTTCCAGTACCTCGGGTACGGGGTCACGTACGGCCCGATCTCCTCGGCGATCTTCTGGAACGCCGGCAGCCCGCGGGTCTGCCCGGAGATCTTCGGGTCCTGCCGGCGCTCGATGACGTGCAGGTAGAGGTCGTGGTGCGACAGCAGGATCCGGCCGATCACGCCGAGATCCTGCGGTCGGGTGGCCTGGTCGTAGTGCCCGAAGACCTTGCCGACCGTCTCCTCGCTGCCGGGCACCATGTGGCAGACGATCACGTTGCGGAAGACCATGACGCGCGCTCCTTTGTTCAGGGTCAGAACCGGATGGGAAGTTCCAGCAGGCCCCGGAACGGTGACGCGGGGGGCAGCCGGCGCAGCTCCGCGGCCGGCACCGCGAGCCGCAGCCCGGGCAGCCGGCGCAGCAGCGCACCGAGGCCGAGCAGCGCCTCCAGCCGGGCCAGCGAGACACCGAGGCAGTAGTGGATGCCGTGGCCGAAACCCAGGTGCGGGCCGCGTTCCCGGCAGATGTCCAGCCGGTCCGGCTCGGCGAAGTACCCGGGGTCGTGATTGGCCGCGTTCAGCACCACGCCCACCACGGAACCGCGCGGGATCCGTACCCCCTGGTATTCGATGTCCTCGGCGGCGATCCGCGGGCTGGCCACCGGCAGCGGGCCGTCGAACCGGAGCAGCTCCTCGATCGCGCCCGGCAGCAGCGCGGGGTCGGCGCGCAGCCGGTCGATCTGCTCGGGATGGGTCAGCAGGGCCACCACGGCGTTGCCGAGGAAGTCGGCGGTGGTCTGGTGGCCGGCGAACAGCAGCAGGAACGTGGTGGTCACCAGCTCCCGTTCGGACAGCCGCCCGGACTGGTCGCAGGCCTCGATGAGCGCGCTGATCAGGTCGTCGGCCGGCTGCTCCCGCTTGGCCTGCACCAGCTCGGCGAGGTAGTGGTGCAGCCGCAGCTGGACCTCCTGGACGGCGGCGCGTTCCTCCTCGGGGCTGCGGCGGGACGAGCCGGAGGTCCGGATGACCTGCGTCCAGTCCAGCACCCCGTCCCGGTCGGCCGGCGGGATGCCGAGCAGGTCGCAGATCACCGTCATCGGCAGCGGGATGGCGAAGTCGGCCATCAGGTCCGCCTCGCCCCGCGGCACGATCTTGTCGAGCAGGTCGTCCACGGCCCGCGCGATGCGCGGCCGCAGCGCCTCGATGCGGCGCGGCGCGAACGCCTGGGAGACGATCCGGCGCAGCCGGGTGTGCTCGGGCGGGTCCGCGTTGAGCATGTTCTTGTTCAGGCCCGCCGAGTTCGGGCCGAAGATCCGCAGGTAGTGCCGCTCCGGCCCGTACAGGTCCTTGGACAGCCGGGGGTCGGTGAGCGCCAGCTTCGCGTCCTCGTACCGGCTGATCAGGTAGGAGTCGAAGCGCGGCGACCGGACCGGGCACACCGGACGCTCGTCCCGGAGCCGGGCGAACGTCGGGTAGGGATCAGCCGCGAACCCGTCGGTGTAGAGCTCCGCGGCCGGCACGGCCTCCGTCTCACCGGGCCCCGCCTGCGCCGGCATTGGCGCGGCTTGCGCCGGCGTGGGCCCGGCCTGGGTTGGCGCGGGCGGCGCGGCCTCCGTCGCCGGTCCGGCATCCGGCCCGGGTACGTCCGTTGCGGTCATCGTGACTCCTCGCGTTCGCCGCCGACGCTGTGCAGAACCTGGTACGTGTGCCGCTGCGCTGACTCGCGCAGCTCCCGGATGACCCGCAGCAGCCGGTCCCGGTGCTCGCTGCGGCCGAAGGCGTCCAGCCGTTCCCGGTCCGCCCAGTCGCTGATGATCAGATAGCTACGCGGGTCGTCGGCGTCCCGCACCAGGTCCTGGCGCAGGCAGCCGTCCAACGTGCGGATCTCCTCGGCCGCCGACCGCCACTCGGCCTCGAACCGCTGCTCGCACCCCGCCCGGGTCCGCATGGCCAACACCGTCCGCACCGCGCCCGACGGCTGCGCCGCGTTGCCCGGCTGCGCCGCGTTGCCCGGTTGCGCCGCCTCGGCCGCGGCCGTGGACCGCGCGTTCACCCGACACCGCCGAAGACCAGGTGCAGGTGCTTGCGCAGCTCGGCGGCGTCGACCGGTTGGCTGCGGAACCCGATGTGCCCGTCGGGGCGTACCAGATAAAGGGCCGCGCCGCGCACCCCGTACGCGGACCGGAACCCGCCCTCGGTGTCGCGGACCTGGGGCGGCGTGGCCGCCCGCGGCGTGGGGGCGTCCGGGTCGAGCAGCAGATAGCCGTCGACCTCGCCGGCGGTCTGCCGGCGCACGTCGGCGTACAGCTCCGCGATGGCCGCCAGCTCCGCCTCGCCCACCGAGTCGTCCGCGTACGCCAGCAGCGTGTGCCGGGTGCCGGCGGTGAGATCCCGCAGCCGCAGCGGGTGGCCCACCCCGTGCCGATGCAGGCCCCACACGTCGGGCGCCCGGTCCCCGGGCCGGGGACCGGCGCGCAGCGCGTCCGGGTCGGCCACGCACTCGCCCACCAGCGGGCTGTTCGCATAGCTGAGCAGCAGGGACATCTCCTGCAGGAACTGTCGCTTGAGGTCAGCCCGGTCCAGCTCGTCGGTGAACGCCATCCGCACGGCGCGCCCGACGATTTCCTCGCCCTCCGGCCGGCGCTCGGTCTCGTAGCTGTCCAGCAGGCCGGGCGCGGCGATCCCGCGTACCGCCAGGGCGATCTTCCAGGCCAGGTTCCAGGCGTCCTGGATGCCGGTGTTCATGCCCTGCCCGCCGGCCGGCGGGTGCAGGTGCGCGGCGTCGCCGGCCACGAAGACCCGGCCGTCGCGGTACCGGTCGACGATGCCGTGGCTGATCCGGAACACCGACGACCAGCGCAGGTTCGACGCCTTCGTGCCGGCCGGCGCCAACCGGTCGATGGCGGTTTGCAGATCCTCCAGGGTCGGCGAGCCGAGTTCGGCGCTGAACCCGGGCGGCGCCTCCGCGCCGCCGGTCTGGGCGAAGAACCGCGGCGGCGCCAGCGTGGCGATCCGGTACCGCGACTCGCCGCGCAGCGGCACGCAGACCAGCATGCCGTCCATCTGGCCGTCGGTCTCGTGCATGAACCGCAGCAGGTGGCCGTCCGGCATGTCCCAGTCGACGTCGACGTCGCAGAGCATGAACAGCTGCGGGAACCGGCCGAGGCCGCCGGAGAAGGTGAGGCCCAGCTGCTCGCGTACGCGACTGTGCGCGCCGTCGCAGCCGATGAGATATTTCGCCCGTACCCGCTCGATGCCGGCGGCGGTCACGACGGTGGCTGTCACCCCGGCCCCGTCCTGGTCGAACCCGGTCAGCTCGGCGCCGCGCCGCACCCGTACGCCGAGGGTGGCCAGCCGGTCCGTGAGTAGGCGCTCGGTCTCGTACTGCGGCAGCCCGAGATGCGCGTACGGCAGTTCCGGCAGGTCCCAGTCCACCCGGCCGACCTGGGCGCCGTTGACGAAGACGAGGTTGCCGGTCAGCCAGAGCCCGGCGTCCATGGCCGGCCGCACGATGCCCTGCTCCTCCCAGATCTCCATGGTGCGGCAGTGCACCCCGATCGCCTTGTCTGCCTGGCCGACCGGGGCGACCAGCCGGTCGATCACCTGGCAGGCGATGCCGCGCCGGGCCAGCTCGACCGCGGCGGTCAGCCCGGTGGGACCCGCGCCGACGATGAGTACGTCCGTCATTGACTCCACGTCGATCTCCTTGTCCGTGCCGGGTGTGCGGTGTTCGCCGGCCGGGTGGGCGGCCGGGTGGAAGATGCGCCGCCGGAACTCGAGCAGGAACGGCGCGATCGGCCCGGCCTCCCGCTGCGCGTGCTCCGGGTCGCCGATCCACTCGAAGAAGTCGGCAGCGGTGCGCCACTCGGCGAAGATGTGGTACGTGTCCGTGCCGGGCTCGTGCAGCAGTTCCTCGCGCAGGTAGCCGGGCACCCCGGCCACCCGCCCGAGCACCACGGCGTACCCGGTCTCGAATTCGGCGAGCCGGGCCGCCGGCACGGTCACCTCGACGTCCACGAACATTCGCGGATCGCCGCCGGCGTTCCCGGGTCCGCCGGCGCTCCCGCGTCCCGGGCCCGCCGCCTCGCGCATCATGCGGTGGCGGGGTGGGTCGCTCGTCTCGCACAGCGGGCGCAGCGCGGCGGTCAGCCCGGCGGCGACCGGACCGGCCTCATAGCCGAGCAGCGCGGCCTCGTCGGCCCATTCCGTGACGATGACGAACCACTGCGGCTCGGTGGCGTCCCGCAGCAGTTCCCGCCGGGTGCTGCCGGGCAAGCCGGCGAGCTGGCCGGCGGTTGTGTGCCACAGCGACTCCAGGGCCGACTCCAGCCCCGGCAGCACCCGGAACCGGGACATCGTCCTGATCATGAAAAAGCCCCCTGCCGGCCGGCGCACGACGGTGGGATCGAGCCGTCCGGGGACCGCTCGCCTTGGCTGGGAGTCTGTGCAAAGTACCGTCACCCGGCCGTCACGGGACGGCGGTTCCTGTGGACTTCCTGTGACAGCCGGTCGCTGGCAGCGGTATCAGGCGACGTGATAGGTCGAGTCGTCGAACTCAGCCGTGATCCGCAGCCGGCCGCCCAGAGCTTCGACGTACGACCGCAGCACCGATACCGAGACGACGTCCAGGCGTCCGCGTTCCACGTCCGACACTCGCGGCCCGGAGACGCCCATCACCTCGGCCACGTCCCGCTGGGTCAGCGACCGATTGCGACGGATCTCGGCGAGCCGGTATGCCCGGATCTCGTCGTCGATCCGACGTTGGCCCGCGGCACGGTCCGCGTCGGTCCGTGTGGGTTGTCCGGCCGCTCGCCGGGCCTCGGCCGCGCGACGCTTCGCTTCCCCCCAGGAGACGGTGTTCATTCGTAGCCCCTCGTATCCAGTTCCGCCAGGTGCGCGTCGTACCTGTCATCGGCCACGGTTATCGCCTTGTCATACCAGCGCCGCCAGTCGTTCGCCTTGTTGCCAGCAACCAGCAGGATTGCCCGGCGTATGGGATCGAAGGCGAAGATGATCCGAAGTTCGCTGCTTCCCGTCGAGCCTGGTCGCAGCTCCTTCATGTTGTGATAGCGAGACCGGCCGAGTGCTGGTCCCGCCGCCTGTAGACGGTCGATCGCGTCTTCAACAAGGTCCGCTGAGGCCGGGTCGTCCTGGGAAAGTTCGATGAACCACTCGGCAACCTCCTCCACCAACAAATCTGCCAACCCTCCACGCCAAGCTTAACGCAGGGGTTAAGCGCCAGGATGCGGGTCGCCGGGTCGCGTCTGCGGATAGGTTTACCGCGACGAATAGATCTTGGACGGAACCCGTTAGGCCAACGGTCTCCGTCCAAGATCTTCCGTAATTAGGCGCGCGAGGTGAGGGTCAGCAGCCGATTCGGGTGGTGCCGAGGGCCACGTCGTCGTACCAGAGGGTGTCGGCGCCGTTGCCGTAGCTCTCCCAGCCGAACTTCAGGTCGGTGAGCTGCGGCCGCCAGGTGCGGTTGTACCACTGGCCGTCGATGTCGTGCGTCGGCGTGCCGTCCGCGGTGAGGCCGGCGATGGGGTTGCCGTCCAGCCAGGTACGCAGCTGCCCGGTCGAGCCGTCCACCATGAACTCGACGCAGGCCCACCGGTTGGTGGGCAGCGGCACGCTCTGCGCCACCCCCGCCGGGCTCTGCTCGGGGAGGGTGGCGTCGTCGGACGAGCGGTTCCACTGCATGGCGCCGTTCTGGCCGCCCATCCGCAGGTCCCGGTTGCCGTCGGCCGCGTCGTTCATGGCCAGCATCGTGGTGTGATCGGTGGGCTGGGCGGTGGTGTGCCGCACCCAGAGCCGGCCGTACCGGACACTGCCCACGCCGGACAGGTTGCGGGTGGACTTCACGAACACGTGGTTGCAGTAGCCGGCCGCGCCGGTCACCTTGACCGACCGGCTGCCGCTGTGCGCGGTGCTCGCGTCGATGGTGGCCGTTCCGGCGCCGGAGCAGTCCGGGTTGACCACGGTCCAGTCGCCGGACGGCGTCGAGCCGGTCTGTCCCTCGAAGCCGTCGCACAGCGCCGCTCCCGCACACCCGGCCGGCGGCGGCGCGCTGGTCGGGGGCGCGCTGGTCGGCGGCGTGGTCGTCGGCGGCGTGGTGGTGGGCGGCGTGGTCGTCGGCGGCGCGGTCGTGGGAGGAACAGTGGGCGGCGCGCTGGTCGGGGGCGCCGTCGTGGGAGAGACAGTCGGCGGGGCCGAGGTCGGCACCGAGGTGGTGGGTACGCCGGTCGGCCCGACGCCGTTGCAGGCCACCCCGTTCAGGGTGAACCCGGTCGGCGCGCCGCCACCCGAACCGTACGTGCCCTGCACCCCGAACTCGGTCGAGCCGCCGGCCGGGATGCTGCCGTTGTAGGAGACGTTGCGAGCGGTCACCACCTTGCCGGACTGGCTGACCGTGGCGTTCCAGCCGTTGGTGACCCGCTCGTCGCCGCCGTAGGTCCAGGTGACCGTCCAGGAGCTGACGGCGCTGTCGCCGGGCGAGACCTTGATGTTGGCGGTGAAGCCGCCGGGCCAGGTGTTGGGCGTGTAGTCGACCCGGCACCCGACCGCGGCCGAGGCCGGGCCGGTGAGCAGGGCCGTGCCGGTGACGGCCACGGCGGCGGTCACGGCCGCGCCGGCCGCCAGCGCCGAGCGCAGCCGGCCGGCCGGAGTCGGTCGCCGCCATGCGGCCATGGCCGGGCGCAGCCTTGCTGGCAGCGCAGGGCGCGGGCGGGTCACCAGGGCGCGGGGCGGACGGGCAGGGAAGATCCTCATGTACGGGGTCCTTTGGGTGTCGAGCCGGACAGGCGCGGCGAGCACGGCCGCGCCACAGGGTCGGTCGGCACGCGTCGGCGCGTACCGGAAGAGAGCCCGGCTCGGGATGGAGCTGTCAGCCGCCGACGGCCCGGACCAGCCGGCCGCCGGCGGCGCCCACCCTCAATCTATTGACCAATGCCGATTGAATCAAGCCCGCGCTATTTCGGTGGACGCGCCGGCGGCCGCCGTGCCAGCCTGACCCCGACCAGGCCGACCACAGAGGGAGCACGGCGATGCGAGGACTCGAAAACTTCCCGCCCATCCGGATGCGAGTTTTCGAGGACCCGACCGCCCATGCAGACCGTCAACATCGGCATTCTCGCCCATGTCGACGCAGGTAAGACCAGCCTCACCGAACGCCTGCTCTACGACACCGGCGTCATCGACCGGCTCGGCAGCGTCGACGCCGGCACCACGATCACCGACACCGGCGACATCGAGCGCCGCCGGGGCATCACCATCCGCAGCGCGGTGGCCGCGTTCCGGCTCGGGGACCGCCAGGTCAACCTGATCGACACGCCGGGGCACAGCGACTTCGTGGCCGAGGTCGAACGCGCGCTCGGGGTGCTCGACGGCGCCATCCTGGTGCTGTCGGCCGTCGAGGGCGTGCAGCCGCACAGTCGCCGGCTGATGCGGATCCTCCGGGCGTTGCGGCTGCCCACGCTCATCTTTGTCAACAAGATCGACCGGATGGGCGCCCGCACCGACGGGCTGGTCGCGGACGTGCGCCGGCTGCTCACCCCGGCGGCCGTCCCGTTGGGCACGGTCCGCGCGCCCGGCACGGCCGCGGCCGTTTTCCAGCCGTACGAGCCGTCCGGCGCCCTCGTCGTGGCGCCTACCGGCGGTACGGCCGCCGTCGGCACGCCGATCGCCGTCGCGACGCCCGGCGTCGCGGGGCCCGCTGAGGGCACGCCGCTCGGCGCGGTGCCTGCTGCCGCGACCCGCGCCGTTGGCGCGGCGCCTGCTGCCGTGACACCCGCTGTCGGCGCGGAGCTCGGCGCGGTGATACCCGCTGTCGGGACGCCTGCCTTCGGCACGCTCGTGGAGGCGCTGGCCGAGCAGGACGACGAGCTGCTGGCGGCGCTGGTGGACGAGCTGCCCATCGACCCGGACCGGGTCCGCAAGGCGCTGCGCGCGCAGACCGCCGCCGGGCTGGCGCATCCGCTGCTGTTCGGCTCGGCGCTGTCCGGGGCCGGCGTACCGGAGCTGCTGGACGCGGTCGCGGACCTGCTGCCGCCCGCGCCGCCCGCCGAGGACGGGCTGCGGGCCCGGGTCTTCGCCGTGTCCCGGGAGGGCGGTGAGCGGGTCGCCTACCTGCGGTCCTACGGCGGTGAGCTGCGGGAACGGGCACGGGTGCCGGCGTACCACCGGGGGGCGGACGGCGGCGTCACCGCCGCGCGGGCCCGGCCCACCCGGGTCGAGGTGGTCGGGCCGGGCGCCGCGTCGCGGGTGCTGACCGCCGGGCTGATCGCCCGGGTGTCGGGCCTTTCCCGGGTACGCCTCGGCGACCAGCTGGGCACCGCCGCCGGACTGGACGGCGCGGGCCCGCTGCACGGGCCGCCTGGGCCGCCCGGGCTGGACGGGCAGACGCACTTCCCGGCGCCGACCCTGGAGTCGGTCGTCCGGCCGCGCGACTCGGCTCAGGTGACGGCCCTGCACGCGGCGCTGCTGGACCTCGCCGACGCCGACCCGTTCATCCGCACCCGGGTGGCGGCCGACGGCGGCAGCAGCGTGCTGCTCTACGGCGAGGTGCAGCGCGAGGTGCTGGCCGCCACGCTGGCCGAGGCGTACGGGATCGAGGTGGAGTTCGCGCCGGCCACGCTGCTGCATGTGGAACGGCCGGTCGGGGTCGGCTCGGCCGTGGAGATCATCGGGCACGGCTTCTTCGGCACGGTGGGGCTGCGGGTCGAGCCCGGGTCCGGGGTGGACTACCGGCTCGCGGTGGAGCTGGGCTCGCTGCCGTTGTCGTTCCACAAGGCCATCGAGGACACCGTGCGGGCGGCGCTGGAGCAGGGCTGCCACGGCTGGCCGGTCACCGACGTCACGGTGACGCTCACGCACAGCGGGTACTGGTCGCCGATCAGCACGGCCGGGCACTTCCGGGACGTCACCCCGCACGTGCTCATGCTGGCGCTGGCCCAGGCCCGGACCCGGGTGTTCGAGCCGTGCCGGCGGTTCGAGGCGGAGATCCCGGCCGACCGGCTTGGCGCGGTCACGTCGTACCTGGCCGGGCTGGAGGCGCGGCTCGACGGGACCACGCAGGTGCCGGCGGGCTGGCTGCTGTCCGGCTCGCTGCCGGCGCGGCTGGAGCCGGAGGCGCAGCGCCGGCTGCCGGACCTGTCCAGCGGGGAGGGCTTATGGTCGTCGGTCCCTGACGGCGACCGGCCCGTGGTCGGCGTGCCGCCGACCCGGCCGCGCACCGACGGCAACCCCTTCGACCGGGTGGAATACCTGCGCTTCCTCGCCCGGCGGGACCTGTGAGTCCGTAAGCCGGGCTGGGTCAGCGGGGGCGGCGGAAGCCGTACGTCTCGGCGACCCGGGTGAAGCCCAGCGACTCGTACAGCCGGCGGGCCGGCACGTTCGCGGCGTCGTGGTTGACGCTCACCGCGCGCATGCCGGCCGCTCGCATCCGGTGCATGGCCGCCAGCATCACCGCCCGGGCCAACCCGCGACGGCGGAAGTCCTTCGCCGTGCCCACCGGCTCGAAGTGCCCGGCCGCGTTGCGGTGATCGAGCCAGTAGACCGCGTACGCGGCCACCCGACCGTCCGGCGCCTCCGCGACGATCTCCTGCTCCGGCGCGTACCCCGGCTTGGTCATCACCGCGGACCGGAAACCGTCCCCGGTCCAGTCCTCGTGAAACGACGCGTTGCGGGCGGCCGCGAGCCCGTCGGCGTCGGACAGCCGGGCCGGCCGGATCCGGAAGCCGGCCGGCGGCGCCGGGTCGGCCGGCGCGGTGGCCAGGCCGCGCTCCCGGATGTGGTCCCAGGTGCGGAAGTGCTCGAAGCCCGCCTCGGTGAGCAGCCCGATCCGGCCGGTCTCGCAGTCCCAGGCGTCGGTGAACACGTGCGGTCCGGACGCCCGACCGGCCGTCACGGCCGCCGCCGTGGCCAGCATCGACCGTTCGGCGTCCGTGCCCCGCAGCGCCGGCGACACGAGTACGTCGAACGCCACGCCGAACCGCAGGCAGACGGCGAGCCCGCCGACCTGCCCGTCGTCCTCCCAGATCCGGACCAGGTCGCTTACCGGGCCTTGGCCGTGCAGGTTCTGGTAGATCCGGTGCGGCAGCTCGCCGATGTGGTCGTACCCGCAGCGGCCCGCCTCGGCGATCCAGCCGGCCACGGCGTCCTGGAGCCGGGGCAGATCCTCGTCGCGGTAGGGGCGGTCTGCCAGCGCGTCGGGGCGAACGGCTGGCCGGCCATCGAATGACACGGGTTGCGACGCTACGCGCGCCAATGAGGCTGATCAATGGGACGGCCCGCGGTCGGTCCCGGGGATCGTCAAGCGGTCAGTGCGGGTCGTTCAACGGTAATGGTCGATCTATCGTCTCAGGCGGCGATGGTCGGGTGGTTCTGGTCGGGCGGCGGCGGTGGTTCAGTCCGTGGTCGGAATGTCGAGGCCGGTCAGTGCCGCCGACAGCGCCCAGAGCCGGCGCGCGTCTTCCCGGTCGGCTCTCTCCGCCGCCGGATCCGGCTCGACGATGCGGCAGTCGGCGCAGTAGTCGCCGCCGTGACCGGCCAGCTCCGGCGACGTTGCGGCCCAGGCCAGGGTGGCCGCGCCCTGCTCGGCGGTGCTGAACAGGCCGGGGGTCGACCGTCCGGCGGCGTCGATCCAGCCGGCCGCCATCATCTCCGCGTCGGTGAGATGGCGTTGCAGCGGCGTGCGGACCCAGCCCGGGTCGACCGAGAAGGCGTGCAGCCCGTGCCGGCGGCCGAGCCCGTCGAGGTGGCGGGCGAACAGGATGTTCGCCAGCTTCGACTGCGCGTACGCCGCCCACTTGTCGTACCCGCGCGCGAACTGCACGTCGTCCCAGCTGATCCGCCAGTCCGGGTTCCGCCCGGAGGAGACGGCGACCACCCGGGCCGCCCCTTCCCCGACGGTGAGCGCCGGCCACAGCAGGTTCGTGAGCGCGTAGTGGCCCAGGTGGTTGACGGCGAACTGCGCCTCCCAGCCCTGGCCCACCCGGGTCTCCGGGCAGGCCATGACGCCGGCCGCGGCGACGAGGATGTCCAGCGCCGGGTGGCGGCGCTGGATCCGCTCGGCGAACGCCCGGACCGAGGTGAGGTCGGCCAGGTCGAGCCGCTCGACCTCGACGCCGGCGACGCCGGCCAGGGCGGCGGAGGCGGTCTCGGGCCGGCGGGCCGGGACGATCAACCGCGCGCCGGCACCCGCGAGCGCCCGTGCGGTGGCCAGCCCGATGCCGGAGTAGCCGCCGGTCACCACGGCCGTCCGGCCGGTCAGGTCGATGCCGGCGAGCACATCGGCGGCCGTTCTCGCCGCGCCGATTCGGGCTTCGTCGGTGTTCGCGTCGTCGGTGTTCGTGGCGTCGGTGTTCGTGGCGTCGTCGCTGTCGTTGGTCATGGCCGGCGACGCTAGGTGCTATACCGCGGTCTAGGTCAAGGGCTAGCGTCGGTCCATGGCGGATGGCCTGTTGAGTATCGGCGAGGTGGGGCGGCGACTCGGCCTCAGCGTGCACACCCTGCGGCTGTACGAGCGCGCGGGCCTGCTGGCCGACCCGGTGCGCCGGGACGCCGGCGGCCGGCGGGTGTACGACGCGGCGGCGGTCGAATGGCTCGGCAACTGCGTCAAGTTCCGGGCCACCGGGATGCCGCTGGCCACCCTCGGCCGGCTCGCCGAGCTGGTCCGGGCGGGCGACGGCAACGAGGTCGAACGGCTCGACCTGCTGCGCGAGCACCGGGAGCGCATCACCGAGCAGCTGGAACGGCTGCACGACTGCCTCAAGCTGGTCGACGCCAAGGTGGACGGCTACGAGCGGCACCTGGCCGCCGGCGCCACCGGCGACCCGTGGTAGCGGCCCTTACCGCTCGACGGCAGTCGGGCGTTAAGAGGGGGCCCCTGCTATACCGAAAACGATAAGAAGGGGCCCTTCCTTACTTCCTTACAGCTCGGCGGCGCGGGTGAGCAGCAGGGTGCGCTCGCGGGCGTTGCGGGTCAGCCCGGCCGCGCGCTCGAACTCGGCCCGCGCCTCGGCGGCGCGGCCCAGCCTGGCCAGCAGGTCGCCGCGCACGCTGGGCAGCAGATGGTACGACCGCAGCGCCGGATCGTCGGTCAACTGGTCCACCAGCTCCAGCCCGGCCGCCGGCCCGTACGCCATGCCCAGCGCGACGGCCCGATTCAGCTCGACCACCGGCGACGGCGCAACCCGGGCCAGCAACTCGTAGAGCGCGGCCATCCGGACCCAGTCGGTCTGCTCGGCCGTGGGGGCCCGGGCGTGGCAGGCCGCGATGCCGGCCTGCAGCGTGTACGGGCCGGGCACCTCGCCGGCGCGGTCGGTCAGCTCGGCGGCCCGGTCCAGCGCGGCCAGCCCGCGCCGGATGTGCAGCCGGTCCCAGCGGTGGCGGTCCTGCTCCAGCAGCCGGATCGGGCTGCCGTCCGGGCCCGTCCGGGCGGCCGCGCGCGACGTCTGGATCTCCATCAGCGACACCAGCCCGTGCACCTCGGGCTCCTTGGGTGTGAGGGTGGCCAGGATCCGACCCAGCCGCAGCGCCTCGGCGCACAGCTCGGGGCGCATCCAGTCGTCGCCCGCGGTGGCCGAGTAGCCCTCGTTGTAGATCAGGTAGATGACCTCGAGGATCGACGACAGCCGGGCCAGCCGCTCGGCGCCCTGCGGCACCTCGAACGGCACCCCGGCGTCGCTCAGCGACCGCTTGGCCCGCACCAGCCGCTTGGCCACGGTCGGCTCGGGCAGTAGGAATGCCCGGGCGATCTCGTCGCTGGTCAGCCCGCCGATCAGCCGCAGGGTGAGCGCCACCCGCGCCTCGGTGGACAGCACCGGGTGGCAGGAGACGAACATCAGCCGCAGCAGGTCGTCCTCGATGCGCTCCTCGGCGGCCGCGTCCAGGGCCGCCACCCCGGTGTTCGGCGCGGTGGCGAGCTCCTGGCCGACCTCGGTGAGCTTGCGGACGTACCGCTGCTGGCGCCGGATGCTGTCCACGGCCCGGCGCTTGGCCACGGACATCAGCCAGGCGCCCGGATTGCGCGGGACGCCCTCCCCGGGCCACTGTTCGAGCGCGGCCACCAGCGCGTCCTGGGCCAGCTCCTCGGCCAGGCCGACGTCGTTGACCAGCCGGGCCAGCCCGGCGATCAGCCGAGCCGACTCGATCCGCCAGACCGCCTCGACGGCGTCCGTCGCGCGCCTGCTCCCGGCTCCCGTCACCCACCCATTCCAGCACCCACCGGAGCAGGGGAAAGGAAGGGCCCCTTGTTATCGCTTTTCGTATAGCAAGGGCCCCCTGTTAACGCCTGGTCGGGGTCAGTCGCGGTCGGCCAGCTGCGGGTACGGCTCCTCGACGGACGAGGCGGACTGGCGCACCTCGACGACGGCCTCCTGGTCGCCGGAGACGGCCTTGTCGACCGGGCAGCGCGAGGCCCACTCGATGGCCTCCTGCCGAGACTTCACGTCGATCAGGTAGTAGCCGGCCACCAGCTCCTTGGCCTCGGCGAAGGGGCCGTCCACCACCGTGCGCTGGCCGTTGGAGTAGACGACCCGGGCGCCGAGCGCGCTGGAGAACAGGCCCTTGGCGTCCAGCAGCACACCCGCCGCGGCCAACTCGGCGCTGAACTGGTTCATCGCCTCGATCAGCTCGGCCGGCGGCGGGGTGTCCGGGGTCGAGTCGCCCTTGAGCAGCAGCATGAATTCCATCGGTCGGTCTCCTTCGTAGGCAGGCAGGCGCGTTGCCTGTTCTACCAGTGCGTCGACCGGCAGGGTTGCCAGCAGGACAGCGCGGCGGAGAATTGTCCGACGGCGTCAGCTCGCGCCGTCGTACCGGCCGCCGAAGAAGACCTGGACCTCGACGATCCGGCCGTCCTCGACGGTGATCAGCTCGGTGTTGCGGTGTGTGTCGCCGTCCGGCAGCTCATATTCGTACGTGGCGTACACGTCCCGGTCGTCCGCCTCGGCGACGTGCAGCAGCCGCCAGGTCCGGAACCGGCTCGCCGTCGGGAAGCAGCGCTCGAAGAACGCGGCCCGGTCGATGTGGTCGTCCTGCGGGCTGGTGAACCGCAGCTCCGGGCCGTACAACGGCTCGGCCGCCGCGCGATCTTCCTGCCGGTACGCCTCGAAGGCGGCGCGCACCACGTCGGCATTGCTCATGCCCGTCAACCCTCCCGGGTGAGCCGCAGGTAACGGTCCTTGGCGACGAGTCGCCAGAGCGCGGCGAGCGGGCCACCGTTCGGTTCGACGCGCAGCCGTACCTCCCTGCCCGCCCCGACCTCGAACTTCAGCTCGCGGCTGCCCGCCCGACCCAGCCGGACCCGCGCCCGGTGCCCGCCCGGCGCGACCACCAGGCGCAGCTCGTCGCCGGCCCGGACGGTGCCCCGGTCGGCGGCGTCGATGAGCACCTGGTACGCCTGATCCCGGTCCCGCGCGGCGCCGGGCGGGCGGACGAAGACAACTGTGGCGGCGACCGTCATGCCAGGAATGATCGCCCCACCGGCGGGCGCCCGCAATTCAGCCGCGCCACGGCTCGGCTCCCGCGTCGGGCCGCGGCCTCCGCGTCGCGTCGCGGCTCGGGTCAGCGGTCGACCACCACGACCTCGGTGCCGGAGATCAGCTCGGCCAGCAGTTGCCGCTGGCCACTACGGGTGAGCCGGATGCAGCCGTTGCTCACGTTCTGCCCGAGGGTGGCGTCGGTGTACCAGGTGTGGATGCCGGTGTGCGCGCCGCGCAGCCCGGCCGGCACCTTCCCGGGGAAGTCCGGGATGGCGCCCAGCGCGAACACGTCGGTGTCCGCGTACACCTTCCCGGCCAGCCGGGACCGGCCCAGGACGAAGGTGCGGCCCAGCGGGGTCGGTGTGGCGGCCTCGCCGAGCGTCACCCGCCAGGTGTTCACCGCTTGGTCGTCGCGCAGCCAGGTGAGCTTGTGCGACCGCCGTTCCACCACGACCAGGTCGCGCAGGGTCACCGTGTCCCAGCCGCCGGGCGGCACCCAGGCAATCGTGCGGTTGACCGACGGCAGCAGCACTGCCGCCCAGCCGGCCCGCCGCTGCACGATCGGCATGGTGAGCTGGACGCCGGAGATGGTCGGGGCGAGGAAGGCGCGCGGCTTGCCGCCGGGGGCGTCATACGCGGCCACCCGGGCGGTCGGGTGCAGCCCCTCGCCGAGCCGGGTGGTCGACTGGGGGTCGGGATCGGCAGGGAACCCCTTCGGGGCCGGTCCGTAGTCGATCACGGGGAGGAAGGCCGGCGCCGCCGCGGCCGGAATGGACGCCTCGGTGGTCGGCACGGGCATGCTCGGCGCCGCCGATCCGCCGCCCGCCCCGGGCTGCGGCCCCGACCACTGTGGCGCGTCTTTGCCGCGGTGGGGCAGGACCGTGGCCGCGAGGCCGCCGAGCAGGGCGAGCGCCGCGATCACCGCGACGGGCAGCCACCACCGCCGCCCGCGCGCCGCATCCGATCTGGACGGCGTCGCGGCGGGCTCGGAAGTCACGTCCAGATCCGGAGGTACGGCAGCCACCCCTCGATCCTAGGCCCAGCCGCCAGCCCCCTTCATGATCGGCGCGGGAGGCGGGGGCATGACGAGTGTCATGGGGGGAGGGTGAAAAAGTCATGGGTCGGTCGTGATGGTCGGCCCCGGGTTCGGGGGGCGTTCCGGACGACAGTTATGGCATGACAACGAGCACGCAGCTATCACCGGTCGCCGGTCCCACCGGCACCCCGACGCCGGCCGTCGCCATCGACGGCCTCACCAAGACGTTCGGCCCGGTCCGCGCGGTAGACGGGATCAGCCTGCGGATCCAGCCGGGCGAGGTGGTGGCCTTCCTGGGTCCGAACGGCGCGGGCAAGACCACCACCATCGACATGCTGCTCGGCCTGGCCCGCCCCACCAGCGGCACGGTGAGCCTGTTCGGGCAGCGCCCGGCCGACGCCGTCGCGTACGGCCGGGTGGCCGCCGTCATGCAGACCGGCGGCCTGCTCAAGGACCTCACGGTGGCCGAGACGGTGAAGATGACGGCCGGCCTGTTCGGTTATGCCCGGCCGGTCGCCGAGGTGCTGGCCCGGGCCGGCATCGCCGACATCGCCAACCGGCTGGTGGGCAAGTGCTCGGGTGGTCAGCAGCAGCGGCTGCGGTTCGCCATGGCGTTACTGCCGGATCCCGATCTGATGGTGCTGGACGAGCCGACCACGGGGATGGACGTCGAGGGGCGGCGCGAGTTCTGGAACGCGATCCGCCACGACGCCCAGGGCGGCCGGACGATCCTGTTCGCCACGCACTATCTGGAGGAGGCCGACCAGTACGCCGACCGGATCGTGCTGATCAGCCGCGGTCGGATCGTCGCCGACGGCACCACGGCCGAGGTCAAGGCGCTGGCCGCCGGGCGTACCGTCCGGGCCACGCTGCCCGGCGCGGACCAGGTGCGGCTCGCGGGCCTGCCGGGCGTCGACTCGGTCGAGGTACGCGGCGACACCGTGCTGCTGGCCACCCGGGACTCGGACGCGGTGGCCCGGCACCTGCTCACCGCCACCGACGCGCGGGACCTGGAGATCACCTCCCGCAACCTCGAGGACGCGTTCATCGCCCTCACCTCCGACGACAACGCCAGCACCGCCAACGCCGAGACCGGGAGCGCCCGATGAGCACCACCGCCGCCACCACGTCCACCGCCGCCCGCGTCGCCACCCGGGAGCGCCGGGTGCCGCCGATGGGCGGGTTCAGCCTCAACCTGCTGTTCCTGGAGATCCGCCGGGTGCTGCGCAACCGCCGTACGATGATCTTCATCCTGATCATGCCGGCCGTGTTCTTCCTGCTGTGGGGACTGCCGCAACGCGGCCAGCAGTTCGCGAACGGCTCGCCGGTCACCGCGTACATCATGATCAGCCTGGCCGTGTACGGCGCCCTGGTGGCCACCACCAGCGGCGGCGGCATGGTGGCCGTCGAGCGGGCCCTCGGCTGGAGCCGCCAGCTGCGGCTCACCCCGCTGCGCCCCGCCGCGTACGTGGCCACCAAGGTTTTGACGGCGATGTCCCTGAGCCTGGTGGCGGTGCTGGTGGAGTTCGTCGTCGGCGCCGTCAGCGGAGTCCGGATGGCGCCGCACATCTGGATCGAGGCCGGGCTGGCCGCCTGGATCGGCTCGCTGGTCTTCGCCGCCTTCGGGCTGTTCGTCGGCTACCTCTTCCCGGCCGAGAACGTCACCCAGTTCGTCGGCCCGATCCTGGCCATCCTGGCCATGTTCGGCGGACTGTTCGTCCCGCTGGAGGTGCTGCCGCACGTCATCCAGACGATCGCCAAGTTCACCCCGGTGTACGGGGTCGGGTCGATCGCCCGCAGCCCGCTGACCGGCAGCGGCTTCACCGCCACGGCCGTGGCCAACGTGCTGGCCTGGACCGCGGTGTTCGGGTTCGGCGCGGCCCGGTTGTTCCGCCGGGACACCGCCCGGGTCTAACCCCGGACGCTACCTGAATGCGGGCCCAGTGCTCCGGCCTTTAGGGCGGGGGTGAGGGCCCGCGCTGGGTGGGCTGTTAGGCCCGGGCAGTGGCTTAACGGGGATGGTTCTGCTGTTCGATGTACTGCTTCACGACGTTCAGTGGTGCGCCGTCGACGGAGCCGGCGAAGTACGGCGTCGGGAGGAGACACCTTTGCGGGAGTTGACCAGCCGGGTCACGGCGACTTTGGGTGGGAAGGTGACCAGTAGGTGCACGTGGTTGTTGTCGCCGTTGAACTCGATCCACTCGGCTTCGAAGTCGGCGCACACGTCCCGCATGATCGCCTTCATCCGGGTGAGGTGCCGGTCAGTGAACACCTTGTGCCAAAACTTTGTCACGAAAACCCAGGTGGACATGCATCGCGGAAACACGGTGTCTATCGGTCCGGATGCCGGCAAGTTCAACCATGAAGCGACATATACGGTGTTCTTCGTGCAGCTGCGTTACCACTTCCGCGTGTACCCGACGCCCGGCCAGCAGATCGCGCTGGCCAGGGCGTTCGGGTGTGCGCGGGTGGTGTTCAACGACGGACTGCGCCTCCGCCAGGCGGCGCGGGAGGCGGGCGAGAAATACATCTCCGACGCAGAGTTGTCGCGCCGTCTGATCAGCGAGGCGAAGCTGACGCCCGAGCGGGCCTGGCTCGGTGAGGTGTCGGCGGTGGTGTTGCAGCAAGCCCTCGCGGACCTCAACACCGCGTACCGCAACTTCTTCGCCTCGATCTCGGGCACGCGCAGGGGCCGCAAGGTGGGCCCGCCGAGGTTCCGGTCCCGCAAAGACAACCGGCAGGCGATCCGGTTCACCAAGAACTCCCGGTTCCGCGTGCTGAACAACGGCCGGCTGCGACTGCCGAAGATCGGCGATGTGGAAGTCCGCTGGTCGCGGGTCCTGCCATCCGACCCGTCCAGCGTGGCGATCATCCGGGACGCGGCCGGACGGTACTTCGCCTCGTTCGTGGTCGCCACGACGGACGAGCCGTTGCCCGAAGTGGAGCCGGAGGTCGGGATCGACCTGGGGCTGACGCACTTCGCGGTGCTCTCCGACGGCACGAAGGTCGCCGCCCCAAAGTTCCTGCGCCGCGCGGCCCGCAAGCTCAAGCGGCTGCAACAGGCCCTCTCCCGCAAGCAGAAGGGGTCGGCGAACCGCAAGAAGGCCGTCGTCAAGGTCGCTCGCGCGCATGCGCGGGTGGCCGACACTCGGCGGGACTGGCAGCACAAGCTGTCCACGGCGATCATCCGTGACAACCAAGCGGTGTACGTCGAGGACCTGTGCGTCGTCGGTCTCGGCCGCACGAGGCTCGCCAAGTCTGTGCACGACGCGGGATGGGCCAGTTTCACCGCCATGCTGCAGTACAAGGCCGCCCGGTACGGGCGCGTCTTCGCCCGGGTGGACCGGTTCTTCCCATCCACCCGTATGTGCTCGCAGTGTGGCCGCATCAGCCAGAAGATGGCGCTCAATATCCGGGCGTGGGACTGCCTCTGCGGAGCAGCCCACGATCGGGACGTCAACGCCGCCATCAACGTGCTCGCCGCTGGACAGGCGGAGAGTCGAAACGACCGTGGAGCGCAGGTAAGACCGGAACGTGTTCCGGCACCGCGCAGCGAAGCGGTAACCCACCCGCACGCCGCGTGTCCCACACGCAGCGTGGAGGGAATCTCCGCCCTTAGGGCAGAGAGGATGTCAAGGTGAGCACCGTGACCAAGCAGGCCGAGCCGCCGCAGGAGGGATTCCAACATCCCAAGCGGTGGCTCGGCATGCTGTTCGCCGGCGTCTGGCTGTGGTTCCTCGCCAGCCCCGCCACCGCCATCTGGGACCACCCGCGGCTGCCGGTGCGGGTGCTGTCCATGACCTCGCTCGTGGCGTTCGCCGCGCTGTACGTCTACGCCTTCATCACCGGCCGGGGCTACCGGCGCGAGCTGCGGACGATGCGGCCACGCCGGGCCTGGACGCTGCTCGGGTCGCTGGTCCTGCTGGCCCTGCTGGTGGTCCCCGGCGCCGGCCCGCAGGCGATGGGCACCGTGGTCTATCTGGCCGCCGCCGCCATGTTCCTGCTGCCGATGCGGCCGGCCGTCGCGGTGGGCGTGGCGATGGCCACGCTGCCCCTGGTGGTGCCGCTCTGGCTGCCCGCGTGGCGGTCACAGCAGGTCGTCTCGTTCGCGGTGGTGATGGCCGCGCTGGCGATCTTCGGGATCACCCGGATGGTCGACCGCAACGCCGAACTGCTCGCCGCGCACTCGGAGATCCGCCGGCTCGCGGTGGCCGAGGAGCGCGCCCGGGCCGCCCGGGACCTGCACGACATCCTCGGCCACTCGCTCACGGTCATCACCGTGAAGGCCGAGCTGGCCGGCCGGCTGCTGGAGATCGACCCGGCCCGCGCCGCCGGTGAGGTGGGCGACCTTGAGCGGCTGGCCCGGGAGGCGTTGGCGGACGTGCGGCGCACCGTCGGGGCGTACCGGGAGGTGTCCCTGGCCGAGGAGCTGGCCAGCGCGCGGTCGGCGCTGTCCGCGGCGGGCATCGCGGTCGAACTTCCCGGTACGATCCCGGACCTGCCGCCGGAGCGGAACGAGCTCTTCGGCTGGGCGGTCCGGGAGGGGGTGACCAACGTGGTGCGGCACAGCGGCGCCCGGCACTGCGCGATCCGGGTGGAGCCGGAACTGGTCGAGGTGCGCGACGACGGCCGCGGGCCGGTCACCCCGGACGGCACCGCCGAGCCGGCCGGGGTGGGTGGGCACGGCCTGCGCGGGCTGCGGGAACGGGCCGACAAGCTGGGCGGTCAGCTCGGCATCGGCCGGACCGGCCCGCGCGGCGGGTTCGTGCTGCGGATAAGCACACCGGCCGGTGAGTCGTGACCGGACCCATCCGGCTGCTGCTGGCCGACGACCAGGCGCTGGTCCGGGGCGCGCTGGCCGCGCTGCTGTCGCTGGAACCGGACCTGGACGTGGTGGCCGAGGTCGGCCGCGGGGACGAGGTACGCGACGCCGCGTTGCGGGCCCGGCCCGACGTGGCCCTGCTGGACGTCGAGATGCCCGGCATGGACGGCATCGCGGCCACCGCGGCGCTGCGCGAGGCCGTTCCGAGCTGCCGGGTGCTGGTGGTGACCACCTTCGGCCGGCCCGGCTACCTGCGGCGGGCCATGGAGGCCGGGGCGAGCGGCTTCGTGGTCAAGGACACCCCGGCCCGGCAGCTGGCCGACGCCGTCCGGCGGGTCCACGAAGGACTGCGGGTGGTGGATCCGACGCTGGCGGCCGAGACCCTGGCCACCGGCCGCAGCCCGCTCACCGAGCGGGAGACCGAGGTGCTGCGGGCGGCCCGGGACGGTGGCACGGCTGCCGACCTGGCGCGCAAGCTGCACCTGTCCGAGGGCACGGTCCGCAACCACCTCTCGGCGGCCATCGGCAAGACCGGCGCGCGGACCCGGGCCGGCGCGGTCCGGGTGGCCGAGGAGAACGGCTGGCTGCTCGGCGAGGGCGACCGGTCCTGACCGCGGCCGGTCCTGACCGCGGCCGACCCTGACCCGGCCGGTCTTGACCCGGCCGACCCTGAGCCGGAGATCCGGCGCGGGTAGGTGATCCATCGGGGTCGTCCTACTTCAGGAGTACGCGGGCCGGGCACCGCAGGCCGACGTCCCGGACCGGCCGCCGAAAATAGCGTCATGGCATGACCGCGAACCTGACCGTCGCGACCCGCGCCGCGGTGTCGATCAACGAACTGACCAAGGTGTACGGCAGCGGCGACACCGCCGTGACCGCGCTGGACCGGGTGAGTGTGGACTTCGCCCGGGGCCACTTCACCGCCATCATGGGACCGTCCGGCTCCGGCAAGTCGACGCTGATGCACTGCGCGGCTGGCCTGGACACCGCCAGCCGCGGCAGCATCCGGCTGGGCGACGAGGAGCTGACCCGGCTGCGCGACTCGGCGCTCACGAGGCTGCGCCGGGACCGGATCGGCTTCATCTTCCAGGCGTTCAACCTGCTGCCCACGCTCACCGCCGCGGAAAACATCCGGCTGCCCATGGAGTTGGCCGGGCGCCGGCCGGACCCCGCCTGGCACGACCAGATCGTCGGCGTGCTCGGGCTGGCCGACCGGCTCGCCCACCGGCCCGCGCAGCTGTCCGGCGGGCAGCAGCAGCGGGTCGCCTGCGCCCGGGCGCTGCTGGCCCGGCCCGAGGTGATCTTCGCGGACGAGCCCACCGGCAACCTCGACTCGCACTCCTCGGCCGAGGTCCTCGGCTTCCTCCGGCGCAGCGTTCGCGACCTCGGCCAGACCATCGTGATGGTCACCCACGACCCGGTGGCCGCCTCGTACGCCGACCGGGTGGTGCTGCTCTCCGACGGCCGGCTGGCCGGCGAGCTGACCGAGCCGACCACCGACACCGTCCTCGACGCGCTCCGCCGGCTGGGGGCATGATGCTGCGCACGACGCTTCGCGGGCTGCTGGCCCGCAAACTGCGCCTGGTCGCCACCGCGCTCGCCGTGGTGCTCGGCGTCGGCTTCGTGGCCGGCACCCTCATCTTCGGCGACACCATGAAGGCCGCCAGCTACGACAAGTTCGCCCGGGAGGCCAGCAACGTCGACGTGTCGGTGCGGCCGCCCGACAGCAAGTCCGACCAGCCGGCCGAGCTGCCCGCCGGCACGGTCGACGCCGTCCGGTCCGTACCGGGTGTCACCGCCGCCGACGGCCGGATCGAGCGGTACCTGCCGCTGCTGGACCGGCGCGGCAGGCTGGTCGGCAACGACGGCAGCCCCGGCGTCACCATCTCGGCCGGCAGCGAGCCACGGCTGCGCCCGTACGACGTGGCGGCCGGCCGGGTGCCGACCGCGCCCGGCGAGGCGGCGCTGGACGCCGAGACCGCCACCCGGACCGGTTACCGGATCGGTGACCAGATCACGGTGCTCGACCGGCGGCAGGCACGGCACCAGCTCACCCTGGTCGGCACGGTCGACTTCGGTTCGGCCAAGCGGTACGCCGGGCAGGCCGTGGTCGTGCTGCCGCCGGACGGGATCGCGGCGCTCACCGGCGCCGGCGGGGTGCAGCAGGTGGTGGCCGTCGGCGGCGGTGGCGTGTCGCAGGCCGAGTTGGCGCGCCGGGTGGCGGCCGCGCTGCCGGCGGCCCAGCACGCCCGGGTGCAGACCGGCGCCGACTACCGGTACGCGCTGGCCGACGACGCCACCAACCAGTTCGGGGCGTTCCTCACCGTGCTGCTGGTCTTCGCCGGCATCGCCTGCGTGGTGGCCGCCTTCGTCATCTACAACACCTTCAACATCCTGATCGCCCAGCGCGTCCGCGAGCTGGCTCTGCTGCGCTGCGTGGGCGCCGGCCGCCGGCAGGTGTTCGGCTCGGTGTTGCTGGAGGCGGCGGTGGTCGGCCTGCTGGGCGCGGCGTTCGGCCTCGGCCTCGGGCTGCTCGCTGCGTACGGTCTGTTTTCCGGGGCCAACGCGCTCGGCGCGGAGCTGCCCCGGCACAGCCTGGTGCTGACCGCCACCCCGATGGTGGTGGCCGTGCTGCTCGGCGTGCTGGTCACCATGGCGGCCGCGCTGGTGCCGGCGTTCCGGTCCACCAGGGTGGCGCCGCTGGCGGCCCTGCGCGGCAGCTCGGCCACGGCCGTCACGGGGGTCCGCCGGCGGGTGCTGCTGATCGTGGCGGCCGCCGTGATCGCCGCGATCGGCACCGCGCTGACGCTGCTGGGCTCGCGCGGGCACGGCGATCCGAAGGTGGCCACCATCCAGGTGGTGGCCGGCGGGCTGGTGAACTTCCTCGCCATCCTCGTGGTGTCGCCGCTGTTCGTCGGGCCGCTGACCGCCGCGCTGGGCTGGCTGCCGGGCCGGATCTTCGGTACGCCGGTGAAGCTGGCCTCGGCCAACGCCCGCCGCAACCCGGGGCGGGCCGCCGCCACCACGGCCGCGCTGATGATCGGGGTGGGGCTCATGTCGGCGGCCACCGTGGCGGTGAACACCGTCCGGCACACCGCCGAGCACCAGTTGGACGCCAACTTCCCGATCGACTACCTGATCCGGTCGGTGGACGAGCGGAGCGGCGGCGTACCGGTGGACGTGGCCGCCCGGCTGCGCCAGCAGGACCGGTTGTCGCTGGTGACCGAGGTACGCACCGAGCCGGGCCAGCTGAACGGCGCCCGCCTGGACGTGGGCACCTTCGACGACTCGGGACTCTCGACGCTGCTCCCATCGCAGCTGACCGCCGGGTCGGCGCCGGGACCGGGTTCCGTGGTGCTGTTCAGCGGCGCGTCCCCGAACATCGGCCACCACGTCGGGGACCGGGTGACGGTGACCGGGGCCGGCGGGCGCAAGCAGACGTTCACGGTGGCCGGACTGGCGGGTGGCACCTCCCAGACGGGGGACGTGATGCTGCGCTGGACGGACTTCGCGGCGCTGTATCCGAAGGTCAGTCAGGACGACAGCGTGCTGATCAGGGCCGCTCACGGCGTGTCGCCGGTGGACTCGCGGAGCGCGGTGGAGGCGGTGACCAACGACTTCCCGCTGACCAGCGTGCTGAGCCTGGCCGACTGGCGGGGGCAGATCACCACGGCCGTCGACCAGCTGATCACGGTGATCGCCGCGCTGCTCGGGGTGGCCATCATCATCGCGCTGATCGGCATCATGAACACGCTGTCGCTGTCGGTGCTGGAACGCACCCGGGAGTCGGCGGTGGTCCGGGCGCTGGGCCTGACCCGGTTCCAGCTCCGGCTGACGTTGCTGGTCGAGGCGTTGCTGATGGGCGCGGTCGGCGCGATCGTCGGCATCGGCTTCGGGGTCACGTACGGGCTGCTCACCTCGCGGGTGATGTTCTCCGGGATCCGGCCGATCATCACCGTGCCGCTCGGCGAGCTGGCCGCCTTCCTCGGGGTGGCCGTGGTGGCGGCCGTGCTGGCCGCGGTCCTGCCCGCCCGCCGCGCCGCCCGCGCCTCCGTGGTCTCCGCCATGGCCGAGGTCTGACCCCCAGCCCTCCCATCCGCCCCTTCGGTCCGTTGATCTGGAGTTAGCGGTGTTTTTGATCTACAAACGCCCGCTAACTCCAGATCAACGTGTGCATGGGGAGAGGGGGAGATTAGGGGCTGGGCGCCGGGCGGATGAGGCCGCGTTCGTAGGCGAGGACCACGATCTGGACCCGGTCGCGGAGGTCGAGCTTGGTGAGGATCCGGCCGACGTGGGTCTTCACGGTTGTCTCGGCCACGAAGAGGCGCTGCCCGATCTCGGCGTTCGACAGGCCCTGGCCGACCAGCAGCAGCACCTCGCGCTCCCGCTCGGTGAGGGCGGCCAGCCCCTGGTCGTCGACGGTCCCCGTCGGCGGCACGAGCTGGTCGGCGAACCGGTCGAGCAGCCGCCGGGTGATCCGGGGCGCCACCACCGACTCGCCGGCCGCCACCACCTTGATGGCACTCAGCAGCTCCTCCGGCGGCACGTTCTTGAGCAGGAACCCGCTCGCCCCGGCCTGCAACGCCGCGAACGCGTCGGCATCCGTGTCGAACGTCGTGAGCACCAGCACCTTGGGGGCGTCCGGGCCGGTCGCGCAGAGCCGGCGGGTCGCCTCCACGCCGTCGAGCACCGGCATCCGGATGTCCATCACCACCACGTCGGCGGGGGTACGGGCGAGCAGCCGCAGCGCCTCGGCCCCGTCGCCCGCCTCGCCGACCACCTCGATGTCCGGCTGCGAGCCCAGCACCATCCGGAAGCCGGCCCGGACCAGCGGCTGGTCGTCCACGATCACCACCCGGATGTTCACCGGCCCGCCTCCACCCGCGCCGTACCGTCCGCCTCCGCCGCCTGCTCCGGCGCGCCACCGTCCCGCGCGACGCGGTCCGGGCCTTGGCGGTCCGGGCCTGAGCGGTCCGGGCCTGGGCGGTCCGACGCCGAGCGGCCCGGGCTTGGCAGGATCGCCGAGACCCGCCAACCACCGCCGAGCACCGGGCCCGCTTCGCAGGAGCCACCGTGTACGGCGACCCGCTCGCGCATGCCGACCAGGCCGTGCCCGCCCGATCGGCCCGGCGCGGCCGCGACCCGGCCGCCCCCGTCGTCGATCAACTCCATGCTGACCCCGCCGCCGGTGTACCCCAGCCGCAGGGTCACCCGCGCTCCCGGTCCGGCATGCCGGAGCACGTTGGTGAGCCCCTCCTGCACGAGGCGGTACAGCGTCAGCTCCAGCCCGGCCGGCAGGTCCGGCAGTTTGGCCGGCACCGGCTCGACATCGACCCGCAGGCCGGCCGAGCGGGCCCGGTCCAGCAGCGCGGGCAGCTCGACCAACCCCACCCGGCGCCGGACCGGCTCGTCCGCCGAGCCGCCGTGCGCCGAGCCGCCGTGCGCCGAGCCGCCGTCCGCCGCCGCGGTCCCCGCTCCGGCCGAGCCGCCGTCCAGTGCCGTTGCGGCCGCCGACGCGGCCGAGCCGCCGTCCGCCGCTCCGCCGGTCCCGACCCCACCGGCAGGGGAAATCGGCGGGCCGTCGTCCGGGCCGTCGACCGTGCCGCTCCCGCGCAGCACGCCGACCAGCCGGCGCATGTCCTCCAGCGCCTCCCGGCCGGTGGCGGCCACCTGCCGGATGGCGGTGCCGGCCAGCTCCGGGTCACGGGCCAACGCGAAGCTCGCGCCGTCGGCCTGGACGATCATCACCGACAGGCTGTGCGCCACCACGTCGTGCAGCTCCCGGGCGATGGCCGCCCGCTCATCCACGACAGCGAGCAGGGCCCGCTGGTCCCGCTCCCGCTCGGCCGTCAGCGCCCGCTCCTGCAGGCTCGCCATGAACAGCCGGCGGGTCCGGACCGTATAGCCCATCAGCCAGACCCCGGCACAGACCGCCGTGAGGAACAGCGACGTGTAGATCACCTGATTGGTGGTGCGCACGTGCCGGACCACCTCGATCACGATGCCGATCGCCGTCGGCACCGCGGCCACGAAGGCGTGCCAGCGGGGCACGGCGTACTTGACCACCGAATACATGGCGATCAGCACGGCCACGTCGAACGGCATCGGATCGTGGTTGGGCGAGAAGAGCAGCACCTGGAGCAGGGCCAGGGCGCTCACCACCACCATCACCGAGAGCGGGAAGCGCCGGCGCGGCAGCACGGCCAGCGCCATCGCGAAGCCGATGAGCTTCAGGCTGGACGCCTGGGTGATGCCCAACGACAGCAGCGCGAACAGCGCCACCATGGCGGCGACCATCAGGTCGAAGAACACCGACCGCCAAGACCCGCCGGGCTCGCCCATCACCCGGGACACCGGGCCGAGCCACCGCCGGCTGCGGACGGGGTACGGATCGGCGGCGCCGGCCTGCGCGGACATGCCGTCCAGCGTAGTCGTACCGGCCGGTCACTCCGGAGGCGTCGAGTCGGGCTGCGGCGGGTCGCCGTCCTCCGGGTCGCCCTGGGCCGGGCCGAGGCTGCCGATCCGGCGTACCAGGGTGCCGTTGGCCAGGGTGGCGCCCACGGCGCTGCCCGCGGCGATCGACCAGCCGACCGGGCCGAGCGGGGTGCAGCCGAAGAACTGGCTCAGCCCCGGCGTCTGCACGATGGCCGCGAGGGTGGCCACCGAGGCGGCCGTGGCGAGCAGCACGGGCGGGCTCGCCCCGCCGGCCAGAACCGTCTGACCGAGTTGGCTGCCCACCAGCGAGGCCAGCGCCACCGTGCTGGCCCGGCGCCGGGTGCCGGTGTACCGCGCGACCGTCCAGCCGGTGGTGGCGCCCAGCGTGGTGGCCACGGCGCGCAGGGCCAGCTCCCGGGTCAGCGTGCCGCCCAGGGACGTGTCGGGCCCCTCGGCCAGCAGGTCACCGTCGCCGGACGGCGGGCGTACCGCGATGGCCATCGCCGGCGCCAGGTCGGTGAGCAGGTTGACCAGCAGCAACTGCCGGCCGTTCAGCGCGGACCGGCCGGTGGTGGCCGCCGAAAGCACGCTGAAGGCGATCTCCCCGAGGTTGCCGCCGACCAGGATGCTGAGCGCGTGCCGTACCGAGGACCACATGGCCCGGCCCTCGACGAGGGTGGCGATGATCGTCTCCAGCCGGTCGTCGGTGACGACCAGGTCGGCGGCGGCCCGGGCGGCTGGGGTGCCGCGCTGGCCCAGCGCGATGCCCACGTCCGCCAGCCGGATCGCCGGCGCGTCGTTGGCGCCGTCCCCGGTCATCGCTACCGTGCGGCCGCGACCCTGCAACGCCTGGATGATCCGCACCTTGTGCGCCGGGGTGCACCGGGCCACCACGTCGATCCGCATGAGCCGGTCGGCGAGCGCCTCGTCGGCCAGGCCGTCCAGCTCGGCGGCCGTGCTGACCCGTTGCGGGTCGCCGCCCTCGCCGATGATCGCCGCGATGGCCTCGGCGGTGGCCGGATGGTCACCAGTGATCATGATCGTGTGTACGCCCGCGGCGCGGATTCGCCGGACCGCGGGCGCGGCGCTGGCCCGTACGCCGTCGGAGATGGCCAGGAAGCCCAGGAAGGTGAGCCCGTTGACGGCGTCGTCGTCGACGTGCCCGCCGGGTACGGGCCGTTCGGCCACCGCCAGGATCCGGTGGCCGGCCCCGGCCAGCCGGTCCAGCGCCCGCTCAAGAGCCCGGTGGTCCACCTCTTCCAGCCGCTCGGTCTGCCCGCCAAGCCGTCGGCGGCGGCAGCGCGGCAGGATCCGCTCGGGCGCGCCTTTCACGGTGAGCAGGAAGCCGTCGGCCCACTCGCCGACCGTGGCGTGGTAGCCGCGGGACGGCTCGAACGGCAGCGACCCGGTCGGGTTCCAGCCCGGGCAGGCGCTGTCCGGCCGCAACCCGGCATCCCGGGCGCCCGCCACCACCGCCCGGTCGGTGTGCTGGGACAGCTCCTCGATCGACCCCGCCGAGGGGGTGGCCCGGAGCGCGGCCGCGAGGACCGCCCGCAGCTCGTCGTCCAGCTCGCCGGTCGGCGCGTACCGGCTGCCGTCGCCGACCCCGGCGAGCCGCAACCGACCCTCGGTGAGGGTGCCGGTCTTGTCGAAGCAGAGCACGTCGACCCGGCCCAGCGCCTCGATGGTGCGCGGGTTGCGGACCAGCGCGCCGTGCTCGGCCAGCCGGCGGGCCGCGGCCAGCTGCGCGGCGCCTACCAGAAACGGCAGGCCCTCCGGCACCGAGGCCACGGCCAGGTTGGCGGCCGTGGCCGCCGACTCCGCCAGCGGTACGCCGTGCAGCAGGCCGGCCCCGCCCACCGAGATGGCCGCGCCGGCGGCCAGCGGGATGGCGGTCTTGGTGAGGCCGCCGAGCCGCTGCTCCACGCCCCCGCTCGGCGCCCCCGCGCGGGCCAGCGCCATCCCGCGGCCCACCTCGGTGTCCGAGCCGGTGGCCACCACCACGGCCCGGCCCCGCCCGGCGGCGATCGTGGTGCCCTCGTAGAGCATCGAATGCCGGTCGGCCACCGCGGCCGCGATGGTGGGCCGGTCGGTCTTGGCCACCGGCAGCGACTCGCCGGTCAGCGACGACTCGTCCGCCTCCAGCCCCTCGGCCTCGACGACCCGGCAGTCGGCCGGCACCGCGTCGCCGGGCCCCACCAGCACCACGTCGCCGGGCACCAGCTCGCCGGCCGGCAGCACCCGGTCCGTTCCGTCCCGCCGTACCGTGGCGGTGACCGCGGACCGGGAGAGCAGCTCCGCCAGGGAACGCTCGGTGCGGACCCGCTGCAGCGCGCCGACCAGGGCGGACAGGCTGATCACCCCGCCCACCAGGCCGGCGTCGACCGGTGAGCCGACCGCCGCCGACAGCGCCGCCCCACCGGCCAGCACCGGGGTGAGCGGATTGGACAGCTCCTCGACGAAGGCCCGACGCAGCCCCAGCGGACCCGATTGGTCCCCGTCGGCCGGCCGGGCCCGGCGCTGCGCCTCGGCCGTGCTCAGCCCCTCGGGGCCGGTCTCGAGCTGGCTCAGCACGGTCCGGACCGGCATGAGGTGCCAGGGCACCGCCGGGCGGAGCCGCTGGGCCGGCGCTTCGGGCAGCTGGCGGGCCCGCCACACCCCGTTGGCCAGCGACACCCCGGCGGCGATGTTGACCGAGTCCAGGGTGAGCGCCGGCAGCCTCCGGGGGGCGGCGGTGAGCGCCGCAAGCGCGCCGACCCCGGTACCGGCGCCGCTCAGCACGATGCTCTGCCGGGCCACCTGCCGGGCCAGCGCGGCCGCGTCCACCACCTGCACGGCCAGCCGCAGGTCCGTGCCGACCAGCAGGTGCGCGCCCCACGGCGGCCTTTCCTCCGGCCCCCACACCCCCAGCCCGCAGTCGGCCGCGCCCAGCGCCCGGCCGTTCCGGGACACCAGCATCACCATGGCGCCGTCCGCCTGGAGCCGGCGGACCGACTCCAGCAGCCGGTCCCCACCCGGTACGTGATCCTCGGCGGCCCGGTGGGCGTCGCCGGCGTACAGCACGCGCATTCCGGCCCGCCGGGCAGCCAGCGGGAGGTCCTCGGCGCCCGGCGCCGCTTCCGGCTCGACCCGCACGACCGCGGTCAGCCGCTGCCGCTGGGCCAGCCCGAGCACGGTAGCGCCGTCGGCGCCGAGCCGGCGCGCCTCCCGGACCCCCGTGCGGCCCCGCACGTCGAGGTGCGGAAGGGGCCCGAGCCGCCAGCCGTCCGCGTCGCGTACCTGCTCGAAGGCGGCCGCGTCGAACAGCTCGAACGTGCGGTCGGCCGCCACGTCGGCGTCCGCGCCGGGCAGCGGCACGAGGTCGGTGAGGGTGCCGCGCGGGGACCGCAGCACCTCCTCGTCCAGCAGCAGCGTGTCGATCCGGTCCAGCTCCCGCAGGACGCCGCGGTCCATGGCGATCACGCCGCGCTGGGCGAGCTTGCGGCCGAGGTACGCGGCGTAGCCCTCCCGGCCGGACGAGCCGGCCTTGGGCAGCGCGGACAGGCCCAGCGCGGCCGCCCGCTTGCGCCCGAGCAGCGGGAACGTGACGGCCGTGGCCGCGCCGCTGGCCGCGAGGATGCGGCCGGCGTACCGCTCGACGGGGCCGTCCGGCTTGGAGCGAGGCCGGTCGGCGGGGCACGGCGGCGCGGCCACCAGCTCGGGCGAGCCGGCCAGTCCCGGCTCCGCCCGGTTCCAGGCGGACAGCTGGGCGCGGGCCTCGCTCCACTGCAGGGCGCGCTGCGCGACGTCCAGGGCGGTGCCCGCCCAGCCTCCCGCGAGGCCCTGGGCGAGCGCCTCCACCAGCGGGAACACCGAATTCGCCCGGTCCGGCCGGCCGGTCGCCCGGCCGGCCACCTCGTGCAGCCGCGGATGCAGGTCGATCGCGTTGATCAGGCCCGCCAGCTCACCCGGCAGCGGGGTGAACGGCAGCACCCGGGTGGCCGCCGCGAGGCCCAGGCCGAAGGCGTCGGCCGCGATGGTGGACAGCGCCCGGCGGGTCCGCGGGCCCTCCTCGGGCGGGTGTGGCGGCGCGCAGTCGGTCTCCGGCACCAGCCCGTCCCGGCGCTCCACCCGGGCGATCGTGGCGAGCAGGTCGCGCATCCGCGGCTCCGGCGGCCGCACCGCGACCACCACCCGCCCGGACGGCCCGTTGACCCGGGCCCAGACCACCCCCGGCAGGGCTTCCAGGGCCGCCTCCACCTGCCGGGCCAGGCGCTCCCCGCCCGGCGCCGACACGCCGTGCACCTCGATGTGATGGCGGCCCGGGCGGGACCACACGCCCCGGCCGTTGACGCCCGCCGCGTGCGCCAGCCGGGACGCCGTGCTGGCGGCGCCGCGGGACGCCCCGACGAGCGCCTCCCGGGGCAGCCCGGCGAGCAGGGCCGGCAGTCGGGACGGTACGGACAGCCGCCCGGGAATGAGGCCGCGTGCCGTCATAGGTCCGCCATACCGCCTCCCGAGTGAACCGCGCAGAAGGCGGGGCATTCCCGACACTCGGCCGCTCATGCGTGGTCAAGTTGTCGGAATTGCCCACCGGCCGGCCGGCATGGACCGGGCGCGGGGTGGAATACGGCGGACGTCGTCAGGTCCTGGGGAGGAACGATGACCGCACTGATGGATCGACCCGCCTCGGCAGATGCCGTCCGGAGCTACAGCCGGGAGGTCGAGCTGCCGGTGTTCGGCAAGGTGGCCGTGCCGCCGCCGGACAAGATGGCCTACTACGCCGGGATCGGGGCGCTGGCCCTGCTCCAGGTGATCGAGTGGCCGATGGCCCTGGTGATCACCGCCGGCCACGTGCTGGCCGATCAGCACCTGTCCAAGCTGGCCAAGGGGGTGGGCGCCGCGATGGAGTCGGCCTGACGCTCCCGCCCGCGCCGGGCCGTCCGCCCCGGTCAGCGGGGGGTTGTGCGGCGCAGCAGGGGGATGAGGACGGCGGCCGCGACCAGGTGCAGGGCCGCCAGCGCCAGCTTCGCCGAGCCGCCCACGCCGGAGCCCAGCGGTCCGGCCAGGGACAGCGCCGCAACCGCGACGGCCACGCCGGTCCAGCTCGCCCGGGGACGCCGGGTGAACCGCTCCAGCCCGGCCAGCAGCGCCCAACCGGCCAGGCCGGCCAGCACGGCGGTGAGTACCACCGCGATCGCGCCGACCGACTGGGTGGACCCGCCGCTGCGGACCCGCAGCTCGACGAACGGGGCGGTGACGGCCCAGACCACCAGGGTGGCGGCCGCGGCGACGCCGACCGCCAGCAGCCGGGTACGCCAGGTCGCGGCGGTGCGGGCGGTGGTGGAGAGGGTGGACATGATGCGACCCCTTTCGATGGTGGGATGTCGGGCGCCGGTCCGGCCCCCCGTTCAGCCGCCGGACCGACCCCGGTGAGCCGCCGGACCGGCCCGGTCCGACATCGACAACGCTAGGTTTCGGGCCTGCCCTCCGGATCGGCGGCGCGAGCGGTTCGGATCTCCGCCCCCGGGCTGAGAGCCCGGCCGCATCTCCGTCGCGCGGCCGATGAGCCGGCCGGTGAAGCCCGCCTACCATCCGGGTGTGTCCTCCCCGCCCGCCCCGTGTTCGACCGACCGTCCACGCCGATCGGCGCTCCGGCTGATCGACGGCAGCTACGCGGCCCTGGTCTTCGGGGTGCTCGCCGCGCTGCTCGCCGTGGCGCCGCCGCACCCGTCCCACCTGGCCGCCGCCGCCCCCGCCCTCGGGTACGGTCTGGCCGCCGTGCAGGCCAGCACCCTGCTGTGGATCCGCCACCGCCCCGGTTACGCGCTCGCGGTGGCCGCGCTGGCGGGCGTCGGGCTGGAGGCGATGGGCCCGCAGCTGGGCTGGCTCGGCCTGGTGGCGGCGCCGCTCAGCTACCTGGCCCGGGTGCGGCCACCGCGGGTGTCGCTGGTCGCGCTCGCCCTGCTCGTGCTGCCCGTACCGTGGAAGCTCGTCACCGGTGGGTGGCGCGACCTGCTGCTCGCCGTGGTCGGCCTGGCCCTTGCCTGGACGCTGGGCGAGTTGCAGCGGAGCCGGTTCCAGCGCCGTGCCGCCGAGCGGGAGCGGATCGTCACCGAGGAACGGGAACGGATCGCCCGGGAGCTGCACGACGTGGTGGCCCACCACGTTTCCCTGATCGCCGTCCAGGCCGGTGCGGCCGAGGACGTCTTCGAGCTGCGCCCGGAGCGGGCCCGGGCCGCGCTCGGCACCATCCAGACCGCGGCCAGCTCGGCCCTGGCCGAGCTGCGCGCCATGCTCAACACGCTCGCCCCGGACCGGGACGGCGTGGCCGCCCCGCCGCAGCCCGGCCTGGATCAGCTCGACGCCCTCGCCGACACCGTACGGGCCGCCGGGCTGCAGATCCGGCTGACCCGCTCCGGCGCCGACCGGGGCCCGCTGCCCGGCGGGATCGAGCTGTCCGCGTACCGGATCGTGCAGGAGTCGCTGACCAACACCCTGCGGCACGGGCGGGCGACGCAGGCGGACGTCCGGGTCAGCTACCTCGACTCGGGGTTGGATCTCGAGGTGGTGGACGACGGCTCGGTGATCGGCTGGCCCGGCGCCGGCGGCGGGCACGGACTGGTGGGAATGCGCGAGCGGGCCCGGTCGCTGGGCGGCACCCTGGACGCCGGGCCGCTGCCCGGCGGCGGCTTCCGGGTCCGCGCGCACCTTCCGGTGGGGCAGCGGTGACCACAAAGGTGCTGCTCGCCGACGACCAGGATCTGGTACGCGCCGGACTGGAGATGATCGTCGACGCGCGGGACGACCTCACCGTGGTCGGCTCGGCGGCGGACGGCCTGGAGGCGGTGGCCCTGGCCGAGCGGTTCCGGCCGGACGTGGTGCTGATGGACGTCCGGATGCCCCGGCTGGACGGGATCGAGGCCACCCGGCGGCTGGTACGGGCCGGCAACCCGGCCCGGATCGTCATGCTCACCACCTTCGACCTGGACGAGCACGTCTTCGCGGCGCTGCGCGCGGGCGCCAGCGGCTTCCTGCTCAAGGACACCCGGCCGGCCGCGCTGGTCGAGGCGATCCGGACGGTGGCCCGCGGCGAGGCGTTGCTGGCGCCCACGGTGACCCGCCGGCTGCTGGACCGGTTCGCCGACCGGCTGCCGGGGCCGGCCGAGTCGCCCCGGGAGCTGACCGGGCTCACCCCGCGCGAGGTCGAGGTGCTCAGGCTGGTGGCGGAGGCGCTGTCCAACGCCGAGATCGCCCAGCGGTTGTACGTGAGCCAGGCGACCGTGAAGACCCACCTGTCGGCCATCCTCACGAAGCTCGGCCTGCGCGACCGGGTTCAGGCCGTGGTGTACGCGTACCAGGTGGGCCTGGTCCGGCCGCCTGCGGCCGGGTGACCAACGCCGCCCGGCCCCCGCGGCCGGGTGACCAACGCTGCCCCGCCGCCTGCGGCCGGGTGACGAACGCCGCATCCGATTGACCTGAACCCTGCTTGAGGTCGCAGGCTGGTGCGCATGCGGAATGACCACCGGCCCGGCGGCGCGGCGTGACGGCCACCGCGGTGCGGCACCCGGCTGCCGGCCCCGGGCTGTTCGCGCCCGGCCTGCGCGGTCTGACCATCGGGATGGTGGCGCTGGTGTCGCTGCTGGCCTTCGAGGCGCTGGCGGTGGCCACCGCGATGCCAACGGTGGCCCGCGACCTGGACGGGCTGTCCCTGTACGCGCTGGCCTTCGGCGGTCCGTTCGCCTCGGGCGTGCTGGCCATGGTTCTCGCGGGAAGCTGGTGCGACGCCCGCGGCCCGGTGGCGCCTACGGCGCACGGCGTGCTGTGGTTCGTGGCCGGCCTGCTGGTGGCCGGTACGGCGCCCTCGATGCCGGTGCTGGCGGCCGGCCGGATCGTCCAGGGCTTCGGCTCCGGAATGCTCTCGGTGGCGCTGTACGTGCTGGTCGGCCGGGCCTACCCGGAGGCGTTGCTGCGTCGGGTGTTCGCGGCCTTCGCCGGGGCCTGGGTGGTGCCGTCGCTGGTGGGCCCGGCCGTCGCCGGACTCACCGTGCAGTACCTCGGCTGGCGCTGGGTCTTCCTGGCCGTTCCGGTGCTGGCCGTACCGGCCGTGCTGCTGATCCGGCCGGCCCTGCGCACGTCGTCGCCCACCCCCGCCGGTCCCGACCGACCCGCCGGCACGGCCGTCGGTCCGGACCGCCCGGTCGGCGCTCGCGCCGGTGAGCGACGGTCTGTTCGCGGCCCTGGCTCGACCACCGCAGGCGCGCGCCGGCGGATCGGTTGGGCCGTGGGCGCCGCGACCGGCGCCGCGCTGCTGCACATCGGGGGTCAGCAGCGCGGCGCCACCGCGGTGGTGCTGCTGGCGGTGGCGGCCGGCGCGCTGCTGACCTGCGTACCCCGGTTGCTGCCCGCCGGGTTCGCGCGGGCCCGGCGGGGCCTGCCGGCGGTGATCGCGGTACGCGGCCTCACCGCGGCGGCGTTCGCCGGGTCCGAGGTGTTCCTGCCGCTGGTGTTGTCCCGGGAGCGCGGGCTGCCACCGGCCGGTGCGGGCCTCGCGCTGGCCGTCGGAGCGCTGAGCTGGTCGGCCGGGTCCGCGCTGCAGGGCCGGCTCGCCCGGCCGGGCGCCGGTCCGCGCACCGCGCTGCCCCGGCTCGGCCTGCTGTCCATGGTGATCGGGATCGGGACGGTGTCGCTGCTGCTGGTCGGCGTCCCCGTCCCGGTCGGCGTGCTCGGCTGGGGGCTGACCGGGTTCGGGATCGGCATCGTCTACCCGATCCTGTCGGCGCTCACCCTCACCCTGTCCGAGCGGGCCGACCAGGGACGCAACAGCGCCGCGTTGCAGCTGGCCGACTCGATCTTCTCGGCCACGGTGCTGGCGGTGGCCGGGGCGCTGCTGGCGGCGACCGCCGACCCGGGGCCGGCCACCTATCTCGCCGGGTTCGGCGTGACCGGCGCGGTGGCCGTGGCCGCGCTGCTGCTCGCCGGCCGCCTCCGGCCCGCCGCCTGACCGTGCTCCCGGCCCGGGCCCGCGTGGGCCGCGCCGTCTTCGCGTGGGCCGCACCGTTTTCGCGTGGGCCGCGATGTCTTCGGGTGGGCCGCGCCGTCTTCGCGCGGCGGGCAGTGAGTAGGTCACGTCCGGCGGCGGTGGCTCGTCCTGATGGGGTGGGAGGGGAACAGATGCTGATTCTGGTCACCGGTGCCACCGGCACCCTTGGTACGGCCGTGGTGCCCCGGCTGCTGGCGGACGGGCACCGGGTACGGGCGACGAGCCGGCGGCCGCGGTCGGGCGGCGAGGTCGAGTGGCGGGTGGCCGACCTGGCCGACGGCGCCGGCCTGGACACGGCGCTGGCCGGCGTGGCGGCCGTGGTGCACCTGGCCACGGGCGGCACGGGCGGTCGACGTACCGCCCGGGTCGATGTGGCCGGCACTCGCCGGCTGGTCGACGCGGCCGCGACCGCGGGCGTACGCCAGCTCAACTACGTGTCGATCGTGGGCATCGACCGGGTGCCGCTCGCCTACTACCGGCACAAGCTCGCGGCGGAACGGGTCGTCCGGGCCGGTGCGGTGCCGTGGAGCATCCTGCGGGCAACCCAGTTCCCGCAGCTGCTGGACGAGCTGCTGACCCGGTCGTCGCTGTTCGGCACGGTGGTCGGGGACCGGAACGTGCTGGCCCAGCCGGTGGACCCACGGGACGTGGCGGACCGGATCGCCGGCCTGGTGGCGGCCGGACCGACCGGACGGATCGAGGACTTCGCCGGTCCCGAGGTGATCCGCTTCTCCGATGCCGTTCGGGACTGGTCGGGAGCTCGCGGCCGGCGCGGCCGGCTGTTGCCGGTGCGGCTGCCCGGTCGGCTCGGCCGGGAGCTGCGGGCCGGCGGGCTGACCAACCCGGGCGCGGCCGCCGGCCGCCGGACCTGGCACGGCTACCTGGCTGACACGTACGGGGGATCCGGCGCCGGCTCACCGGGAACCGGTGCCCGGGCCGCTCTACGGTGACGCCATGGTCGCATTGGTGACGGCGGTGCTGCTCTACTCCGCCGGTTTCGTCTTCCTGTACGGGGTGATCCGGCTGGCGGTCCGGCACGGCATTCAGGACGTCAACCGGATCCGCCACGACGAGCTGCTGGCCGAACGGCGGGCCGAGCTGCAGGAGCGGACCTTCATCCAGGACAACGCGTACCTCGCGGGCGGCTGACCGCCGCGCGGCCCCGGCCGACCGGCGGCGCGCGACCGCGTGCCGGGGCGGGCCGGCGGCGCGACCGCGTGCCGGGGCGGGCCGGGGAGCGGGAGCGTGCCGGGGCGGGCCGGCGGCGCGACCGCGTGTCGGGGCGGGCCGGGGAGCGGGAGCGCGGCGGGCCGGGGAGCGGCGGGCCGGCCGCGGTGCGAGGATCGGCGCATGTTGGGCACCCTGAAGACAGAACCGGCGCTGGTCCGTACCGATCTGCTGGCGCCGCCGGTGGCGGAGTCGATCGCGGGCTGGTCCCCGGACGCGCCGATACGGGCGGACGACGTCCTGGTGGCGCCGATCGACGCCGAGTTGGCCGACACGGCCGCCTTCTGCGCGGCGTACGAGGTGGGCCTGGACGTGTCGGCGAACTGCGTGGTGGTGGCGGGCAAGCGCGAGGGACAGCTGCGGTACGCCGCCTGCGTGGTGCTGGCCACCACCCGGGCCGACGTGAACGGCACGGTCCGCCGGCTGCTGGACGTGCGCAAGGCGAGCTTCGCGCCGATGGACGACGCGGTCCGGCTGACCGGCATGGAGTACGGCGGGATCACCCCGATCGGCCTGCCGGTCGACTGGCCGGTGCTGGTCGACGCCAGGGTGGTGGCGGCGCCGCACGTGGTGATCGGTTCCGGGGTGCGGCACAGCAAGATCGTGCTGCCCGGTCCGGCCCTCGGGGTGCTGCCGAACGCGAGGGTGGTCGACGGCCTGGCGCGTTAAGAAGGGGCCCCTGCTATACAAAAAGCGATAACAAGGGGCCCTTCCTTGCACTGCAACGACAATCGTCGATGTTGTTGCACGTGAAACAGTGATCAGGCGAGCTGCTCGCGTACCTGCCGCTTGAGGCGGCCGAGGATCGCGGTGCCGCCGCGGATGCGCAGCGGGCTGATCGCCTGCGCGAGCCCCATCCGCTGATAGAGGTCGTCCGGGACGGTGAGCACCTCCTCGGCGCTCGCTCCGGCCAGGCCCTCGGCCAGGATCCCGGCGAACGCCCGGGTGGTCGGCGCCTCCGGCGGGCAGTCGAACCAGGTGGTCACGGTCCGGTCGGGGTTGACCTCGGCCCGCAGGAAGAACTGGGTCTGGCACTCGGGCACCTGTTCCATGCCGGTGCGGTCGGCGAGCGCCTCGGGCAGCGGCGGCACGGCGTCGGAGTATTCGAGCAGCATCTCCAGGACGACGTCCCGGGGGGCCGAGGCGAACTCCTCGACGATCTCGGCGAGCTTCGGTGGCATGCCGGCCAGGCTACTGCGGCCGGTCAGTTGTTCGACGGCTGCTCGCTGATCTCCTCCAGGGTCGCCGAGGCGTCCATCCGCATCGCGAGGTCGCCGAGGGAGACGATGCCCACCAGTTGCCGGTCGGCGTCGCAGACCAGGATCCGGCGTACGCCCCGATCGCGCATCAGGGCCGCGGCCTCGGTGGCCGTCGAGCTCTGCTCGATCATCACCACCTCGCGGGTGGCGATCGAGCCCAGCGAGGTGCTGGTCGGATCCTTGCGCTCGGCCACCGCCCGCACCACGATGTCGCGGTCGGTCACCATGCCGATGATCGACGAGCCCTCGGTCACCACCACGTCGCCGATGTCGGCGTCCTGCATCGCCTTGGCCGCCTCGTCCAGCGGGGTGTCCACGGAGAGGTAGACCACCTGCTTCGTCATCACTTCGCTCACCCGGTACACGCAGAACCTCCGATCACCGGCCGCTCCGCCGGACTCCGTACCCCCGTAGGGATTCTCCTTACCCGAAGGGCCGACGGATGTCACAGTTCATCGAGGGATACCTCGGTTCGTTCGTTTCCGGCCCGGTCCCGGACCTCCACGTACCCCTCGGTCAGCCGCCGCCCGACCACGATGGTGCGCGGAATGCCGATGAGGTCGGCGTCGGCGAACGCCACGCCCGCCGAGACGCCGCGGTCGTCCAGCAGCACCCGCTGACCGGCCCCGGCCAGCCGCGCGGCCAGCTCCGCGGCGGCCGCCGGCTGCGGACCACGACCCGCCGCCACCACGTGTACGTCACACGGCGCGGCCGCCGCGGGCCAGGCCAGACCGCGGTCGTCGTGGTGCTGCTCGGCGATGGCCGCGACCAGCCGGGACACCCCGATCCCGTACCCGCCGAGGACCGGCCGCACCGGCCCGGTGGGGCCGGCCACCTCCACGTCGAGCGCGTCGCTGATCCGCCGCCCGAGCTCGGCCAGATGGCCCAGCTCGATGCCGCGGCGCAGCTCCAGCCGCCCACCCCGGCAGGCGGGGCACGGATCGCCGGACCGCACGTCGGCCGCCTCGATGGCGCCGTCCGGGTAGAAGTCCCGGCCGCAGACCACGTTGGCGGCGTGCCGGCCCGGCTCGTTCGCTCCGGTGAGCCAGGCCGAGCCCGGCGCCACCCGCGGGTCGACCAGGTACCGGATGCCGAGCTTGGCCAGCACCTGCGGCCCGAGGTAGCCGCGGACCAGGTCGGGCTGGCTCGCGAAGTCGTCGAACAGCTCCACCGACACCGGGTGCAGCGCCGCGGCCACCCGGCGCAGGTCGACCTCGCGGTCGCCCGGCACGCCCACCACGAGCAGCTCCGGCTCGGCCCCGGGCCGGCGGGCGGTCAGCACCACGTTCTTCAGGGTGTCGGCGGCGGCCCAGTCGGCCCGGCCGGCCAACCGGCCGGCGTTGGCGGCCTCGACCAGCGCCGCGATCGTGGGGGTGTCCGGGGTGTCGTGCACGGTGAGGGCGGGCTGCCGCGCCGGGTCCACGGGCCGGGGCGCCGGGGTGGTCACCGCGGGGGTGCTGGCCGCGTAGTGGCACTGCGAGCAGCGGACGAAGGCGTCCTCGCCGGCCGGCACGGGCGCCAGGAACACCTCGGCGGTCGTCCCGCCGGGGGCCGCGGCCAGGCACTCGTACGCCAGCCCCAGCCGGTCGAAGATCCGCTGGTACGCCGCGCGCACCCGGTGGTACGCGGCGCGGGCCGCAGCCGGTTCCAGATCGACCGTGTACGCGTCGGCCACCTGAAACTCACGCGACCGCAGCAGCCCGGCCCGGGGCCGGGTGTCGTCCCGGAAGCCGGTCCGGATCCCGAACAGCAGCAGCGGGAGGCTGCGGTACGCCGGGCCGACGTCCCGGACCAGCGTGGCCGCCAGTTCCGCGGTGCCCGGGTCGAGCGGTGTCCCGTTGGTGGGAAAGAGCAGCTCCTGGCCGCCGGCCGCCGAGAGTTCGGCCCGGACCACCTCGGTGACCCGGTCCAGCACCAGCTTGCCCAGCGGCAGCCAGGCGTAGCCCCCGGGCGTGACCCGCCGGACGTACCCGGCCCGGACCAGCAGGCGGTGGCTGGCCGCGTCCGCGTCGGCCGGGTCCTCGCGCAGGGTGCGCAGGAACAGCGTGGACATTCGCAACAGCACTCCGGCAGCGTGCCACGCCGCCCGCCCCCCGTCGATGCAAACCCCACCCCTCCCGCCCCCACCCGCCCCGCCCCCACCCGGTTGGGCCCGGGGTGGGTGGGGTCCGGGTCACGTTGGGGGGTGGGGTGGGTCAGGTGGGCCGATCGGGGTGCCAGACTGCGGTGCGGATCAGCGTGGGCGGGTCGATCGGCTTGGGAGGCGTGATGCGCTGGCGCAGCTTTGTCGCGGTCGGGGACAGCTTCACCGAGGGGATGGACGACCCGTACCCGGACGGCACATACCGCGGCTGGGCCGACCTGGTCGCCACCCGGTTGGCCGCCGAGGCCGGTCCCGAGTTCGGGTACGCCAACCTGGCCATCCGCGGCCGGCTGTTCCCGAACATCGTGGCCGAGCAGGTCCCGGCCGCGCTGGCCATGCGGCCCGACCTGATCAGCTTCGCCGCCGGCGGCAACGACGTGCTGCGCCGCGGCTTCGACGCGGGGACGCTGGTGGCCCGATTCGACCAGGTCATCGCCGAGCTGCGGGCCAGCGGGGCCGACGTGCTCATCTTCCGATTCGCCGACGTGATGGCCCGGCTGCCCGGGCAGCGGATCGTGGCCCCCCGGGTGTCGATCCTCAACCGGGCGGTGGGCGAGACCGCCGAGCGGCATGGCGCGATCATGGTTGACCTGTTCGCGGACGACGAGTTCCACAACCCGCTGCTGTGGGGGGTCGACCGGCTGCACCTCTCGGAAGCCGGGCACCGGCGAGTGGCCGGGCACGTGCTGACGGCGCTGGGCGTCGAGTCGGATCCGGAGTGGCTGCTGGTGCCCCCGCGCCCGGCGCCGACCCCGTGGCTGGCCGCGCGCGGCGCCGACCTGCGCTGGGCCGGCCAGCACCTGGCCCCATGGATCAGGCGCCGGCTCACCGGCCAGTCCTCCGGGGACACCATCTCCGCCAAGCGCCCCCGCCTGGGCCCGCTGGCCGAGTGAAAGGAAGGGCCCCTTCTTATCGTCTTTCGTATTGCAGGGGCCCCCTATTAACGGGCCGGTCGGCCGCGGCGGCGTACGTTGGGGTCATGCCAGTGCCGAACGATCCCAGTCCCGCTCTCCAGTCGTACGCCGATCCGGGCCGCCTGGTGACCACCGAGTGGCTCGCCGCGAACCTCGGCACGGACGGCCTCGTGGTGGTCGAGTCCGATGAGGATGTGCTGCTGTACGAGTCCGGCCACCTCCCGGGCGCCGTCAAGGTCGACTGGCACACCGAGCTGAACGACCAGGTGACCCGCGACTACCTGGACGCCGACGCGTTCGCCGAGCTTTGCGCCCGCAAGGGCATCGGCCGGGACGACACGGTGGTCTTCTACGGCGACAACTTCAACTGGTGGGCCGCGTACGCCCTCTGGGTGTTCACCCTGTTCGGCCACCCGGACGTGCGATTGCTCGATGGCGGCCGGCAGAAGTGGATCGCCGAGGGGCGCGAGCTGACCCGGGAGAAGACCGACCGGCCGGCCGCGGACTATCCGGTGCCGACCCGGAACGACGCGCCGATCCGCGCCTACCGGGACCAGGTCCTGGCGCACATCGCCGCGGGTCGCCCGCTGGTGGACGTGCGGTCGCCGGGCGAGTACACCGGCGAGATGCTGCACATGCCGGACTACCCCCAGGAGGGCGCGCTGCGCGGCGGGCACATCCCGGGGGCGGTCAACAAGCCGTGGAAGTCGGCGGCCAACGACGACGGCACCTTCAAGCGGCCCGAGGAGCTGCGCGCGATCTACGCCGACCAGCTCGGGCTGGCGCCGGCGGACGACGTGATCGCCTACTGCCGGATCGGCGAGCGGTCCAGCCACACCTGGTTCGTGCTGCACCACCTGCTCGGCTACCCGCAGGTGCGCAACTACGACGGCTCGTGGACCGAGTGGGGGAACCTGGTACGCACCCCGATCGTCCGCGGCGACCAGCCCGGCGGCCTCACTCCGCCCCGCTCCGCCTGACCGCCGCCCGGTTAGCCTGCCGGCGTGGGGTGGGTCTGGGCCGGGGCTGTGGTTGTCTCGATCCTCGGCGTGCTCGGCGCCGGACTCGCGGCGGCCGCCGGGTACCGGCTGCGCCGCCGGTGCGGGATGCCCGCCGGGACGGCCCGGCGGTTCTCGGCGGCCGAGTTCGGGATGGTGGCCGGCACCCTGCCGTGGCTGTGGCTCACCCTCACCCCACGCCCGCACGCGCGCCTGGTCCACCTCATCCCGCTGAGCGACCTGGTCGACCAGGTCCGCACCATGCCGGCCGGCTGGGTGGCCGAGCAGGCCGTCGGCAACCTGCTGGTCTTCGCCGCGCTGGGGTTCTGCGCCCCGATCCGGTACGCCGCGCTGGCCCGGTTCGGCCGGATCCTGCTGCTGGGCGCCGCGGCCTCCGCCGTGATCGAGATCCTCCAGTACGCCCTGGACATCGGTCGGGTCAGCTCGGTCGACGACGTCCTGCTGAACGCGTCCGGGGCGGCGCTGGCGGGCCTGCTCTCCCGGCGCTGGTGGGCCACCCGGCCCGGTGAATCCGGCCGCACCGGTGGCGCGGGTCGCGCCGGGTCACCCCCGGCCCCGGCGGTCGTACCCGGGCCGGGTAGCCGGACCACCCCGCCGGATCGGTGAACCGCGCATGCCCGGATCGCTGCCCGCCGGGCAGTCGCCGCCGCTGGCCATCTCGGTGAACCCCGTCTGGGGGAGCCGGGGAACCGCGGTCCGGCGGCTATCAGGCGGATCTGCCAGCGCGGCGATTTGTCGCTTTTGCTGCGCACCTGTTCCCGGTCCGGAACAGTCGATTCCGGACCAGTCGGGTCGGTGACCCGGTCCCCGGCACGTCCTGCCCGGGCCGGGCCGCCAAGAGCCGCGACCGAGGAGGTGGGTGCCGGTGCCGCGTGGCCGGTTCATCGGGCTGCTCGCCCTCGCCACGGTCCTCCCGACGCTGGAGGGGGCGGTGTTCAACGCCCTGGATTTCCGGAGTGCCGAGGGACTCGCGCCGCAGTCGTCCGCGCTCTGGCCGTACGACAGCTACCACGACCTGCGCTGGCTGCTCGTTTACCACAACTCCTGGCAGACCTTCCTGCTCGGGTTTGCCGGGATGGTGATCCTGCGTGGGCTGATCTCGGCCGGCCTGGTCCGGCTGGCCTGGCCCGGCTCCACCCCCTGCCCGGCGTTCCGGCGATTGCTGGGGCGCAACCTCGCGGTGGCCGCGGGGACCGCGGTGATCATCTCGCCGCTCGCCGCGCTCGCGGTGGCGGCCTCGGTGGTCTCGCTGTCCTGGTTCGTCTTCGCCTCGGTCCTGCCGATGCTGCTGCTTTCCCCCTTCCTCCAGCGCATCGGGGTGGGCGCCGGCTGGTGGCGCGGGTTGCCCTCGGCCGCCCTGGTCGGCTGGTCGCTGCTCGACTTCGTGGTGATCACCGTGGCCGGCGCGCTCGTGTGGCGGGCGCCCGACTACTGGACCCTGGTCGTAGCGGCCGCCTGTGGGATCGGCAACGGGCTGCTCTGGAAGCAGACCGTTCGCGCGGCCGTGAATCCGGCGCACGTGCACTGGCGCCGGGTGCCGGTGGCGCCGATGGCCATCGTGCTCGCGCTGCTCATCCCGCTGCTGGTGCAGTCGATGACCGTGGTGGGCGCGCCGTCGCGGAACAACTTCCGGCCGCCGGTGCTGACCCATCCGCTGCCGGCAACGGTCCCGTACGCGGTGCTCGTGCTGGCCGGCCACAACTCGACGTACGACGGGCAACCCGCGCTCGACCCGGCGGTGCGGCAGTTCTCCTACGCCGGGCTGGACCCGGACGGCCGGGCCCGGCCGTACAGCCTCCGGGACACCCACCGGTCGCTGGATTCGAGCGCGGCCCTGCTCGCGACCCAGGTCAACGACCTGAACCGGCGGACCGGCCGGCCGGTGGCGTTGATGGCCGAGAGCGAGGGCGCCATGGTCTCCGTGACCTACCTGCGGGACACGCCCGGCTCGCCGGTCAAGGCGCTGCTGATGTTCAGCCCGCTGGTCCGGACCGGGCGCGCCTACTATCCGCCGCCGTCGGCGAGCAGCGGCTGGGGGCTGGTCGCCGGCTGGGAGCTGCGCGGGATCTTCGGCGCGGTGAACCTGATGACCGGCGGGCACGACAGCGCCGACGAGCCGTTCGTCCGGTCGTTGCTGGAGAACGCGCCGTTCTACCGGTACCAGACGCTCTGCCCGGTCCCGGGCGTCCGGGTGGTCGCGTTCCTCCCCACGGTGAGCGCGGCCGAGACGCCGCCCGGGCCGTACACGAACATTCCCACCTTCGTCACGCCGGGCCTGCACGGCGGCCTGCTCGGTCGGCCGGCAATCCACGACCGGGCCGACGACTTCCTCGCCGGGGCCAAGGTGGCGGCGCCGCGCGGCGAGTACGGGATCATCCAGGTGCTCGCCGGCGCCTGGCAGGCGCCGTCGCTGGCCATCACCGTCAACCCGGTCTGGCGACCCCAGGTGTCGCCCGGTCCGCCGTTCAGCGCCAAGCGGATCTGCGCGGGCCGCTGAGCGGTCCGCGGCCTCAGCGGTCCGCGGCCTCAGGCGTCAGCGGTCTGCGGCGTCACCGGCCGGCGGGCGGCGGGTGGGCCGCGGTCGGCGGGTGGGCCGCGCCGTCCCGCATGTGCCGGTTCAGCAACAGGATGGCCGCGACGTCCAGCCCGATGACCATCGGGCTCAGCAGCGGCTGGTACGGCAGCACCAGCAGGTTGATCCCGATGCTCCCGGCCGCGGCTGCGATGGCCAGCACCGAGGTCCAGTGCCGGTCGGCGGCGGCCGCGAGGCCGAACAGGGCGGCGGCCGCCCCGACGGCCAGGTGCACCCAGGCCCAGCCGGTGATGTCGAGGTGGTACGTCCCGCTCGGGCCCACGTCGAAGTACGGGTCCACCGGGATGGTGACGACGCCGGCCAGAACGTCGATCAGCCCCGCGCCGCCGAGCAGCCCGCCGGCCACCAGCACCCGGCGCCGCCGGCCGTCGGGCGGGGCCGGGCTGACCGGCGGGCACGCGGGGGGCGGCTCGGACATAACCCCAGGTTAGGAGGGGTACGCCGGCGTTGTCCGACGGACGGCGACGCCGGTGTGGCCGGGTGTCGGACACCGGTCGACCGCCGATGGAAGGCGGTGGATCGACGTGTGGTTAGGCTAGCGTCGTGACGGTGGACCAACAGGCGGGAAGCGCGGCCACGACCGCGCCCCGGCGCCGCTCGCGGCGCGAGGAGATCCTGGCAATCGCGGTCGATTTGTTCGCGACCCGCGGCTATCACGGAGTCTCGATGGACGACATCGGGTCGGCCGCCGGAGTGACCGGGCCGGCCCTCTACCACCACTTCGCCGGCAAGGAGGCGATGCTGGCCGCGGCGCTCGCGCCGGTGAGCGACGGTCTGCTCGCGGGCGGTCGGGAACGGGTGGCCGTGCATTCCGACGACCCGCGGGCCGCGCTGGAATCCTTGATCGACTTCCATGTCGACTTCGCGCTGGCCAATCCCGCGGTGATCGCGCTGCATCTGCACGAGCTCGACCGGCTGCCCGAGGAGCCCCGCCGGCGGATCCGCCGGCTGCAGCGGCTCTATGTGGAGGAGTGGGTGGCGGTGCTCACCGCGGTCCGGCGGCTGCTGCCGGCGGAGGCGCGGGTGCTGGCGCACGCGGCGTTCGGTCTGATGAACTCCACCCCGTTCCTGGGCGGCGAGGTGGACCGTTCCCGCCGGGCCGCGCTGCTGCGCGCCGCCACCCTCGCGGCGCTGGTGGGGGACCCGGCCTGCTGACCGGTGGGCCCGGCATGGTGTCCTAGCACCCGCCACGACCGCAGCACCGGGGAGGAAACCAGAATGATCGAGTCGTTGCTCGTCGCGAACCGGGGCGAGATCGCCCGCCGGATCATCCGTACCGCCAAGCGGCTCGGGATCCGGACCGTGGCGGTGCACTCGGAGGCGGACACCGACCTGCCGTTCGTGGCCGAGGCCGACGAGGCGGTCTGCGTGGGGCCGGCCAACCCGGCGCAGAGCTACCGCAACGTCGAGGCCATCCTCGCCGCGGCCAAGTCCACCGGCGTGCAGGCCGTCCACCCCGGGTACGGCTTCCTGTCGGAGAACGCCGAGTTCGCCCGCGCGGTGGAGGCGGCCGGGCTGATCTGGGTCGGCCCGTCCGCCGAGGCGATCGACGCGATGGGCGACAAGATCAACGCGCGGAAGCTGATGGCCGCGGCCGGCGTACCGGTGGCGCCCGGGACCACCGACCCGGCCGCCGACGCCGACGCGGCGGTGGCCGCCGCCGCGGAGATCGGCTACCCGGTCATGGTCAAGGCCGCCGCGGGCGGCGGCGGCATGGGCATGGGAGTGGCGGCCGACGAGATCGCGCTGCGCACCGAGTACGACAAGGTGCACGCCTTCGCCGAGCGGATGTTCGGGGACGGCTCGGTGCTGATCGAGCGCTACTTCCCCCGGGTACGCCACGTCGAGGTGCAGATCCTGGGCCTGGCCGACGGCCGGGTGGTGGCGCTCGGCGAGCGCGAGTGCTCGGTGCAGCGGCGCAACCAGAAGCTGGTCGAGGAGTCGCCGTCCCCGGCCGTGTCGCCCGAGCTGCGCGAACGGTTCCTGGCCGCAGCGGTACGCGCCGGCGAGGCGGTGGGTTACCGCAACGCCGGAACGGTGGAATGCCTGTTGGTCCCGCGCGAGCGGGACGCAGCCGGCTCAGTCCCGGCGTCCGACGAGTTCTTCTTCCTGGAGATGAACACCCGCCTCCAGGTTGAGCACCCGGTGACCGAGTACGTCTACGGCGTCGACCTGGTCGAGGAGCAGCTGCGGGTGGCCGCCGGCCTCGCGCCGACCTTCGACCCGGACGCGCTGTCCCCGCGCGGGCACGCCATCGAGCTGCGGATCAACGCCGAGGACCCGAAGCGGTTCCTGCCCGGGCCGGGCGCCATCAGGACCTGGGTGGAGCCGACTGGCGAGGGCGTCCGCGTCGACTCGGGCTACACCGAGGGCAACACGGTGACCCCGTTCTACGACTCGCTGATGGCCAAGCTCATCGTTTCCGGCGCCGACCGGGCCGAGGCCATCGAGCGGGCCCGGGCCGCGGTGGCCGCGTTCGAGGTGGCCGGCCCGAAGTGCAACCTGCCCTTCTTCGCCGAGCTGCTGGACAACCCGGAGTTCGTCTCCGGCGAGTACGACACCGCCCTCGTCTCCCGCATGCGCTAGACCCCACCGCCGCGCCCGACCGTCCCTAGCGGTTGATCACGAAGTTAGCGGGTTCTGGCGCCCGATATGTCCCCGCCAACTTCATGATCAACCCGGGTGGTGAGGGACAGGGCCGCGGGGTGGCAAGCTTGGGGCGTACGCCCGAATGACCGTCACAGTGAGGTGACCAGATGAGCGAGCTGCCGCAGTCGGTGTCGATCCGTGAGGTGGGCCCGCGGGACGGGCTGCAGAACGAGGACCCGGTGCCGACGGACGCCAAGGTCCGGCTGCTCGACGCGCTGTCCGGCACCGGCGTACGGCGGATCGAGGCGGTCTCGTTCGTCCACCCGAAGGCCATCCCGCAGATGGCGGACGCCGACGAGGTGTGGCAGCGGGCCGCCCGCAACCCCGACGTGCGCTATTCGGCGCTGGTGCCGAACAGCCGGGGCGCGCAGCGGGCGCTGGCGGCCGGGTTCACCGAGATCGAGGTGGTGGTGTCGGCCAGCGACACGCACAACCGGCGCAACGTGAACCGGTCCACCGAGGAGTCGCTGGACGACATCGCCGGGCTGATCGAGCTGCTGCACGCTGGCGGCGCGACCGCCGAGGTCATCGTGGCCACCAGCTTCGGCTGCCCGTACGAGGGGGACATCGACCCGAAGCGGGTGGCCGGCATCGTGGACCGGGTGGTCGCGGACGGCGCCGACCGCGTGGCGTTCGGCGACACCACCGGGATGGGTACGCCGCGCCGGGTCCGCGAGCTGGTGACCGCGGTACGGGACCGGCAGCCGGACGTGCCGGTGCTGCTGCACTTCCACAACACCCGCGGTACGGCGCTGGCCAACCTGCTGACGGCGCTGGAGCTGGGGGTGACCGAGTTCGACGCCAGCGTGGGCGGCCTCGGCGGCTGCCCGTACGCCCCGGGCGCGAGCGGCAACGTGGCCACCGAGGAGGTCGTGCACATGCTGCACGACATGGGCATCGACACCGGCGTCGACCTGGATGCGCTGCTCGGGGCGGCCGCGCTGGCCGAGAAGCTGGTCGGCCGGGAGCTGCCGTCCGGGGTGCTGCGCGCCGGTCCGCGTACCCGGCTCACGCCCGCCTGACCCGACCCGGGGTGCGTGTCCCGCACGCACCCCGGGTCGCGGCGCCGGGGTGCGGGTGCGGGTTCCGCACACACCCCCCGGATCGCGGCTCAGCGGGCCAGGGCGCCCGCCTCGGTGGGAAGGCCGGCGGCCACCCAGTCCTCGATGCCCTCGGCGTACTTGCGCACGTTGGTGTAACCGAGCGCGGTCAGGCGATCGGCCACCCGGCCGCTGTTGGGGCAGGCCGGGTTGGAGCAGTAGGTGACGACGGCGGCGTCCCGGTCCGGCAGCAGCTCGGCGGCGCGGTCGGCCACCTCGGCCTCCACCAGCGGTACGGCGCCCGGCAGGTGCTGCCGGGCGTAGTACTCGCCGCCGAGGGCGTCGACGACGGTCACCGTGCCGGCGTCGATGGCGGAACGCAGCTCGTCGCGGGTGATGCGTGCGGTCATGGCGACCTCCAGATAATTGGACTATGGTCCGGTTATGCCTCCGAACGTTAGCGGACCGCAGTCCGCTTGCGCCACCCCTCCGGCCGAACTGCTGGAGTTGCGTGCGACACCGCCACGCGAGCGGGCCGACGCGGCGCGCAACCGGGTCGCCGTGCTGGAGGCCGCGGCGGTGTTGTTCCGGGAGCGCGGGGTCGACGGCGTCTCGATGGACGCCGTCGCGGCGGCGGCCGGGGTGGGCAAGGGAACTCTTTTCCGGCGCTTCGGGGACCGGGCGGGTCTGGCGACCGCCCTGCTCGACGAGCAGGAACGCGGCCTGCAGGAGGCGATCCTGTTCGGCCCCGCGCCGCTCGGGCCTGGCGCCGCCGGGCAGTCCCCGCCGGCAGGGGACCGGCTACGCGCCTTCCTCGACGCGTACCTCGACTATCTGCTCGCCCACCTCGACCTGGTCCGGGTGTCCGAGACGGCCACTTCGGGCGCTCGCTACCGGATCGGGGCGTACCGGTTCTGGCACCGGCATGTGAGCCTGCTCCTCGCCGGCCGCCCGGATCCGGCCGCCGCCGCGCACACGCTGCTCGCGGCCCTCGGCGCCGAGCACGTCACCGCGGTCCGCGCCGAGATCGGCGCCGAGCGGTTGCGGACGGCCACCCGTCAACTGGCCGACGCCCTGCTGCCATGATGCCGGTTGCGCCTCGGGTGGCGGATGCGCGACTGACGACGAGCCTCCGGTCCCCGAGATTTGCCGGGATGCGCTACCCTAACGATCGTTCAGGTCGGTGGGTTGGTGAGGAGTCGGCGTGACGCTCGACGGCGAGGCGCTGGAGCAGTTGCGGAAGCGGGCCCGGGCGGGCGGCGCGGAGAAGTACCACGCGGCGAACGCCGGGAAGGGCAAGCTCTTCGCCCGGGAACGGGTCGCGCTGCTGGTTGACGAGGGTTCGTTCGTGGAGGACGGCCTCTATGCCAACGCGATGGCCGAGGGGCTGCCCGCGGACGGCGTGGTCACCGGGCAGGCCACCATCGACGGACGGCCGGTCTGCCTCATGGCCAACGACTCCACGGTCAAGGCCGGCAGCTGGGGCGCGCGTACGGTCGAAAAGATCATCCGGATCATCGAGCGGGCCTACGCGCTCGGCCAGCCGATGGTCTACCTGGTCGACTCCGCCGGGGCCCGGATCACCGACCAGGTCGACCTGTTCCCCGGCCGGCGTGGCGCCGGCAAGATCTTCTGGAACCAGGTACGCGCTTCCGGGTCGATCCCGCAGGTGTGCGCCCTGTTCGGGCCGAGCGCGGCGGGCGGGGCGTACATTCCGGCGTTCTGCGACGTGGTGGCCATGGTCGACGGCAACGCGAGCATGTACCTCGGCTCGGACCGCATGGTGGAGATGGTCACCGGCGAGAAGACCACCCTCGAGGCGATGGGCGGGGCCCGGGTGCACTGCGCCGAGTCCGGCGTCGGACACTTCCTCTGCAAGACCGAGGCCGACGCGCTGGACGTCGTCCGCACGTACCTGTCCTACCTGCCGGCCAACTGGACGCAGCCGCCGCCGGCCGCGCCGGCCGTCGAGGCCCCGGCCAAGGCCGACCTGGCCGCGCTGGTGCCGGCCAGCGAGCGGCAGGCCTTCGACATGCGCCGGTACGTCAAGGGCCTGCTCGACGACGGCTCCTTCCTGGAGATCCAGGCGCTCTGGGCCAAGGAGCTGACCATCGGGTTCGGCCGGCTGAACGGCGAGGTTGTCGGCGTGGTCGGCAACAACTCGATGTTCAAGGGCGGCGTGCTCTTCGTCGACTCGGCCGACAAGGCCACCCGGTTCGTCCAGCTGTGCGACGCGTTCAACGTGCCGCTGCTGTTCCTGTCCGACGTACCCGGGTTCATGGTCGGCACGGCCGTGGAGAAGCAGGGCATCATCCGGCACGGCGCCAAGATGATCACCGCGATCTCCGAGGCCACCGTGCCGAAGATCTGCGTCGTGGTCCGCAAGGCGTACGGGGCCGGGCTCTACGCGATGGCCGGCCCGGGCTTCGAGCCGGACGCCACGATCGCGCTGCCCACCGCCAAGATCGCGGTGATGGGCGCCGAGGCGGCCGTCAACGCGGTGTACGCCAACAAGATCGCCGCGATCGCCGACGAGGACGAGCGGGCGGCGTTCGTGGCCGAGCGCCGGGCCGCGTACGAGCGGGACATCGACATCGTCCGGCTGGCCAGCGAGCTGGTGATCGACGCGATCGTCGAGCCGCACGAGCTGCGTCCGGAGCTGATCCGGCGGTTCGCCGCGGCGCGCGGCAAGGAACGGCACTTCTCCCGGCGCCGGCACGGCGTCACCCCGGTCTAGGCGCCGTCACCGGGTCCAGACGCCGTCCACCAGGGCTCGGGCGCCGTCGAGCAAGGTAAGCGCACCGTCACCCGGTGCGGGACAGCATCGTCAACCCGCCCGGCCGCCACGAGCGGTCGGACCGGTCATCCCCAGGAGGAACCCATGGACTTCCGGCTCACCGAGGAGCAAGAGGCGCTGCGGGAGACCGTACGCGAGTTCGCCCGCGAAGCCGTGGCGCCGGTGATCGCCGAGCACTACGAGCGGCACACCTTCCCGTACGACCTCATCCGGCAGATGGGCAAGATGGGGCTGTTCGGGCTGCCATTCCCGGAGGAGCACGGCGGGATGGGCGGCGACTACTTCGCGCTCTGCCTGGCGCTGGAGGAGCTGGCCCGGGTCGACTCGAGCGTCGCCATCACCCTGGAGGCGGCCGTCTCGCTGGGCGTCATGCCGATCTACCGGTTCGGCACCGACGAGCAGAAGGCGCAGTGGCTGCCGAAGCTCACCAGCGGCGAGGCGCTGGCCGGGTTCGGGCTCACCGAGCCGGGCACCGGGTCGGACGCCGGCGGCACGCAGACCCGGGCCGTGCTGGACGCGGCCACGAACGAATGGGTGATCAACGGCTCGAAGGCGTTCATCACGAACTCCGGCACCGACATCACCGCCCTGGTCACGGTCACCGCGGTGACCGGCACCCGGCCGGACGGGTCCAAGGAGCTGTCCACCATCATCGTGCCGTCCGGCACGCCCGGCTTCACCGTGGCGCCGGCGTACTCCAAGGTGGGCTGGAACGCCTCGGACACCCACGAGCTGACCTTCGACGACTGCCGGGTGCCCGCCGCGAACCTGCTCGGCGAGCGGGGCCGGGGCTTCGCCCAGTTCCTGCGGATCCTGGACGAGGGCCGGATCGCCATCGCCGCGCTGGCGGTTGGCCTCGCGCAGGGCTGCGTGGACGAGTCGATCAAGTATGCCCGGGAGCGGCAGGCGTTCGGCCAGCCGATCGGCAACTACCAGGCGATCCAGTTCAAGATCGCGGACATGGAGATGAAGGCGCACACCGCCCGGTTGGCCTACTACGACGCGGCCGCCCGGATGCTGGCCGGCGAGGACTTCAAGCGGCAGGCGGCCATCGCCAAGCTGCACGCCAGCACCATCGCGGTGGACAACGCCCGCGAGGCCACCCAGATCCACGGCGGGTACGGGTTCATGAACGAGTACCCGGTGGCGCGGTTCTGGCGTGACTCCAAGATCCTGGAGATCGGCGAGGGCACCTCCGAGGTCCAGCGAATGATCATCGCCCGCGACCTCGGCCTGTAAGGCTTGCAAGGAAGGGCCCCTTGTTATCGCTTTTTGTATAGCAAGGGGCCCTTCTTAACGCCCGTGCCGGCCGCGCCGCCCGTGCCGCCCGTGCCGGCCGCGTCGCCCGTGCCGGCCGCGTCGCCCGTGCCGGCCGCGTCGCCCGTGCCGGCCGCGTCGCCCGTGCCGGCCGCGCCGCCCGTGCCGGCGCGTATCGGGGCGGATCGTGACGGATCGCCGACAGCCGCTCCGGCCGTACGCCGGATCCGTCCGGGCCGTAACGGCTGCTTGGCTGGCCAACGGGCGGGTCGACCCCCGCCGCGGAGGTCGCCATGCTGGTCGCGCTGGCCCGTACCCTGCACCGCCGGCGTTGGCCCGTGCTCGGCGCCTGGCTGCTGCTGACGCTGGCCGGGCTGCTGGCCGCCGGCCCGGTGTTCGACCGGGCCGGCGATGAGGATCCGTTGCGGCCCGACGCGGAGTCGCGGTTGGCCGCGCACCGGGTCGACCAGCTGGTGCCGGAGGGCCCGGTCCTGGTGGCCGTGGTGCGGGACCGGGACCCGTACGACCCGGCGCTGGTGGCGAGCGTCCAGCGGACCGTCGCGGCGGTGCGGGCCACCGCCGGGGTCGTCGGGGTGCACGACCTGTACGACCCCGGGGGCAGCCAGATCGGCGCGGACAACCGGTCCACCCTGGTACGCGTCGAGCTGAGCCGGGGGCTGCCCGAGCCGGACCGGCGCCGGGCCGAGGACCGGGTCGTCGAGCTGCTGCACCGGATCGACGCGCCGCAGGTGCTAGTCGGCGGGGAGACCCTGGCCAAGCGCGCCTTCACCGACCAGGCCGTCCGGGACGCCGCGCGCGGCGAGACCGTGGCGCTCGGCGTCCTGCTGCTGCTCCTCCTGCTCACCCTCGGTCCGGTCCGCGGCCTGGTGCCGTTGGCCGCGGCGGTCGGCACGGTTGCCACCACGCTGCTGGCGCTGTTCGCCCTGGGCCGGGTCACCCAGCTCGGCCAGTTCACGGTCAACGTGGTGACGCTGCTCGGCACCGGGCTCGCTGTCGACTACGCGCTGCTGCTGGTGGCCGGCCTGCGCGAGGAGCTGGAGGCGACGCCCGCGGCGGATCGCGCCGAGCTCGCGGGCCGCACGCTGCGGACCGCCGGCCGGACCGTGCTGGCCGCCGGCTCAGCCGTGGCGGCCGGGATGGCCGCGTTGCTGCTGTTCGGCCAGCCGCTGCTGACCGGCATGGCCCTGGGCGGCGCGGTGGTTGCGCTGGTCGCCACGCTGGCCGGGCTCACCCTGGTGCCGGCGCTGCTCGCCGTCTGCCCGGTCCGCGCCGGCCGCCCCCGTTGGGCCGGCCGGTTTCGCCGGCTCCCCCGGGCCGTCCCGGGTCCGCTGCGCGGGCTCCCCCGGGCCGTGCCGGGCCCGCTGCGCCGGCTTCGCCGGGTCATGTCGGGTCCGCTGCGCCGGCTTTCCCGGGCCGTGCGGGGTGCGCTGCGCCGGCCCCGCCGGGTCATACCGGGTCCGCTGCGCGGGCTTCGTCGGGTCGTGCCGGGTCCGCTGCGCGGGCTTCACCCGGCCGAGCCAGGCCCGCCGCCCGCAGCATCCCGACCGGGGGTACGCGCGGTCCCGCTCGTCCGGATGGCCAGGTACGCGCAGCGGCGGCCGGTGGCGGTGCTCGTGGGGGTGGGCGGATCGCTGCTGCTGCTCGCGCTGCCCTTCCTGTCGGGCGCCCGGCTGGTCGACTCGGATGTCCGCGCGCTGCCCGCCGACGTCGAGGCGCGCCGGGCGTACGAGATCATCGAGCGCGACTTCGACGCGGACCGGGCGCCCCCGGTGGTTGTGGTGGTGGCGGCCGACCCGGCCGACGCCGCGGTCCGGGACCTGATGAACCGGATCATCCGGTCGCCGCAGGTGCTGCGCGTGCAGGGCCGCCCCGACGTGCCGGCCGGGTCGACCATCGTGGACGTGACACCGCGCGGCGGGCCGGCCGGCACGCCCTCCCGGGAGGTGGTCGACGCCGTACGCCGGCTGCCCGCGCCGGTTCCCGTGCTGGTCGGTGGCCCGGTGGCCGAGCTGATGGACTACCAGGACTCGGTGCGGACCCGGCTACCGCTGGCGCTGCTGGCCCTGATCCTGGCCGCGGGGGTTCCGTTGTTCCTGCTCACCGGGTCGGTGGTGATTCCGGTGAAGGGCGTGGCGATGACCGCGCTCACCCTGCTGGCCACCCTGGGCCTGCTGGTGCTGGTCTTCCAGCACGGCGTCGGGGCGTCGCTGCTCGGGGTCCGGGCCGGCCCGGTGGACGTGACCACACCGGTCCTGCTGCTGGTCTTCGTCGTCGGCCTGTCGACCGACTACGAGGCGTTCCTGCTGGAGCGGATCGGCCGGGAGTGGCGGCGCTCCAGCGCCGCACCCGACCGGACGGCCACCGACCGGACGGCTACCGACCGGACGGCTACCGACCGGACGGCTACCGACCGGACGGCTACCGACCGGACGGCTACCGACCGGACGGCTACCGACCGGACGGCTACCGACCGGACGGCTACCGACCGGGCCGTGCTGGCCGGCCTGCGCCGGACCGGTCCGGTGGTGGCGCTGGCGGCCGGCTGCATCACGGTGGTGTTCCTGGGCTTCCTGACCGGTCGGCTGGGCGCGGTCCAGCAGGTCGGCTTCGGCATGGCCGTGGCGGTGGCCATCGACGTCATTCTGGTACGCGGGCTGCTGATGCCCGCGCTGCTGCACCTGCTGGCCGGGCGCAACTGGTGGGCGCCCGGCCCGCTGCGCCGGTTGGCCCCGGGACCGCGGCCACTGGCCGACGGCGTTCCCCGGCCCGCCGCCACGGTCGCCCCGACCGCGGACACCGCCGCACTGTCCTGAGCGGACCGTCAACTGTCGGCTATCCGCCGGACCCCGAGTCGGCACCTCGACGGATCACTGCCTCCTGTCGCCCGGTCTGCGTACCCTTCCGCCCATGGCGGAGGATCATGGGACCACCCGGGGACCGGTGACCCTCGATGGGCTGCTCCGGCAGCGGCGGCTGGCCGTCGGGCTGACCCAGGCGGAGCTTGCGCAGCGTGCCGGCATCGGCGTCCGTACGGTCCGCGACCTGGAGCGGGGCCGGGCCACCCGGCCGCAGCGCACCACCGTCGAACTCCTCGCCTCGGCGCTCGGGCTCACCGGCGCGGATCGGTCGCTGTTCCTCTCGACGGCCCGTGGGGGTGCGGCCGGCGGCCAGCCGGACGAGCAGCCGGTCCCGGCGCCCAGCCTCAGCCTGCCGGCCCCGGCCGACCTGGTCGGCCGGGATCAGGACGTGGCCGAGCTGGGCGGCATCCTCGGCGGCCCGGACGGTGCGGCGCCGGCCCTGGTGAGCCTGGTCGGACTCGCAGGGGCGGGCAAGACCGGCCTGGCCCTGGCCGTGGCGGCCCGGGTCGCGGACCGGCACCCGGGCGGGACGGCCGGCATCGTGATCACCGAGAATTCGTCCGCCAACGACGTCTTGTCCACGGTGGCCACCGTGTTCGCGGTGGCCCGCGCCGACGATCTGCCGGCGCGACTGGCCCGGGGGCCGGCGCTGCTGCTGGTGGACGCCATCGAGCGGCAGCCGGCCGCGGCCGCCGAGGCCGTGCAGTGGCTGACCAGGCGGGCCCCGACGCTGCGGGTCCTGGCCACCGGCCGGCATCCGGTCGGGTTGCCCGGCGAGCGGGTCTGGCCGGTGACTCCGCTGGAGGTGCCGCCGCCGGACGCCCCGGCGGAGCTGGCCGCCATCGACCGCTATCCGGCCGTGGTGCTCTTCCTGCGGCGGCTGCGGCAGGTGCGCTCCGAGCCGCTCCGGCCGGACGAGGTGCCCGCCCTCATCGGGCTGGCCCACCGGCTCGGCGGGCTGCCGCTGGCGATCGAACTCGCCGCCGCCCGCGGCCGGATCCTCGACCTGACCGAGATGCTGCTCCGGTACGGCGACCGGGTGCTCGACCTCTCCGGGCCGTCCACCACCCGGCAGGCGGTCACGGTGACGCTGCGGGACGCGGTGGCGGCCAGCTACCGTCTCCTCGAACCGGCCGAGCGGGCCGCGCTGCGCCGGCTGGCCGTCTTCCGCCACCGCTGGTCGGTGGAGCTGGCCGAGGCGATGCTGAAGCATGCCGGCGACGACGCTCGGCCGCCCGCCGACCCGGTGCCGCTGCTGGACCGGCTGCTGGCGCTGGGGCTGCTGAGCACCCGGGGCACCGGCCGGTTCCGGTTCCGGCTGCTCGACGTGGTGCGCGACTTCGCCACTGAGCGGGCCGCCGCCGAGGGCGAGCTGACGCTGATCCGGGGACGGCACGCCGTGGTGCTCGCCGACATGGCGAACCGGGTCGCCCCGGAGCTGGTCGGGGCCAACCTGATCCGGGCCGTCGGCATCCTCGACGAGGTGAGCGCCGACCTCTGGGCCGCGCTCGCCCACGCCGCGATCGACGATCCGCACACGGCACTCCGGCTGGCGGCCGCGCTCCCGCGGTGGTGGCGGTTCCGGGGCCGTGACGTGGCGGGCCGGCAGTGGCTGCGCCGGCTGTTGGACGACCCGCGCACGGCCGACGCCGACCCGGTGCTGCGGGCATGGGCGCAGATCGGCATCGCGCAACTGGCCCAGGAGCACGGCGAGGGTCCGCGCGAGCTCACCGGCGTTCAGCAGGCACTGTGGCAGTTCCAGCAGGCCGGCGACGTGTCGGGCGAGCTGGCTGCCCGTACCGTCCTGTGCGGCCTTTACACCGCGGTCGGCGGACACGGCGAGGCGCGCCGGCACGGCGAGGCCGTGCTGGCGCTGGCCGGTCGCACGGGCCGGACCCGGGACATGGCCGTGGCCCAGAACAACCTGACCTGGCACGAGATCCGCACCGGTGACCTGGCCGCGGCGCGGCGCCGGCTGGCCGCCGTGGACCGGCTCGCGGCGCAGTGCGGCGAGGAGCGGCTGCGGGTGCTGGCCCGGGCCAACCTGGCCGACGTGGCCCGGCTCGACGGCCGGTACGCCGAGGCCGTGCAGCACGGCCGCCGGGTGGCCCGGGCGCTGGCCGACCTGGGCGACCCGGGGCACCGCCGCCGGGTGCTCGGCACGGTCGGCCTCGCGCTGGCCCAGGACGGGCGGCTGACCGAGGCCGAGGCCGTCCTGGCCGAGTTGCGCGCGACGCTCCCACCGACCGGGCCGGTCCCGGGCCCGGCGGGCGAGTTCGAGTCGGGCGCACCGCTGTTCGCGCCGGCCGGTGTCGAGCCGGCTGCCGGTGGTGTCCGGCGCGCTGCCGGTGGGGCCGAGCCGGCTGACGGTGGGGTCGAGGGCGTTGCCGGTGGCGTCGGGCGGGCTGCCGGTGGGGTCGAGCCGGCCACCGGCGGGGTCGAGGGGGCCGCGGGCGGTACTGGGCCGACGGGGCGCGCTGGCGATGGCCCGAACGGAGCGGCCGGGCCGGGCCGGCTCCGCGAGGATGGGACCATCGCGTTGCTCGAGGGTCAGCTGGCGCTGCGGCGCGGGGATCGGGAATGGGCGGCCGAGTGGTTCGCGGCCGCCGCACGGGCCAGCACGAACGCCCGGGACGCCCGGGACGTGGTGGAGGCCCTGGTCGGCCTGGTGGCCAGCACCGACGACCCGGCCGCGCGGACCGCGCTGCGGGAGCGCCTGGACTTCACCTGCCAGGAGGCGGCCATCAGCCTGCTTCCGCACGAGCGCGCGCTGGTCGATGCCGCCGGGACGATCCCCGGGCAGCGGCCCCCGGCGGACTGACCGGCGCCGACCCATCCCCCCTGACGGATCAACGCCGGTCAGGACCGCCCCGAGGTGACGCGGACGGATCGGCCCCCGACAGCCCCTCGCTCGCGTCCATCCACGCCACTCCCGTGCCCCCCGCTTGCAGACACTAGCCAGCGCTGTCTAGCCACCTGAGCCGTTTGTCGAGATTATCCGAATACCCGAATGACTTCTGCCGGTCTTTCTGCCGGTCCTGCCTCAGCACCTCTCGGGCTCGGCCTCGCTGCCCGCCGTGGCCCCGGGATGTACGGCGTCCCGCAGCGTTCGCAGCGACGCGAGCAGATGGTCGAGATCTGCCGGCGCGAGCTGGCCGGTGAACCAGTCCTCGATGATGCGCAGGTGCCCGGGCAGGGTCTGGTCCAGCCGGCAGCGGCCTTCCTCGGTGGCCACGGCGTACGAGCTGCGCCGGTCGGATGGGCAGGCCCGGCGCCGGATCAGTCCGTCCCGTTCCATCCGGTCCACGACCCGGGTGACCCCGCTGGTGGACAGCGAGGTCTGCGCCGCGAGGTCGCTCATCCGCAGTTGGTGGCCCGGGGATCGGGCGAGTCGCATCAGCACCTCGAACTCGACCATGGACAGGTCGTGCTGGTCCAGTTGCGCGGCGAACCGCGCCGCCAGCCCCGAATACGTCTCGACGAACAGGCCGAGCGCCGTGATCCGGGGATCGTCGAAGAGGTTCTGGGTCACCGGTCCATCGTAGCAATACTTGACACGGGGAATATCGCCGTGACTATAGTTGCTCGTACAGCTGTTGAGGTACTAAACCAAATCTCCGCAGGAGGAGTTCCGCCATGACCACCAGCACCGGAGTCACCCGCGACTGGCAGGGTCTCACGATCCCGGCTGCCGGCACCTACGAGCTCGACCAGGCCCACCAGCGGGTCGGCTTCATCGCCCGGCACATGATGGTGAGCAAGGTGCGCGGCCAGTTTACCGAGGCGACGGCCACGATCACCGTGGCCGAGGACCCGCTGGAGTCGTCCGTCCAGGCCACCATCGCAGCGGCGAGCATCTCCACCGGGCAGGCCGACCGGGACACCCACCTGCGCGGCGGCGACTTCCTGGACGTCGAGACGTACCCGACGCTCGAGTTCCGCAGCACCGGCGTCCTCTCGCACAGCGGCGCGGAGTTCGTCCTCGCCGGAGAGCTGACCATCCGCGGGGTCACCCGGCCCGTCGAGCTGACGGTCGAGTTCGAGGGCGTCGGCCGGAGCCCGTTCGGCACGGACATCTTCGGCTTCACGGCCAGCACCGAAATCGACCGGGAGGACTTCGGCCTCACCTGGAACGTCGCCCTCGAGACGGGCGGCGTCCTGGTCGGCCGCAAGGTCAAGATCGAGATTGAGGGCGAGGCCGTCCGGCAGGCCTGACCTGGATCGCACCGCGGCCCGTACCCGAATCCGGGTACGGGCCGCGGTCGTCGCGGGGTGAGGGTTCCCACTGTGATCGCGCGTAACGGCTGGGTAAGGCAGGATGAAGCGTCCGGGCGAACACGCGTCCGATAGCGCCGCGCACCTGGAGGACACATGGGCCGCGACGTCTCGCAGGGCGTCTTCTCCCGAGAGGATCGGGTCCGGTACCGGCAGAAGGTGCGTCGCTGTCTCGACGTCTTCGCCCTGATGCTCGACGACTTCGGTTTCGACGCGGACCGGCCGATGACCGGGTTGGAGATCGAACTCAACCTGGCGGACGGCACCGGCGAGCCGGCCATGCGCAACTCGGAGATCCTCGCCAACCTCGCCGACCCCAACTTCCAGACCGAGCTGGGCCGGTTCAACCTCGAGCTGAACGCCGCGCCCCGGTTGATCGAAGGCAACGGCTTCGCCGACTACGAGCAGGACCTGCGGGACAGCCTGGCCCGGGCCGACGAGCGGGCCACCCGCTCGGACGCCCGGATCGTCATGGTCGGCATCCTGCCCACCCTGACCGCCGGCCATCTGGTGGTGGACAACCTCTCCGCCAACGAGCGGTACCAGGTGCTCAACGAGCAGATCGTCACGGCCCGCGGCGAGGACATCGAACTGGACATCCGCGGCGTCCAGCGGCTGGAGACGCACACCGACTCCATCGCCCCGGAGGCCGCCTGCACCAGCCTGCAGCTCCACCTACAGGTGGCGCCGGACAGCTTCGCCGACGTCTGGAACGCCGCCCAGGCCATCGCCGGGGTACAGGTCGCGCTCGGCGCGAACTCTCCGTATCTCTACGGCAAACAGCTCTGGGCCGAGACCCGGGTGGCGCTCTTCGAGCAGGCCACCGACACGCGGCCGGACGAGCTCAAGGCCCAGGGGGTACGCCCGCGGGTGTGGTTCGGTGAGCGGTGGATCACCTCGATCTTCGACCTGTTCGAGGAGAACGTCCGCTACTTCCCGCCGCTGCTGCCGATCTGCGACGACGAGGATCCGGTGGAGGTGCTGCACGACGGCGGCGTACCCCAGCTGGCCGAGCTGCGACTGCACAACGGGACCGTCTACCGCTGGAACCGGCCCGTCTACGACATCATGAACGGCCGGCCACACCTGCGGGTGGAGAACCGCGTCCTGCCCGCCGGTCCGACCGTGGTGGACATGCTGGCCAACGCGGCGTTCTACTTCGGGCTCGCCCGGGAGCTGTCCGAGTCCGACCGCCCGGTGTGGAGCCAGCTGACCTTCAGCACGGCCGAGGAGAACTTCCACGCGGCCGCGCGACGCGGCATCGAGGCCACGGTCTTCTGGCCGCGGCTGGGCGAGGTCCGGGTTACCGATTTGGTCCTGGATGTGCTGCTGCCCCGCGCCGCCGCCGGGCTCGACCGGTTCGGCGTGGCCGCCCCGCATCGGGATCGCCTGCTCGGCATCATCGAGCAGCGCTGCCGTACCCGCCGCAACGGCGCGGTATGGCAGACCGAGACTGTGCGGGCCGCCGAGCGCGGCCGGGGGATGGACCGCAAGGCGGCGCTGCACCACATGGTCCAGCGCTACGGCGAGCTGCAGCGCAGCAACGAGCCGGTGCACACCTGGCCGGTGGACTGACATCCTCGCCCTGCGTGCGGGCGGAGGTCCTGGTGATCACCGTCCGCGCGCGGGATCAGCCTCCCGAGCGGCCTCGCCGGGCGGCGCCCGCCCCCGGCGCGTCCGGTTCGTCGACCGGCCCACCCCGACCTGCCTCGGTCTCCTCCGGGGCGGCAGCCTGGGCCGGGATCCGGCCGGCCCTGCCCCGGGGCGTACGCCGGGACGGCTTGGCCCCGGCGACCGGTTCGGCGGGAACGCTCGCCGCCGGCTCCGGCGTTGCCGGCGCCGGGTCGCCGGCGCCCTTGCGCGCCGGCCCCGACGTCGCCCGCTCCGGGTCGCCGGCGCCCTTCCTCGCCGGCTGGGGTCCGGGCGCCTCCGCGCCCAGCGGGCGGGCCGCCGGTGCGCCAGCGTCGACCCGGCCGGGTGCCGCCGCCCGGCCCACGGCCGGGGAGGCCGGCCGGTCCAGCGCCGTGCCGCCGGGATGCGCCGTACCCGCTGGGCCGTCGGTCGCCGCGGCGATGGCCGCCGGGCCGCCGGCGTCCGCGGCGACGGCCGTCGGGGCGTCCCGGTCCGCCGGATCGCCGGCGCGGTCGCGGCGCTGGGCGTACGCGGCCACCAGCGCCGAGCCGAGCAGGCCGGCCACCATGGCGTACGGCGCGATGACCTGGGCGGGCAACTGGTCGGCGCGGACGCCGGCGAGTCGCGGCGTGGTCAGGAAGTACGCGGCCGCCACCAGCGCCGGACCTGCGGCGCCGGAGACGGTGGCGCCGACCCGGCGAGCGGGCCGGGCGGCCTGCCGGCGGGCGGCAACGGCGCCGATCAGCACGGCCGAGGCGAACGACAGGGCCGCGCCGGGCCAGTACAGGTAGCCGCGCAGCCAGTAGCGGTCGTCCTCGGTGATCCGCCAGGTGCCGAGCTGGACGCCGGACGACCGGTCCCCGGCCACCACGGCGTCCGCCACGGCCACGATGGCCAGCACCCAGATCCAGGCCACCGTGCCGAGAATGTTGCTGGCGACGGCCGGCGAGGTGAGGGCCCAGATCGCGACCAGCACCCCGAGCAGCACGCCGAGGACCGCGTACGCCGCCGCGATGGTCTGCGGGGTGAAGGTGTCCGTCGGGGTGGCCACCCGGGCCGGCACGGCCACGAGAGCGACCGTCAACAGCCCGCCGAGCGCGGCCGACAGGGCCAGCACCAACCGCCAGAGGCCACCGGCCAGGCCGCCAGCGCGAGGCCCGTCCGGGTCCGGGCCGCTCAGCCGGGCCGCGCAGATGGCACCGCAGACGGTGGCCGTGGCCGCCACCCAGATGGCCCAGGCCACGCCGGTCTGCCAGGCCAGCTGGCCCGGACCGTCCGTCGCCGGCTGCCAGGCGATGATGCCGAGGCCGTAACCCAGGCCGAGTTGCGCGGCGCCGGTGCCCGCGGCGACAGCGGCGGCCGTTCCGACCGATCCAAACCAGCCTCGTACGGCCATGCCGGGCAGCGTAGCGGGCCGGCGGCGAGCCGGCGAGCGGTGCTCGGGTTACGGCGCCGGTCGATGCGCCGGCGCTACCCGTCGCGACCGCGCGGCCCCGTTCGGTCAACGGGTGAGTGCCACCCGGAGCATCGGGTACCTGGCAGAGATCGGTCCTGACGACGGCCCGGGCGGATAATCGAACCCTCGTGGGGCGGGGCCCAACGGAGAGGACGGGGCGATGCCGGAGCAGGGTGAGCCGCGGGGCGGCGACGCGGGCGGCCGCGACCGGTCGCGCGGCGGGGGGCCGGGCGCCGAGCCCGACCAGACCCGGCCGTTCGGCCCGTTCGACGCCGAGGAGTCGCCCCGGCCGGAGCAGCCGACCCAGCAGCTCCGACCCGGGTCGTACCCCTCGGAGCCGACCCGGTCGATGCCGGCGACGGGCCGGCCCGACCAGACCCGGGCCTTCTCCCCGAACGAGACCCGGCCGCTGCCGCCCGCCGGGGCGACCGGCCAGGGTGGCACCCCGGCCGCTCCGGTCTGGTCGGGGCGGGCCGGGGTGCCACCCCGGTCGTCGGTGCCGGCGGCCGAGGTGATCCAGCAGAGTTGGGAGACGGACGAGCGCCCCGGCGGCCGTCCCTGGTGGACTCCGATCCTGCTCGGGATCGTGGCGCTCGTCCTGGTCGCCGCCCTGGCCGTCGGGGTGTGGCTGATCCTGCACGCCACCCCGGACGGGACGGCGCCGACGCCCGGCCCGTCCTCGGCGCCGGTGGCCACGACGACGCCGCCGGCCACCAGCGCCGCGCCGACGTCCGCGGCCGCGCCGACCTCGGCGGCGGCCGTGGTGGTCCCGCCGGTGGTGGGGCTGCCCGAGGCCAACGCGCGGGCGCTGCTGGATCAGTTCGGCCTCAACTACCGGCTGCAGTTCCGGGATTCAAACCGCCCGCCGGGCACCGTGATCGCGACCGAGCCCGGCACCGGTTCGCAGGTGGCGCCCGGCACGGTGGTCACGCTCATCGTGGCCCAGGCGCCGACCGCGGCACCGACCTCCACGTCGCCGGTCCAGCCCACCGGCGTGCCGACCAGCCCGGAGGGCTGACCGGCTCAGACGCGGGCCCGGCCGGTCGCCAACCGTCCGGGCCGGGACGTCTCGCTGGGCCGGCGCGGGGCCGGCGCCGGCGACCGGAACTGCCGGAGCCCTTCCTTCTGCACGAAGATGGTCCGCCGATCCGTCGCGTCGCCCGACATGTTGAGCTCGTAGCCGTCGAGCCAGATCCAGCCGTCGTAGGTCGGCCAGTCGAGCACGCGGATCACCCGGAAGAGGATCGGCTCGCTGAACTGCACGCTCGCGGCGCGGGTCACCTGAAGCACATCGCCTGATCGGGGAAGCATGTCAACTCCCGGTCTGCATTCGTACGCCAGGACGAGGCCGGCGAGAGGTGGTTTGATGTGGATGGACGTCCGTTCCGTGTGGACACGAGCGTGGATGATCGGCCGGGGGCCGGCAGCCGGACTCGCCAACTGCCGGGCCGGCCTCGCCCGACGACCGACCGGGAAACCGCTCCCGCCGCCGCAGCCTCCGGCGTCCAGCGGCGGGGTCCCTACCCGGGAGGTCATCGGACGTGCGAGCTGACTCGACCCGCTCAAATCGGGCCGGCGGGGCCGGCACGGGAACGCTGAGTGATCCGAGGCATACGGACAGCCTGCATCACCAGACATGATCAATGCAAGTTGCATGTCAGCATCTGCACGGAATTTGCACCCCGCCGCGGAGGCGCTTGAACTGGCCGGCCGCAGCGCGGCAGACTGGACCGAAACTCCGTCGTCGCACGCTGACTGTCCACTCTGTCCGCTGTGGCAACGACCGCCCGCCGATCGACGTCGCGCCCTCGGCGGGTTGCCGCCCCCCGCGCGATCGACCGGAGGTGACGCGGGTGACCGAGCGTCGGAGCCCAACCATCCGGCGCCGCCGTCTCGGCGCCGAGCTACGTCGGCGCCGCGAGACCGCCGGCGTCACGATCGAGTCCGTGGCCGAGGAGCTGGAATGCTCCGCGTCCAAGATCTCCCGCATCGAGACCGGCCACACCTCGGCCACCCCGCGGGACGTCCGGGACATGCTTCGGATCTACGGGGTCGTGGGCGCCGAGAGCGACGAGCTCGTGCAGATCGCCCGCGAGGCCCGGCAGAAGGGCTGGTGGCACCCGTACAGCACGGTGCTGACCGGGGCGTACGTCGGGATGGAGGCGGCCGCCAGCTCGATCCGGGCGTACGAGCAGCAGGTCGTGCCGGGTCTGCTGCAGACCGAGGAGTACGCCAAGGCGATGATCCGGGCGGCCCGTCCGGACATCGCCGACGAGGAGGTCGACCAGCGTGTCCGTGTCCGGTTGGGTCGTCAGTCGTTACTGAGCCAGGACGATCCGATCGACTTGTGGGTGGTGCTGGATGAGGCGGTAGTGAGCCGTCCGGTGGGTGGCGACACGGTGATGCGGACCCAGTTGGCGCGGTTGGTCGAGGCGGCCGAACTGCCCAACGTGACGTTGCAGATCCTGCCCTTCGAGGCCGGAGGCCATGCCGGGATGGACGGCACCTTCACGATCCTCGATTTCCCAGAGGCGGGCGACCCGGACGTCGTGTACGCGGAGAACGCCACCGGTGGGCTCTTCCTGGAAAAGAGCGAAGAACTGCAGAAGTACATCTTCATTTTCGACCACATCCGGGCGGCGGCCATCCCACCCGAGGAGTCCGTCGCCCTGATCGCAAAGCTGGCAGAGGAGCCATCGTGGAAGTGGAGACCAAAGGTTTCCGCGTCGACCTGAGTCACGCCGCCTGGTACAAGAGCTCGCGCAGCGGACCCAACTGCGACAACTGTGTCGAGGTTGCCTTCGTGAGTGGTGCCATCGCGGTTCGTGACTCCAAGAACCCGTCTGGTGCGGCCCTGATCTTCACGCCGGACGAGTGGGACGCCTTCGTGGGCGGCGCCAAGGACGGCGAGTTCGACCTGAACTGACCCGAGCACATCCCCCCGTACGACAAGATCTCGGCCGCATCGCGGCGGCCGGTCACGACGCGGTCATCGGCGGCCAACCGGCCGGCGATGGCCGCGTCGCTCCTCACCCGGCGGGCATTCGTCAGCGCTGGGTCGCCGGCTCGGCACCGGGCGTAATGCCGTGGATCGTGGCGTCGCCGGGCGGCCGCCCTGTCGTTGTACCAGTCGGCACGGCGCTGCCGGCCAACCCGCTCGCGGGTTCCGAGACCGAGCGAGGGTGAGACGGATGACGATCGATTCGGAAAACCTGACCAACGGGCCAGGCAAGCCCGAGCGTTTCGGCGGCAAGTACCGCGGCGCGCGTCGGGACAGCGTACTGGCCGAGGCGCCCCTGCCGGCCGACGATTCGAGCCGGGACGGTGCCGGCGCCGAACCGCCCGGCATGCCGCCGCTGGCCATGGCCGGGCTCACCGAGCCGGTCTTCGAGCCGTCCGACTGGTCCGGCACCGGCAACGTCGAGCCGTTGCTGGAGCACCCGCTGCTACGCGGCCTGCTCATGGAGTTGCCGCCCAAGGGGCGCGGGCCGTCGCCGGAGTGGCTCGACCGCTGGTTCGAGGCGACCCGAGCCATCCTCGACCTGCTCTACGCGCAGGGGGCCGGCACCCGCTGAGTCGCCGGTCGGCCGGGCCGCCCGGGGGAGGGGGCGAGCCGGAACGACCGCGCGTTCGACCAGCCGGTTGTGCCGCAGTGCCTGCCGGGCGGCGATCGCCACCACCAGGAGCACCGTGGCGGTGACCCCCGGACCCACCAACCGGGCGTCGAGGGCCGGCGTCGCGAGGACCGCGGTGACCGCGGCCGGCAGCGCGGCGATGCCCGCCAGCTGAGCCGGCAGCACGACGAGTGGATGCGCGGCGGCGGCCCGGAGCGCGGGTGGGACCGGGGCATCCGGGACCCGGGACAGGGCGGACGCCCCGGCGCGCAGCCGACGCAGCCGGGGCACGCTGCAGGCCAGGACCACCGCGGCCGGCAGCGCTGGCAGGGCCATGGCCGGACCCAACCGGTCGGCCGCAGCGGTGCCCGAGCCGCTCAGCGCCATGGTCTCGACCAGCGCGGTGCCCGCCACCCCCGCCAGCCCCAACCAGAGCAGCACGGCGGCGCGCCGAGCCAAGGACCGGGACGGCCGCCGCGGCAGCCCGTCCACCAGCAACGCCGTCGCGAGCCAGAGCCCACCGACGGCCAGCACCACGCCCAGCTTCACGTCCATGAATGCAGCCTGCTCGACCGGCGCCACGAGGTCATCCGGGACCGTCCCCCGGACGGCCCGCAGATCCGGCCCGTAGGGGGCGGTTCCGGCACGGGCGTTAAGCGGGGGCCCTTCCTATACGGAAAGCGATAAGAAGGGGCCCTTCCTTACCTCTCAGACGGGGAAGGTGGCGGGGCGGGTCTGGGCCGGCGCCGGCGGTGTCGCCCGCCAGAGGCTGAGCCGCTGGGCGGTCAACCGGGCCAGATACGCGGGGTTGAGCAGGACGTAGCGGCGCCAGAGCCGGCCCGGCTCCAGCCCCAACCGCCACAGCCACTCCAGGCCGGCCCGCTGCATCCATGGCGGGGGCGTGCGGAGCAGCCCGGCGTGGTAGTCGAAGGCGGCCCCGACGGCCAGCAGCGGCATGTCCAGCAGCGGCCGCATGGCGTACGCGAAGACCTCCTGGCGCGGGCAGCCGAGCCCGACCAGGACCAGCCGGGCCCCGGAGGACCGGATCCGGTCGGCGATCTCCACGTCCTCGCCCGGCTGGGCGGAGCGGAACTTCGACGGCTCGACGCCGGCCAGCTTGAGGGCCGGGAACATCCGTTCCAGCGCCGGCACCAGCCGGGCGAGGGTCGGCTCGGTCGAGCCGTACAGGTAGACCGGCAGGCCCTCGTCGGCGCAGCGGGCCAGGACGCGCAGCGTGAGCGTCGGGCCGTACACCCGGTCGGTGAGGCCGGCGTGGTGCAGCAGGTTGAGCGCCCAGCGCACCGGTTGGCCGTCCGGGGTGATCAGGTCGAAGGAGTTCAGCCGGGCGTTGTGCGGCGGATCCTGCACCCCGGTCATCACGCCGTGCACGGCCAGCGCGGTCAGCGCGAACGGCCGGCGCTCCCGGGCGGCCGCCACCACCTGCTCGGTGGCGGCGTCGTAGTCGACGGCGTCGACCAGGACGCCGAGGACATTCCGCTTGCCCTGACTGATCACGCCTTCGGCACCCAGTTCTCGGCGTTGGCCTGGTAGATCTCCCGGAGGATCATCGGCACGTCGTACGTGAGCTTCCAGTCCGGGTAGTGCTCCTCGAACCGGGCCGTGCTGCTGATCCACCACTGGTGGTCGCCGGTGCGGTTGCGCTCGAGATAATTGATCTTCGCTTCCCGGCCGCTGATCTCCTCGGCCAGCCGGAACGCCTCGATGTGCGAGGCGTTCGAGTGCCGGCCGCCGCCGAGGTTGTAGACCTCGCCCGAGCGCGGGTTGCGGAAGAACGCCTCGAACGCGGTCAGCACGTCGTGCGAGTGGATGGCGTCCCGGACCATCTTGCCCTTGTAGCCGAAGAGGTTGTACGTCCGGCCTTCCATCACGGCGCGCATGAGGTAGGCCAGGTAGCCGTGCAGCTCCGCCGCGGCGTGCGCCGGGCCGGTCAGCGTGCCGCCCCGGAAGCAGGCCGTACGCATCCCGAAGTAGCGGCCGTATTCCTGGACCGCCACGTCGGCGGCGACCTTGGAGACCCCGAAGATCGAGTGCAGGCAGCCGTCGATCGACATGTCCTCGGTCACACCCTGGTGATAGGGGTGGTCCGCGGGCAGCTCGTACCGGGTCTCCTGCTCGATCAACGGGAGGCTGTTCGGCCGGTCGCCGTACACCTTGTTGGTGGAACAAAAGATGAACGGTGCGTCGATGGCGTGCTGCCGGGTGTTCTCCAGCAGGTTGAGTGTGCCGACCGCGTTCACGTCGAAGTCCGTCAGCGGCTCCTTGGCGGCCCAGTCGTGGCTCGGCTGCGCGGCGGTGTGGATCACCACGGAAATGTCCGACCCGTACTTCTTGAAGACCTGCTCGAGCGCGTCCCGGTCCCGGATGTCGGTGCCGAAGTGCGTGTACGCCGAGCCGAGATCCCCGGTCAGCCGCTGGAGGTTCCCGGCCGTCGAGCCGTCCTCGCCGAAGAAGTAGCGGCGCATGTCGTTGTCGATGCCGACCACGTCCATGCCCAGTCCGGCGAAATGGCGGACGGCCTCCGCCCCGATCAGGCCGCCGGATCCGGTCACCAACGCGACACTCACACGCCACTCCTGGATTCGAGGATGCAGGACAACCACAGGAGCATAGCCCGTGGCTGGACGGGTGCCCGATACGACGAGAGGCCCCGCGCCGCGGGGCCTCTCGTCGTTGGTGGGGAAGGGGGGAGTTGAACCCCCACGCCCTTTCGGGCACACGGACCTGAACCGTGCGCGTCTGCCATTCCGCCACTTCCCCGTGGCACAGCGCCGGGAACAAGTGTAATCGCGTCCCGGCCCGGTCGATCACCGGGGGCCCGGACATACTACTGTGTTCCAGGTGCGCCGCGGTCGCATCCGGCCGCGGCGGATGGAAGAGTAGCACGACAACTCCGGTCGTCAGGACAGGCCGGTAAGCAGGACGGCCGAGCGGCGTGTGAGCTGCGCGCGCCCCGGCCGGATACCATCATGTCCTCGGGACCCGAGGAGGAGCCGGTGAGCGTGCTGCAGCGCTTTGAGAAGCGATTGGAAGGCCTGGTCGAAGGTGCCTTCGCCAAGGTCTTCAAGGGGGTCGTGCACCCCGTCGAGATCCTGAACGCCATGCAGCGGGAGGCTGAGGCGCACAAGGCGATACTTGCCGGTGGGCGCACCCTCGTGCCGAACCGTTACGTGATCGATCTCTCGCCGTACGACCACAGCCGACTGGCGCCGTACGCGGCCGCGCTCGCACAGGAGCTGGCGCAGTCGCAGGCCGAGTTCATCGGTGAGCAGGCCTGGACGGTGTACGGCGATGTCATCGTCGAGATCGAGCGCGGCGACGGGCTCGACACCGGGATGTTCCGGGTTACCGCCGAGGTCTACACCGGTGGCGACGTCGCCCCCGTGCAGCACTCCGGCTACGACGCGCCGCCGCAGTACCCCGCGTACGACCAGGGCGGCGGCTACGGCCCGCCGGCCGGCCAGGGCGGGCGGAACATCCGGCTGGTGTCCGGCGACGGGCGGACCTATCCGCTGCAGATGGGCTCCACGGTGATCGGCCGGGGTGACCAGGCGACGCTGCGGCTGCCCGACGTCGGGATCTCCCGGCGGCACGCCCGGCTGGACTTCGACGGCGCCCAGGTGGTGCTGACCGATCTGGGCTCGACCAACGGCACCATGGTGAACGGGCAGCGGGTCTCCGCGGTCGCGCTCAACCCAGGTGACATGATCCAGCTCGGGACGACCACGCTCACGTTCCGCGTGGACGGCTAACGATCTTGCCAGCTTTCGTCGTCACCGTCGCCAGGTTCGGCTTCATCATCCTGCTGTGGATCTTCGTGTTCACGGTGGTCGGGGTGATCCGGCGCGACCTGTTCGCCGGCGCCCGGTCCAGCCGGCTCGTGGCCGCCCCCCGCGGCGTGGGTGCGGTCGGCACCACGCCGAGCCGGCCGGCCAAGGTCAAGAAGGGCCGGGCCGCGCACCAGCTCGTGGTCACGGCCGGCCAGCTGGCCGGCACGCGGATCACGCTGGGCGAAGCGCAGATCACGATCGGCCGGGCGGAGGACTCCACCCTGGTCATCACCGACGACTACGCCTCCGCGCGGCACGCCCGGCTGGTGCCCCGGAACGGCCAGTGGTTCGTCGAGGATCTCGGCTCGACTAACGGCACCTATCTAGATCGCGCTAAGGTCACCGGACCAACCCCCGTCCCCCTCGGCGTGCCGATCAGGATCGGCCGCACCTCTCTCGAATTACGGCCATGACTCTGACCCTGCGTTATGCGGCCCACAGCGACCGCGGACTGATCCGAGACGGGAACCAGGACTCCGTCTACGCCGGTCCGCGGCTCCTTGCCGTTGCCGACGGTATGGGCGGCATGGCCGCCGGTGACGTCGCCAGCAACATCGTCATCGGTGCGATGGCTCCGCTCGACGAGGACGTCCCGGGCGATGCCCTGGTGGACGCCCTCCGAGGGGCCGTCGACACCGCCAACCAACAACTCCGGGACACCGTCGACGCCAATCCCCAACTGGAGGGGATGGGCACCACCCTGACCGCGATGCTGTTCTCCGGCAGCAAGATCGGCATGGTGCACGTCGGCGACTCGCGGGCCTACCTGTTCCGGGACGGCGAGTTCAGCCAGATCACCAAGGACGACACGTACGTCCAGATGCTGGTGGACGAGGGCCGGATCAGCCTGGAGGAGGCCAGCAGCCACCCGCAACGGTCGCTGCTGACCCGCGCGCTCGACGGCCGGGACATCGACCCCGAATACTCCGTCCGGCAGGTGCTGCCCGGCGACCGCTACGTGATCTGCAGCGACGGCCTGTCCGGCGTGGTGAGCGCCGAGACCATCGGCGACGCCGTACGCGAGTTCACCGACCCGCAGCAGTGCGTGGAGCGCCTGGTCCAGCTGGCCCTGCGCGGCGGTGGCCCGGACAACATCAGCGTGGTGGTGGCCGACGCCACCGACCAGGACATCCTCGAGGCGGCGCCGATCGTGGGCGGCGCCGCGGCCCGGGATCGCGGGATGGCCACCTCGGCCGACGACTCGACCCCGGCCGCCCGGGCCTCCGCGCTCACCCCGCCGCGGCCGGCCAGCCCCGAGCAGTCGGCCCCGCCGACCGGTCGGGACGACGAGCCCGAGCGGCGCCGGCACCGACCGCTGCGCACGGCGGTCCTGCTCGTGGTGCTGCTCGCGCTGCTCGGCGGCGGGCTGTGGGGCGGCTGGTCGTACACCCAGCGGCAGTACTACGTCGGCGCCACCGACGAAGGCCAGCTGGCCGTCTTCCAGGGGATCCCCGGGCAGGTGGCCGGGCTGGACCTGTCCAACGTGCACGCCACCAGCGCCACCCAGCTCAACGACCTCACCAACGCGGCACAGGAGCGGGTCAAGCTCGGCATCCAGGCCAAGAGCGAACCGGACGCCGAGCGCCGGCTGGCCGAGCTGACCAACGACGACCCGGCCAATCCGAACCTCAAGCCCACCTGCCCGCCGAGCCCCACCGCGCCGGTCCCGCCCGGCCGCTCACCGCGCGCCACCACCCCCGCCAGCAACGCGGTGGCCCCGAGCGGGACGGCTTCTCCCTCGGCGCCGGCCGCGAGCGACACGCCGAGCGTCCTGCCGACGCCCGACCCGACCCCGTCCGAGACGGCTTCGGCGGGCGGTGATCCGACCGGATGCCGCTCGGTGGAGTGAGTGTGCTTTACAGCTACCCCGAGGATGATCGGTGAGCAGCCAACCAGCGTCCGCAGCGCCGCCCGCGTCGACGGGCGAGCTGCCGCGCCTCCGGGAGGGTCAGTCGCGGCGTAACGCCGAACTGGGCCTGCTGATCTTCGCGCTGCTGCTCGTGGCGGCCTACTCAGCCACGGTGGAGGCGAACGTGCTCGGCACGCTGCGCCCCGACTTCTGGGTGCCGATGGCGGTGCTCGCCGGCTTCTTCCTCGCGCTGCACGTGGCCAACCGGTTCCTGGCCCCGTACGCCGATCCGGTGCTGGTCCCGGCGGTGGCCCTGCTGAACGGGATCGGCGTCGGCTTCCTGCGCCGGCTCGACCTGGCCAAAGCCGATCCGACGGACCGGAAGCACGTGTCGATCTTCGCGGGTCTGGGCGGCCGGCAGCTGCTCTGGACCCTGATCGCCGTCGGGCTCGCGGCCGGCCTGCTGCTGCTGGTCCGCGACCACCGGGCGATCTCCCGGTACGCGTACACGCTCGGCCTGGCCGGCATCGTCCTGGTGATGATCCCGGCGGTGCTGCCGGCCCGGTTCTCGGAGATCTACGGCGCCAAGCTGTGGATCCGGGTGGGCAGCTTCTCGCTGCAGCCCGGTGAGTTCGCCAAGCTGGCCCTGCTGGCGTTCTTCGCCTACTACCTGGTCCGCAAGCGGGAGGTGCTCTCGCTGGCCAGCCGGCGCTTCCTGGGCATCGACTTCCCGCGCGGCCGGGACCTCGGCCCGGTGGTCGGCGTCTGGCTGCTCAGCCTCCTGGTGCTGATCTTCGAGAAGGACCTTGGCACGTCGCTGCTCTACTTCGGCATGTTCGTGGTGACGCTCTACATCGCCACCGAGCGGTCCAGCTGGTTGATCATCGGTCTGCTGCTGTTCTTCGGCGGCGCGTTCCTCGCGTACTTCCTCGGCGCCTCGGTGGGCGGCCCGTTCGCCAACTTCTACGTGCGGGCCGAGATCTGGCTCGACCCGTTCGGCGACCCGTACCAGAAGGGCTACCAGCTGGTGCAGGGCCTGCTCGGGCTGGGCACCGGTGGCCTGTTCGGCACCGGGCCGGGCGGCGGCCAGCCACTCAAGATCCCCGAGGTGCAGAACGACTTCATCTTCGCCGGGCTCGGTGAGGAGATCGGGCTGTTCGGCCTCACCGCGCTGCTGGTGGCCTACCTGCTGGTCGTCGAGCGCGGGCTGCGGGCGGCGCTGGCCGTGCGCGACTCGTTCGGCAAGCTGCTGGCCGGCGGCCTGGCCTTCACCCTCGGCCTGCAGGTCTTCGTGATCGTCGGCGGGATCAGCAAACTCATCCCGCTTACCGGCCAGACCACCCCGTTCATGTCCGCGGGTGGCTCGTCGCTGATGGCCAACTGGCTGCTGGTCGCGATCCTGCTGCGGGTCTCCGACGCGGCGCGCCGCCCGGTCGAATCCGGCCCGGTGGTCCGCACCTCCGGCGGCTCGGCCATCCCGGCCAAGCTGCACGGCGCGCAGACGGAGGTGATCCGGCCGTGAACGCTCCGCTCCGCAAGGTCGGCGTGGTCGTGTTGATCCTCTTCGGGCTGCTCTTCGCCAACCTCAACTGGGTGCAGGCGTACAAGGCCGACGAATATCGGACGAGCCCATACAATGGCCGCGTCCAGGTGGCCGAGTACGACCGCAAGCGCGGCAACATCGAGGCCGGCGGGACCGCGCTGGCCACCAGCAAGGACACCGGCGGCGAGCTGCGGTACACCCGCACCTATCCGCAGGACGAGAAGTACGCGCACGTCCTCGGCTACAAGCCGGTCAACCTCGGCGCCACCGGCATCGAGGCGAGCGAGAACGACTTCCTCTCCGGCACCAGCGACCGGCTCTTCGCCGACCGGTTCCGGGACATGTTCACCGGCAACCAGACCGCCGGCGGCAACGTCCTGCTGAGCATCTCCAAGCGGGCCCAGGACACCGCCTTCCAGCAGTTGGCCGACAACCGGCTGGGCGTCGACAAGGGCGCCGTGATCGCGCTCGACCCGCGCACCGGCGGCATCCAGGCGCTGGTCTCGATGCCCAGCTATGACCCGAACCCGCTGGCCAGCCACGACACGGACAAGGCCCAGGCCACGTTCAACCAGCTGGACAAGAACCCGGGCAAGCCGCTGCTCAACCGGGCGCTGGGCGAGACGCTGCCGCCCGGCTCCACCTTCAAGGTGATCGACTCGGCCGCCGCCTTGGAGAACGGCTACACCAAGGACACCAAGATCCCGGCGGGTCCGTCGTACCGGCCGCCCGGCTCCGGCGCCGACATCCGCAACGAGGTCAGCGGGATCTGCCCGGAGAACCAGGTCACGCTGATCCAGGCGCTCACCCAGTCCTGCAACACCGGGTACGCCCAGTTGGGCGTGAAGCTCGGCTCGAACGTCATCAAGCAGAAGGCGCAGGCGTTCGGCTTCGGCCAGCAGGACCTCACGGTCGGCCGGCTGGACGGCGGCGGGTGGCCGGTGGCGGCCAGCCAGACCGGCAGCATGCAGGGCCCGGACGGGCAGGACGACCCGGGCGCGCTGGCCCAGTCGGCGATCGGCCAGCGCGACGTGCGGATGACCCCGCTGCAGGGCGCGTTGATGGCCGCGACCGTCGCCAACGGCGGCAGCCAGATGCGTCCCTACCTCGTTCAGCAGCTCATCGGCCCGGACCGGACCACCAACTACTACACGGCCGACCCGAAGCAGCTGCGCCAGCCGGTCAGCCCGCAGGTGGCCAGCGACCTGCAGGCCATGATGGTCAGCGTCGTGGAGAACGGCACCGGCACCAAGGCGCAGATCTCCGGCTACACGGTCGGTGGCAAGACGGGAACGGCCGAGAACGCCCCGGGCGTGCCGCCGCACGGCTGGTTCATCGGCTTCCTCATGAAGGACGGCCAACCCATCTCCGCGATCTGCGTCCTGCTGGAGCGCGCGGGCGACTCCGGCAGCGGCGAGGCCGCGCGGATCGCCGGCCAGGTCTTCCGGTCGATAATCCAGGACCGGGGTGGCAAGTGATCCTCAGCCCCGGCGTGCAGCTCGGCAACCGCTACCGGCTCGACGAGCGGATCGCCGGTGGCGGCATGGGCGACGTCTGGCGCGGCACCGACGAGGTGCTCGGGCGCACGGTGGCGATCAAGGTGCTGCTGCCGGCGCTGCTGGACGAGCCCGGGTTCGCCGAGCGCTTCCGGGGCGAGGCCCGGACCATGGCCACCATCAACCACCCGGGCGTGGTGGACGTCTACGACTACGGCAGCGACAAGCAGATCGCCTTCCTGGTGATGGAGTACGTGGAGGGCGACGCGCTGTCCCGCACGCTCTCCCGGGTCGGCCGGCTCACCCCGGCCCGCACGATGGCGCTGGTGGCCCAGGCCGCCGACGCGCTGCAGGCGGCTCACGACCGGGGCATCGTGCACCGGGACCTCAAGCCGGGGAACCTGTTGGTCCGGCCGAACGGCACGCTGGTGCTCATCGACTTCGGCATCGCCCGCTCCGACATGGTCGGTCAGCTCACCGCGGCCGGCGCGGTGCTCGGCACGGCGTCGTACATCTCGCCGGAACAGGCCACCGGAGGGGTCGCGACCGCCACCTCCGACGTGTACGCGCTCGGCGTCGTGGCGTACCAGTGCCTGGCCGGCCGGCGACCGTTCGAGGGCGACAATCCCCTCGAGATCGCGATGCGGCACGTCCGGGACGCCCCCCGACCGCTGCCGGCGGACTGCCCGCCGGCGGTGCGCGGCATCGTCGAGCGGGCCATGGCCAAGGATCCGGCGGCCCGCTGGCCCAGCGCGGCCGCGATGGCCGCGGTGGCCAGGCAGGCGGCCGGCGGGTTGGCCTCGGCCCGGCCCCAGTCGGGGCCGCCGGCCGGCGCGTCGGCGGCCGCCCCCGGTTCGCCGGTCGGCGCGACGGGTCGCTCCTATCCGCCGGCCGCCGGCTCGGCCCGCCCCCCGGGCGCCCCGCCCGGCTCCCCCGTCTCCGCGGCGCCGGCCAGTGGCCCGCCTCGGATCAGCGGTACGGCCTCGGCGCGGCCACCGGCCGGCGCCGGGAACTCCCGCCACGCGGCCGGTCCGCGCCCGCCGACCGGTGCCGCGCCGCGTCCGCCCGCCGCAGCCCGACCGGCCGGTACGGCGCTCCCGCGCCCGCCCGGCGCTGCGAACGCGCCTCGATCCCCCGCCGGCCCCCGGCCCCCGGCAGCCGCCGGCAACCGCACTGGCGCGCCCAGCCGGGGCGCCGCCGCCGTGCCCCGGTCGGGTCCCCCGGCCGGGTCGCAGCAGTCCCGGGCCGCCGGCGTGGCCCGCCCGGTCCCGGCGCCGGCCGGCGCCGAGGCCGGCCGGCGGTCGATCTGGACCGTGCTCGCTATCGTGGTGGTCCTTGTGGTGCTGCTCTGCGTCGGGGCGTCGCGATACCTGAAGCAGAATGCAACCTCCGCGCCGGCACCCGGACCGGTCAGCGTAGTGACGGCGTGGCGCACTGTCGCGGGGTACGACGATTCCGGCCGCACGCCGTACCGTCGGGGGGAACGGACGCCGCCCCGCGGCGGTGACCAGACGAGCGAAGGACGACAGACGAAATGACGGCCCAGGCCCGCCTGCTGGGTGGCAGGTATCAGGTCGGCGAGCTGCTGGGGTACGGCGGCATGGCCGAGGTGCACCGCGGGCGCGATCTGCGGCTCGGCCGGGATGTCGCGATCAAGATGCTCCGCAGCGACCTGGCCCGGGACGCCACCTTCCAGATGCGGTTCCGGCGGGAGGCGCAGAACGCCGCCTCGCTCAACCATCCGGCCATCGTGGCGGTCTACGACACCGGCGAGGAGATCGCGCCCACCGGTGAGACGCTGCCGTTCATCGTCATGGAGTTCGTGAACGGGCGCACCCTCAAGGAGCTGCTGGCCGCCGAGGGTCGGCTGATGCCGCGGCGGGCCATGGAGATCACCGCGGACATGTGCGCGGCGCTCGAGTTCAGCCACCGGCACGGGATCATCCACCGCGACATCAAGCCCGGCAACGTGATGCTCACGCTGAACGGCCAGGTCAAGGTCATGGACTTCGGCATCGCCCGGGCCCTGGCCAGCGGCGCCACCACCATGACGCAGACCAGCGCCGTGATCGGCACCGCGCAATATCTCTCCCCGGAGCAGGCCCGCGGCGAGCCCGTGGACGCCCGGTCCGACGTGTACGCGGCCGGCTGCGTGCTGTTCGAGCTGCTCTGCGGGCATCCACCGTTCGTCGGTGACAGCCCGGTGAGCGTGGCGTACCAGCACGTCCGGGAGGACCCGCCGTCACCCAGCTCGATCAACCCGGACGTCACGCCGCCGATCGACGCCATCGTGCTCAAGGCGCTCTCCAAGAACCCGCTCAACCGCTACCAGAGCGCCGGCGAGATGCGCGCCGACCTGCTGCGGGCGGCCGCCGGCCGGCCGGTGATGGCCACCCCGGTGATGCCGGCCGAGGAAACCATGGCGATGGCAGGGGCGCCCACCACGATCGCCCGGCCGGGGCAGCCGGTCCGGCCGCCCGCCGCGACCCGGGTCGGCGACGCGCAGCGCAAGCGGGCGTCGGCCTGGCTGGTGGCGGTGCTGAGCGCCCTCGGCGTGCTGGCCGTGGTGGCGCTGGTGGCCGCGCTGCTGCTGACCCGGTACGACCGCAACCGCGTGGACGTGCCCAACCTCCAGGGGCTGACCCAGCAGCAGGCCCAGAGCGAGCTGGCCAAGGACGGCCTCACCGCCAACATCAACAGCCAGCCCGGCGACAACTGCACCAAGGGGCAGGTGACCGGCCAGGATCCGCAGGGCGGCACCCGGGCCAAGCGGCAGGACGCGGTCACGGTCACGATCTGCGGCGGCAAGGCGCAGGTGCAGATCCCGCAGGGCTTGGTGGGCGGCACGTTCGACTTCGCCGAGGCCAAGCTGAAAGGGCTGGGCCTCGGCGTCCAGAGGAAGACGGTGTCCAGCTCCAAGCCCGAGGGCGAGGTCGTCGGGATCGATCCCAACGAGGGCAGCACGGTCGACAAGGGCAGCAAGGTCACCGTGTCGGTGTCCGGCAACGACCTCAGGCCCGTGCCGAACGTCGTCGGGCTGACGCTGGAGCAGGCGAAGGCCAAGCTGGAGGCGAACGGGTTCACCAACGTGGTGACGAAGGACGGCGACGTCAGCGCCGACAACGCCGGAAAGGTCTCCGACCAGAACCCATCCGCCAACCAGCAGCGGAAGACCAGCACCCGGATCACGATCACCGTGGATCAGGCGCCGCCGACCGAGTCACCGTCCGCCGGTCCGCCCACCGCCACCCCGAGCGCCACGCCCAGCGGGCGGGGCAATGGCGGCGGCAGCGGCGGACCGACGCTGCCGGGTCCGTACTGACCGGTCTCAGGCGGTCGCGAACGCGGCCAGCCGGCGCTGGTCCACCTCGGCGGCCAGCGCCGGGGCGCGATCCAGCGCCTCCGGGTAGCCGCAGCCGGCCAGCCAGTTGGCCAGCATCAGGTGGCCGCCCTCGGTGAGGACGGACTCGGGGTGAAACTGGACGCCCTCGACCGGCAGGCTGCGGTGCCGCATGGCCATCACCACGCCGGAGTCGGTCCGGCCGGTCACCTCGATCTCGTCCGGCAGGGTGTCGGCGAGCACGGCGAGCGAGTGGTACCGGGTCGCGGTGAACGGATCGGGCAGTCCGGCCAGCACGCCCACGCCGGCGTGCCGGACCAGCGACGTCTTGCCGTGCAGCAGCTCCGGCGCCCGGGTCACCGTGCCGCCGAACGCCTCCCCGATCGCCTGGTGCCCGAGGCAGACCCCAAACAGCGGCAGCTTTCCGGCGTACTCCCGGATCAGGTCGAGGCAGATGCCGGCGCGGTCCGGCGTGCCCGGCCCCGGCGACAGCAGCACCCCGGCGGCGCCGGCGCGGCCGACGTCGGCCAGCGAGATCTCGTCGTTGCGCCGCACCTCGCACTCCACCCCGAGCTGGCCGAGGTACTGCACGAGGTTGAAGACGAACGAGTCGTAGTTGTCGATCACCAGAACGCGCATCGGCCTCATCCGGACGTCAGCTCGGCAGCGGCTGCCCGGACGGCGGCCGGTTGTTGGTGTGGGTGGCGTACGGCAGGTCGTAGTCGTCGCCGGTCGGGGTGGCGCCGGGCGCCGGCCTCGTGACAGGCGCCTCTCCCGGCGTCTCGCCCTGCTGCGTCACCTGTACGTCGTCGAACGGAAGCAGCGGCTCGGCCCAGGGAAAGACCACGAACCACAGCAGCAGCACGACAGCGGCGCTCAGCAGCACCGAGCCGGCGAGCTTGCCGGGCAGGCCGAAGGGCAGGTGGCGCCAGATCCAGCGGTACACGGTCGCCTCAGCCCTCCACCAGCTCCGCCGGCCGACCCTCGGACTTGGCCTGGGTACGGTCCAGCTCGGCGTGCACGATCAGCCGTTGGTAGTTGTTGAACTTCGGGTTGCACGTGGTGAGCGTCAGCATCTTCTTGGTCGGTTTGGCGCCCGGCCGATCCGGCACCGGCGCCACCACCTCGACCTGGGTGGGATGCACGATCTCGGTGCCGGAGACGCGGTAGACGTACCAGTCGGTCTTCGTCTCGGCCACGATCACGTCACCGTTGTGCAGCTCGTCCAGGCGCCAGAAGATGGCCTTGATCCGGTGGCCGGCCACGGAGAAGTTGCCCACCTGGCCGGGCAGCGCGCTGTCCGGGTAGTGCCCCGGGGCGTACCGGATGTCGCCCGGGGTGACCCCCTCGACCACCACCCAGTTCTTGTCCAGCTTGGGGATGTAGAGCCCGGCCACCGGCTTGCCCTCGACCGGCACGAACGGCTTGTCGTTGGACGTGGGCCCGACCGTCGGATCCGGCGCCCACTCCTGGGCCAGTTGATTGTCCAGATCGTGCTGATGGGAGTCGATGATCACCGACTTGCCCCAGACCTCGTACCCGGCGAAGAGCAGCACGATCATGCCGAAGGTGATCAGCACCTCGCCCGCCACCCGGATGCCGGTGCGGATCCGGGAGCCGACGGTGGGCCGGGTCAGCTCGGAGTAGACGCTCTTGTAGCCCTCGGCCAGCTGCTCCGGGCGGAGCTGGACCACCACCTCGCCCCGGCGGGGCGTCGGGTCCTCGGCCGGCTGCTCGGCCTCGCCCTCCGGCCGGGGCGGCGCGTCGGGCACCGCCCCCATCAGCGCGGTCTGGTCGCTGACCGGGCCCGCCCCGACGGCGGGGATCAGCGCGGTGGCTTGGTCTCCCGGGCCCGCCGCCGGCCGGGCCGGCAGACCAACCCCCGGGCCCGCGGGGCGGGCGGGCAGACCAACGCCCGGGCCCGCCGCCGGCCGGGCGGGCAGACCAACGCCCGGGCCCGCCGCCGGCCGGGCGGGCAGACCAACGCCCGGGCCCGCCGCCGGCCGGGCGGGCACCGGGCCGGTCCCGCCCGACCCGGTGCCGCGGGTCGGCATGCCGGCTCTCGCCGGAGGGTCGATCCGGGCCGGCGAGCCGCTCGACCCGGGCGTGCCGGTCCGGGCCGCGGTGTCGGGTCGGGCGGTCGGTACGGCGGGGATGATCGCCGTTTCGGCGTTGCCCCGGAGCACCGGGATCGTGGAGGTGGGGGCGTCGTTCAGCGACCCGCCACCCGGCCCGTCGGGCGGGACGGGCACCGCGTGCTCTCCGGGCGGGGCCGGCCGCCGGGAGCCGCCGGTCGCCTCCGGCCGGGTGACGCCCGGGATGACGGCCGGCCGGGGCCAACCGGGACGGGTGGGCAGGAGCTGGTCGGGCGACGACGGCGCGGCGGGGCCGCCGGCGGCCTGGGTCGGGGGATTCCCCGCGGGCCCGTGCGCGGCCCTGGCCGGCGCCGAGCCGATGCTCGTCGGCGGCGTGGCACGAGCCGGGACGGCCGGCGCCGCGGGTGCCGGACCCGGGACGGCCGGTGCCGCGGGTGCCGGACCCGGGCCGGCCAGCCCGGTGGCGGCCGGGCCCGGGGACGCCACAGCCGGGGTGGCCCGGCCGGCGGCCGGGCTTGCGGGAGCTGGGCTTGCGGGAGCTGGGGTGGCCCGGCCGGTGGTGGCCGGCCGCGCGCCGGCCGGGCCGGCGATCGTTGGTCCGGCTGCTGCGGTGGCCGGCAGGCCCGGGCGACCATTCCGGGCGTCCGCGGGCGCCGAGCGGGCCGGTTGGCTGAGCGGCGCCGTGGGCAGCCGCCGAGGCGCGGGGTCGACCGGACGCGCCGCCGGCGGCTGGGCGGCCTCGACGGGCCGGCCCGGCCACGGCGGCGGCGGCTCCACCGCCCCGCCGGTGCGACCGCCCGTGCCGCGCGGCTGGCCCACCGTGCCGCGTGACTGGTCCAGGCCGCCCGGCTGGTCCACCGTGCCGCGTGACTGGTCCAGGCCGCGCGGCTGGTCCACCGTGCCGCGTGACTGGTCCGGACCGCCCGGCTGGCCTACGGTGCCGCGTGACTGGTCCAGACCGCCCGGCTGGCCCAGCGTGCCGCCCGGGTTGCCCGGCCCGCCAACCCGCTCGCCGCCCGGGTTGCCCGGCCCGCCAACCCGTTCGCCGCCCGGGCGAGCGCCGGGGGGCGCTCCCGGGGCGCGGCCCGCCACCGGAAGGTCGGCCGCGCGGGCGGCCGCAGCCGCGGCCACCTCGTCGGCCCGCACGACCACCGCGGTGGGATCGTCCAGGTGTACGGCCCGGTGGCGTCCGTTGCGCCGCTCGGCTTCCTCGTCCCACTCGGCCGGGGTCGGGCTCACCGGGGCACCACCGCTGACCGCAGCGTGCTCGAACCGTCGAACGCCGGCACGCTCACCTGGCTTTCCTTCTCCTGATAGCCGAGGTGGTAGTGCTCGGCGTAGTCCTTGAACAACCGGACCCCCTCGGAGTTGGCAAGTGCCCGACGCAGCTGAGCCGGGTCGCCGATCGCCTTGATCCGGAACGGCGGCGAGTAGACCCGCCCGTGCAGCAGCAGGGTATTGCCGACGCAGCGTACGGCGCTCGTCGAGAGCACCCGAACGTCCATGATCGACATGGCTTCGGCGCCGCCCGCCCAGAGCGCGTTGACCACAGCCTGCACATCCTGCTGGTGCACCACGAGGTCGTCGTTGCTGACGCCCTTGGGCAGCGTTCCGTCGGGGCGCGTCGGCGCGTCGTTCAACTCAACGGTGAGACCGGGGCCGGCCAGCGCGGTGAACCCGGCCGCCTGACGAGACCCGGCCGCCCGGTCGCGCTGGGCCGCGATGGGGGCGTCCGAGCCGGCGAGCGACTCGGTCTGCCGCTCCACATCGGCCCGCAGCGCGGCGGCCTGCGCCTCGCTGTTCGCCACGTCGCGCCGCCGTTCCTCGATGACCTGGGCGAGTTGCGGGCTCCGGTCCTCACGCAACGACGTACCGCTCGCCGTGGTCGCCGTGGTGGTGAACAGCAGGCCGGCGGCCAGGGCGATCAGCGGTACGCCGACGGACCAGACGGTCCGGCGCTGGCCCCGGCGTCGAGGCAGCAGGCCGGCGCCCGCGCGCAGGAACGCCTTGCGCCACGACGCGGCGCCGGAGGTGTATTCCACCGAGGCTTCCTTCCTCGCTCACCGGTCGGATGGCGGGGGGAACCGGTCGTTCCGCTCACCGACCGCACTCATCCGACCCCGTTCGTGGCCTGAGCCGTCCGCCCCGACTACGCTAGCTTCGAATATTATTGGCCATGGACCGTCGCCCCCGCGCCCGGTTGTCAGGCCGGACGAGGTCGTTAACCCCCTCAGGAGAGCGTCGTGCCCAAGTCGCAGGTCCGCAAGAAGAAGGTGTACACGCCGCCGTCGGACATCCGGCCGACGAGTACGGCCGCTTCGCGCAAGCCTAGCCCGATCTGGCTGCCGATCACCGCGGTGACGTTGATCGTGGTCGGCATCGGCTGGCTCGTCGTCTACTACCTCTCCGAGACGGCATACCCGGTCGCGAGCTGGCACTACTGGAACCTCGCCGTCGGGTTCGGCGCGATGGTCGCCTCGCTGATCCTGCTGTCCCGCTGGCGCTGAGGATCGGGCGACCTGCCCGATCGGCCCTCCTGAGCGCCTTCTAAGGTGGTCGGGAAGTTCGGCGTCGCCGGCTGCGAGGTTCCTCACGTTACCGATCGGTAACCCGGCGCGTAGGCTGCAACGGTGATCGCGTCCCGCGGTCACTCGCGCTCGCCACCACGCAGACCGGGAGGATCGCATGGGCAGCGTCCAGATCGTCACGACGGTCCTCGCGGCCGCCGTCACCGCCGTCGCGGTGTTTCTGGCGGTCCGTGCGGTCCTGAAGATCACCGCGGTCATCCGACTCGGGCAGCCGGACCCCAGCCGCTCCGGCGAGCCCGGCACGCGCACCCGGACGATGCTGACCGAGACGCTCGGACACACCCGGATGCTGCGCTGGAGCGTGGTCGGCGCGGCCCACTGGACGGTGATGGTCGGCTTCATCGTCCTGTCGCTGCTGGTCCTCGAGGCGTACTTCGAGGTCGTCACGCCCACCGGCGGCCTCCCGCTGGTCGGCGGCTGGGTGGTGTACGGCCTGGTCACCGAGATCATCGGAGCGCTCGGCCTGGTCGGCATCCTGGTTCTGATAGCCATCCGGCTGCGCAACCGGCCGACCCGGCCGAGCGGCCGCTCCCGGTTCACCGGTTCGACGATGTGGCAGGGCTACTTCGTCGAGTGGATCGTCCTGCTGGTCCTGGTCTGCGGGTTCCTCATCCGCGGCTTCAAGGTCGCCAACGACCACTTCGAGTTCCCGACCTGGGCCACCCCGGTCAGCCACGCGGTCGGCGCCGTCCTGCCGGCCTGGGAGTCCGGCGCGAGCGTGGTCGGGCTCATCAAGATCGTCATCTCGATGACCTGGCTCATCGTCATCTCGCTGAACGTCACCATGGGCGTCGCCTGGCACCGGTTCCTGGCGTTCCCCAACATCTACTTCAAGCGCAACCCGCGGCTGGACCCGGCGCCCGCCTCCGGCCTGGGCGGTCTCAAGCCGATGATGTCCAACGGCAAGCCGCTGGACTTCGAGGAGGCGGACCCGGAGAAGGACCAGTTTGGGGTCGCCCAGGTCGAGCAGTTCACCTGGAAGGGCCTGCTCGACTTCAGCACCTGCACCGAGTGCGGCCGCTGCCAGTCGCAGTGCCCGGCCTGGAACACCGGCAAGCCGCTGTCGCCGAAGCTGCTGATCCTGTCGCTGCGCGACCACGCGTACGCGAAGGCGCCCTACCTGCTGGCCGGCGGCGGCAAGGACCTGACGGGTGAGGAGAAGGCCACCGAGGCCCAGCTCGCGCACGTCGACGTGCTGGCGCTGGCCGAGGGCAACCGGCCGCTCATCGGCGGGGCCGAGGAGGGCGGCGTCATCGACCCGGACGTGCTGTGGTCCTGCACCACCTGTGGCGCCTGCGTCGAGCAGTGCCCGGTCGACATCGAGCACGTCGACCACATCGTCGACATGCGTCGCTACCAGGTGCTCATCGAGTCGAGCTTCCCGTCCGAGGCCGGCGTTATGCTGCGCAACCTGGAGAACAAGGGCAACCCGTGGGGCGCGCCGCAGAACACCCGCGAGGACTGGACCAAGGGGCTCGACTTCGAGGTGCCCCGGGTCGGCGAGAAGGACGACTTCGAGTACCTCTTCTGGGTCGGCTGTGCCGGCGCGTTCGAGGACCGGGCCAAGAAGACCACCCGGGCCGTGGCCACGTTGCTGCACGAGGCGGGCGTCGACTTCGCCATCCTGGGCGAGGGCGAGACCTGCTCCGGAGACCCGGCCCGGCGGATCGGCAACGAGTTCATCTTCCAGATGCTGGCCCAGCAGAACGTGGAGACCCTCAACGAGGCGTTCGGCGACCGGGAGAGGAGCAAGCGCAAGATCGTCGCGAGCTGCCCGCACTGCTTCAACACCCTGGCCAACGAGTACGGCCAGCTCGGCGGGGATTTTGAGGTCGTACACCACACCCAGCTGCTGGCCCACCTGGTCTCCACCGGCCGGCTGACCCCGGTCCAGCCGGTGGACGGCGGCGTCACCTACCACGACCCGTGCTACCTCGGCCGCCACAACCGGGTCTTCACCCCGCCGCGTGAGGTGCTGACCGCCGCCGTCCAGGGCGGCGACGGTACGGCCGCGAGCGGGCCGGCCGCGTCCGGGCCGGCCATCACGGAGATGCCCCGCAACAGCGAGCGCTCGTTCTGCTGCGGCGCCGGCGGCGCCCGGATGTGGATGGAAGAGAAGATCGGCAAGCGGATCAACGTCGAGCGGGTCGAGGAGGCGCTGTCGACCGGCGCCAGCACCATCGCGGTGGGCTGCCCGTTCTGCTACACGATGATCGGTGACGGGGTGACCGGTAAGGGCGCGGCCGAGCAGGTGGAGGTCGTCGACGTCGCCACCGTGCTGCTCCGCTCGGTCAAGCCGGAGCCCGGCGCCGCCCCGGCGGCCGGCGCCGCCGGATCGCCGGAGCCCGCCCCCAGCGCGAGCTGACCGGCCAGGGCGCCCTGGCCGGCCAGGGCGAGCTGACCGGCGGCGAGCTGACCGGCCAGGGCGAGCTGACCGCGACAGCGCCGGTCAGCTCGAGGCGGACGTGGTGCTGGCGACCGTCGCGGCCGTGATGGCCGCAATGGTCGCCGCCTGCATCTCCTGGATGACCCGCCGGGTGGCGTCCGAGGCCCAGTCGCCGGCGCTGATCTCCGCCAGCCGCGCGTTGACCTGGCGGCGGGACTGGTCGGGGAAGACCTTCCGCTCCATGCCGGCGGCCCGGACCAGTCCGCAGAGCGCCGCGGTCCGCGGCTCCACCGGGCCGTCGGCGAGCACGGCAGCGGTCAGCCGCTGTCGGGCCTCGGTCTCGGCCTGCGGTTCCACGCCGTGCGGCGACGGGAACCGGGTCCGCGGGATCAGGCCGAGCACCCGCTCCTGCCGGCGTTCCAGCACCCCGGCCGCGACCAGCCCGTCCAGCACCTGGTCGAGCAGCCCCTTGCTCAACCGGTTGACCAGGTCCTTGGGCTTCTGGGGCCGGCGCTCGTCGGCGGCCCGGCTCAGCGCCGCGTCGAGCACGGGGTGGCCGGTCGGCGCCGGATCGGCCACCCGCACCCGGCCGTCGGCCAGGTCCAGCCGGCCGGCCAGGGTCAGCTCAAGCACGACCGCGCCGGCCAGCGCGTAGTCGAGCGTCGGGCGGCCCACCTGGGACCGCCCGTCGACGTCGTACGACAGCAGGGCGAGTTCGTCGGCCAGGGTGAGAGAGCTCATGCGGCGAACGTACCCACCGGTCGCCAACCCCGCCCGGGACGGCCGCATGGAACAATCGACGTCGAGGTGAACCGATCATCGACGGCCCGCTCGTGACCACGCTCCTGCCGCTGGTCTGCTTCGTCCTGCTGACCGCCGGCAACGCCTTCTTCGTGACGGCCGAGTTCGGCCTCGTCACGGTCGACCGGGCCGGCATCGAGCAGCGCGCCGCGGCGGGTGAGCGGCGGGCGCGCACGGTACTGGACGCGCTGCACGCGCTGTCCTTCCAGCTCTCCGGCGCGCAGCTCGGCATCACCATCACCACCCTGCTCACCGGCTACCTGGCCCAACCGGCGCTGGCCAAGCTGTTCGGGCCGGCCGTCCGGCCGCTCGCCGGGACGGCGACCGGACAGGTCACCTCGGTGCTGGCGCTGGCCCTGGCCACCGCCGTGTCGATGCTGTTCGGCGAGCTCGTCCCGAAGAACGCGGCGCTGGCCCGGCCGACCCGGGCCGCGTTGACCACGGCCGGGCCGATGCACCGGTTCTCCGCGGCCTGCCGGTGGCCCATCCGGATCCTCAACAACTCGGCTAACTGGCTGGTCCGCCGGCTCGGGATCGAACCGCAGGAGGAGCTGGCGAGCGCCCGGTCCCCCGACGAGCTGGGCCTGCTGGCCGGGATCTCCGCCCAGGCCGGCGCCCTGCCGCCGGACACCGCGATGCTGCTGCAACGCACCATCCGGTTCGCCGACAAGCGGGCCGCGGAGGCCATGACGCCGCGGGTGGACGTCATCGCCCTGCCCGCCGCGGCGACCGTGGCCGAGCTGATTGCGCTGGCCCGGCAGACCGGCCGGACCCGCTTTCCGGTGTACGAGGACACCCTCGACCTGGTCACCGGCGTGGCCGGGGTGCCGGACGCGCTCGGCGTACCGCTGGCCCGGCGCGCGGCCACCGCGGTGGCCGAGGTGGCCCGCGAGCCGGTGTACGTGCCGGAGAGCCTGGACCTGGACGGCGTGCTCGCCGCGCTCCGGACGGCCGGCGCCGACCTGGCCATCGTGGTCGACGAGTACGGCGGCACCGACGGGGTGGTCACGGTCGAGGACCTGGTCGAGGAGCTGGTCGGGGAGATCGCCGACGAGTTCGACCCGGCCGTCGGGCTGCACGCCGACGCCGGCGACCTCACCGTGCCGGGCGGGGAGCGGGCCCTCCTGCTCGACGGGGTGCTGCGCGCCGACGAGCTGGCCGAGCAGACCGGGTTCCGGCTGCCGGACGGGCCGTACGAGACCCTCGCCGGCTTCCTGATGGCCCGGCTGGGCCACATCCCGGCGCCCGGCGAGGCCGTCGTGGAGCGCGGCTACGAGTTCACCGTGGTGGAGGTGGAGCGGCACCGCGTCGAGCAGGTCCGGGTGGTGCTCCCCGAGGAGCCGGCCGACCATGCCTAGCCTGCTGCTCGCGGCCGCCCTGCTGGTGGCCAACGCCTTCTTCGTGGGGGTCGAGTTCGCGCTCATCGCCTCCCGGCGGACCGTCATCGAGCCGCTGGCCGAGACCTCGAAGCGGGCCCGGTGGGCGCTGTCGGCGATGAACCAGATCCCGCTGATGATCGCCGGCGCGCAGCTGGGCATCACGATCTGCTCGCTGACCCTGGGCGCGATCGCCGAGCCGGCGCTGGCGCACCTGCTGGAGGCCCCGTTCGACGCGCTCGGGCTGCCGGCCGGCACGGTCCACCCGGTGGCGTTCGTGCTCGCGCTGGCCGTGGTGGTGTTCCTGCACACGGTGGTCGGCGAGATGGTGCCGAAGAACGTCACGCTGGCCGGTCCGGAACCGTCGGCGCTGCTGCTGGCCGGCCCGATGCTCGGCTTCTGCCTGCTCACCAAGCCGGTGTTGGTGGCCATGCGGTGGGCCGCCCGGCAGGTGCTGCGGCTGTGGCGGATCGAGGCCACCGACGCGGTCAAGACGGTCTTCACGGCCGAGGAGCTGACCGGGCTGGTGACGCAGGCGCGTACCGAGGGCCTGCTCGGCTCCGAGGAGCACGCCCGGATCACCGCGGCGCTCGCGCTGCACCGGCGTACGGCCGCGGACGCCCTGCGGCCGTGGTCCACGGTGACCACGGTGGCCGACGACGTGTCGCCGGCGTCCCTGGAGGTGCTCGCCACCCGGACCGGCCGGTCGCGGTTCCCCGTGGTGCAGCGGGCCACCCGGCGGGTGACCGGGTTCGTGCACGTGAAGGACGTGCTCGGCGTCGAGGGCGCGCAGCGGCGGGCGCCGGTGCCGGCCGACCTGATCCGCCCGCTCGCGGCCGTTCCCCCGGACCGGTCGCTGGCCGACCTGCTGCTGGCCATGCGCCGGGAGCGCCGGCACATGGTGCTGGTGAGTGACGGACGGGTGCCGCTGGGTGTGTTGACACTCGATGACGTATTGACGGCCGTTGTCGGGAACACCTCCGAATCCGTTTCGCCACAACGGATTGTGTCGACGCAGTAGCGTACGGCAGGGAATTGCGGTGGTGCCTTGATTAGGCGATGAACCTTCCCTAATCTGAGGCACCGATCGCCATCGGAAATGTCGGCCACCGCCACCCCCCGGCGGAGGCGCCCGGCGATCGGATTCGATAGGAGACGCTGTCCGGTGGCACGTGTGCCCTTCCAGCCCCGGCGCGGACCACGACGCGCCGCTCATCGCATCCTCACGGTGCTTCTCGTCGCCTGCGCCGGACTGCTGCCGGCGCTTGCGGCCCACGCCGGGCCCTCGGTGGACGACATCGAGAAGCAGATCGACAAGCAGTGGGAGCAGCTCGAGCCCACCATCGAGGCGTACAACAAGGTGCACAGCCAGTTGGGCGCCAAGCGGAAGCAGATCACCGACCTGCAGAAGAAGATCGAGCCGCTGTCGCTGCAGAGCGCCATCGCCCTCAACAAGGTTGGCGACCTGGCGATCCGCTACTACAAGACCGGGCCCGGGTCCGATCTGAACGCCATGCTGGTGTCCGGCAACCCGAACACCCTCACCGAGCAGCTGACGTTGCTGGACCAGCTGGCCACGCAGCAGAAGCAGGAGATCGCCGGCGTGCTGGCCACCCGGGACCGGTACAACGCCGAGAAGCAGAAACTGGAGCAGCTGGTCGGCCAGCTCGCTCAGCAGGAGGCCGAGCTGGCCGCGAAGAAGAAGCAGATCAACGCGGAGATCAAGCGGCTGACCGCCTCGCTGCCGAAGACCGTGGTCAAGGTGTCCGGCTGCCCCACCATCAAGGGCGTGGTCAGCAGCGCGGCGTCCACCGCGATCAGGACCGCGTGCCAGCAGGTGGGTGACCCGTACGTCTGGGGCGCTGTCGGCCCCAACTCGTTCGACTGCTCCGGCCTGACCCAGTACGCGTACAAGGCGGCCGGCATCTCGCTCACCCACTACACCGGCGCGCAGTGGCAGTCGGGCCGGGCCGTCAGCCGCGCCGATGCCCGCCCGGGCGACCTGGTGTTCTTCTACAGCGACGTGCACCACGTCGGTCTCTATCTCGGGGACGGCCTGATGGTGCACGCGCCGCGGACCGGGAAGCCGGTCCAGGTCAGCAGGATCGACTACCAGCCGGTGCAGGGTTTCCGCCGGGTCACCTGAGCCGAGTCCGTGAGCCCGAGCCGCTGACGAAAGTGCCCCCGCCGGCAAGCCGGCGGGGGCACTTCGTGCTGGTGGATCAGCGCGGCGCGCCCACCGGCGACGGCAGCAGGTCGACGTCGGCGAGGTTGACGTACATGATGCGGTGTCCGAACTGGACCTGGACGTACCGCATCTTGCCCCGGATCACCGTCCAGTCGCCCGGGGACGAGCCGTCGAAGGTCGTCGCCCGGTAGTACTCGCCGAGCGGCAGGCCGCCCACCACGTACCGCTGGCCGGCCGAGAACGTGTACTGCAGCGGCGTGATGGTCTGGTACGGCACGCCGGCCGGGTAGGCGCTCTGCTCCGGGTAGGCCCGCCCGTACACCGGGATGGTGGCCTTGCCCGCCTTGGGGGTGGCGACCAGGCCGACGGTCCACTTCGCCGCCGGCGCCGATGCCGGGTTGTGGAACCAGCCCTTCTGGCCGAGGTACCAGATGGCCGTCCAGTCACCCTGCCGGTCGGCCACCGCGTACGTCTGGCCGGCCGAGGCCCGGGATCCGTGGTCGGCGATGTCCATGGTGGTCGGGCTGCCGTCCGGGTGCAGGCCCGGGTCGGTCAGCAGCGGCGCGTCCTCGCTGGGCGCGCTGTGCAGGATCACCGCCGAGGAGCCGCGGGACGGGCACGGCGTGCCGGGCGCGTCGCATCCGGTGAACGCCGGCCGGTTGGTGGCGACGTTCGGATCGATGATGACGGCGCCCCCGGCCGGGGCGCCGATGCCGCGGAACGGGGCGTGCAGCAGGTCGAAGTAGTGCGACCAGTCCCAGTACGGGCCCGGGTCCCAGTGCATGCCGCGGACCGTGGATGGGACCGTGCCGGGCACGTTGTCGTGCCCGATGATGTGCTGCCGGTCCAGCGGGATGCCCAGGCTGCGGGCCAGGTAGCTGACCAGCTTGGCCGAGGACCGGTACATGGCCTCGGTGTACCAGGTGCCCTGTGCGGCGAAGCCCTCGTGCTCGATGCCCACCGACTTGGCGTTCACGTACCAGTTGCCGGCGTGCCAGGCCACGTCCTTGGTCTTGACGTGCTGGGCGATCAGCCCGTCGGCCGAGCGGATCGTGTAGTTCCAGCTCACGTACGTCGGATCCTTGATCAGGTCCAGCGTCGTGGCCCAGCTGCCCTCGGTGTCGTGGATGACGATGTAGTCGATCTTCTGCCGGGCCGGCCGGTTCGACAGGTCGTGGTTGCCGTAGTCGCCGGCCGTCGGCCCGTACTGCTCGTACGGCGCCGGCACGTCGATGCAGGCCACGTCCTTCGGGCACTCCAGGCCGTCCGGCCGCGGCTTGGGCGCGCGCAGGCCCAGCCGGTTCAGCCAGGAGCGGACCGGGTCGATCGCGCTCGCGGCCAGCCGCAGGTGGTGACCGTCGTCGGTGGTGCGCTCGGCGCCGGTCCGGATGGTGGCGTACACCTCGTTGGCGAACGCGGCCGCGGCGTCCGCGCTGTCCGCGCCGGAATACCGGGCCACCGCGCCGTACCAGGCCGCCGGGTCGCTCGCGCTCCCCGTCGGTCCGGCCAGTTCCTTCTGGTACGACGCCAGCAGCGCGGCGCCGCCGCGGATGTTGCTGGCCGGGTCGGTACGCAGCGCGCCGGCGCCGGCGCCGGTGAGCTGCTCGGCGGCGTCGACCGTCTGCAGGGACGCGGCCGGTGGCGCGTCGTCGGCCCTGGTCGCGGGCGGCTGGGCCCGCATCGGTCGGGCCGAGTCGCCGCGGGCGTCCTCGGCCGGGCCGTAGTGCCCGGACACCGGCAGCGCCCGGACGTGCGCGGCGTCGGTGAGGTGCATCGGGCCGTATCCGGCCGCGGTGCTCGGGGCGCCGGCGTTGGTGTCCCAACGCGACTCCAGGTAGGAGACGCCGAGCAGGACGCTCGCCGGTACGCCGTACTCGGCGGCCGCCGAGGCGTACTCTTGCTGCCGTGAGTCGTCGGATCCGGCGGCGACCGCCGGCGTACCGGTCGGGGCGAGCGACGCCGCGCCGACCAGTGCGGTGCTGAGCAGGATCCTCCTGCTCAGTGCGAGTTGCGGACGGTGCATCGAACCTCCATTGCCTGGCTGTGGGCTCCTGGTCACCCTCGTCCCTGCGGCGCTCGGCGTCAATAGACTCCGATCGGTCGGCAGGCGGCGTAGCTTTTCTTCATTTCCGACACCCTCCGCTACTGACCGTTATACATAACGATGGAACTTGCGCGTCGGCTTGCGCTGGCTCCCGGCGCTTACCTACTCTTGGTCACCGTCGAGCCGGTATCAGATCGTCCAAGGGGGACGGCAACGGCTCACACCGCCGAATCGTTGTATGAACCGGGGACCCACGTCCCAGGGGTGAATCCGCGGAAACGCGGTAGGGCGCCTTCTCTTCCGCCCGAACCCGTCAGCTAACCCGGTAGGCGGGGAAGGGGAGAAGGAGTACCAGCCTCGGTGGCAAGCCATGCCCCGCGGTCGGCTCCGGTACGTCCGGCTCGCGCCGGCGCCGGACCCCGGTCGCGCTCGCGTTGGTCAGTCGTTTCCGTCGCGGTAGCAGCGGTCGCCAGCGTCATGGCGATGCTGATGGGTGCCGCGCCCGCACACGCCGATCCGTCGACGGCGGAGATCGAGAAGCAGATCGACGACGCCTGGAACAAGCTCGAACCCACCATCGAGAAGCACAACGCCGCCAAGCAGGAGCTGGACGCCAAGCGCAAGCAGGCCGACGCGCTGGAGAAGAAGATCCAGCCGCTGCAGCTGCAGGTGGACCTCGCCATGAACAAGGTCGGCGGCTTCGCCGCCGAGGCGTACAAGGGCGACCAGGCCTCGGCCATCAACGCCATCCTCACCACCGGCAGCCCGAACGCGCTGGTGGACCAGCTCGAGCTGCTCGACCACTTCGCCCACCAGCAGCAGCAGGACGTGCAGGCCGCGTCCGACCTGCGGGCCAAGTACGCCGCGCAGAAGGCGCCGCTCGACCTGCTGGTGGCCCAGCTCACCGAGCAGGAAGCCGAGCTGGCGCAGAAGGCCAAGGACATCAACACCGAGATCGACCGGCTGCAGAAGCTGCGGCTCAAGGTGTACGGCAACGGCGGGGGCGGCGTGTTCGCGCCGGCGCCCTGCCCGGCCAAGTACCCGGGTGGCGACGCCGGCAAGGTGGTCAAGTTCGCCTGCAAGCAGATCGGCAAGCCGTACATCTGGGGCGCCGATGGTCCGAGCACGTACGACTGCTCCGGCCTCATGCTGGCGGCCTGGGCGCAGGTCGGGGTGAGCCTGCCGCACAACGCCGCCCAGCAGTACCACTCGATGCGCCACGTCAGCCGGTCCGAGCTGCAACCCGGCGACCTGGTCTTCTACAACGGCCTCGCGCACGTCGGCATGTACGTGGGCAACGACTGGGTGGTGCACGCGCCGCAGAGCGGCGACCACGTCCGGATGAAGAACATCGACAAGGGCAGCATCGTCGGCTACGGCCGGCCGGGCTGACCCACCCCGCTGTCCGCCCGGGCCCCGGGGTCGCGCACGCGACCACCGGGGCCCGGTGTCGTTGCGGGCGCCGGGCTGAAGCGACACGGTCCGGCACGGCGTGATTACCCCCGCCACGCTCGGCGTTTCCGTGGTCCTTCGTACACGCGTTCGATAGAATGATCCCATGGCATCCTGGACCGAGTTCGCCACCGACGAGCCCCAGCTCGCCGCGGCCATCCGTGGCCTCCTCCAGCAGTACGGGCCGGGGCTGGGTTACCTGGCGACCGTGCGCGCCGACGGTGGCCCCCGGGTGCACCCGGTGTCCCCGGTGATCACCGCCGACGGGCTCTACTGCTTCGTCGTCGACTCACCGAAGCGGCGCGACCTCGAACGGGACGGGCGCTACGCGCTGCACTCGTTCCCACCCGAGGACAGCGACGACGAGGCGTACGTGGCCGGTCGGGCCCGGCCGGTCACCGACCGCGCCCGGGTGGCCGAGCTGGCCGGCTCGCTCCGCGCGGCGCCGCACGTGGACTGGCGATTGTTCGAGTTCAGCGTCGACGTGGCCATGGTGGCCCGCCGGGGCCCCGGCGCCGGCTCCCTCGACGGCGCCGGGACGGACCGTCCCGGCGTCCAGGTCTGGCTCGACCCCGCAGCCGCCGCCCAGAGTGAAAGGAAGGGCCCCCTGTTATCGCTTTCTGCATAGGAAGGGCCCCTTCTTAACGCCAACCGGCGCCGGCCCCCGCGTGGGGCCGGCGCCGGTTCGTGGGTGGGGACGGGGGTGCGGCGGCCGCCGGGCGGGGGCCCGGCGGGGTGCGGCGGCCACCGGGCGGGGGCCCGGCGGCCGGTCGATCAGGAGGCGCGGTACGTGTTCCAGCCGCTCAGCATCCGGCTGGCCTGACCCGCGGTGAACTGGTACATGCACGAGTCGTACGTGTAGTCCATGAAGTTGTGGATCGGGTCGGTACCGGGCGCGGAGCAGGTGTCCCGACCGGTCGGGCACTGGTAGGCGGCCGACGCCTCGGCGGGGGTGTCCGAGACCTGGTCGCCGCTGCCGGAGCAGCCGCCCTGGAACGTGTGGTAGAGGTTCAGCCAGTGGCCGATCTCGTGGGTGCCGGTGTCACCCTGGTTGTAGTTGGTGGCCGTGCCGCCGGGAAGCGACTCGTTGAGGGCCACCACGCCGTCCTGGAGGCTGAGGTTTCTGGTCGGGAAGGTGGCCCAGCCCAGCAGGTTGTCGCTCAGCTCGCCCAGGTAGAGGTTGAGGGTGTTCTTGCCGCCCTTGTGCAGGGCGTTCTTCATGGCCCGCTCGGCCGAGGAGCCGTCGACGATCGGGTACCAGCTCGGGTTCACCGTGCGGTCGATGCTCTGCAGTTGGAAGCCGAACGCCGTGGCCACGCCGCCGGTCGACCCCGCGTACGCCTGGTTGAGCACGCTGATCTGCGAGGTGATCATCGAGTCCGGGATGTTGCCGCCGGCCCGGGTGCTGTCCCGCTGGATGACGTGCACCACCACGGGGACGGTGATCGAGGCGGTCAGCGTCGGGCCGAGCGCCTTCCCGCGGGACCGCTCGGCGGCGGTGGCGGCCAGGTCGGCCTCCCGCTGGGCCACCTGCGCGGCGGTCAGCGAGTCGGGGTCCTTCGCGGCGTGCCCGCCGGCGCGTACCTTGGCGGCGGCCGGCGCGGCGGCGCTGCCGGCTGCCGCGGTGCCGGCCGAGGCGCAGCCGTGCGGGGCGGCGGCGAGCGCGGCGGCCGGGGCGGCCGCCACTCCGACGGCGGCGCTGCTGATCATGAGAGCCAGAGAGGTCGATGCGACTCCGGCGGATCGCCAGGTCGGCAGGTGTTGACGCAGCCCCATGGGCTTACCTCTTCTCCTGACGGTGCGACCCGGGGGTGTGTCGCACCGATGCGAAATCGTGCGCCAGACGTTACAAGACATCGAGAAATTTGAGAACATGAGTCACGTATCGATCATGTTTCGTGCCCCCACTCGCGGCCGCCGACCGCCGCCGGCCGCCGACCGCCGGCGGGCGCCGACCGCCGGCGGGCGCGGTTGCCGGCCCCACGCGCGGTTCAACGGCGGCCCTCGCGGGCTAACGACGGCCCTCGCGGTTGGCTGCGGCGCTCGCCGCTCGCTCGCCGCTGCCGGCCGGCCGCGCCCGCCCGCTCGCCGCTGCCGGCCGGCGGCGGCCGCCCGTTCACCCGCTCGCCGCTGCCGGCCGGCGCCGCTCGCTCGCCGCCCGCTCGCTGCTGCCGGCCGGCCGGCGCGGCGCCCTCGGCCGCGCCCCCTGACCTGGAATGTGAATCTTGGACCGAAACCGTTCGCGGCGGACGGTTTCGGTCCAAGATCTGGTTGGCGCGCCGCGCGGAGAGGTACCTGGATGCACCATGCCGGAGCGACCGGGTAGAGTGGGCCCGCCGGCGGGTGTAGTTCAATGGCAGAACATCAGCTTCCCAAGCTGACAGTGCGGGTTCGATTCCCGTCACCCGCTCCATACGAAGGCCCTGGTCGTGGCATGAGCCACAGCCAGGGCCTTCGATGTTGCTCGGGTCAGCAGCGCCCGACGGGCCATCCGCGGGCCACTAGCCACGCTTCTTGCCCCGCTCGTGCAGCGCCGGCAGGACCGCCGCCGGCGCCGAGACAGCCCGTCGGCCAGCCCGCGACTTTGGCGGACCACGAACGATCCCGACGCCGCGCACCTCGGTGAACGTCTGCCGAACGCGAACCACCCCGGCGTCAGCGTCGACGGCTTGGTCCGGCAACCGCAGGCCGATCATCTGGTCGTATGCGGCCAGGGCCAGGGCCAGGGCGTGGACCTGCTGGGCGATGCCGGCCTTCGCCGAGTCGGCAAGCCGCCGACGGATGGTGTGGTCGGAGCAGGTGGTGGCGCCCACCTGTCGCAGGTAACGCAGCCCGCATCTCCGGCGCTCTCCACAGTGGCCCGATGATGACTTCCCGGGCACAATCCACCCGAAGGGACAGCATGCATCGCCTGTCTGCCAGTATCGCTGCCGGCGCGTTGGGACTTGGGCTGCTCGCCACCGGCCAACCCGCCGTGGCGGCGACCTCCTACGACCAGCCTCTCGTGACGGTCAACTCCACGCTCGTCAACGTTGGCTTCTCCGACATGGTGAAGAGCGCCGCCACCGGCCGGATTCTCATCTCGAGCGGCAAGGACTACGACACCCTCCAGGTCGCCGACCTGGACGGCGGGATCATCGGTACCGTTCCCGGCCAGGCGGGCGCGAGCGGGCTCACGTTGAGCAAGGACGGGCGTACGGCGTACGCCGCGCTCTTCGACGCGGGTGCCATCAGCGCCATCGACGTGGCCACCGGCACCGAGACGGCGCGATACGTCGTCGGCGCCGACACCTGCCCGTACGATCTCGCCCTGGCCGGCGGCAAGCTCTGGTTCAGTTATGGCTGTTACGGCATCTCACCGGCCCGTCTCGGCTCGGTCGACCTTGGGGATCCGGCCGCCCCGATGACCCTCGACCAGGGTGACTACCTGACCTTCACCCCCCGGCTGGAGAGCGGGTCGATCGACGACGGGCTGCTCTTCGCCGTGGTGGAGGGCGTCTACCCTAACCGTCTGATCAGCTATGACGTGTCGGGCGGGACGGCGGTGCGGCGTACCGCGCTGGAGGACACCCTCCAGAGCGTCTCCGAGTTCGCCGTCACCCCCGACGGCTCCGCCGTCATCGTGGCTACCCCCGGCGAGTACCAGTTCACCACCAAGCTCGCCCGGTACTCCGCCACCGACCTGACCGAGCAGGGCCGGTACGCCGTGCCTGGCTCCGTCGTCTCCCTCGGCGTGGAACCCGACGGGCGGATGGCCACCTACTCCGACGACCAGGGGCTCGCCTACTTCGCCCCGGGGGAGTACGAGCCGCGCTGGATGGTCTACCAGGACTTCGCCCCGGGCCTGGAGCCGGCGCACCGCGGGATCGCGCTCGGCGACCAGGACCGGCTGTACGTGGCCACCCGCTACATCAGCAACTCGATGATGAACCTGACCGCCGTGGACGCGGTGCAGCCGCCGGTCGAGGTCACGCCGCTGGAGACCTCGCTGAGCGTCGACGCTCCCGCCTCGGTGGCCGTACGCAAGCCGGCCAACTTCACCGGACGGCTGGCGACCCTGGGCGACACGGAGGTCGGCGTGCAGACGGTGCATGTGACCCGCGAGGACAAGCGGGGCGCGGTCGCCCTGCCCGACGTGCAGACGGCGGCCGACGGGTCGTTCACCGTCACCGACGTGCCGCGGGTGGCCGGTGCGACCAGCTGGCGATTCGTCTTCGACGGCACCGAGCAGCTTTACGGGTCGAGGTACCTGGTCCAGCTGAAGGCCAGTTAGTCTTCCGGTCGGCGGCGGCCGTCCCCGGACGGCCGCCGCCGACCCCACCGAGCCGCTGGACTGAGGCGGCTAGCCCTTTCGCCAGTCGGTGAGCAGTCGGTCCAGCTCGGTCGCAGCGGCGAGGGGATCGGTCGTCTGCAAGATCTCCGCGACCGGCTCTCGGCAGGACGGGTGCCCGGACCACACGATATAGCGGTCCGGGTCGGCGGCGACGCCGATGAATGCCGGCGCTACGGCGCCCTCGCCCTGGTACCAGACCGGCGAGGTGGCGAAGCAGAGCAGCTCGTGGCCGATGAAGGGATAGAAGCGGCGCAGGCGCGTCGTGGCGGCGGCCAGCGCCAACGGGGTCATGATGGGCGCCGGCCAGGTCTTCGACCGGTCGGCGCAGGAAGCGTCATGTCCCCGCGCACAGTCGAGCAGCCACTCCCACGCCTGATCGAGCGTCTCGGCCATTGGCCAATCATCGCCCGGCCCGGATACCGCGGGAAGGCCTCGCCGGCGGCCCCGTCCACGAGCAGCCGCCAGGCACCGGCTCGACCGCAACGTCCTGATGCCGCGAGCAGCGCGCGGGCGTGTCGCAGATCAGTTGGCGGCCGAGTGTCGCGCATCGGTCGACGGAGAACACGGCTGCCGTCAGGGGCTGATCTCCGCGACCATCGTGTCCGAGTCCCGGAACGATTCCACCGTGCGGAACCCCTCGGCGGCGTAGAGCCGCGCGGCGAAGTTCGCCCGCTCCACGCTCAGCGAAACCGCGCGTACGCCACGGTCCCGCGCGGCCGCCCAGGCGGCGCGCAGCAGCGCCCGGCCCACGCTCCGGCCGCGCCACGACTCGACCACGCCGATGCTCAACTCCGGCACGTCGTCGGCGACGTACCCGTAGCCGGGATCGGCGGCGGTCAGGTACCGCAGCCAGGCCGCGCCGACCGCCGCGCCCTCGCAGTCCACCGCCACCACGCCGAAGTCGTCCGGCCGCTGCCACCCCGCGACGTAGTGTGCGAGCGCCGGGTCCGCCATGGTCGCCTCACGCGACCGGTCGGAGTCGGGGGCCCAGTTCACGGCGGCCACGAGCATGTCGGCCAGGAACTCCGCATCGCCGGGGCGGGCCGGCCGGATGGTGAAGTCGAGCACCGGGCAAGTCTTCAGCCGTCGTCGCGGCACAGGCAGAAGGGGTGGCCGGCCGGGTCGAACAGCACCCGTACGTGGTCCTGCGGCTGGTGGTCGGCGAGCCGGGCCCCGAGTGCGAGCGCCTCGGCCGTCGCGTCCGCCAGGTCACCGACCTGGAAGTCCAGGTGCATCATCGGGCGCTGCCGGTCCGGCGACGGTGGCCAGACCGGCGGTTGGTAGCCGTCCGCCCGCTGGAAGACCAGGAAGCTCGCCCCGCCCGGAGTGCCCAGCACCGCGGCCCCGGTCTCCTCGTGGACAATCGGCCAGCCGAGCAACTCCGCATAGAACCGCGCGAGAGCGCCGGGGTCCGGCGCCTCGATCGCCGGTCCCCACCACATTCCAGTCGTCCGAGATCGCATGCGAGCCAGCATGCCATCGTCAGGCCGGTACGCGGCTGGAGCAGGTGGCGAAGCTCAACCGCCGGCCGTCCCACACGGCCGGCCCGGTGCAGGTCTGCCGCTCAATCCGACCGGAGCCGAACCCGTCGGCGGACCCGTCGATGGTGACGGCGGAGGGTGTGCGTACCGCAGTCCAGCGATGCTCCCTCGCCCGGGAGGGCGGCCGCCGCCGGGCCGGTCGGGGGCGCGGACTGCGTCGAGCCGGGCACGGACGTCGGCGTCGCTCGGGCCGCACACCCGGCCAACAGCATGGCGAGGGGCAACACCGCGAATCGTCGGTTCGGCATGGTGGTGGGACGTCCGTTGGTTCGAAGCGGTTCCGGCCGATGCCGGCCCGGGCACCATGGCCTGGGCAGGACCGTCCACAGCGGCTTCGGCCGGCTCAATCCGCCAGGGTGGCCAGAACCAGCTCCGTGACCATCCCGGGCCGGGTGACCATCGCCAGATGATCGGCGTTCCGGCGCCGGACGAGGTACCCGCGCTCCTCCGCCTCGTCCCCCGTACCGCGGTACGCCTCGCTCAGCTGGAGGTAGACCCGCCGCGCGGATTCCCACGCCCCGCCCGCCGCGGGCAGCACCTCGGTCACGACCCTCCATGGCAGCTCCGGCATGCCGTCCAGCACCCGTCGTCGCTGGTCGGGGTCGGGCAGCAGCTCGTCGAGGGGGTCTTCGGGAAACCAGGTGTGCCAGGCCGGCAGTCGACCGGACCCGGCCATCCGGCGCAACCACGCGGCCCGCTCCGGCGGCATGGAACCGACCCAGCTGGTGCCCGGGTACGGCAGGCGGGCATCCAGGAACACGACCGTCAACCGGTCGCCGCCGACCGCTTCGGCGATGCCGGGCAGGTAGGCGCCGGCGCGGCTGTGGCCGACGATGACGGTGGGCGCACCGGCCGGGACGTCGGCGGCCGCCGTGGCGCAGGCCGCCGCGTAAAACGACGGAGCGTCGATCACGGGCCGTAGATCCGGTACGACCACCCGCCACCCCGCCGCCGCGAACCACGGCCGTACGGCATCCCAGGTCGCGCAAGTGAGCAGCGGACTGTGCACGAGCAGCATCGTTGGTAGGGACGGCATCCGCTCATCCTGCTGGTCGCGTGGCCGTCCAGCCAACCGGGCCATGGCCGCCAAGGAGGTACGCTCAGGGCGCGGTCAGCCAGGCCGTGAGCGGGAGCGTGACGGAGTGACCGGCGTACTGGTATCGATCCTTGTCCTGCTGGTGGGGCTCGGCGTCGACCTGTGGGTCTATGCGGACGCGCGGGAACGGCAGCGCGCCGGCAGCCCTGCCGTGGTCTCGGTGGGAACCCTGCGGGTCGACAGCCCGCAGGCGTGGTTCCTCGGCTGCCTGGTCTTGTGGGTTGTCTTCGTCCCGCTCTACCTCACGGCGACGGGACGGAATCCCTTTGCCCCCACGAGTGGTTGAGAACGAGGTCAGCGGAGCCGGTCGGCCGCGGCGGCCGCCACGAAGGCGCGCCAGCCGTCCGGGCCGAACCGCAGCACCGGCCCGGGCCGGTCCTTGCTGTCCCGCACGGCCACCAGGCCGGGCAGGTTGTCGGCCACCTCGACGCAGTTCCCGCCGTTGGTGCCGCTGCGGGTGCTGGTGCGCCAGCGGGCCCCGGTCAGCTCAGCCATCCCCGTACTCCTCCGCGATCGCGCCGATCAGCTCACGCGATTGTTGCTCATCCAGGGCGGCGGCATCCAGCCCACGCCAGACCCGGACGTACGCGGCCACCTCGGCCGGCCGGTCCAGATAGAGCGCCCCGGTCAACCCCTCGCAGTAGATCGTGGTCGGTTCGGCCGGCGTCACCGGCTGCACCCGGGGGAAGTCCAGGATGACGAATGCCCCGGCCTCCCCGGCCAGCGGTGGCCCGGCGGCCAGCGGCAGGACCCGGATGCGGACGTTGGGCAAGAGGCCGTTGTCGCGCAGCGCGTGCAACTGGTCGCGCCACACCATCCGGTCCGGCACCGGCCGGCGCAGCACGGCCTCGCTGAGGATCACGTCCAGGTCCGGCGCGGGCGGCAGCCGGCGGACCAGCAGCCGCTGCCGGTGCAGCCGGACCGCGGACCGGGGTCACGCCGCGCTCGATCCGCCAGACCTTCTGCCGCGAGCAGCCCAGGGCCCGGGCCGCCGCGTCCAGCGAGACGCCCGCATCGGTCCGCAACTGGGTCAGGTAGCGCCCGAGCTGCCGGCGCGGCACCGTGGAACCACCGATCTCCTCCGCCATTCAACCGCCCTCCACCGGTCGACCAGCAGGCTCGACCCGACGTAACGACGGGTGGCGCCCGCGGGTCAACGCGGGGAGGGTCGATTTTCGGTCCATGAACAACAGCGGACCGATGTTGCAGAAACGGCGCCCGAAGCACGGATCACATGTCGCGGATCCGCAACGTCATCATGTCGGGCTCGGACAGCTGCTCGGTGAGGGCATAGATCCGGTTGCCGCGTACCGCCAGCCCGCCGTCGACCAGGCGGTACGCCCAGGTCTCCTGGTTGGGCAGGTGGCCGAAGTCGAAGGTGGTGACGGGCGTCGAGCCGCCCGGTTGGAACACCCACACATCATCCTCGTACGACGAGGCGGTGCCGGCCACCACGAGCCCGTCGTCGCGGACCACCACGGCGTTCGGGTACGTGGTCGTCGGGTACCGGTGCACCTCGGTGAAGTCGGCCGTGCTCAACGCCCGGTGGTAGTACGGGTAACCCGACGCCACGATCACCTGGCCGCCGTCCGGGGTGACCGCGAGCTGCGCCACCGATCCACCGTCGGTCGAGCCGATGGCCCGCTGCACGAGCCCTTCCGCCGTGACCTCGAACCGCACCAGCAGGGCGGGGCTGACCCCCGTCTCGCCGGCGATCAGCATGTTCGGCTGCCCGGGCACCGGGGCCAGCAGCGGGGGTCGGACGATCGTCTGGTCCACGCTCGCGATGGCGTTCAGGTCGTACCTGCCGGTCAGCGGGTCGACCCGGGCGATGCCCGCGTTGGAGCCGTCGTCGCAGCCCAGCGAGACCCACAGCGACCCGGCGGCGAAGGCGAGGTCGCGCGGGCACGACATGGTCCCGTCGTTCGGCCCGACCCAGTAGGAGGTGCTGTCGAAGGTCTCCGTGTCGAAGATGACGATCCATGCTCCGTCGCTGGCCGCGACGTAGAGCTTGCTGCCGTCCGGGCTCAGGGTCATCCCGGCGGCGCCCGCGATGCCCGGCAGCGTACGCAGGATGTGGCCGTCCAGGTCCGTGACGACCACATCGCTGGTGCCCTTGCCTCCCGAGAGGTAGAGCCGGCCGTGCGCCTCGTCCAGCAGGATGTCGGCGAAGCCGTAGTAGGGGGCGTACCCCGGCATCGGGATCTGCACGTCCGAGCCGTTCGACGGCGATGGCGTGGGGGTGGGGGTGGGGCTCGGTGTTGGGCTGGCCGTGGGGGTGGGAGTTGGCCGTGGCTTGTGCCCGGGGGCCGAGGTTTTGGTCGTCCCGCCGGCCGTCAGCCGGGCGACCTGCGCCACCGGCAGCGTGGCCGCCCCGGGCTCTCCGCTCGTCGGTCCCTGCTGCGCCCCGAGCGCGGCGCTGCCGGCGCCGGCCAGCACCCCCAGCACAGCCACCGAGACGCAGGCGCGCTTGATCATCCGATTCATCGGTCCCCGTTCCTCCGCCGAGCGTGCTACCCGGCACCAACGGCGTGTCGGCACCGGGGGGAGCCGGTGCCGACACCGCACGGGCGACGTGTCCGTCGCACAATCGATGAGCGGCTCTTCAATCCCGGACGTTACACAGTGGATCAGCCGTGGGCGTGCGGGTCGAAGCCCTCTGGCGCCCAATCCAGAAACGCGGTGGCCGTGTTCGGGTACCCGCGCGACGTGACGCTCGACGAGATCTCCATCGAGACGTTCTTCCCGGCGGATCCCGGCTCGGCCGACCTGCTGCGGGCGCTGGCCGACGGCGCGGCGTGAGCCCGGCCGGACCGGCCGGAATGCCGTGTGCCGGGCCAAAACCGGCTGGCCACCGGCCGGGCGGGCTGCGACCATCCAGCCATGGTTGACGCATCGGGCGCCCGGATCGGCTGGTCGGACCTGCCGGAACAGGTCCGGCGGTCCGTCGAGGAAATCATCGGCGCGCCGGTGGTCGAGGCCGTGTCGCAGGCCGGCGGCTTCTCCCCCGGCACGGCGGACCGGGTACGCGCCGAGGACGGTCGCCGCGCGTTCGTCAAGGCGGTGAGCCCGGCGCAGAACCCGGACAGTCCCGGGATGCACCGCCGGGAGGCCCTGGTGGCGGCCGCGCTGCCGGAGTCCGTGCCGGCGCCCCGGCTGCTCGGCAGCTACGACGACGGCACCTGGGTGGCGCTCGTGCTGGCCGACGTCGAGGGGCGGCACCCGGCCGTGCCCTGGCGGGCCGACGAGCTGGACCGGGTCCTCGACGCGCTGACCGTGCTGGCCCGGGCGACCACCCCGACGCCGCTGCCCGACCTGCCCTCGGCGGCCGACTCGCTCGCCGCCGACTTCGCCGGCTGGCAGCGCCTCGCCGCCGATCCGCCGGCCGGACTCGACCCGTGGACCATCGACCGGCTGCCCGAGTTGGCGGCCCGGGCCGACCGCGGGCTGGCGGCGCTGGCCGGTGACACGCTCGTGCACCTCGACATCCGGGCCGACAACCTGCTCATCGCGGTCGACGGCACGGTCACCATCGTGGACTGGCCGTGGGCGTGCCGGGGGCCGGCCTGGCTGGACACCCTGCTGCTGCTGCTCAACGTCCGGCTCAACGGCGGCCAGGACACGCACGCCAGGCTGCTGCGGTACGCGGCCGGAGTCGGCGCCGACCCGGACGACCTGCTGGCGGTGCTGGCCGGGTTCGCCGGGTTCTTCCTGGACAGGGCGCGGGAGCCGGCCCCGCCCGGCCTGCCCACCCTGCGGGCCTTTCAACGTGCCCAGGGCGACGTGCTGCTCGACTGGCTCCGCGAGGCCGCGTAACGGACCACAGTGGAGGGGCGCTCTATCGACAGGTGCACTTGGGGCGGGTGAGGCGCTCTCGGCGCGCTCCGGCGCCGCCATCGGGCCGGCGCCATCCCTTGCCCTGTGAGGATCAGATGCAGATCTGCGCGCACCGCTCGTCAGCTACGCGGGCAATCCCCACCGTTTCGGCCGCCCTCGTACTACTCCCAGCCTGTGTGGTCCTGGCCGCGGCTTCCGCCGCCGCACCCGCGCAGGCGGCCGCACCAACCGTGACGATGCCATCGCCGGTGCTGGTGGCCACGCCGAGCCCGGTCGACGGCCCTGTCATCACGGAGCAGTCGTCCGGAGACATCGGCACCGGCACCGTCACCTTCCGGCTGTCCACCGGCTTCGCGTGGTATTCCGGCGGCATGTCGGTGACGGTGACGGACATCGGCAGATGTGGCAAGGACACGTCGCTGCGGCTGGGCGCGGACAACGCCCAGTCGGTGACGATCTATCCAAACGGGCCCGACCTCACCGTGCTGGTCGGCCGCCCCAGCAGCCGCAAGTGCCGGGGTGAGCTGCGATTCGACGGGGTATCCGTGCATGCGTTGCACACCGGTTCGGGCACGGTCAGCTACGCCGGGACGGCGCGGATCACCGGGATTCCCACAGGCACGATCCTCAGTCAGGTTCACACCGGTCCGGGACCGGTTGGCGTCGGCTGGGGCGGAAGCGTGTACGGCAACTCGGGGCAGCCGGGTGGCAGCCGGATCCCCATGCAGATCGACGATGCTCGCGTGCCGGGGGTCGGGCTGGGAGTCTCCGACTGGACCTCGTACGCGATCCAGGCCGACGGCACCGTTCTCGGCTGGGGCCGGTACGCGGACGGGGCCAACGAATCGCAGGTCCCCGTGCTCGTGCAGGGTGTGACCGATGCGGCAGCTGTGACCGGCGGCTCCTACGACAACCTCGCGCTGCGACGGGACGGCTCGGTGCTGACCTGGAGCGCGACGACGGCGCCCACCGTGGTTTCCGGAGTCAGCGGCGCGGTGGCCGTCGAGGCGTACGACCGTACCTTCTTCGCGGTGCAGGGCGATGGAACGCTGATGGCCTGGGGAGCGGGAGACGCCGGGCAACTGGGAACGGGCACCCGCACGTCCTCGGCGACGCCGATGGCCGTGCCCGGGCTCACCGGCGTGGTCGCGGTGTCCGCGTGCGAATACACCGTGCTGGCCCTGACGGCGGACGGTTCGGTGTGGCAGTGGGGATGGGACGGCCAGACCTTCAACCCGGACGGCTCCGGGGCGCTCGTCACGCCGCCCCAGCGGGTCGCCGGGCTCCCGCCGGCCAAGGCGATCGCCGCCGGATACCTGTTCGGCCTGATGGTGGGGCAGGACGGCACGGTCTGGGGCTGGGGCCGGAACAACAATGGGGAGCTCGGTGACGGGACCACCATCACGCCCACCGCTCCGGTTCGGGCCGCCGGTCTCGCGGGCATCGACCAGATCGCTTCGCTGGGCTCCAGTAGCTACGCGGTCGCCAGCGACGGGACGGCCTACGAGTGGGGCGGCCCGTCCACCGACCCGGCCGTGGCCTCGATCGTCAGGCAGCCCACGCCGATCTGGGGCGTCGACCGGGTCCGCTCGATTCTGGCCGGGAACGGGACGGTGCTGGCCACGGTCGAGTGATGCGCGCGAGGTGAGGCTGGCCGACTGGCTCGAAGTGACCGCGTAACGGTCCTCGGCGGCGGGGCGCTCTATCGGGAGACGCGCGGGGGGCCGGGTAGGGCTCTCGGCGCGCCCCCGGCGCTGCCATCGGGCCGGCGCCGTCCCTGCCACGTGAGGATCAGATGCAGATCAGCGCGCTCCGCTCGTCAGCCCTGCGTACGGCCCGTACCGTCGGTGCCGGCCTGGCGCTGTTCGCGGCCGTCGCCGTGCCGGCCACCCCGGCCTCGGCGGCACCCAAGCCCGGCCCGGACCTGGCGGTCCGGACGATGATGCCGGAGACCGTGAACCCGGCAATCGGGGAGGACTTCTCCACGACGATCGACGTCCGGAACTACGGCGCCGGTGTCTCGGACACCGTCACCGTCACCGTGACCGTGTCCCCGCAGCTGCGCCCCGAGGCCCCGACCGGACTGACCGGCTGGGCCTGCAGCACCGGCCCGACCAGCTGGACCTGCACCACCCCGGGGCTCGCGGCCGGCACCTCGGCACCGATGCTGCGCCTGTCGTCGCTCGTGGTCGGCGGAGCTCCGGGCGACCACCCCACGGTCACCGCAACGATCACGCCGCAGCGCCGGGAGACGTACCCCGACAACAACTCGAGTTCGATCAACGTGGTGATCGCCGGGCTCTGCACCGTACGCGGCACCATCTGGCAGGACCTGAACGGCGACGGTCAGCGGCAGCCGGAGGAACCCACGGTGGCGGCCGGCCCGGGCGGGGTCGTCGGAGTCTCGCTCTGGGCGCGTGAGGGCCAGGCGCGCACCGGCAACACCGAGGCCACCGTCAACCCGGACGGCACGTGGTCGATCGAAGCTCGCACCGGCACGCTGTACGAGGTGCGGGTCGAAGCCGCGAACACGTACGACTTCACCAGCGCCAACGTGGGCGACGACGGGACCGACTCCGACATCACCCACGGCTACCAGTGGGACCCCACGCTGCTCGGCGCCAGCGACGAGTTCCTCGCTGAGCCGGACGCGACGTACGTCGTCGACGCGGGACTCGTGGCGCGTTCCTGAGGAGCCGCCGCCCGCCCGGAACTCTCACCCCCCGCTCCGGGCGGGCGGCACCCCGGTCCGGGACCCGGCCGCGCGGCTGCCGGACTCATCCGCGCGGCCCCCGGGCCGGGCCGCGCGGCGTGCCAGCAGGATGCCGGCGTCCACGGCACCCAGCGCCACCGTCCCGACGGCCTCGACCAGCAGGGTTCCCCGGGCGCCCAGGGCCGCGGTGAGCGGTCCGCCGAGCGCGCTGCCCAGCGGCACGGCGAGCACGGTGACCGCGCCGTTGGCGGCCAGCACCTGCGGCAACCGTGCGGTGTCCACGGACTGCTGGAAGATCGACATGGACATCGACATGTACGGCGCCCACGCCAGCCCGGCCACGCCCATGCAGCCGAGAGCCAGCGCGGTCGGCGCGCCGAGGCCCAGCGGGAGCATGGCCGCGCCGAACCCGGTGACGATGCCGAGCACGGCCGGCCACCTGCGCCACCGACGGAGGTAGCCGGTGCCGAGACCGCCCATCAGCGCTCCCACCCCGAACGCCGTGTAGAACGCGCCTAGCGTGGCGGCCGAGCCGTGCAGGTCGCCCACCACGAGCAGCGGGAGCGCCACGTACACCGGGCCGAACAGGAAGAAGAACCCGAAGGTGAGGCCCAGCAGGCCGAGCAGCTCCGGGTTCCGCCGGAGCACGGCGAAGCCCTCGCCCCGGCTCGAACCACCGGCCGCCGGCGTCGCCCTGTCGGTCGTAAGCGGCTCGGTGGGGGACGGCGCTGCCCGGTCTCCGGGGGGCAGAGCGAGCCGGTAGGTGAGGGCCAGCACCGCGAACGTGCCCGCGTCGATCGCCAGCACCCAGACCACGCCCACCCAGCCGGCCAGCAGACCGGCCAGCGGCGGTCCGACGATGGTGGCGAACTCGGAGATGGTGGTCAGCACGGCGTTCGCCGGCAGCCGATGCCGCGCGGTGAAGATCTCGGCGATCAGCGTGAACCGGCCGGCGGATCCCCACGAGTGCAGCAAGGCGGAGGTCGCCAGCAGGACGACGTACAGCTCGATGCCGAGCACGCCCGCGAGGTGGGCGACGGGGATCGCCGCCAGCGCCGCGCACCGGAGCGCGGCGTCCCAGCCGGCCAGCCGGGCGCCGCGGTGGCCGCGCAGCCACCGGCCGAAGGCCACCGTGCCCACGGCGCCGGGCAGCGTGTACGCGGCCACCGCGACCCCGATCCAGGTGCCTCGGTGTGCCGCGGGCGCGAGCTGCATGGCCAGCCAGGACACCGCGAGCAGCCCCATCCCGTCGCCGAGCGCCGAGACGAACAGCCCGGGCAGCACCCGCCGGAACGACGGGTGGGTGAGCACGGGCCAGTACGGTGAGCGGCGGATCGCCGTGTCGAGTGCCATCCGCCCATTCGAGGCCGCGGCCCCGGCGGCGGACAAGGAAAGCTAGCCGAGGGCAGAATCCGCTACCGGCGTACGGGTGTCGGCCCGGTGCGCGTACACCCGCAGCCAGTCGCGGCGGGCGCGGTTCCGACCGCTCCGCCGCACCACGAAGCCGGCCTCCGCCAGCAGCCGGGTGAGGTCCGGGAGCCGGTGCAGGGTGAACCAGCGTCGGCGGTCGGATCCGTAGTTCGCGGCCATCTCCCAGCCCTCGCCGTCCCCCTCGGACACGTTGAGGTGCAACGCGCCGCCGATCCGCACGATCCGGGCAAACTCGGCAAGCACCGCGGGCACCTCGGCCCGCGGAATGTGCAGCAGCGCGGCCTGGCACCAGACGCCGTCCAGCGACCCGGACCGCACCGGCAGCCGCCGCATGTCGGCCTGCGCCACGCCGGCCACGCCACCGGCGCGGAGCTGGCCGAGCGACAGGTCGAAGCCGACCACCCGGACGCCGTGTGCGCGCAGCAGCTCGACCTCGCGACCCGGTCCGCAGCCCACGTCGGCCACCAGGCATCCCGGGCCCAGATCCGCCGCCAGCCCGGCCGCGTCGGCCCGGATCCGCTCGTCGGGTGTCGCGTTCACCCGGGCGTACGTCTCACTGATCAGGTCGTACGTCTGCCGGGTCTCGATACTGATCTCCGACACCCGGTCAGCCTAACCGGCGCCGGACGGCGTGGCGGCTGCCGTAACGCCCGCGCTGCGGGCCGGGGAAAATCGCTGTCCGGTTGGCGGCGCACGATGCTAGACAGCGGCGGTGGAACAGACCCTGGGGTTCACCGACCTGCTGCGCCTGATCGACGAGCGATCGGCCGCATTCCGTGCCGCGGTCGCCGCCGCGTCCAGCCTCGACGTGCGGGTGCCGCCGTGTCCCGAGTGGACGCTGTTCGATCTCGCCCAGCATCTGGGCGAAGGCCGCCGGGCCTGGGCGGCCACCGTGGCCGCCGGACCGCAGGCCACCGGGAAGGTTGCGCCGACGGACGACCCGGTCGCGCCGCGCGAGCGCGAGGCCCTGCAGGGCTGGTTGGCCGATTCGACGCGGCAGCTGCTGGACGCGCTGCGGGAGGCCGGTCCGGATCGCGCCTGCTGGGCGTTCTGGGGCAGGTCGCAGTCGCCGCTGACCTGCGCCGCCGTCGCCCGGCGCCAGCTCCACGAGATCGCGGTGCACACGTACGACGCCCAGCTCGCCGTGGGCGCGCCGCAGCCGCTGCCGGACGAGGTCGCCGTCGACGGCGCCGAGGAATTCCTGCTCACCTTCTGCACCACGACGGTCGCCTGGCCGCACGAGCCCGCCGTCGTCGACTACCACGTCCCCGAGGGTCGCTCCTGGCGCAACTGGCTCTCCGGCGACGGCGCGCGGGTCGCCCGTCTCCCCGGGTCCGGCACACTGCCCGCCGCCGCCGCCGGCGCTGACCCGGCCGACACAGCCGCGGACCCGGCCCACCCCTCGGCGGACCAGGCCGACATGGCCGCGGACCCGGCCGACGTGCCTGCGGACCGGGCTGGCGTGGCCGCGGACCGGGCTGGCGTGGCCGCGGACCGGGCCGGTATGGACGCGGACCGGGCTGGCGTGGCCGCGGCGCCGGTCGACGCCTCCGCCCGGGGCGCGGCTCGGGATCTGGTGCTCGCCTTCTATGGCCGCATCCCGCTGGACTCCCTGAAGCTCGACGGCGACCGGCGGCTCTTCGACCAACTCGTCGAATGGGACCCCGAGCGGTAGGACGTTCCGGCAAGCGGCAAGCCGGTCGAGCGCCGCCAGATCTTGGACCGAAACCGTTAGCTCGTGACGGTTTCGGTCCAAGATTCACATCGGGCCGATGCCCACCACCGGGTTGAGCGCGCCGGGCCGCAGGGACCGGGCAGAAAACGTCTGGCGGCTCTACTGTGGATGGCATGCCGACGGATCGACGAGGCTTCTGGACCAGGCGCAGGGTGTTCACCGTCATGGGCGCCGCCGCGCTGCTGGTGCTGACCGGAGCCGTCATCGAGCTTTTCGTCGGCGGTGCGGCTCACCGCTGGGGGATGCTGCTGGTCATGCTGGGATCCGTCACCACCATCGTCGGCATCATCGGCAACTCGTTCCGGCAGTCGTACGCCGAGCAACCGCCCGGACCCCGCTCCCCGCGATGACCCCACGCCCGCAGCGCAGCGACTACGACGACGACCCGGCGCGGTTCCGGATCAACCGGGAGGCCACCCGGCGGTTCGTCCGCGGTGGGGACGTCCATGTCGAGGTGGCCGACCGGTTAGCCGCCGAGGGCCGCAATGCCCTCGATGGCCGTGTCGCCGGGGGCCGTGTTGCCGGTCCAGTGTTGGACATCGGCGGGAACGACGGCATGCTGGCGCGGCTGCTCGCCGTTCGGGGCGTACCGGCCGTGGTGCTTGATCGGGCCGTGAGTGTCGCGCGGGCGCCGTGCCCGGCGGTACGTGCCGACGCGGACCGGCTGCCGTTCCCGGACGCCTCGTTCGCCGGGGCCGCGGCGCTGTGGATGCTGTATCACCTTGCCGAGCCGGTCCGCGCGATAACCGAGGCCCGGCGGGTCCTCCGACCCGGCGGCCTCTTCGTGGCCTGCACCCCGAGCCGGTACAACGACCCGGAACTTCGCGACGTGTTGCCCGGGTGGGGGCAGCCGGGCACGTTCGACGCCGAGGAGGCGGCGGAAATGGTGGCCGGCGTCTTCGGCGAGGTCGAGGTGCTGCGCTGGGACGAACTGCTGGTGCGACTGCCGGATCGGTCGGCGATCGCCCTGTTCCTGCGCGGACGTGGGCTGACCGACACCGCCGCGTGCGAGGCCGCTGGACGGCTGCCGACGCCGTTGGAGGTCACCAAGCGCGGGCTGCTCGCCTGGGCCCGCCGTCACTGACGCCCGCCGCGGTCGAACGCTGTGGCGGTCCGCGGGGCGACGAGTTTCCGACGGGCGTGCGATCCGTTGCCCGACAGCCGGCCGGCCGGGCTCGGGCGAGGCTGTGGAGCACACGGCCGCCACTGACCGGCGGATCAGGAGCGACATGAAGGACGGGGATCATGCGCGCGTCGATTCGGATGACCAGCTTGGTAGCGGCGGTTCTGGCGGGCACCATCGCCCCGGGCGGAACGGCGCTCGCCGCGCATCCCACCGGCACGCCAGCGTCCGCGCCGACCGCCGCGGTCGCCACCAGTTGGGGTACGTGGGACGGTCCGGCCACGGGCGCCACGCTGGTGAACTGGGGTACGTGGGACGGCCCGCGCGCGGGCGCCACGCTGGTGAACTGGGGGACCTGGGACGGTCCGGCTGCGGGCGCGACGCTGGTGAACTGGGGTACGTGGGACGGGCCCGGCACCGGCGCCGGCGTGCCGGTCTGAGGGCCGTCCGGCGGAAGCCGGCGGGCCGGGACCGCGCTGGCCTAGGCTGTCGATCATGCGGGTAGGCATTGTGATCCTGGCGGACCGGCGCTGGTCCGAGTCCCGGTGGCGCTGGCAGCGGGCCGAGGAGTGGGGCTTCGACCACGCCTGGACGTACGACCATCTGGGCTGGCGGGACCTGGTCGACGGTCCCTGGTTCGACTCCGTGCCGACGCTGACCGCGGCGGCCGGGGTGACCTCGACCATCCGGCTCGGGACGTTCGTGGCCTCGCCGAACTTCCGCCACCCGGTCTCCTTCGCCCGCCAGGTGACCGCGCTGGACGACATCTCCGCCGGCCGCCTCCTGCTGGGGATGGGCGCCGGTGGCATCGGGTACGACTCGGCGGTGCTCGGTGGCCAGACGTTGCCGCCGCGGCAGCGGGTGGACCGGTTCACCGAGTTCGTCGACCTGCTCGACCGGCTGCTGCGTACCGACGGGGTGACCTGGCGGGGCGACTGGTTCGCCGCCGTCGACGCCCGGAACAATCCGGGCTGCGTGCAGCAGCCGCGGGTGCCGTTCGTGGTGGCGGCCAACGGGCCCCGGACGATGCGCCTCGCCGCCCGGTACGGCCAGGGCTGGGTGACGACCGGCGCCGGCGGCGACGATCTCGACTCGTGGTGGCGGTCGGTGGCCGAGTTGTCCGCCCGGCTCGACCGGGAACTGGCGGCCGTGGGCCGCGAGCCGGGCACGTTGGACCGCTACCTCTCCCTGGACGCCGCGCCGGTCTTCTCGCTGTCCAGTGTGCAGGCGTTCGAAGACGCGGTAGGCCGGGCGGCCGACCTCGGCTTCACGGACGTGGTCACGCACTGGCCGCGCGAGTCGAGCTGGTACGCCGGTGACGAGGCGGTGCTGGAGCGCGTGGCCAGCGAGGTGCTCCCGGCGTTGCGGATCGCCGACGCCGCCGGCGGCTGACCCGGGCCGCCCGACCGCCGGCGGCTGACCCGCCCTGCCCCGACCTCCCGAGCGCTGCCGCCGCGGGCGGGCGCGGCGGTGATCACGAAGCGCCCCTACCACGGGCGGCCCCGGCGATGATCGCGAGGAATCGTCAGATCATGGACGCCGGGCGTTGCCGGTCGCCCAGTGGACACACGTTTCCGCAGGTCAGGGCCACTGTGAGGGGGTTCCGTCGGCGCGCCGGGCACCTCGACGCGGTGGCGGGCGGGAGGGGAGCAACCATGTCCACCAACCGGATCCGCGGCCTGGTCGGAGCCCTCGTGCTCCTGCTGGCCGTGCTCATCAACCCCGGCGTGGCCGCCGCCACGCTACCGGTCGGCTTCACCGACCAGCTGGTCTTCGGTGGCCTCACCGAGCCGACCGCGGTGGCCTTCTCGCCGGACGGGCGGGTCTTCGTGGCCGAGAAGAGCGGGCTGATCAAGGTGTTCGCCAGCCTCACGGCCAAGACTCCGACGATCTTCGCGGACCTGCGTACCAACGTCTACGACTACGAGGACCTGGGCCTGATCGGCCTGGCCCTACCGCCCGGCTTTCCCACCTCGAACCCGTACGTCTACGTGAGCTACACGTACGACGCGCCGATCGGGGGCCGGGCGCCGGTCTACCACGACACCTGTGCGGTGCTTTACAACTGCCTCACCAGCGGCCGGCTGTCCCGGCTGCGGGCCTCCGGCAACGTCTCCATCGGCGAGCAGGTGCTGATCAACGACTGGTGCCAGCAGAGCGACACGCACTCGATGGGCGACATCCTGTTCGGTCCGGACGGGGCGCTGTACGTCGGCGGCGGCGACGGGGGCAGCGGCGACGTGGTGGACTACGGCCAGCTCGGCTCGCCGAGCAACCCCTGTGCCGACCCGCCGTCCCCGGTCGGCGGCCCGATGACGCCGCCCACCGCGCAGGGTGGCGCGCTGCGGGCGCAGAGCCTGCGGTCGAGCGGACCGGCCCGGCTGAATGGCACGATCATCCGGGTCAACCCGGCCACCGGCGCCGCCATGCCGGGCAATCCGCTGATCTCCAACCCCAACCAGAACGCCCGGCGCATCGTCGCCTACGGACTGCGTAACCCGTTCCGGATGGTGTTCCGGCCAGGCACGAACGAGGTCTGGATCGGAGACGTCGGCTACCACACCTGGGAGGAGATCGACCGGGTGCTCGCGCCGACCGCCAGCCCGGTCCGCAACTACGGCTGGCCCTGCTACGAGGGGGCTGGCCGGCAACCGGAGTACGACGCCACGAACCTGAACCTGTGCGAGAGCCTGTACGCGGCGGGTCCGAGCGCCGTGGTGGCGCCGGCGTACTCGTACCAGCATGGTCAGGCGATCGTGGCCGGCGACGGCTGCCGGACCACCGGAGGCGCGATCACCGGCGTGGCCTTCTACCCGGCCTCGCTGGGCAACTACCCGGCGCGGTACAAGGGCGGGTTGTTCTTCACCGACCTGCTCCGGCAGTGCATCTGGTCGATCCGTCCCGGCAGCGGCGGCGTGCCCAACCCGAACTACATCGAGCCGTTCGGCAGCACGGTGGGGGCGCCGGTCCAGCTCAAGCTCGGGCCCGACTGCAACCTCTACTACGTGAGCATCACCAACAACTCGGTGCGGCGGTACGTCTACAAGACCGGCAGCACCAGCAGTTGCCCGGTGTGAGGCGTACCGGGGAGGCGCGGTTTGCGTACCGCGCCTCCCGTCACCGCCGGTCGTTCCGGCCGGCCGCGGGCACCTGCGGGTTGTCCGTGATGAGCGCCCAGCGTTCGTGGTCGCGCCAGGCGCCGTCGATGAACAGGTAGTCGGGCGACAGGCCCTCGAACCGGAACCCGTGCCGCTGCACCAGCCGACGGGAGGGCTCGTTGCCCGGCTGGATGTTGGCCTCCAACCGGTGCAGGTTGAGCTGCTCGAACGCGAACCGGATCACCAGCGCGAGGCCCGCGCTCATGAAGCCCTTCCCGGCATACGGGACGAAGGCGCCGTAGCCCAGCGCCGCGTTCTCGAACCGGCCGTGCACGATGGTGTTGAGGTTGACCGACCCGGCGAGGTCCCCGGTCTCCCGGTCGCAGATCAACAGCCCTTCCTTGGTACGGCGGTCGCAGGCCGCGACGTACGCGTCGAACGCCTCGGCGCTGTCGGCGAGCGCCAGCCACCCGCCGTGCAGGTCGGCGCTGGCCCGGACGGCGGCCGCGAAGGCGTCCCGGTCGCCCGGCACGACCCGCCGGATCCCGACCGGGCCCTCGGCGATCAGGTAGTCAGTCGGCATCGCGCGATCGTACCGGCCGTGATCGTCGGGTGGCGCCGCGCGTGGTCGGTCAGAGCGAGCCGCGGGTCGCCACCCACTCGGTCGGCTGGCCGGTGACCGCGGCGATCCGGTCATAGTCCGCGTCGTAGTGCAACACGGTGGCGCCGTGGACTTCCGCGGTGGCGGCGATGATCAGATGGGGCAGCCGGAAATGCCGGTGCTGGCTCTTCGTTGCCAGCTGCCGGTGCACGGCGAGCGCCCGGTCCATGGCCTCGGTCGTGACCTCCAGCCAGCGCTGGGCGGTCATGGCCGACCACAAGGTTTCGTAGCCGCGGGGGTCCGGTGCGTTGTTGAGGATCTCCAGGGCGCTCATCTGGCAGGCGGCCAGCCGGCCTTCGGTCAGCAGGGTTTCGAATCGGCGTCGCACCTCGGGATGGCGGCGCTGCAGCACGTAGACCGAGGTGTCGGCGAGATAGACCGGCCCGGCCATCAGGCCGCGTTCGACTCGCGGGCGTCCTCCGCCAGCCGGGTGAGGTCCCGGCCGCCACCGTAGCCAAAGCCCCCGTGCGGATCGGTCAGGTCCAGCTCGACGCCGTCGAACGCCGCGACGATGTCCTTGGCCTGACGGCGAACCGCGAACGAGTGCAGGGCGGCGTTGATGGTGGCCACCTTGGTGTCGGTGCCCAGCACCTCTCGGGCCGCGGCCAGCCACTCGTCATTGACGTCCACCGTGATGCGCGTCATGCCCAAAATCGTACACCACATCCGGCCCGACGAACGCACCAAGATCATACGGCTTGCGGTGTTAACAGGGGGCCCTTCCTATACCAAAAGCGATAACAAGGGGCCCTTCCTTACAGGTCGTCGGCGTGCAGTAACCAGGTGAGGTTCAGCGATCGGGCCAGCTCGGGCGGGCAGCCGGCCACCACGGCTGACGCGCCCACGGGTTCGGCGCCGCGCCGGCGGATCGCCTCGTACAACGCCGTGAGCTGTGCCCCCGTCTCCACCCAGTCGTCGACCAGCAGCACCCGGTCGCCGGGGCCCAGCCGCCCGTCACGGACGCCGAGCGACAGCGTCCGGCCGCGATGGTCGGGTGGCGTCCGGGCCCACGTTGTAGGGCCGGCAACGGTACGACCGTCTCGGTGCTTGTGCGCCGGGACGAAGCCGACGCCCAGGGCCACGGCCGCGAGCGGGCCCAGCAGCAGGCCGGTGACCTCGGGGGCGACCACCACGGTGGGCCGGGTGGCCCGGTGCGCCGCCGCCAGCGCCGGACCGAGCGCGGCCAGCAGGTCGGGGTCGCGCCACCAGCCCGAGACGTCGCTGATCAGGTGCGTCGAGCCGGGGTCGGGATCCACCCACCGGAACTCGTCGATGAGGCGTTTCCGCAGCTCAAGACGCACCTGGCCATCCTCCTCGGTGAATCTGCCGACCCGGGGTCGGTCGATCGGGCACACGTTAAGTAACAAATGCGGGCATACCACCATGATCAGGTTGACCTTCCATGGGCTTCTCCCGCTACGGTCCGCCGGTTGCCCGCAGTCCGAGGAAGGAACCCGGTCCGTGACTGGAAAGCACTCCCGTACGCGATTCTTCAGGTCCCCCGTCGGCATCGTCAGCTCGGCGGCCGTCGGCGTGGCGCTGGCCGTCGGTGGAACGGTGGGTGCCGTACAGCTCACCTCCCAGCCGGCCGGCGTGGCCGAGCCGGCGCCGACCACCTGGTCCCCGCAGCCCGTGCCGACCGATGCCACCCCGAGCAGCGCGGCGCCCACGCCCAGCCCGTCGGCCACCAGCGCGAGCCCCAGCCCCAGCCCGAGCCGGTCCGCGCAGCGGGCGTCCCGGTCGAAGACCCGGACCGCCGCGCCGAAGCCGACCGTGACCAGGAAGAAGACGGCCGCGCCGACCGTGCTGAGCAGCGGCACCTGCGGCGCCTCGTTCTACGACGAGGGGCAGATGACCGCCAACGGGGAGACCTTCAACCCCGACGCGCTGACCGCCGCGCACAAGACGCTGCCGTTCAACACCCGGGTGCGGGTCACCAACACCGCGAACGGAAAGTCGGTCATCGTCCGGATCAACGACCGCGGCCCGTACGTCGACGGTCGGTGCCTCGACCTGTCCCGGGCGGCGTTCGCCGACATCGCCTCCGTGGACCAGGGCGAGGTCACGGTGAAGTACGAGGTCCTGAAGTAGCGGATCCGCCCGCGCGGAACGCCGGACGGCGCCGCGCGGGCAGAACCGGCTCAGCCGACGGGCCAATCAGGTTCAGTCGAGGCGGTCGATCAGGCATGCTGTTCGGCGTACACACGCATCCCGCACGGCCGTTCCGCCGGCCGCTCAGCCCTGGCTCCCGCGCTGGTCTCGGCGCGGCCCTTGCGCTGCTTGCGGTCATCTGCGCGATCGAGCTGCTCGACCGCGGGACGACCAGCTACCTCGGCCTGGTGGTGGCGGTGCCGTTCCTGGCTGCGGCATTCGCGACCTGGCGGGTGGTGCTGGGCGTCGGTCTGCTGGCGACGGTGACCGGCGTGGCCCTCGCGCTCACCGGCCGGATGCTCACCACCGATGTGGTGGTGAACGTGCTGGGCATCGCCCTGGCGACCGCGCTGGCCGTGGGCGTCTCGCTGGTCCGCCAGCGTCAGGCCGAGCAGATCGACGAACTGTCCAAACTCGCCTCGGTGGCGCAGCAGGCGGTGCTCCGACCGTTGGGCCCGCAGGTGGGCGCGCTCGCCGTGGCCGGTCACTACATCTCGTCCACGGCCGCGGCCGACATCGGGGGCGACCTCTACGAGGTGCTCGACACGCCGTACGGCGTACGCATGATCATCGGTGATGTGCGCGGCAAGGGCCTCGACGCCGTACGGCTGGCCAGCATCGTGCTGGGCTCCTACCGGCATGTGGCGTACGAGCGGGCCGACCTGCGGACCATCGTTACGGACCTGGACCGGGCGGTGGCGCGCAGCGTGGGCGACGAGGACTTCGTCACCGCCGCCCTGGTCGAGGAGCGCGGCGGCACGCTCACCATCGTCAACTGCGGCCATCCGGCGCCGCTGCTGCTGCGTCGCGGGGCCGTGATCCCGCTGGAGCCGCCCGCGCCGGCGCCGCCGCTGGGTTTCATGCCGGTGGTGCAGCCCCGGGTGGAGCGGCTGGAACCCGGTGACCGATTGCTGCTGTTCACGGATGGTCTGGGCGAGGCGCGCCGGGATGGTGAGTTTTTCCCCACCGCCGACCGGGCCTGGCGGCTGCTCGGCCACGGCACGGTGGCCGACGGGTTGGCCTCGTTGGAGACGGCCCTGGTGGAGTGGGTACGGGGTCGCCTCGAGGACGACATCGCGCTGGTGCTGATGGAGTACGCGGGCACCGGGCAGGTGCCCTCGACGGCGGTGCCGAGCTGGGAACTCGGCGCCGCCGAGAACTGACTCAGGTCGGTCGGGTCGCCTTGCCGTCCAGCCAGAGCGTGTCGGACGCGTCGCGATGGCTGCCGGTGGCGCCCACGTGCTTGCTGGAGATCGTCGGCCCGTTCTTGATGACGTGCACGAATGCCATCGCGTGGCCGCGCCCGAGGCCATAGTCTGCCTTGAGCCAGTCGGCCACCGCGCCGGCCTTGACGGCGGACCCCGCGAAACCCCGCTCGGCGGCGAGCGCCAGCAACTCGCGCGGCGTCATGCCGGTCTTGTCCTCGATCGTGTCGAGGTACGCCTGGAACGACATGTCGATCCTTCCGTCGCGGGCCCGCCTGTCGGGCCGCTCATCTACGCGTCGAGCGGGCCCCGGCAAAATCGACACCCGCTCCGTAGCGAGCGACTATGGCGCAGGTCACTTCGTTGGCGGCGACGGTCGGTCCCCGGCGAGCGCCTCGGTGGCCTGCTGACCGGCTTCGCCGGCCCGGCGCAGGAAGTCGGCGATGACGGCGAGCTGGTTCTCGTCGTAGCCGGCGCAGATGGCGTCCATCGCCGCGTCCATCCCCGAGTAGAGCCGGATCACCTCAGCGGCACGATCGCGGCGCGCCCGCACCGTCACCGAGCGGCGGTCCGCAGCGGCCGGGTCGCGTTCCCGCTCGATCCAGCCGCCCCGCTGGAGCCGGTCGAGCACCCCGGTCATGGTGGCGGGGTGCAGGCCGGCGCGGCGGGCCAGGGCGCTCGGGCTGAGCGGGCCGTGCTGGGACAGCAGGTCAAGGCAGTCCAGGTCGACGCGGCGTAGTTCGAGGCGTGCCCCCACCTGGTGATCCAGGAGGGAGAGCCCGCTGTTGAGCGCCCGCAACGCCTCCTTGATCGCGACCGTGGTGCGCCGCCGGTCGCGGCCCGATCCCGAAACTTTGCGCTCCATATTGTATGAGCCTCATATTAAGTAGTACGGTTTCCAAATCATAGGCCGGCTGGTGGCCCCGAGCGCCGCCGTCGTCAGGGGAGGGAAGCAGATGAAGCTCGTCATCCTCGGTGCGACCGGAGGAATCGGACGTCAGTTGGTGGACCGCGCGCTCGCCGCGGGACATGACGTGACCGCGGTCGTCCGCGACCCGGCGCGGCTGACCGCGCGGCCGGTCCGGGTGGTGACCGCCGATCTCGCCGCTGCCGATCCGGCGGCGCTGCGGGACGCGGTCGGCGGCGCCGACGCCGTGCTCTCCGGGCTCGGGCCGCGATCGGCCGCCGACGTCGGCGTCGCCACCAGGGGCACCCGGGCCGCCCTGTCCGCGATGGCGGCGGCCGGGGTTCGGCGCATCATCGTGGTCAGCGCCGCGCCGGTGGGCACGGTGCCGTCGCCCGGCCGGCCCAACCCGCCCCGGCACGACCCGGGGGAGGGGTTCGTCATGCGCCACGTCCTCACTCCGGCGATCAAGCGGGTTCTCCGGGGTAACTACGCCGATCTGGCCGAGATGGAGGAGGTGCTCCGCGACAGCGCCGCGGACTGGACGGTCGTCCGGCCGCCGCGGCTGACCGACGGGCCGGCGACCGACGGGTACCGGGTGGCCTACGGGCGCAACCTGCGCCGCGGCTTCACCGTCTCGCGTGCCGACGTGGCCGGCTTGATGCTGCGGTTGCTCGACCGGCCGGACTCCATCGGCCAGGTGGTCGGGGTGGCCAACTGACGCCCCTGTGGCCCGCGTCACGTCCAAGATTCGCTTGTCGCTGCCTACCCGTCGGTAATACAGTGCCAGTTACTGACCGGTAATAACTGTCCCGAATCGGGGGGCCAGCGAGCATGACCCACTACAAGAGCAACCTGCGGGACCTCGAATTCAACCTGTTCGAGGTATTCGGGGTGGATCGCACGTTCGGCGCCGAGCCGTACGCCGATCTGGACGCCGAGACCGCCCGCAGCATCCTCGCGGAGGTGGATCGGCTGGCCCGGGAGGACCTGGCCGCCAGCTACGCCGACAGCGACCGCAACCCGCCGGTCTTCGACCCCGCGACGCACACCGCGCCGCTGCCCGAGTCGTTCAAGAAGTCCTTCCGGGCCTTCATGGACGCCGAGTTCTGGCGCCTCGACCTGCCGGCGGAGCTGGGCGGCACGGGCGCGCCGCGCGCGCTGTGGTGGTCGCTCGCCGAGCTGGTGCTGGGCTCCAACGCCCCGATCTGGATGTACGCCTCCGGCCCCTCCTTCGCGCACGTGCTGCACGTCGAGGGCACCGCGGAGCAGCAGCGCTGGGCCAAGCTCTTCATCGAGAAGCAGTGGGGCTCGACCATGGTGCTCACCGAGCCGGACGCCGGGTCCGACGTCGGCGCCGGTCGCGCGCGGGCGATCCCGCAGCCGGACGGCTCCTGGCACATCGAGGGCGTGAAGCGGTTCATCACCTCGGGCGAGCACGACCTGAGCGACAACATCGTGCACTACGTGCTGGCCCGGCCGGTCGGGGTCGAGGGCGCCGGCGGGCCCGGCACCAAGGGCCTGTCGCTGTTCGTCGTGCCGAAGTTCCACTTCGACGCCGAGACCGGCGAACTGGGCGAGCGGAACGGCGTCTACGCCACGAACGTCGAGCACAAGATGGGCATCAAGGTCTCCAACACCTGCGAGCTGACGTTCGGCGAGCACGGCACCCCGGCCCGGGGCTGGCTGCTGGGCGACAAGCACGACGGCATCCGGCAGATGTTCATGATCATCGAGTACGCCCGGATGATGGTCGGCACCAAGGCGATCGCCACGCTCTCCACCGGTTACCTCAACGCCCTCGAGTACGCCAAGAACCGGGTGCAGGGCGCCGACCTGCTGCGGCAGGCCGACAAGACCGCGCCGCGGGTGACCATCGCGCACCACCCCGACGTACGCCGGTCGCTGATGCTGCAGAAGTCGTACGCCGAGGGACTGCGCGCCCTGGTCTGCTACACCGCCACCTGGCAGGACCGGATCAACGTCGCCGAGGCGGGCGGGGACGAGAAGGCCGCGAAGCTCGCCAAGCGGGTCAACGACCTGCTGCTTCCGCTGGTCAAGGGCGTCGGTTCGGAGCGCGCGTACGAGGTGCTGGGACACGAGTCGCTGCAGACCTTCGGCGGCTCCGGCTTCCTCCAGGACTACCCGTTGGAGCAGTACGTCCGGGACGCGAAGATCGACACCCTCTACGAGGGAACGACCGCGATCCAGAGCCTCGACCTGTTCTTCCGGAAGATCGTGAAGGACGGCGGAAAGGCCCTGCTGGCGGTGGCCGGCGAGATTCAGGCGTTCATCGAGTCCGAGGGCGGAAACGGCCAGCTCAAGGTGGAGCGGCAGGCGCTGGCCAAGGCGCTCGGCGAGATCCAGAGCACCATCGGCACCATGACCACCTGGCTCGGCGAGGCCCAGGGCGGCGAACCGCAGGCGCTCTACAAGGTGGGCCTGAGCAGCCGCCGGCTGCTGTTGGCCCTCGGCGACCTGGTCGTCGGCTGGCTGCTGCAGCGGCAGGCCGAGGTGGCGCTGGCGGCGCTCGGCGGCGAGCTGTCCGGCCGGGACAAGGCCTTCTACGAGGGCAAGGTGGCGGCGGCCCGGTTCTTCGCCCACGAGGTGCTGCCGCGGATCGGCGCCGACCGGCGGATCATCGAGTCCACCTCGGCTGAGCTCATGGAGCTGCCCGAAGACGCGTTCTGATTACCCTTTCTCCCGGATTTTGGCTGGCCGGCGCGCGATTGCGCGCCGGCCAGCCGGCTATTCAGCCCCTGCGGACAACCGCGAAATCCCGCTGCGGAATGACGAGCAGCATCGGCAGGCAGTCACCGCGCACAGGGGAGTGCAGCGCAGATGGGCATCGGTAGCGGAATCTTCCTCATCGCGATCGGCGCGATTCTCACCTTCGCCGTACGGGCCAATGTCTGGTGGATCGACGTACGCGCCGTGGGCTGGGTCTTCATGCTGGCCGGGCTGGCCGTGCTGGCCATCACGCTGTCCTACTGGCAGGCGCGCCGGCAGCGGGCCCGCACGCTCATCGTGGAGGAGAACCGGTTGTCGCATCCCACCGCCATGATGCCGCCGCCGCCCGACCCGCCCCCGCCGAGCGCGCCGCCCAGCTGAGAGAGGGAAGGGCCCCTTCTTATCGCTTTTTGTATAGGAAGGGTCCCCTCCTAACGGGTGGGCTCAGCCCCGTGCGGTATACCAGCGTTCCAGCGGGGCCCGGCCGGGCGCCAGGTCCGACCACTGCCCGGAGAAGGCGTGGATCGCGAGGCCGCAGGTCCGCAGGCCGTCCGGATCCGCGTGTACCGGATCGAGCAGCTCGGAAAGCTCCGAAATGGTGGGATTGTGCCCCACCAGGAGCGCGGTGCCGACATCGTCCCCAACGGTCCGGAGCAGTTCGAACAGGTCGGCGGCGCGACCGTCGTACGCATCGTCCTCGTACCGCACCCTCGGGCCCAGACCCGGCACGGCCGGCGGATCGAGCGGCCCGCCCTCGGACGCCGCGCCGGCGTCCGGATGCTCGCCCGCGTGCGGCGCCGTCAGGCCCAGCGCGACGTCGTGCCAGGTCTGGCGGGTTCGCTTGGCCGGCGAACAGATGACCTCCTCCGGCCGGTAGCCACTGTGGTCCAGCCACGCCCCGGCGGCGGCCGCGTCCGCGTGCCCGCGCGAGGTCAACGCCCGGTCCGGGTCGGCCATCCGATCGGGCCGCTCCGCCTTGGCGTGCCGCAACAGCACTATCCGACGCTCGCCGCGCTCGCTCATCTGCTCAGCTTGCCCGATTGGGGATCGAAGAGGATGGGTAACCCGGTGCGTGCCGCAACCTCGCGAGTGGCGGTGACCGGCGCGTGCCGGTCAGCTGGGCGCCAAGGAGGGCGACAAGTGGGCATCGGTGGAAGCATCTTCCTCATCGCTCTGGGGGCGATCCTCGCGTTCGCGGTGGACGCCAACCTGGGCTTTCTCAACATCCACGTGGTCGGCTGGGTGTTGATGCTGGCCGGGGTGGCGGGTCTCATCTTCACCATGTGGTTCTGGCAGAGCCGCCGCCGGACGGTGGTCCGGGACGCGCCGGTGGTCCGCGAGACGCCGGTGGTGCCGCCGCAGAACGCGCAGGTCGTCGAGGAGTACCGCGAGGTCCGACGCCCGGGCCCGCCCCCGGCGATCTGAGCGGACCCGGACGGGAATGGGTGGATCTTGGAATTCTGCTGCCCCGCGAAGGGCAGTGAAATTCCAAGATCCACCGATTGTTCGTGCGGGACGGCGGCCGGGCGTCCGGCGGCCTTGAATCGCTGGCGGGGGGGACCGGCGGCCGGGGCCTCAGGCGAAGAGCGCGAAGTAGATGGCGATGTGGTGGCAGATCGCGGCCACCAACGTGCAGGCGTGGAAGAACTCGTGGTGGCCGAAGACCGTGGGCCACGGGTTGGGCCGGCGAAGCGCGTAGAACACCGCGCCCACGCTGTACGCGAGGCCGCCGGCCACCATCAGGACGAGCGCCGTCACCCCGCCGTTGTGCAGGATGTCCGGCAGGACGGCCACGGCCACCCAGCCCAGCGCGATGTAGAGCGGCGCGGAGAGCCAGCGTGGCGCGTGCGGCCAGATCAGCTTGATGGCCACCCCGGCCAGGGCGCCGGCCCAGACGAGGGTCAGCAGGAGCCGCCCGCCGTGGCCGGGCAACAGCAGCAGACAGAACGGCGTGTACGTCCCGGCGATGAACACGAAGATCATCGAGTGGTCGAGGCGGCGCATCACCTGGTATCCGCGCTCCGACCAGACCCGACGGTGGTAGAGCGCGCTGGTGCCGAACAGCCCGCAGACGGTCAGGCTGTAGATCCCGCAGGCGACCAGCGGGGTCCAGCCGGGCCGGGCGGCAGCGAGCGAGCAGAGCACGATGCCGCAGACGATGGCCACGAAGAAGGCGTACGTGTGCAGCCAGCCGCGCAGCAGCGGCTTGCCGATGTCGACCGGCTTCATCCGGAACGGGGTCGAGGTGCTCACCCCCCTAGGTTACGGCACCGTAAGTTACTTGCAGGTAGTTAGACGCGTCACGACGTACCGGTGTCCAGACCCGGGCCGCACAGCGGACCCGGCCCGGGTCGCGGCCCGGCGGCCCCGGCCCGGGTCGCGGCCCGACGGACTACGGTGCGGAGGATGGACCTCAACGCGGACCTCGGCGAGGGCTTCGGCGTCTGGCGGCTCGGCGACGACGAAGCGCTGCTCGACGTGATCACCTCGGCCAACGTGGCGTGCGGCTTTCACGCCGGCGACGCGCCCACCATGCGCCGGGTCTGCGCGGCCGCGGCCGAGCGGAACGTCGCGGTCGGCGCCCAGGTGGGCTACCGCGACCTCGCCGGCTTCGGTCGACGCCGGATCGAGTACGCGTACGAGGACCTGCGCGACGAGGTCGTCTACCAGATCGGCGCCCTGGCCGCGTTCTGCCGGCTGGCCGGCACCCGGCTCCGGTACGTGAAGCCGCACGGAGCGCTCTACAACGCCGCCGCCGTGGAGGAGTTGCAGGCCGCGGCCGTGGTGGCGGCCGTCGGCGAGTACGACGCCGAGCTGCCGGTGCTGTGCCAGCCCGGATCGGTGCTGGCCCAGCTGACCACCGGCGCCGGGTTGCGGGCGGTGGCCGAAGGCTTCGCCGATCGCGGCTACCGGGCCGACGGCACGCTGTTGCCGCGTACCGCACCTGGCGCGCTGGTCGCGGACCCGGCGGAGGCGGCGGACCGGGCCGTGCGAATGGCCCGGGACGGCACGGTCACGGCCGCGGACGGCACGGTCGTGCCCGCGGCCGTCGAGTCGATCTGCCTGCACGGCGACACGCCCGGCGCGGTGGACCTGGCCCGTCGGGTCCGGGACGCGCTGGCCGACGCCGGCCTGCCGGTCCGACCATTCGCCTGAGGCGCCGCCCGCGCCGCCCGCCCCCGGACGGCCCCGTTAAAAAGGGGCCCTTCCTATACAAAAAGCGTTAAGAAGGGGCCCTTCCTTTCAGTCCAGGCCGCGGAGGACCAGGGGGAGGCGGGTGGGACCGTCGGGGACGAGCCGCACCGGTACGCCCCAGTCCTGCCGGGTCAGGTGGCAGGCCGCGTGTTCGGCCTCGGCGTCGCAGGTCGCGGCCTGCGCCACCACCTGCAGCACCCCGGACGGTACGGCCGGGTTCAGCACCAACCGGCGGGACAGCTCGGTGCCGGTGCCCTCGCCCTCGAGCAGCAGCTCCGGCGGGGAAGCCGAGACGACCAGCCGGGTGGACGGCCCGAACGACTCGTCCAGCTTCTGCCCGGGCGCCGGCGTGAAGACCACGTCCAGGGTCACCTCGCCGCCGGCCAGGTCGCTGGGCGGGCGTTCGGCCCGGTGCCGGGGACCGTCCACCACCACGCCGGCCGCGGCCAGCGAGCCGGGGGCGAGTCGGGTGAGCCGGTGCGCCGCGGACTCCACCACCAGCACGCCGCCGTCGGCGGTCAGCGCCACGTCGCTCGGCTCGGCCAGCTCGGCCGCGACCGTCGACACCTGGCCGGCCACCGGGTCGTACCGGCGCACGGCGCCGTTGTACGTGTCGGCCACCAGCACCGAGCCGTCGGGCAGCGCGGCCACCCCCAGCGGATGCTGCAGCAGCGCCCGGTCGGCCGGGCCGTCCACGTGCCCGAAGTCGAACAGCCCCTGCCCGACGGCCGTGTGCAGCGCGCCGTCCTCGACGTACCGCAGCGCGCTGGTCTCGCTGTCCGCGATCCAGAGCCGGCCGCCGTCCGCGGCCGCCGACAGCCCCGACGGCTGCGCCAGCCACACGTCCGGCAGCGGCCCGTCGCGCAGCGCCTCCACCGTCGTGCCCGCATAGACCCCGGTGGTACGCCGCACCGGGTCGAACCACCACAGCTGGTGGATGCCGGCCATCGCCACGATCACCCGGTCGTCGTACCAGGCCAGGTCCCAGGGCGAGGAAAGGTCGATGGACAGCGCGTCGTGGGGGTGGTCGTCGACCGTCGACCGCCACTGCCGGCCCGTCCCGGCCACGGTGCTCACCTCGCCGGTGGCCAGCCGTACGCCGCGGAGCAGGTGGTTCACCGTGTCGGCCACCACCACGTCGTACCCGGAGATCTCGGCCACGTGCGGCGGCAGCAGCACCATGCCCTGCGGCTCGGCGAAGCTCGCCGTGGCCGGGTCGCCGTCGGCCCGGCCCCGGCTGCCCGAGCCGATCCGCCGCAGCAGCGTTTCGCCGTCGGCGGCCAGCTCCACCAGCGAGTGCCGGGCCGAATCCGAGACCAGCAGGGTGCCCTCGGGCAGCGGCACGGCCTTGCCGGGGAACCGCAGCGCCGTGTCCGGCTCGGCCGGCGGGACGTACGGGCCGTCGCCGCGGCGCAGCGTGCCCTTCGCCTCGTGCCGGTCGATCAGCTCGTCCACCAGCCGGGTCAGCCCCTCGGCGTGTCCCTCGCCGGCCATGGTGGCCACCACGTAACCCTCGGGGTCGATCACCGACAGCGTGGGCCAGGCCTTGGCGGCGTACTGCTGCCAGGTGATCAGCTCCGGGTCGTCCAGCACCGGGTGGGCCACGCCGTACCGCTCGACGGCCGCGGCCAGGGCGTCCGGGTCCTTCTCGTGCTCGAACTTCGGCGAGTGGACGCCGATCACCACGAGCGCGTCGCCGTACTTCTCCTCGAGCGGCCGCAGCTCGTCCAGGACGTGCAGGCAGTTGATGCAGCAGAAGGTCCAGAAATCCACGATCGTTATCCGACCGCGGAGGTCGGCAAGCTTCAGCTCGCGGCCGCCGGTGTTCAACCAGCCGCGTCCGCGGAACTCGGGGGCCCGGACCCGGGCTTCGGTGCTCATGCAGCAAGCCTGCCACGTCCCGGTGCGGACCCTCCGGGCACTCCGCGCCGGCGGTTTCGACCCATCCGGCGCACCCGCCGTCCGTACCGGGCCGGCCGGGCTAACGCTTCCGGGGTCGGATCACCTCAGACACGGCCAGCTCGGCGGCGAACGGCTCGATGAGGCGCAGCCGATCACCCTCGTCGGCCACGGCATGCTCGACGTAGTGGCCGGCCTGGAGCCGGAACAGCCGGAACTCGGGCGGCGTCTCCTGGGCGAGGAGATACCACGGGATGCCCGCGAGGGCGTACAGCTGCATCTTGACGACCCGATCGGCCGCGGCGTTTCCGGGCGAGACCACCTCGGCCACCAGCCGGACCTCGGCCGCCTCGAAGACGCCCAACTCGTCGTCGCTCGCCACCACCACGTCCGGGATGGCGATCCGGCCGGGCCGAAGGCGTACGTTCACCGCCTCCATGACGGCCAGGCCAGCCGCCTCGACGCCTGCTTCCATGGCGTTCGCCAACCGGCGGGCGATCTGCTGGTGTGGCCCGGATGGCGCGGGACTCACGATCAGGCTCCCGTCGAGCAGCTCGATCCGACTGGTGGACTCGCCCAGCCCGAAGTAATCCGCCTCGGTCCAGGGCCCGGCATGGTCAAGAGCCGCGGCTGTCACAGCGATGCACCTCCGAAGGGCCGATCCGACTTCCCGAGTCTGGCATGACGCCCGGCCTGCGAGAGGGGCCAGCAATCCGTTTCTGGCCGCATACCTGGCAGCCGAGGAAGACGCCTCGGCGAGCACACCCGGTTCCCGCGATCATCGCGGCCGAGCTGGTGCATCCGATCCGGCTCGAGGACGCCTGAGGATCACCCGCATGGCCGGATGGGGCAGAGTGGGCCGATGACCGGCACCCGAGACGCCGCAGCCGCAGCCGAGGCCGCGGACCGCCCGCCCGTGAAGGCCGCCGACCGCCCGCCCGTGGAGGCCGCGGACCGCCCGGCCGTCGAGGCCGCGGACCGCCGGGTCGTGGAGGCCGCCGACCACCCGGCCGTCGAGGCCGCGGACCGCGCCGCTGAGGTCGTGGCCGCCGCCCGGGCCGGCGATGCGGACGCGTTCGCCGGCCTGGTCGAGCCGCACCGGCGCGAGCTGCGGGTGCACTGCTACCGGATGCTGGGCTCGTACGACGAGGCCGAGGACCTGGTCCAGGAGACGTTCCTGCGGGCCTGGAAGGGCCGCCGCGGCTACGCCGGCCGCTCCTCGTTCCGCGCCTGGCTCTACCGGATCGCCACCAACGCCTGCCTGGACGTCCTGGCCGGCCGGACCCGCCGGATCCTGCCGCAGCAGCTCGCCGGGCCGGCCGAGCCGACCGCCTCGCTGCCGCCGCGGCACGACCTCCCGTGGCTGCAGCCCTTTCCCGACGAGCTGTGGGAGCCGGCGGGGCCGATCGACGCCCAGCCGGAGGCCCTGGTGGTGGCCCGGGAAACGATGGAGCTGGCCTTCCTGGCCGCTATCCAGTACCTGCCGCCGCGGCAGCGCGCCGTACTGATCCTTCGCGACGTGCTGGGTTGGCCGGCGAAGCAGGTGGCCGTGCTGCTGGACGGCACCCCGGCCGGGGTGAACAGCGCCCTGCAACGGGCCCGGGGGACGCTCCGGGAGCGGCTGCCGGAGCGTCGCGCCGACTGGTCGCCGCCGCCCCCGCCGGGTCCGCGGGAACGCGCGGCGCTGCGCCGGTACATGGCCGCGGTGGAGCGGGCCGACCTGGCCGTCGTGGCCGAGCTGCTGGCCGAGGAGGTACGGACGGCCATGCCCCCGTACCCGATGTGGTACGCCGGCCGGGAGGCGGTGCTGGCCACCCTCGCGACCAGCTGGGACCCGGCGTCGCCGCACTGGGTGGGCCGGTTCCGGGTGCTGCCGGTACGCGCCAACGGCGGCCCCGCGATGGCCACCTACCTGGCCGGGGCGGGCGAGCGGACGTACCGGGCCGCCGCCATCGCCGTACCGCGGATGGAGGGTGAGCGGATAACCGAGCTGACGGCGTTCCACGATCCGGGGCTGTTCCCGGCGTTCGGCCTGCCTTCGGAGCTGCCCGGCGGGTACCGATGACTTCCGCCCCGACCTGCCGTCTCAACGGGGGTCCACAACCCCTACGGAGGTAATCATGGCCAAGCTGCTGTATTCCGGCACGGTTTCGCTGGACGGCTTTCTCGCCGGCCCGGACGGCGACATGTCCTGGGCCACCCCCCACCTGGGTCCCAATCCCGAGATCGACGACCTCATCGGCCGGATCGGCGCGCTGCTGGTCGGCCGGCGGACGTTCGGCGGCGACGATCCGTACCGGGACGACCCGGAAAGGGCCGGAAAGGCCTTCGGCGGCGGTTGGAGCGGCCCGCAGTTCGTGCTCACCCACCGGCCACCGGCCACCGCCGCGCCCGACGTCACCTTCGTGACCGAGCTGGCCGAGGGCGTGGCCGCGGCCAGCGCGGCCGCGGGCGACGGCTACGTCAACGTCCTCGGCGCCGACGTGGCGCGGCAGTGCCTGCGGGCGGGCCTGCTCGACGAGCTGCTGTTCTGCGTGGCGCCGGTGCTGCTCGGCGACGGGGTCCGCATTTTCGACCAGCCCGGCGTGCCGGCCGTCCGGCTGGAGCGGCTGAGCGTCACCGCCGTGCCGCACGTTACGAACCTGTGGTATCGGGTGCTCCGGTAGCGAAAAGCCGCCGGCCCGCCCCGGATGGCGGGGCGGGCCGGCGATGCTGGGCTACTTGCCGGCGGGTTGCAGGCAGAGCACCTGCTCCTTGCCGTCCTTCTCCTTGACCACCAGGTGCGGCTGGTTGGCGTCCGGGCACTTGTCGGTGCTCGGCTCCTTGGCGGTCACCTTGTAGGACCCGGCCTCGTCGCAGCTGGCCTTCGCCGGGCTGGAGCCGGACTGCTTGACACAGTCGCCGACGGCCGGGCTGTAGGAGGTGTCGTCACCGCCGCCGCTGAACAGCCACACCGCGCCCAGCGGTATGACCAGCAGCAGCACCGCGGCCGCCAGCACGGCGGCCAGCACCCGCCCGTTGCGGACCTGCGGGGTCGGCGCGGGCTCCTCCTTCGGCGCGTCGGTCGACGACTCCGGCCGGAACGAGTCGAAGCGGTTCTGGTCGGGATCCGTGTTCGTGCCGGGCCGGCCGGCGCCGGGGGCACCGAACCCGTTGGGCCCGGAAGCGGATCCGCCCGGCCCACCGGCCTGGACGCCGCCCGGTCCGCCGAAGCCGTTCGGCACGCCGGCCGAGCCGCCGTAGACGCCCGGCGCTGCCGCGCGACCCGGCGGGCCGGCGTCGCCGGGCCCGAAGCCGCCCGCGCCGCCGAAGCCGCCGGGACCGCCGTTCGGGATGCCGGACCCACCGGCCGGATCGGGGCCGCCGAAGCCCGGCCCGGACCCGCCGAAGTCGGGGCGGTTGCCGGGCCCGCCATAGGTCCCGGGGCCGCCGTTCGGCCGGTCGAAGCCCGGCTCGGCCGGGGGGAACGCGGTGGTGTTCGGCGGGCCGCCGAAGGCGGCGCCGTTGACGTGACCGTTCCGCTGCTCACGCTCGTCCCGAGGCCCACCCGGGAACGACGGGTCGCCCGGGAAGGACGGGTCGGCCCGGAACGACGGATCGCCCGGGAAGGACGGGTCGGCCCGGAACGACGGATCGCCCGGGAAGGACGGACCGACGGTGGTGCGGTCGGGTGGCCGGGGTGGCTCCCAGTCGTCCGGGCGTGGGCCGAACGGCTGCGCGCCCGCCCGCCCGCCGGCACCACCCTGGTCGCGCCCGGCCGGCGAGCCGGGCGGGAAGGCCGCGGGCGAACCGGGCGGGAAGGCGGCCGGCGAGCCGGGCGGGAAACCATCCCGATCGTCGGGCTCGTACGCCGGGGGTCGGCCCGTACCGCGCCGGTCCTCCCGGTCGTTCGTCAGGTCAGCGAAGGGCACGGCCGCGCCGCCGAACACCGGGGCCGGTTCCCCCGCCCGGCCGCCGGGCGGCGCCGACCGGAACTGCTCGTCCGGCTCGTCGTCGCGGCCACCGCCGTACGTCGCCGGTCGGCCGTACACCCCGGGCGTCCGCTGCCCGGGGATGGCCTGCGGCGCCGGGGCGTCCTCGTGCTCGGGCTCCGCCTCATCCGCCGCCGGCCGGCCGTACACCCGCGGCTCCGGGCGCCCGCCGGGGCGCGTGCCGTAGTCGGTGGGTGGCATGACCCGGCTGGCAAGCGGCACCGAGGCGCTGGCCGTGACCGCGGCCCCACCCGGTTCCTCCTCGGCCGACGCCGATGGATCGCGCTGAGCCGCGCCGCCCGGCGAGCCGAGCCGCTGCTGCGGCAGCGGGGTGCCGGAGACCGGTCCGGCCGCCGGTGGTTCGGGCCAGCCGTGCGAAGCGTCCGCCCCGGCAACGTCCTCGTCGGGCCAATCGCCGGCCGCCTGCTCCTCGGCGTGTGCGGCCGCGAGCGCGGCCCCCGGCACCCGGCGAGTCTCCTGTGGAGGCAGCGGGACCGCTCCGGCCGGCGAGATCCCGGGCGCGGGACGCGGCTCGTACCGCGGCGGCTGCCCCTCCCGGTCGTCGCCGGAAGAGTCGTCTCCCGCGGATACCCGCCCGCGCGCCTCGGCGCCGGCCGCGAACGCCGGCCAGGCCTGGTCGCGGACGGCCGCCGACAGCTCACCCGAATCGTGGCTCATCGCACCGAACGCCATGGAGTCGCCGCTGTCCGGCAGGTAGGTTTCCTCGGCCCGGCGGTCCCGCCCGCGCTGCGGCAGTCCGCCGCCGGGAGTCGCCGTGGCTTCGTGACCGCCGGCGGGTGGGGCGTCGTCGTAGCCGCCGGCGGCCGCCGTGCCGTCGTAGCCGCCCGTGGGCGGCGGCTCCGGCGCGGCCGGCTGGGCCACCGCCCAGCCGTCGCCGGGGGTCCACGGCTTCGACGCCTCCGCGCCGGGGGTGGCCGGCGGCGGGATGTCGGCGGTGGCCCAGCGGGGCCGCTCGTCCGACGGTCCGGCGCCGACCTCCGGGGCACGCTCGACCCCGGCCCGGTCGCCGGCCTCCGGCGACCAGTCGGCGGGTCCCGCCGGGTTCGGCGGCGCCCAGGCCGCGGCCGCGGCGGGCGGAACCGACCAGCCGGCCTGGCGCTCCTCGGCCGGGTCCGACCAGCCCGTCGGCGCCGGCTGCGCCGGCCACGGTGCTGGCGGGTTCGGCCCCGGCTGGGCCGGAACGGACGGTTCCGGGCTCCGCCAGCCGCCGGAGGCCGGGCCGGCCTCGCTGCTGTCCTGTACGCCCCAACGGCCCCCCGCCGGTGGCGCCCAACCCGCGGCGTTTCCTGCCCCACCGTGCTCGGCCGCCTCGTCGGGCTGGTCGAACCGGGGTGGCTGGTCCCGCTCGTCGAACGGGGGCGCCGGTGGCCGCCCGTACGTGGTGCCGTGGCCACCGTGCGGCACGGGTCCAGCGGCGCCTCGTGCAGCCTCCTCCGGCTCGTGGCCGGGTCGCTGCGGGCCCTCGGACGTCATGCGCGCGCCTCCTTCGCGTCTCGGCCGGGCGGTTCCGATGGTTGGCGCCGGCCGCCGACTCTCTCTCCGCACGGTAGCCGGTCCGCCGACACGCGGCGCGGGGCGGTGCGGGGGATGACGGCGGATGATCCCGGCGTATCCGGAAAGTCACCGGTCCCGGGCGGTCGGGCGGAGGTCGGCCGTGCCCAACCGTACCGGGCGGTCGGGCCGGGGGGAATCCCGGCCGATCCGCTTGCGGCCCCGGCGGGCCGCCGGCCCCGGTCGGCCCGCCCCCGGGCGCGACAGCCACCCGCCGCCCGGAGCGTCGCCGGCCGGAGCGTCGCGGGCCGGAGCGTCGCGGGCCGGAACGTCGCGGGCCGGAACGCCGACGACCCCGCGCCGGCCGGAGCCGGGCGGGGTCGTCGGGGTGAGGAGGTGGAAGGTCTGTGGGCTCAGCGGAACTGACGCAGCTGCGCCAACATGATCTCGTTGGCAAAGCTGGGCGTCGGAGCGGACTGCAGCGCGCGATCGATGGCCCGAGCGCGGCGGCTGGCGTCCCGGCGGTTCCGGATCCGGTTCATCATGCTCATTTTGTGTCCCCCCGGACGTGTGCTTCCTGGTGCTCCTCCAGTGTGCCGCGTCGCGGGTCGGTAATCCAACGATTATTAGGTGAGCTGTGACACCAGCCGAAGAATCATCGGTCGCCATGGGCCTAGGGCCGAAGTTTCTTGGCTCAACGGAAACGACCGGTGTGCCCGGTGTTTCCACCGCGCACACCGGCCGTTCAGCCGGGAGGTTGTCGTCGGCCCGGTCCTGGCCGGGCCGACGACCTCGGGATCAGGTCCAGGCCAGCAGGGTCGCCTCCGGATCGGCCAGGAACGCCCCGACGTCCGCGAGGAACCTCGACCCGAGCTCGCCGTCGATGATCCGGTGGTCGAAGGAGAGACCCAGGGTGGTGACCTGGCGCGGCTTCACCTTGCCCTTGTGCACCCAGGGCATCTCCCGGACGGCGCCGAAGGCGAGGATGGCCGACTCACCAGGCGGGAGGATGGGCGTGCCGGTGTCCACGCCGAACACGCCCACATTGGTGATCGTGAGCGTGCCACCGGCCATGTCGGCCGGCGCCGTCCGCCCGGACTTGGCGGTCTGCACCAGCGCCGTCATGGCGTCGGCCAGCTCCCGCAGCGACAGCCGGCCGGCATCCTTGATGTTCGGCACGATCAGCCCACGCTCGGTGGCCGCCGCGATGCCCAGGTTGACGTACTCCTTCACCACGATCTCGTCGCCCGCCCAGGACGAGTTGACCATCGGGTGCCGGCGGACCGCGAGCAGGACGGCCTTGGCCACCAGCAGCAGCGGGGAGACCCGGACGTCCCGCCAGTCGCGCTGGGCGCGCAGCCGGTCCAGCGCCCGCATCGACCGGGTCACGTCGACGGTCAGGAACTCCGTGACGTGCGGTGCCGTGAAGGCCGAGCGGGCCATGTTCTCCGCCGTGAGCTTGCGCACCCCCTTGACCGGGATCCGCTGCTCGCGGTCCGGGCCGAAGGACGGGGCCGCGGCGGAAACGCCCGCCGGGGTCACTGCCGGCGCCTCGGCCGCCGGCGTCGCCGGCGTCTCGGCGGCCCGCTGTACGTCCTCCCGGGTGATCGAGCCCAGCGGGCCCGAGCCGGTGAGCCCGGTCAGGTCCACCCCGAGGTCCCGGGCCAGCTTCCGGACCGGCGGCTTGGCCAGCACCACCGTGCCCGCGGCCCCGTTCTGCCGATCATGGACCGGTGGCGCGGGGGTCGCGGCGGGAGCGGCCGCGGCGGTCGGCGCGGGAGCGGCCGCGGCTGGCGTACCGGGGACGGCCTTGCGGGGCCGGCGCTTGGCCGCGGCGGTCCGCGGTCCGTAGCCGACCAGCACCGGCGTGCGGGCCGGGGCGGGGCTACCCTCCATGCCCGGCTCCACGACGCCCTCGGCGGGCGCCACCCGCACGGCGGCCAGCGACGCGGCCGACGGCGTGGGCAGGTCCGACCCGGGCTGGCCGGTGGTGGCCGGGCCACCCACGCCGGACTCGTCGATCGGTCCGGCGCCCGGGTCGGTGTCGATCGCGATGATCGGGGTGCCGACCTCGACGGTCGCGCCCTCCTCCTGGAAGATCGCGTGCACCTGCCCGCCCCACTTGGCGGGGATCTCGACCGCGGCCTTGGCCGTCTCGACCTCCACGATCGGCTGGTTCAGCTCGATCGTGTCGCCGACCGCGACCATCCACTTGAGGATCTCGCCCTCGGTCAGGCCCTCGCCGAGGTCGGGGAGCGGGAACTCCTTGATTCGCGACATTCGGCTCACCATCCGAAGGTGCGGTCGACGGCTTCGAGCACCCGGTCGAGGTCCGGCAGGTACTCCTCCTCCACCCGGGAGGCCGGGTAGGGGGTGTCGAACCCGGTCACCCGCAGCACCGGCGCCTCGAGCGAGTAGAAGCACTCCTCGGTGATCCGGGCCGCGACCTCGGACCCGAGACCCAGGTTGCCCGGCGCCTCGTGCACCACCACGCAGCGTCCGGTGCGGCGGACCGACTCGTACACCGGGCCGAGGTCCAGCGGGGAGAGCGTGCGCAGGTCGATGACCTCCAGCTCCCGGCCGTCCTCCGCGGCCGCCGTCGCGGCGTCCAGCGCCACCCGGACCATCGGACCGTACGCCAGCACCGTGGCGTCCGTGCCGGCCCGCGCCACGCGCGCGGCATGCAGCGGGTACGCCCCGGAGAGCGGGGCGTCCAGCTCCACCGGGCCCTTCTCCCAGTAGCGCCGCTTCGGCTCCAGGAACACGATCGGGTCGTCCGAGGCGATGGCCTGCTGGATCATCGTGTACGCGTCCTGCGGGCTGGCGCAGCTGACGACCTTGAGCCCGGCGGTGTGCGAGAAGTACGCCTCCGGCGACTCGGAGTGGTGCTCGACCGCGCCGATGCCGCCGCCGAACGGGATCCGGATCACCATCGGGATCCGGACCTTGCCCTGCGACCGGTAGTGCATCTTCGCCACCTGCGACACGATCTGGTCGTACGCCGGGTAGACGAAACCGTCGAACTGGATCTCGCACACCGGGCGGTAGCCGCGGATGGCGAGGCCGACGGCCGTGCCGATGATGCCGGACTCGGCGAGCGGGGTGTCCACCACGCGCTGGTCGCCGAAGTCCTTCTGCAGCCCGTCGGTGATCCGGAAGACGCCGCCGAGCTTGCCGACGTCCTCGCCCATGATGACGACCTTGGGGTCGTTCTCCAGGGCCCGCCGCAGGCCCGTGTTCAGGGCCTTTCCGATGGTGAGGGTCTCGGTGGCCATCAGTGCGCGCTCCCCTCGAACGACTCCAGGTACCGGCTGAACTGCTCGCGCTGCACGTCGAGCTCGGCCGATCCGTGCGGGTAGACGTGGTCGAACATGCTGACCGGCTCCGGGTTCGGCATGTTCAGCACCCGCTCGCGCAGGTGCACGGACTCGCGCTTGGCCTGCTCGTCCACCTCGGCAAAGAACGTCTCGTCGGCGATCTGCTGCCGGGTGAGGAAGGCGCGCATCCGGGCGATGGGGTCCTTGGCCTGCCAGGATTCGACCTCGCTGGCGATCCGGTAGCGGGTGGGGTCGTCGGAGGTGGTGTGCGCACCCATCCGGTACGTGTACGCCTCGATCAGGCTCGGGCCTTGGCCCAGGCGCGCGTTGTCCAGCGCCTGGCGGGTCACCGCGTACGAGGCCAGCACGTCGTTGCCGTCCACCCGGATGCCGGGGAAGCCGAAGCCGGCCGCCCGCTGGTAGAGCGGGATGCGCGTCTGCCGCTCCAGCGGCTCGGAGATGGCGTACTGGTTGTTCTGGCAGAAGAAGACCAGCGGGGCGTTGAAGACGCCGGCCCAGACGAACGCCTCGTTGACGTCGCCCTGGCTGGTGGCGCCATCGCCGAAGTAGGCGATCACGGCCTCGCCGTCCTCGCCGCCGGTGCGGCCGTCCATGGTGACGCCCATGGCGTAGCCGGTGGCGTGCAGCGTCTGGGCGCCGATGACGATCGTGTACATGTTGAACTTGAACTCGTTCGGGTCCCAACCGCCCTGGTCGACGCCGCGGAACAGGCCCAGCGGCATGATCGGGTCGATGCCCCGGCAGTAGAGGACGCCGTGCTCGCGATAGGTGGGGAAGGCCATGTCCTGCGGCCGCAGGGCCCGGCCGGAGCCGACCTGGGCCGCCTCCTGGCCGAGCAGGCTGGCCCACAGGCCGAGTTCGCCCTGCCGCTGCAACGCCGTGGCCTCGGCGTCGAGCTTCCGGACCAGCACGAGGTCCCGGTAGAGGCCGCGGTACTCATCGTCGGTGAAGTCGACGCGGTACTCCACGCCGTCCTGACCGACGACGCTGTCGATCCGCTCGCCCTCGGGGGTCAGCAGCTGCACGGGCTCGCTGCTGGGCTGGTCGGCCAGGGGCCGCTTGGATCGGGATGTGGCCCGCTTGCCGCGGGCCGTGACCCCGGGGTCGCCCTTCGCCATCCGTCTCTCCTGTCGTGTGTGCGCCGGCACCGGGGTTGGCCCGACCGCGCAGTTCCATGCGCCGGCCCGACTGCCGTCCGGCCGGACGTGTGCACCGCGCCTAGCCCCGGTCCGGGGTTGCTGCGCGGTCTGGACGGCTTTCCTGACGCCAGATCCGGATCGCCGAACGTCGACCTCCCGTCGCCCCCCGCCGGGTACGCGGGCGGGCCGGCCGGAGTGCCGTTGGTTTCCATATTCGCAGAGGAGGTGAGCGGACCCACAGATCGGTATCCCCGAGCCGGAACCGGGGGGACGGTTGACGGCCTCGTTCGTCACAGACATCCCGGTTTGCCCCGCCCGCCGACCCGGAACGGGAAAGTCGGCACGGTGACACGCTGTACGGATCTGGAAAACCCTCGGTGATTGCGCCACGCTGTGCCGCGGTGATGCCGCCCGAGGAGTCCGGATTCCGTCACGACTTCGCACCGGAACCGGACGCGGTGCCTCATGTCGCCCGCGAGGAGTCCGACCTGTGCCCGAACCCGTCCCGTCCCGCCCGCTCGCCCGGCACCGCGGTTCCGGTGGCGCGCACGCCGACCGCCGGGTCATCGGGATTCACCGGGCCGACGGGTTGGCCGGCCCCGCCCGCCGCTATCTGCTGACCGTGGCGATGCTGGCCGGGACGGCGTCGCTGCCGATCGTCGCGGTGATCACCGCCGGTTCGGCCACCGTACGGGGGGCCGGTGAGCCCGGTTCGGACCTGCCGCCGTTCATCGCCCCGCCCTCGGAGGGGCCGGTGGTGGTCATCCCGCTGCCACCGACCACTCTGCCCGGCGGTCCGCCGTCCTGGACGGGTGACCGGGCCCGCGGCACCCCACCGGCCGGCCCCGCGGTCCATCCGGCGCGGCCTCGGCCGACGCGACGCGAACGCCCGGCGCTCCCGGCCGTACCCGCGCCGTTGCCGCCCGGGAGGCCCGCCGGCGACCCGTCGCCGACCGGATCGGCGCAGACCGACCCGTGGCCGTCGCCCACGGGTCCAAGCCCGACACCCACCCCGAGCGGCCCGACACCGGAGCCGCCCCCGCCCCCGGTGCCGACGCCATCGCAGAGCCCGACCCCGACGCCATCGCGGAGCCCGACCCCGACGCCGTCGCGGAGCCCGACCCCGACGCCATCGGGAAGCGCGACCCGAACGCCCACCCCGACCCCGTCAGGGAGCCGGAGGCCCAGCCCGGGCGCGCCGACCCCAACCCCCAGCCCAGCCGGGACGCCGAGCCCCATGCCGAGCACTTCGAGCCCCATGCCGAGCACTCCGGGCGCGACGCCGAGCACTCCGGGCCCCACGCCGAGCACCCCGGGCGCGACGCCGAGCACTCCGGGCCCCACGCCTGCGCCGCCACCGCCGAGCATCCTTAACCCGTCGCCGGGCACTCCGTACCCGCCGCAGAGGGATCCCGACCGGAACCCGTGATCGTTGGCGGATTCGGGCGTCGACACGCCGCACAAGCGCGCCGTTTTCAAGCAACGATCACCCCGAGAGCGGACCTCGACCGGTCCGGCGCCGGGTCAGTCGTCGCCGAGGCGTTGGCGGTTGTCCTCGATCCAGGCGTTCAGGGCGTCCGGGTCGTTCGGGTCCACCCCGTCGGCCATCAGCTGGGCCACCGCCGCGGTCGCCGGGCTGCGGCGCTCGCCCGTGGTGTAGAGCCGGACGAACTCCGGGATCATCTCCTCGACCGCGCTGTCGGTCTGCTCCACGGCCTGCGCCGGCAGGCCCCGCCGCCGGGTGGCGTACGTGGCCCAGGCCCGCACCACCCGGGGCAGCATGGCGGCGTCGTCCATGTCCAGCACCGCCCGCCGGTGCACCCAGTCCAGCAGGAACAGCCCGGCCACCGCCGGACTCCAGCGCAGCGGATCCGGCTCCGGCAGAGTGCCGGCGTGGTCGAGGATCAGGCTCAGGCAGAAGTGCAGCGAGGCCAGGTCGCCGCCGTCGACCTCGTCCAGGCCGTGCCGCAGAGCCTCCGGCGCGGCCAGGAACTCGCGTACCAGCCGGGCGCGCTCCTCCGGCGACATCGGCTCCGGCTCCGGCACCGCGGCGAGCGGCGGCGCCGGCAGCACCGCCAGCCGGGCGCCGACCAGCGCGCGGTCGGTCGCCAGCGAGCCCTCGTCGGGCAGCTCGGCCAGCCCGTCGGTGATGGCCAGGTGCCGGCTGACCTCGGCGCGTAGCCGCACCGGATCCTCGGTGCGGAACCAGGTGAGGTCGTCGCCGTCGCACATCCGCTTCACCTGGTCGAGGATGCCGGCGGCCGGGCCGCCCACAAAGACGTCCTTGGTGATCCCGATGTTGTGGTCCACCAGGGCCACCACGGCGTGTTCCGGCCCGCCGGCCTCGGCGTCCGAGTACGCGAACGTGGCCAGGTAGGAGGTCTGGTCGCCGTACACGTCGCCGTAGGCGTAACTGCCGGTGAGGCGTACCTGGCCCAGCTGGTCGGACCACGACGGCGCCTGGGCGCCCGGTCTGACCGCGGCCGCCCCGGTCGCCTCCGGAACGAGCACGGCGAACACCCGGCGGATCGTGGTGGCCGCGGCGCTGCGCCGCCGGTTGGTCGCGGCCAGGAAGTCACCGACGAACCGGCGCACGGCGGCGTTGCGGTCGTCGTCGGCCAGTGCGTAAACGCTGCCCAGGAGCGCGGTGCCGAGCATCTCGGCGTCCAGCGCGGAATCCAGCCTGGTCACGTCCCGCGCGGCATGGAGCACCGCCTCGTAGGGGGTCTGTGGCGTGGCCATGTCCCGACCCTACGCCGGGCCGCGGGTGCAGAGCACCAGCAGCACGGCCGGAATGCCCACCCCGAGCGCCAGCGCCACCAGGCTGGCCGCCAGGTCGACGCCGCCGAGGGTGCCGTGCCGGAGGAGATGAAACGCCAGGTGGACGCAGGAATAGAGCAGCACGCCGCCCAGCACCACGAGGGTCACCCGCCGGTCGGCCAGCCAGGCCGCCGCGAGCAGCAGCGCGCCGAGGGTGAGGAACGCCGCGCCGAGGTCGGTCACCAGATGCTCGTTGTACGGCGGATACGCGGCCGTCCAGGCGTGACCGAGGCCGGGAAAGCTGTCGAAGAACCAGCGGGGCGCCGCGGCGGCCGGCACCCCCCCAGGAGAGGTACAGCAGGCCGAGCAGGATCATCCCGCCGCGGACCAGGGCGGCGCGGCGCGGGCTCACCGGCCGGACCGGGCCGCCGCGAGCGCCTCGCGGGCCCGCTCGTACGCGGCCAGCACCTCCCGGACCGGCTCGATGACGTGGCCGATGGCCACGCCCGCCACCGCGGTCCGGAGCCGGCGCTCCGCCCGCCGGCGGGCGCGCCGAGCGCCGAGCGCGATGATCGGCCGGGCCAGCAGCGCGATGAGCACGCCGAGCAGCAGGCCGCCCAGCAGGAGCAGCGTGGGCAGCGGCGCCCGGCCGACCATCGGGTAGTCGAGCGGCGGCAGGCCGAGGGCGCGCAGCGCGTACCCGAACACCAGCCAGCCCAGCCCGGCCACCGCGGCCAGCGTGACCAGCCACTGCAGCGCGCCGACCAGCCGCCACCAGATGGGCTTGCGGCGCAGCCCGAGGTCGGTGCCCGCCACCGCGCCGTCCAGCGCGTCGGGCAGGTCGGCCAGCCGGGAGCGGGCGGCCGCGGCCACCGCCTCCGGCCACGGGGTGGCCAGCCCGCGACCGGCCCGGTCGGCGACCCGCCGCACGGCCAGCCCGACGGCCGAGCGTTGCGCCGCGGTGGGATCCGGTACGGAGGTGGCCGAGGTGAGGCTCGTCGCCTCCGCCTCACCCGCGGTGTCCGGGGCGGGGCCGGGCAGGTGCAGCCGGCGCAGCGGATCGGGGCGCAGCTTGCGCCAGCCGCGCACCAGCGGCCAGCCGGTGGAGCCGGCGGCCCGGTGCCGGTACGCGCGCTCGGTGGCCTCGACGACCGCCGGCACCCCGGCCACCCCGGCCAGCGCGTCGGTGAGCCCGGGCAGGCTGGCCCGGTCGAGGTCGTCCGGCGCCGGCGCCGGTCCCATCAGCGGCGTCAGCGCGTCGACCACGGCGTCGGCGTCGCCGGAGAGCCGGCGCAGCGCGGCCTGCCGTTCGCCGACCGTGGACTGCAGGGTGCTCCGTAGGTCGGCCAGCGCCGCTGGGTCGACCGCCGAGGTGGCCAGCACGGGCACTCCGGACAACCCGTCGCGGTCCAGCAGCCGGCGCAGGTCGGCCAGCACCCGGGGCACCTCGGCGGCCGGCAGTCGGTCGGTCTGGTTGAGCACCACCACGGTGACGTCGCGGTGCCGGTGGAACTCCCGCAGGTAGCTCTCGTGCACCACCCGGTCGGCGTACTTCTGCGGATCGACCACCCAGACCACCAGGTCGACGAGGCCGAGCAGCCGGTCGACCTCGCGGCGGTGGCTCTGCTGCACCGAGTCGAAGTCCGGCAGGTCGAGCAGGACCAGGCCGCGCAGCGCCGCCTCGTCCTCGGCGTCCAGCTGGCTCTCCCGGACGAACCGGTTGCGCGGCAGCACGCCGAGCCAGTCGAGCAGCCGTACCGCGCCCTCCGGGGGGCCCCAGACACACGCGTACGTGACGCCGGTGGTGGGCCGGCGCACGCCCACGGGCGAGAGGTCGATCCGGGCCAGCGCGTTGAACAGGCTGGACTTGCCGCTGCCGGTGGCGCCGGCCAGCGCCACCACCGTGTGGTCGCGGGACAGCGCCAACCGGTCGCCGGCCCGTTCCACCAGGGTGTGCGCGGGACCGAGCCGGTCGTCCGGCAGGTGGCCCTCGACGAGGTCGATGAACCGGCGTACCGCCGCCACCCGGTCGACCAGGACGTCCGGATCGATCCGGCGGTCTCCGGTGAGCGCCTCCCGGAACCGGCCCACGATGCCGGTCACCGCTCGTCCCCGGGCAGGGTGAGCGGGGCGCCCCGGGTCAGCCCGGCGCGCCGGCGCGCGGCCTCGACGTCGGCCGCGGCGACCCGGAGGCGCTCCGCGGCCTGGGCGTCGACGCCGGCCGCGCCGGTCCGGGCGTGGAACCGGGCGGCCTCGGTCTCCAGCAGCTCCGACACCCGCTCCAGCAGGTCCACCCGGGCCTGCGCGGCGAGGTTGCGTACCGCCTGGTCGCCGAAGATGGCCTGCAGCACGACCTGGCCGGCCAGGGTGGTGCCGGCCCCGGTGGCCACCTCCAGGCCGGTCGGGATGAAGGCCGTGGAGGCGAAGACCGCGATGGTGACGGCCAGGCCCATGGCGTTCACCGCGTACGCCGCGGTTCGGGCGATGAACCGGCGGTCGCCGCCCTCGGCGCGGACGAGTTCCAGCACGCCCCGCTGCCACTCCCGGACCAGCCGCTCGGCGCGTTCGGCGAAGTCGTCGGCCGGCCGGGCGAGCGAGGGCTCCAGCAGCGCCGCCCCGGCCGGGTGCGCCTGCCAGCCGGTGTACGCCGCCTCGGCCGCGTCCGCGGCCACGCCGCGGAGCAGGGTCACCAGCTGGGACTCGATGGCCGTCCGCAGCTCGTGACCGGGGGCGGGTCGGCCGGTCACCGCGGCCACCACCCGGTCCCGCAGCCGGCCGATCCGGGCCTCCAGGGTGCGGAACAGCTCGCCCGTGCCGACGAACTCCTGCCACCGGGCCAGCACCTCGCCGCGCAGCAGCCGGCCGTCGCGGACGCCCTGCTCGACGGTCCGGCGCGCGTTCCGGTATGCCCCGGTCACCCGCTCGTCGAGCGTCGCGGCGGCCCGGGTCTGCTCCTCGCCGGCCGCGGCCAGCCGGCCCACCGCCGGGCCGAGCGCGGTCAGCGCGCCGTCCAGGGTCTGCCGGACCACCGCGGCCCGGGCCTGCCCGTCCGCGGCGAGCCGGCCGAACCAGCTACGCAGGTCGCCGACCGCCCGTTCCGGCAGCAGGCCCTGACCGTCCACGGTCGTCTCCGGCAGCACGAACAGCGGGGCGGCCGCGAGATCGTGCGCGGCCAGCATCTCGGCGAGGTGTCCGGCGATCTCGTCGGCGGCCTCGGGCGGCACCCGGTCCAGGACCAGCGCGATGACCGTGCCGCGTTCCCGGGCGGTCTGCAGCAGCTCCCACGGCACCGCGTCGGCGTACCGGGCCGCGGTGGTGACGAACAGCCACAGGTCGGCGGCGGCCAGCAGCTGGGCCGCGAGGGCCCGGTTGGCGTCCACCACCGAGTCGATGTCCGGGGCGTCGAGGAAGGCCAGCCCGGGGGTGAGGGCCGGGGCCGCGACCAGTTGCAGCGTGTTCGGATCGCTCCCCGGTTCGTTCGTGCGGGTGAGCCCGGGCAGCAGCTCGCCCTGCCGGAACCAGCCGGTGTCGGCGGGGCTGCACACCAGCACGGGGGCGCGGGTGGTCGGCCGGAGCACGCCCGAGGCGCTGACCCGCGCCCGGACGAGGCTGTTGACCAGGGTCGACTTGCCGGCGCCGGTGGAGCCGCCGACCACCACGAGCAGCGGCGCGTCCAGCCGGGCCAACCGCGGCAGGAGGTAGTCGTCGAGCTGCCCGATCACCGTGTGGGCGGTCCGGCTCGCCTCGTTGGCCGAGGGCAGCACCAGCGGGAAGCGCGCCCCGGCCACCGCCGTTCGCAGCTCCCCGAGGGCAGCGCTGAGGTCCGGCTCGGCGGAGGCCGGGGTTTCCCCGGCCGAGCGCGGGGCAGATTCGAGGGGCGGGGCTGCCGCGCCCGCTGTGGCCGGCTCGCCCTGGGTCGTCACGGGTAAAGGGTGCCCGATCGATCCAACGCCGACAACCGGACACCCGGGCGAGTACCTCCGCCGGCGGTTCGGTCGGGCGTCCGAGCGGGGAATATCCGGACATTCGGCAGACTTGCGTAAGGCAGACTCAACCTCGACTTGACGCCACGGGTGATCGTGGCAGTATTGAGTCAGAGGCACTCAACTTGTGTCGGGCCGGCTCGTCAGTGGCCCGCCACCTGCTCTAGTAGCGAAGCGAGGAAGCGAACATGGCACGTGCGGTCGGTATCGACCTCGGCACGACGAACTCCTGCGTCAGCGTTCTCGAGGGCGGTGAGCCCACCGTCATCGCGAACGCCGAGGGCTCGCGGACGACTCCGTCGATCGTCGCGTTCGCCCGGAACGGTGAGGTGCTCGTCGGCGAGGTCGCCAAGCGTCAGGCGGTGACCAACCCGGACCGGACCATCCGGTCGGTCAAGCGGGAGGTCGGCACCAACTGGACCGTCGACATCGACGGCAAGAAGTACACGCCGCAGGAGATCTCCGCGCGCACCCTCATGAAGCTCAAGCGGGACGCCGAGGCCTACCTGGGCGAGCAGATCACCGATGCGGTGATCACCGTTCCGGCCTACTTCAACGACGCGCAGCGGCAGGCCACCAAGGAGGCCGGTGAGATCGCCGGCTTCAACGTGCTGCGGATCGTGAACGAGCCGACCGCGGCGGCGCTGGCGTACGGCCTGGACAAGGGCTCCAAGGAGCAGACCGTCCTGGTCTTCGACCTGGGCGGTGGCACGTTCGACGTGTCGCTGCTGGAGCTCGCCGAGGGCGTCATCGAGGTCAAGTCCACCAGCGGCGACAACCACCTCGGTGGCGACGACTGGGACCAGCGGATCATCGACCACCTGGTCAAGACGTTCCGCGGCGAGCAGGGCATCGACCTGTCGCAGGACAAGATGGCCATGCAGCGGCTCCGCGAGGCGGCCGAGAAGGCCAAGATCGAGCTGTCCGCGGCCACTACCACCAACATCAACCTGCCGTACATCACGGCGGGTCAGGCCGGCCCGCTGCACCTGGACGTGACGCTGAGCCGGGCGGAGTTCCAGCGGATGAGCCAGGACCTGCTGGACCGCTGCAAGGGCCCGTTCGAGCAGGCCATCAAGGACGCCGGGATCAAGGTCGCGGACGTCGACCACGTGATCCTGGTCGGCGGCTCGACCCGGATGCCGGCGGTCACCGACCTGGTGAAGCAGCTGACCGGCAAGGAGCCGAACAAGGGCGTCAACCCGGACGAGGTCGTGGCCGTGGGCGCCGCCCTGCAGGCCGGCGTGCTCAAGGGCGAGGTCAAGGACGTCCTGCTGCTGGACGTCACCCCGCTGAGCCTGGGCATCGAGACCAAGGGCGGCATCTTCACCAAGCTGATCGAGCGCAACACCACCATCCCGACCAAGCGGTCGGAGGTCTTCACCACGGCCGACGACAACCAGCCGTCGGTGCTCATCCAGGTGTTCCAGGGTGAGCGGGAGATCGCCGCGTACAACAAGAAGCTCGGCACCTTCGAGCTCACCGGCCTGCCGCCGGCGCCGCGCGGCGTGCCGCAGATCGAGGTGGCGTTCGACATCGACGCCAACGGCATCGTGCACGTGCACGCCAAGGACCTCGGCACCGGCAAGGAGCAGTCGATGACCATCACCGGCGGCTCGGCGCTGCCGAAGGATGACATCGAGCGGATGATGCGCGACGCCCAGGAGCACGCCGACGACGACAAGCGGCGGCGCGAGGAGGCGGAGACCCGCAACCTCGCCGAGCAGCTCCAGTGGCAGACCGAGAAGTTCCTGGCCGAGAGCGGCGAGAAGCTGCCCGCGGAGAACCGGGAGCAGATCAACGAGGCCCTCGGCGACCTGCGTGGCGCGCTCGGCGGCAGCGACCTCGAGAAGATCAAGTCGGCGCACGAGAAGCTCGCGCAGGTCTCCCAGCAGGCCGGCTCGCTGCTGTACGCGCAGCAGCAGGGCGAGGCCGGCCAGCAGGCGGGCCCCGGTGCCCCCGGCGCCGGTACGGCCGGCCCGGGTGCGGCCGGCGCAACCGGTGCGACCGGTCCGGACGACGTCGTCGACGCGGAGATCGTGGACGAGGACGACAAGAAGTGACCTGCCGCTCCACCATGCACAAGATTGAGGTAGATAAATGACGGACAAGCCACGACACGCCAAGGCCGGCGACGCCGGCCCGGCGCAGGGTGGCTCGGTGCCGGGCACGTCCGCCCGGGATGACGCGGCGGACGCCGGCCCGGCGAACCCGGCCGGCGAGCGCGTCGTCATCCGGGACAAGCGCCGGGTCGATCCGTCCGGCGGCAAGGGCGAGCCGACCGACCCGCCGGCCGACGGTGACCAGGCGGACGGCACCGGGGACGCCGAGGTCAAGCCGGAGACCAGCACCGAGGCCGAGCTCGCCGACGAGTCGGCCGAGCGGGCCGCCGAGGCCGAGGCCGAGGCGGCCGCCACCACCGGCGGCGACACGCCGGTGGTGGACGCCCCGGCGGAGCCGCTGGACTCCGCGGCGAACCGGTCCGGCGCCCTGGGCGCCGAGCTGGAGGCGCTGCGGGCCGAGCTCGACGAGCGGACCCGGGACGTTCAGCGGGTCTCGGCCGAGTACGCCAACTACCGCAAGCGGGTCGACCGGGACCGCGGCCTCCAGGCCGAGCAGACCACCGGGACCGTGCTGACCGCGTTGCTGCCGATCCTGGACGACCTGGATCGGGCGCGCGAGCACGGCGACCTGGTGGGTCCGTTCGGCACGGTCGCCGAGCAGCTCACCGCGGCGCTCGGCAAGTTCGGGCTGGCCGCGTTCGGTGAGAAGGGTGACCAGTTCGACCCGACCCGGCACGAGGCGGTCGCGCACCAGACGTCCGCCGAGGTCACCGAGCCGACGTGCGTCGAGGTGATGCGGCGCGGCTACCAGCTGGGCGAGCGGCTGCTGCGGCCCGCGCTGGTGGCGGTCGCCGACCCGGAATAGCTACGTCGGGGATCGTCGGCGCCCGTCCGGCCGGACGGGCGCCGACGATCCGGGCCAGGAGTGCAGGGAAGGGGGTGGACAGATGAGTTCCAAGGACTGGCTGGAAAAGGATTTCTACGCCGAGCTGGGGGTGGGCAGGTCCGCCTCCGCAGACGAGATCAAGAAGTCGTACCGGAAGCTGGCCCGGGAGTTGCACCCGGACCGCAACCCCGGCAACGCCGAGGCCGAGTCGCGGTTCAAGGCCGTCTCCGAGGCCTACTCGGTGCTGTCCGACGAGCGCAAGCGCAAGGAGTACGACGAGATGCGCTCGCTGTTCGGCTCGGGGGCGTTCCGGCGGAACGCGCAGGCCGGCGCGGGTGGGCCGGGCGGCGTCCCGTTCGACGTGTCCGACCTGTTCGGTGGCGCGGGTGGCGGCCCGGGTGGCGCCGCGGGTGGCCGCTTCGGGGGCGGCTTCTCGGACCTGTTCGGCACGCTGTTCAACGGCGGCGCCGGCACCACGACGCGGCCGCGCGGGCCCGCCCGGGGCCGGGACGTCGAGGCCGAGGTGGCGGTCGACTTCGCGGACGCGGTCCGCGGGGTGACGCTGCCGCTGACGTTGCGCGCCCCGGGGGTGTGCGACGTCTGCCACGGCAACGGCGCCAAGCCGGGAACCAGCCCGCGCACCTGCCCGGTGTGCAAGGGCGCCGGCGTGGTGAGCCGGGACCAGGGCGCGTTCAGCTTCGCCGAGCCGTGCCGCGAGTGCCAGGGCGTGGGCACGATCGTCGACGAGAAGTGCCCGGAGTGCCGCGGGACGGGCGGGGTCACCAAGACCCGGACGATCACCGTGCGCTTCCCGGCCGGGGTGGCCGACGGGCAGCGGATCCGGCTGTCGGGCCGGGGCGAGCCGGGCGATCGCGGCGGTCCGCCCGGCGACCTGTTCGTGCTGGTCCGGGTCCGCCCGGACGACCTGTTCGGGCGCAGCGGCGACGACCTGACGCTCACCGTGCCGGTCACGTTCGCCGAGGCGGTGCTCGGCACCGACCTGCGGGTGCCGACCATGGACGGCGCCGTGACGCTGCGGGTGCCCCCGGGCACGCCGAGCGGACGGGTCCTGCGGGCCCGCGGCAAGGGCGTGGCCCGACGCGACGGCCAGCCGGGCGATCTGCTGGTGACCATCGAGGTGATCGTGCCGGAGCAGGTGTCCGGCGAGGCCAGGGCGGCGCTGGAGACCTTCGCCGCGCAGACCCCGGGAGCGGGTCGGGAACGTCTCGACGCCCGGGTACGTCGTGTCAGTTGAGCGGCCGTCGACCGGAGGTGCTCACGATGGCTGAGGAGTTCATCATTTCGGTCGCCCAGGCGTCCGACGCCAAGGTGCTGATGATCTCGGTGGCGGCCCGGATGGCCGGCATGCATCCGCAGACGCTGCGGCAGTACGACCGGCTCGGGCTGGTGCAGCCCGGCCGGGCGGCCGGCGGCGGTCGGCGGTACAGCGTGCGGGACGTGGCCCTGCTCCGCGAGGTGCAGCGGCTCAGCCAGGACGACGGCGTCAACCTGGCCGGCATCAAGCGGATCATCGAGCTGGAACAGGCGGTCGACGGGCTGCGGCAGCGGCTCGCGCAGGCCCAGCAGCAGCTGGCCGCGGCGTACGAGCGGATCGCCCAACTGGAGGCGGCCCGGCCGTTCCCGCGGGCCGACCTGGTGCCCACCTCGCGGCCCTCGACGGCGCTCGTGGTGTGGCGACCGATCCGCCCGGAAGACCGGTCTTAGGCCGGTTCTGCCCGCGCGGGTCCGTCGGCTCCACTATTCTGACCTTTGGGTTCGTATTGCATAATCCGGACCAAATGGGGGCAGCGCCATGGCCGATCCGTTCCGCAAGATGACCGAGAAGGTCCGGGACACGCTCGGCGCCACCGAGCCCGTCGACGCACGCGCCGACGGCGAGGAGGGCGAGCAGTTGACCGAGGGCCGCTATGTCGATCAGGTCGACCACGGTCAGGATCAGGCCCGCGAGCAGGTACGCCAGGCGAAGGGCCGGCGCGCCGGAGGCTGACGCGGGTCGTGGCGGCGATGCTGCGGGCCGGGATCCACGGGGGCTCCCGGCCCGCGTCCCGTCCGCGCCGACGTCCGCCCGCCGCGACGCGGGCGTTTCGCTTGCCGCGTTCCGGACGGCGCAGCGGTACGCCTACAGTCGCCGGCCGCTGCGGACCAGGCCGCCCTCGCACCAGTCGTGATAGTCGAACAGCTCCGGCCGGGCCAGCAGCATCCGGCAGTTGTGCGCCCAGGTCAGCATCGACTCGTCGCCCTCGCGCTCGGCCCGCTCCACCAGCTTGCGCAGCCGGCGCCGGGGATGGGCGCGGAACTTCGTCCGAATCCCGTCGGCCGAGTAGATGTAGAGGCAGTGCTGGGCGAACCGGCGCGCCGGGCAGGTGCGGTCCATGGCCAGGTCGAACAGCGTGCCCACCAGGTGGTCGCCGGAGACCAGCAGGTCCCAGTCCGGCGGCATCGAGTGCAGCGGAACGGAGTCCGGCTGGTAAGCCCAGGCTCGCAACTCGGTTGCGCTGGGGTCGACCGGATTGGCGAAGCCGTGGAACGTCGACTCCTGCACGCTCACCCCGGAAAGAACCTTCCGCTCGCGGCGGTGGTGGTGGTTACCCGGGAGTATCCGTCCGGGCACCATCGGCTGCTGACGCGACACCGTAGCGCGCGGCCCCGGATTGGCGAAAGGCCCCTCATGTGCCACTTCATCAAGCCGTTACGGTGCCGGCCCGGGACGGCCGTCAGTCCGGTGCGGTCGCCGGCGCAAGCCGGCGGGCCTCCATCCGGCGGCGCAGCCACCCCTTGACGGCCGGAACGTCCGGCAGGCGGCCCAGCAGCGGCCCGACCACCACCGTGATCAGCACGTACGCCGTGGCCAGCGGCGCCAGCCGGGGCTCCACGGCGGAGGACGTGACGGCCAGGCCCGCGATCACGATGGAGAACTCGCCCCGCGGCACCAGACCCAGCCCGGCGCGGAGCCGGCCGGGCAGCGCCACCCCCACCCGCCCGGCGGCGAGATATCCGGTCACCACCTTCGTGCCGATCGTCAGCACGGCCAGCCCGAGCGCCGGCAGCAGGACCGGCGGGATGTCCGCCGGGTTGGTGGCCAGGCCGAAGAACACGAAGAAGACCGCCGCGAACAGGTCGCGCAGCGGGGACAGCAGCTCGGTGGCGTTGTGCGCCACCGGACCGGACAGGGCGATGCCGACCAGGAACGCGCCGACCGCGGCCGAGACCTTCAGTTGGGCGGCCACGCCGGCCACCAGCAGCGTCAGTCCGAGCACGCCGAGCAGCAACGCCTCCGGATTGTTCACCGGAAAAATCGCCGAGATGGCCCGGCCGTACCGGGTGGCCACCAGCAGCACGACCACGACGGTGGCTACGGCCACCACGAGCGCGATCCCGCCGCCCAGCAGGCCGGTGCCGGCCAGCAGCGCGGTGAGCAGCGGCAGGTAGAGCGCCATGGCGAGGTCCTCGATCACGAGGACGGAAAGGATCACCGGGGTCTCCCGGTTGCCGAGCCGGCCCAGATCGGCCAGCACCTTGGCGATGACCCCGGACGAGGAGACCCACGTGACGCCGGCCAGCACCACCGCCGACAGCCACCCCCAACCCAGCAGCAGCGCGAAGGCCGCGCCGGGCAGGGCGTTGAGCACGCCGTCGATCAGGCCGGCGGGAGCGGCCGAGCGCAGGTTGCCGACCAGCTCGTCGGCCGAATATTCCAGGCCGAGCATCACCAGCAGCAGGATCACGCCGATCTCGGCGCCGGTGGCGAAGAACTCCTCGCTGGCGTTCAGCGGGAGCAGGCCGCCCTGGCCGAAGGCCAGGCCGGCGAGCAGGTAGAGCGGGATGGGGGACAGGCCGATCCGCCGGGCGAGCCGGCCGAGCATGCCGAGGCCGAGCAGCAACGCCCCGACCTCGATGAGCAGGACGGTCGTCTCGTGGTGCATCCTCCTCAGCCGTCCGGCAGCATCTGGGCGAGAATCCGGGATACCCCGTCGATGCCGTCGCGGGTGCCGACCACCACCACCACGTCACCGGCGGCGAACACGAAGGACGGGTCCGGCGAGGCGATCACCTCGGCCTCCCGCAGCACCGCCACGATGGAGGCGCTGGTCCGGGTCCGGGCCTTCGTGTCGCCCAGGGGGCGGCCGACGTACCTGGAGCCGGCGGGGATGAGGATCTGCTCGGTGAGCAGCCCGGCGGCCTGCTGCCGCAGCCCGGCGAGCTGGCCGAGCATCAGCGAGGCGCCGAGGACGTCGGCCAGCGCCTCCGCCTCGTCGTCGGTGAGCGGGACGCTGGCCGCGCACGAGTCGGGGTCGTCCTGGTCGTAGAGCACGAGATCGCGGCGTCCGTTGCGGTGGCTCACCACGCCGATCCGCCGACCGGAGTCGGTGATCACGTCATGGCGTACACCGATGCCGGGCAGGGTCGTCTGCTCCACGCGTACTCGCACGTCGTCCAGGCTACCGAGTCCGGCCGTCGATGATTCGCGGCCGGCGGTGGGTGGAGATCCCGGCGCCGGGTCGGGATCATCTCCGGTATGACCCGGAGTCGTCGCCGCGCCGCCGGCGCGCTCGCGCTCGCCGTGCTGCTGCTGGCCGCGCCGGGCTGCTCGATCGGCAAGGTACGCCGGGCCGTGCCGCCGTCCGGACCGGCCGGCACCGCCACGCCGGCCGGTACGGCGCCGGTCGTCGCGGTCCGCACGGCCCGGGTGCCGGTGCCGGACGACTTCCGGCTCCAGCAGCTTGACTTCGTCACCGCGGAGCGCGGGTACGCGCAGTTCACCCGCTGCGGCACGGTCACCGATCCGAGCGGAAGCCGACCGAGCTGCGCGGCCAGCCTGCTGCGCACCGACGACGGCGGACTGTCCTGGCGGCCGCTCCGGCATCCCCGGCCGGAGGCGGCCAGCCACCAGCTCGTGGTCACCCGGGACGGCGATCTGTTGCTGTGGGCCGCGCCGAACTGGTACCGGTCCACCGACGGCGGCCGCAGCTTTGCCCGGGTCGCCGGGGGCGCCGAGCAGGAGATCCCGGACGCCTTCCAGGAGAGCCTTTCGCGGTTCCAGCACGACACCGCGCGGCCGGAACGGATCGTCGACTGGCGCGGCGGCCGGGCCCGGCCCGTTCCGGCGCCCCCCTCGGTTCCCGGGAACAGTGTCCTGACGTACCGGAAGGGGCAGCTGTGGGCGACCGGGGTGGCCGGCGGCTGGCCCGTGGTGGCGCTCTCCACCGACGATGGCCGGACCTGGCGGCCGACCCCGGTCCCGGATCCGGGCCCGCCGGACATCACCGTCGTACAGGTGGAGGTCGCCCCCGACGGGGAGCCGTGGCTGGTCGTCCGGTCCGCCGATCCGGCCCGCCCGCCCGCGTTGTGGCGCTACCAGTCGCCGCCCGGGGCGACCGATCCCGGCGCCACCGAGCTGCGGGCCTGGGCGCCGGTGCCCGCGACCGGCCTGCCGGCGGCTCGGGCCGAACAGGTGCTGCCGATCGGTGGTGGTCTGCTGCTCACCTCGGGACCGGCCGGCAACGGCCTGGTGGCGGCGGACCGGTACCGGGCCCTGGACTGGCCGCTGAACAACCAGGGGATCGAGGTGCTCTCCGACGCCACCGTCCTGGTGCCGTCGCCCGGCGGTGACGGGCCGCTGCTCGGCGTCGGTACGGGTGCGGACCGGACCTGGTTCCGGATCGTGCTGGTACCGGAGTGATCAGCGGAGGGACGATGGATCGATGAGGGTCCGGTTCCGGTCCGCGGCGGCGCTCGCCGCCGTGCTGCTGCTCGCGCCGGCCGGCTGCGGTATCGGGGACGTCCGCCGGACCCCGGCCCGGCCCAGCGCGCCGGCGAGCGCCCGGCCGAGCCTCGACGAGCCCTGGCCGGTCCGCACCGCCCGGGTGCCGGTGCCGGCCGACTACCCGTCCTGGACGGTCCGGTTCACCGACGCGGAGACCGGGTACGTGCTGTTCTCGCGCTGCTACGCGACCAGCCTCGGCGCCGAGCCGGGCGGCACGCCGCCGCCGCCGGAGTGCCCGGGCGTGCTGCTGCGGACCCTGGACGGTGGCCGGCACTGGACCTCCCTGCCGCTGCCCCGGGCCACCGCCGCCAACTTCCAGCTGTTCGCCCGGGATGACCGGCTGGTGCTGGTGGCCGAGCCGCACGGCTGGTACGCCTCGACGGACCGGGGCAGCACGTTCAGCCACCCCTCCGCGCGGACGGATCCACCGCCGGCGGCGTACTTCATGGTTCAGGGACGCTTCCAGGTGTGCTGCGACCGGGACCGGCGGCCCCCGGCGGTGCTGGAGTGGGCGGCCGACCGGGCGCGCCCGCTGGCCCGCCAGCCGGACGTGCCGGGGCTGGCGGAGGTGGCGTACGCGAACGGCCGGCTGGTGGCCACCGGGGTGCGGGACGGGCGGCCGTACGCGGCCATCTCGCCCGACGACGGGCGGACCTGGCGCTCCACCCCGGTGCCGGCGCCCGGCGGCCGGTTGGGTCGGCTGGAGCCGCAGGTCGACGGCGGCGATGCGTGGCTGGTGGGCTGGCCCGCCGACAATCGCCAGTTCCCGACGCTGTGGCGGCTCGTCGGCGACGCGTGGCGGCCCGAGTCGGCGGCCGGACATCCGGACCTGGCCTACGCGGTGACCGCCATCGGCGACGGCGTGCTGGCGGTGCAGGGATCCGCCGGCGCGGGGGTGGTGGTTGCCGGCCGGTACCGGCGGGCGGCGTGGCCGGCCGTCGGAGACCTCACCCTGCTGGCGGACGGGGCGTTGTGTGTGGTGACCGAGGCGTACCCGCGGACGATCTGGCTGGGCCGCGGCGCCGGGGTGGACCGGCGATGGGTCCGGCTCGAGTTGGTCACCGAGTGACCGGCGTCACAGCCTAGACTTGAGCGGAATAGACTCAAGTCTGGTTGTGTCATGCCTAGTGGACACACCTGACCCCGGGGGAGCCATGAACGCCGAACGCCTTACCACCAAGAGCCGCGAGGTCATCACCGGCGCGGTTGCCATCGCCAACCAGCGGGGGCATGCCACCGTCGAGCCGTGGCACCTGCTGCTCTCGCTGCTGGACACCGGCGGCTCGACCGCGGCCGCCCTGCTGCGCGCCACCGGGGCCAACCCGGCCGACGTCCGGCGGGCCGCCGCCCGGGCCGTCGAGAACCTGCCGGCCGCCCGCGGCTCCAGCGTGGCCGAGCCCAGCCTGTCCCGCGAGTTCGTCAACGCCGTCGGGGCCGCCGAGCAGATCGCCCGGCCGCTCGGCGACGAATACACCTCGACCGAGCACCTGCTCGCCGGGCTGGCCCGGGTGGGCGGGGCGGTGGCGCAGGCGCTCAAGGCCGCCGGCGCCACCGAGGAGACCCTGGTGGCCGCGTTCCCGACGGTTCGCGGCGGCGACCGCCGGGTGACCACGGCCGATCCCGAGCAGACGTACCAGGCGCTGGAGAAGTACGGCGTCGACCTCACCGAGCGGGCCCGCGAGGGCAAGATCGACCCGGTCATCGGCCGGGACTCGGAGATCCGCCGGGTGGTCCAGGTGCTCTCCCGGCGTACGAAGAACAACCCGGTGCTCATCGGCGAGCCCGGCGTCGGCAAGACGGCGATCGTGGAGGGCCTGGCCCAGCGGATCGTGGCCGGCGACGTGCCAGAGTCGCTGCGGGACAAGAAGCTCGTCTCGCTGGACCTCGGCGCCATGGTGGCCGGCGCGCAGTACCGCGGCCAGTTCGAGGAGCGGCTCAAGTCGGTGCTCGAGGAGATCAAGAACTCCAACGGCCAGGTCATCACGTTTTTGGACGAGCTGCACACGGTGGTGGGCGCCGGCAAGGGCGAGGGCTCGATGGACGCCGGCAACATGCTCAAGCCGATGCTCGCCCGCGGCGAGCTGCGGATGGTCGGCGCCACCACCCTGGACGAATACCGCGAGCACATCGAGAAGGACCCGGCGCTGGAGCGCCGGTTCCAGCCAGTGCTGGTCGGCGAGCCGACCATCGAGGACACCATCGGCATCCTGCGCGGCCTCAAGGAGCGGTACGAGGTGCACCACGGCGTACGCATCACCGACGCCGCCCTGGTGGCCGCGGCCGCGCTGTCCGACCGGTACATCACCGACCGCTTCCTGCCGGACAAGGCCATCGACCTGGTCGACGAGTCCGCGTCCCGGCTGCGTATGGAGATCGACTCGCGGCCGGTCGAGGTCGACGAGATCGAGCGGGCCGTCCGCCGGCTGGAGATCGAGGAGATGGCGCTGGCCAAGGAGCCGGACGAGGCCTCGGCCGAGCGGCTCGAGCGGCTGCGCAAGGAGCTGGCCGACAAGCGCGAGCAGCTCACCGCGCTGTCGGAACGCTGGCAGCTCGAGAAGAGCCACATCGCGCGGCTGTCCGCCGCCAAGGAGGAGCTGGAGCGGCTCGGCGGCGAGGCCGAGCGGGCCGAGCGGGACGGCGAGCTGGAGCGCGCCGCCGAGCTGCGCTATGGCCGGATCCCGGAGCTGCGTGCCGACCTTGCCCGGGCCGAGCAGGAGCTGGCCGGGCTGCAGGCCGACGGCGGGATGCTCAAGGAGGAGGTCGGCGCCGACGACATCGCCGCGGTGGTCGCCTCCTGGACCGGCATTCCGGCCGGTCGGCTGCTGGAGGGCGAGACCGCGAAGCTGCTGCGGATGGAGGACTCGCTCGGCGCCCGCGTGGTGGGCCAGGCCGAGGCCGTGGCCGCGGTCTCCGACGCCGTACGGCGGGCCCGCGCCGGCGTGGCCGACCCGGACCGCCCGACCGGCAGCTTCCTGTTCCTCGGGCCCACCGGTGTCGGCAAGACCGAGCTGGCCAAGGCGCTCGCCGAGTTCCTCTTCGACGACGAGCGGGCCATGGTGCGGATCGACATGAGCGAGTACGGCGAGAAGCACTCGGTGGCCCGCCTGGTCGGCGCCCCGCCCGGATACGTCGGGTACGAGGAGGGCGGCCAGCTCACCGAGGCGGTGCGCCGCCGGCCGTACTCGGTCATCCTGCTGGACGAGGTGGAGAAGGCCCACCCGGACGTCTTCGACGTGCTGCTGCAGGTGCTCGACGACGGCCGGCTGACCGACGGTCAGGGCCGCACGGTGGACTTCCGCAACGCCATCCTGATCCTCACCTCCAACCTCGGCTCGTCGGTGATCACCGACCTGACGCTGAGCGAGGAGGAGCGCCGGGAGGCGGTGCTCGCGGTGGTCCGGTCGGAGTTCAAGCCGGAGTTCCTCAACCGGCTCGACGACATCGTGGTGTTCGCCAGCCTCGGCGGCGAGCAGCTGCGGTCGATCGTGGACATCCAGCTGGACCGGCTGCGCCGCCGGCTGGCCGAGCGCCGGCTCACGCTGGACGTGTCCGACCCGGCCCGCACCTGGCTGGCCGAGCACGGGTACGACCCGATCTACGGCGCCCGGCCGCTGCGCCGGCTCGTGCAGACGGCCATCGGCGACCAGCTCGCCAAGGCGCTGCTGAGCGGCCAGATCCGCGACGGCGACACCGTGCGGGTCGACCTGTCCGACACCAAGGACGCCCTCGCGGTAACCCGCCCCTGACCGGCCTGGTCGGTCAAGAAGTCAGCGGCGATTCGATCTCCGATGTCGCCGCCAACTTCTTGATCGATGTGCGGGTCGAGGGGTGGGTGCCGGGCGGGTGGGGAAAGGGAGTGGGCATGCTGGGACGAGGCAAGCGGGACCGGGAACTCGACGACGCGATCCGGGAGTTGGCGGAGGCCGACACCCTCGCCTTCGGTGGGGTGGGCTTCGCCGGCCAGACCCTGCCACCCACGGCCGCGTACGAGGCCCTCGAACGGCTGCTGCCGGACCGCGCCGAGGAACTGCGGGAGCGGCTGACCACGATCCTGGCCGACGGCTCCCCGGCCGGCAAGGCGTACGCCGCCAGCCTGCTCGGTCGGTTCGACGCGGCCGCGGCACGGGCGGCCTGGGAGTCGCTGACCGAGGACCGCGGCGAGCTGACCACGTTCGTCGGCTGCGTCATGGGCCGCACCACCCTCGGCGAGTACGCCCGGGACCGGCTGCGCCCGGACGAGGACTGAGCCCGGGCTCCCCGCAGGATCCGGTCGGCGGGTCCCCTGCCGTTTGTCGCCCAACGCTGGCAGGGTATCGATGACCAATCTCGTGGATCTAGGAAGGGAGAGCCCGTGTCGGAACCGAGCAATCCGGCCGCGCCGGCGCCCGGTGTGCGATCGAGCAGCGTCACCATCTCGACATATCTGCTGTACGCGGTCGCCGCTCTGCAGGTGATCAGCGCGATCGTGGCGTTGTCCGTTCTCGGCAAGATCAATAGCGTCTACAAGGAGTTGTACGCCGGCACCTCCGCGGAGGGCGCCGAGTCGTTCGCCACGGTCGGCGCGATCGTCGGCGTCGTGGTCTCGTTGCTGCTCGCGGTCGCCTACGTGGTTCTCGGCATGTTCAACAACCGCGGCAAGAACGCCTCGCGCATCGTGACCTGGGTGCTGGCCGGCATCGGCGTCTGCTGCACCGGCGGCGGGCTGGCCGGCCGCGGCCTGACCGGTTCGATGGGCGGCAACGGCGGCAACGCCGACGTGCCCAGCGCCACCGAGGTGCAGAACCGGCTGAACGACGTGCTGCCGTCCTGGTACGGGCCGGTCGCCGCGATCCTGTCGGTGCTCGCGGTGCTCGCCCTGCTTGCGGTGATCATCCTGCTCGCCCTGCCCGCCTCCAACGCGTTCTTCCGGAAGCCGCAGCCCGGGTTCGAGCCGCCGACCCCGGGGGCCGCCTACCCGTACCCGCAGACCCCCGGATACCCGTCGGCGCCCGGCGAGTCCCAGACCCCCGGCTACCCGCCGTCGTCCGGCCAGCCGGGCCAGTGGCAGCCGGGCCAGGGCCAGGCGGGCGAGGGCACGCCGCCCCCGCCGGCGGAGGGCCCCGGCGGCTACGGCGCCGAGGGGCAGGGTCCCGGAACGCACGGGCCCGGGTCGTTCGGCCCCGGATCGCACGGTGACCGGCCGGAGGACGAGGCCGGTCCGCCGGCGCGGTAGCGCGCCCGCCCCTGGCGCGCCGCCGACCGGACCGACGGCGCGGCGTACCGGTGCGGCTGACGTTCCGCCGGGCGATCCCTCCGGGTAGGTTGCGAACCAACCGCAAACCCGGAGGGATCGCCCGTGTCGTACCCAGGATCGGCGCCGGTCGCCGAGGCGGATCCACACCGGCCGGCCGCGCCGGTCCGCCCGGGCCGGCGTCGGCCGGTCGCCGTGACCGGCGCGGCGGCGCTGCTGACCCTGATGGCCGCGGTCGGGCTGGTGCACGCCCTGATCGGACTGTCGATCCTGAGTGGCACCGTGGCCCGGTTCCGGTCGGCAACGGCCAGCACGGCCGCCGACCACGCCCAGCTCACCGTCGCCGTGACGCTCATCCGCGGCGCGGCGGCGCTGGCCACGTTGATCGCGGTGGGCATGGCCGTGTTGCTGGGCCTGCTGGCCCTCGGTCTGCTCCGCGGCACCCGCGGGTCCCGGCTGGCCGTCTGGGCCGTCAGCGCCATCGGGCTGCTGCTCGGCTGTGGCGCCCTGGCGGTCACCGGCCTGCAGCGGGTCGTACCGCTGGACTTCCGGCCCGAGGACCTGGCAACCGAGCAGCTCGTCCGGGCCGCGGCCGGGGCGTACCCGGCCTGGTGGGCGCCGCTCGGCGCCGCGCTGTCGACGGGCCAGGCCCTCGGCTACCTTGTGGTGGCGCTGCTGCTGGCGCTGCCGGCGGCCAACGCGTACTTCGACCGGACCGATGCGGACTTCCCGGCCGCCGACCGACCGGTGAGATGAGGAACCGACAGTGACCGAGGCCGAGCCCGTTCCCGCGCCCGCCGTCGCCGCCCGGGATGGCGGCACCGCGCTGATCACCGGCGCCACCTCGGGGATCGGTGCGGCCTTCGCGCGCCGGCTCGCCGCCGACGGCCGCCGGTTGGTGCTGGTAGCCCGGGACGGCGACCGGTTGGCGGGCACCGCGGCCGAGTTGACCGCGCGGCACTCCACGGCCGTCGAGGTGCTGCCGGCGGATCTGGCCAGCGAGGACGGCTGCGCGGCGGTGGCGGACCGGCTGCGCGACGGCGCGGACCCGGTCGAGATGCTGGTGAACAACGCGGGCATCAGCCTGAACCGGCCGTTCCTGCGGTCCGCCGTCGAGGACGAGATCCGGCTGCTGCGGTTGAACGTGCATGCGGTGCTCCGACTGACCCACGCGGTCCTGCCTGGCATGGTGGAACGGCGTCGTGGGGCAGTGATAAATGTCTCTTCGGTTGCCGGTTTCGGTGCGGTGATGCCCGGCTCGACCTACTCGTCGAGCAAGGCCTGGGTGACCAACTTCAGCGAGTCGGTGGCCCAGTCCGTGCGGCCGTTCGGCGTACGGGTGCTGGCGCTGTGCCCGGGCTACACGCGCACCGAGTTCCACGACCGGGCCGGGATCAACATGACCAAGACGCCCCCCTGGCTCTGGCTGCGTGCCGACGATGTGGTCGCCGAAGGCCTGCGTGACCTGCAGAAAGGGCGGCTGGTCAGCGTTCCGGACTGGAAGTACAAGCTCGCCGTCTTCGGCCTGCGGCACACGCCGCGGCGGTTGCTCCAGGGCGTCGCCCGGGACACCCGCGGACGGCTCGGCCGCGACCAGGGCTGAACCGTCACGGCCGGTGGCCGGGCCGGCGCGGCGGACAGTCGTACGTCGATGTGGGCCGCCGCGCGGCTCGGCCGGTGCGGCCGGGGCACTCAACGAGTTCTCAGACTCGGGCAGTACGATCCTGCGGCATGGGGGACCACGACGACCTGCGTAAATTCATCACCGACCTGGCTGTGATCCATGGACCGGTGGTGTTGTCGTCGGGCCGCGAGGCGGATTGGTACATCGATCTCCGTCGGGTCACGCTGCATCACGCGGCCGCCCCGTTGGTCGGTCGGGTGCTGCTCGACCTCACCCGTGACTGGGAGTACGACGCGGTCGGCGGGTTGACCCTCGGAGCTGACCCGGTCGCCGCGGCCATGTTGCACGCGGGGGCGTCGCTGGGCGGGTCGCTCGACGCGTTCGTCGTCCGCAAGTCCGCGAAGACACACGGGCTGCAACGGCGGATCGAGGGACCGGGCGTGGCGGGTCGTCGGGTCCTTGCCGTGGAGGACACGTCGACCACGGGGGGGAGTGTGCTGACCGCCGTCGAGGCGTTACGCGAAGTTGGCGCCGAGGTCGTGGGAGTGGCGGTTATCGTCGATCGTGGAGCCGGCGAAGCGGTGCGGGACGCCGGATTGCCCTACCGGGCGGCCTACACGATGGCTGACCTCGGCCTTCTGGCGTAAAAGTTTGCCGATTCGGATCTGCTGATATGCAGGCGGGTCGATGCTGCAAGTGGAAGGATGGAATACGTGGGAACTGCGTTGGCCGAAATGACAATGCCTCAGATCTCGCCGCTTGCCGGCGAGCCGATCGAACGTGCCGACGCCGAGCGACTGGCGGGAGTGCTCAAGGCACTCGCCGACCCGGCTCGGCTGCGGCTGCTCAGCCTCATCCAGTCGGCGCCCGAGGGCGAGGCGTGCGTGTGTGACCTCACCGCGCCGCTCGGACTCTCCCAGCCGACGGTGAGCCACCACCTGCGAATCCTGACCGAGGCGGGTCTGCTCGAGCGGGAGAAGCGGGGCGTGTGGGCGTATTACCGGCTGGTGCCGACGGCGATCGCCACGATCGCCGATCTGCTCACCCCGCCGCGTAAGCGCGCCACCAAGAAGGCTCGCTGAGCTTCGGGTTCGGCGGCGGATCACGCCGCCGGACGACGGTCGTCCGATGCCCGTCCGCGGTTCGGATGCGCATTGGGCGACCGTCAGCTACACGCTGCGCGTGACATCCCTCGGGGTGCCGTGCGGCGCCTCCGCGCGCCGTCGCGGTCAGCACCAAGCCTGTCGCTGATGTCGGGTGTCCGGGAAATCCCGGGACCCAACATCAGCGACGTCGTGTCTCCGAGCGGATCCCGCGCCGTGCCGTCGGGCGGTCAGCGTCCGCCGTCGTGCCGGTGCCGCGGGCTGTGCTGCCCGCGCTCGCGGTCGTCCTGGTGCTCGCCGCGCAGCGTCTCGGCGGCGCCGGCCGCGCCGGACGAGGCCACCACCTCCAGCGCCTTTGCCCGTCGCCGGGACCGTCGGTCCCGCAGCAGCTCCAGCAGGATGGGCAGCACCGAGATCAGGATGATCACCGCGACGACCGGCAGGATGTACTTGTCGATCTGATCGCCGATGGCGTCGTAGATCTGCCGGGCCAGCAGGTAGCCGATCAGCAGGATGCCGTCCACCCAGAGCACGGCCCCGACGATGTTCCACACCAGGAACTGCCGGGCCGGCATGCCGAGCACCCCGGCCACCGGGTTCAGGAAGGTCCGCACGATCGGGATGAAACGAGCCAGCACCACCGCCTTGGCCGGGCCGAACTTGCGGAAGTAGTACTCCGCCTTTTCGACGTACTCCCGCTTGAACAGCCGGGAGTTCGGCCGCTCGAACATCCGGCGGCCGTACCGGGCGCCAAGGAAGTGCCCGAGCTGGGCGCCGAGGATCGCGCAGATCGGACCGCCGATGAGCAGCGCGGGCAGCGACAGCCGGGTCCCACCACCGAAGATGGCGTCGGCCACCGACGACGCCGCCACGCCGGCCAGGAACAGCAGCGAGTCCCCCGGGAAGAAGAACCCCACCAGGAGACCCGTCTCGGCGAAGAGGATCACGCAGACCCCGATCAGCCCGAAGGTGTGCAACAGGTCCTTCGGATCAAGCGGGTTGATCGCCAGGTTGTCGGAGAGTGCGCGGATGTGCTCGGCGGTGTCCACGGGCACAAAGGGTACCGGCATCGGCCGGGGCGCCGGGCGTGAGTGCCGGGCGGCCGCCCCGGCCACCGGCGGCCTCCGTCAGTGGTCGTAGTCGTCGTCCGGGCCGACCACCCGGGCCTGTTCCATGGCGTCCCAGTCGTCGACCTCGAGCCCGCGGTGCGGTACGTCCGGCTCGGCGCTCGGGTCCGCGACCGTCGCCTGCTCCACGGCGTCGTCCTCCGGCGCCTCCGGGTCGCGTTCCTCCGGCGTGAGGTGGTCGCCCGGGGCGAAGTCCTCGTCTGGCTGGGTCATCCCGCCTCCTCTGTCGCCGATCACGGAACGGTCCATCCACCGTACGGGCTGTGCCGGTCGCCCGCGACCGACTCTCCTGCCCGTTGCGCCCGGGACGAAACCGCGGGGGCCGGCCCGGAACCGCGCGGGTCGGCGAATTGACGGCCGGCGGCGGCCGTCGGGTGCCAGGATGGGAGCGTGGCGTTCCTGATCCGGCTCGTGATCAACGCGTTCGCGCTGTGGGTCACCACCCTGGTCGTCGACGGGATCGACGTGACGGCCCGCACGGCCGGCGGCAAGGCCGGCACCGTGCTCGTGGTGGCCCTGATCTTCGGCGTGGTCAACGCCGTGCTGAAGCCGATCATCCGGGTGGTCGGCTGCGTGTTCTACGTCGTCACGCTCGGCCTGTTCGCGCTGGTCGTCAACGCGCTGCTCTTCCTGCTGACCGGCTGGATCGCCGAGCGGTCCCACCTGCCGTTCTCGGTGAACGGCTTCTGGGCGGCGTTCTGGGGTGCGATCGTCATGGCGGTGCTCAGCTGGATCATCAGCCTCGTGGTCCCCGACCGGGCCGAGCGCGGGTGAATCGGGGGGCGTGGGACGGGTACCGGTCGGTTGTGCCCACGCCGGTGCGCTACGGGATACTGCCGGCACGCAGACAACGCGGTCAGGCGCACCCGCCCAGGACAGCGGCCCGCCGGGGCCCAGAGCGATATGAGTAAGGAGCCTTCGAGATGCCCATCGCTTCGCCCGAGGTGTACGCCGAGATGCTCGACCGGGCCAAGGCCGGCCGGTTCGCGTACCCCGCGATCAACGTGACGTCGTCGCAGACCCTGAACGCCGCCCTGCAGGGGTTCACGGAGGCGGAGAGTGACGGCATCGTGCAGGTCTCCACCGGCGGCGCCGACTACCTCTCCGGTCCCACCATCAAGGACATGGTGACCGGCGCCGCGGCGTTCGCCGCGTACGCCCGCGAGGTGGCCCGGAACTACCCGGTCAACGTCGCGCTGCACACCGACCACTGCCCGAAGGACAAGCTGGACAAGTTCGTCCGGCCGCTCATGCAGCTGTCCAAGGAGCGGGTGAGCCGCGGCGAGGAGCCGCTGTTCCAGTCGCACATGTGGGACGGCTCCGCCGTGCCGGTCGCCGAGAACCTGGAGATCGCCAGCGAGCTGCTGGACCGGGCCGCCGAGGCCAAGATCGTGCTGGAGATCGAGGTCGGCGTCGTCGGCGGCGAGGAGGACGGCGTCGAGAACGCCATCAACGAGAAGCTCTACACCACGGTCGAGGACGGCCTGGCCATGGTGGATGCGCTCGGCCTCGGCGAGAAGGGCCGCTACATGGCCGCGCTCACCTTCGGCAACGTGCATGGCGTCTACAAGCCCGGCAACGTGAAGCTGCGCCCCGAGGTGCTGAAGAACATCCAGGAGGCGGTGGGCGCCAAGTACGGCAAGGAGAAGCCGCTCAGCCTGGTCTTCCACGGCGGGTCCGGTTCGCTGCTGTCGGAGATCCGCGAGGCGCTGGACTACGGCGTGGTGAAGATGAACATCGACACCGACACCCAGTACGCCTTCACCCGGCCGGTGGCCGACCACATGCTGCGCAACTACGACGGCGTGCTGAAGGTCGACGGCGAGGTCGGCAACAAGAAGATGTACGACCCGCGCGTCTGGGGCAAGGCCGCCGAGGCCGGGATGGCCGCCCGGGTGGTCGAGGCCTGCGAGGCGCTGCGCTCGACCGGCACGAAGATCGGCAAGTAGCCGGCAGGGTCGAGCTGGGGCATGTGGTCGCTGGTTGATCTCCGATCGCGACCGTGTGCCCCGGCTCGACATGCCCTAGCTCGACGGCGGTGTGGGGGGCGTTGCCGGCGCGGCGGTGAGCAGCCGGACCGCCTCGGTCAGGTCGTCGGTGACCTGGATGAGCGGGCTCAGGTCGCCGCCCCGGGCGCCGGCCAGCAGCGGCCGCAGCAGGCTCTCAACCGGCAGCGTCCGGGTCCAGTAGTCCCGGCCCAGGAAGACGTACGGACCGCTGGCGCCGTCCGTGCCATAGAACGTCTTCGTGGCCGCCTGGAACACCTCCTGTACGGTCCCGGCCTGACCGGGGGCGAAGACGATGCCGCCACGGGCCAGCCGCAGGATGGTGTCCTCCCGGATGGCGTTCGAAAAGTACTTCGCGATCCGCCCGGCGAACAGGTTGGCCGGCTCGTGGCCGTACAGCCAGGTCGGGATGGCCAATCCGCCCCGGCGCGCCCAGGCCGGCGGCACCGGGACCCGCGACCCGGACGGACCCGGCTCGGCCTCCGCCGGTGGGCGGGACCGGGGCACGACGGCCGGGGCCGGGAAGCGGTCCCGGACTGCCAGCGCCGCGGCCGTGTACGGTCCGTGGTCCGCGAAGTCGGGCGCGGTGGCCAGCAGGTCGATCGCCGCGCCGAGGTCGTCGGTGGGCCGGCTCGCGAGGAATGCGCCGAGGTTGGCCGCCTCCATCACCCCGGGGCCGCCGCCGGTGACCACCAGCCGGTCGGCCCGGGCCAGCTGCCAGCCGAGCGCGGCGGCCATCCGGTACGCGGGCTCGCCGCGCAGCACCGCGTGCCCGCCCATGATGCCCACCACGGTCGCCGGCCCGTGCGCGGCGAGCCAGGAGCGGATCGCGTCGGCCAGCGCGTTGTCGATCCCGTGATCGTGCAGCCGCTGCGCCAGCGCCTCCCGGACCGGCGGCAGCGCCCCACCGGTGTGCCGGAAGTGCTCGTACACCCGGGTGTCGTACATGGTCGCGAAGCCACCCTCGGCGAACCCCGCGGTCAGGTCGTCGGCGGTGTAGAGCCGGGCCGGCTGGGTGGGGTAGGGCACGTCCCGGAACGGCGGTACGACGTGCGCCCCGCGCCTCACCAGCGCCGCCTCGACCTCCGGGTCGGCGAAGTGGCAGCCCACGAAGAGCGTGTCGGTGACGTCGACCCCGACCAGGTCCGGCGCCGGATGCTGATCCAGCCGCAGTCCCTGCACGGTGAGCCCGGCCAAGCTGCCGGCCCGCAGGTGGGGTTCGAGTTCGGCCCGGGATTCGATCTCGTTCGGCGTGGTGTCGTGCGGTTCCACGATCTCGGGTGGCGGAGGGCTGGGCACGACCGCCATCATGCCGGTCGGCCGGCGCCGGGGGCCGCGCCGGGGCGGTGTCCGGACAGGGCGAGAGCCCGGCGACTGGTCGCCGGGCTCTCGCCGCCGGTTCCTGGGGAGGCTCCGGACCCTCAGTTTTAGTGCAGCGCGCGGCCGGCCGCACCGGCGTACCGGGTGGATCTCCTCCACCGTTCAGCCAGCCCACCACCGCCCCGGTGTGCCCACCCCCGCTCCGAGCGGGTTGAATGGGCCGATGCAGAACCTCTTGCCCGAGCCGCCGGCAACGCTCCTGCCGACCGACGAGGCCGCCGAGGCGGTCCTCGCCGGAGCCGACGCGCAGAACACCGACGAGGCGTACGCCGCGGTGGCCGCGGAGTTTCCGGCCTTCAGCGCCGGCTGGGCCGCCCTGGCCGGGCGGGCGCTGGACGAGGGCCAGGTGGTGGCCGCGTACGCGTACGCCCGCACCGGATACCACCGCGGGCTGGACCAGTTGCGGCGCAGCGGCTGGAAGGGCCACGGCCCGGTGCCCTGGTCACACGCGCCCAACCGGGGCTTCCTGCGCTGCCTCTACCTGCTCTCCCGGGCCGCCGGCGAGATCGGTGAGTCCGACGAGGCGGCCCGGTGCGCCCAGTTCCTCCGGGACTGCGACCCGGCCGCCGGGGACGCGCTGGCCGGCAGCTGACCCGGCCGCCGAGGCCCGTTACAGTCCCTCGGCCACCGCCGCGGCGATCTTGAGCCAGGCGTCCCGGGTGGCCGAGGTGAGCTGCCCGTACCGCATCGGCTCGCCGGTGTCGATGAGCCGCTCGTATGGCGCCAGCAGCACCGCCCGGGTCCGGGCCGCGAAGTGCCGCTCGATGGCCGGCAGGTCGATCTCCTTGCGGGACGGCGGCATGGAGACCACCGTCACGGCCTGCCGGACGAGCCGGTGCCGGCCGCTCTGCTCGAGGTGGTCGAGCATCCGGGCCGCCGTCTCGGCGGAGTCGTTCCGGGCGGACATCGTGATCAGCAACTGGTCGGTGGCGTCGATGGCCGCCTGCCAGTTCTGCGCCCGCACGTTGTTCCCGGTGTCCACGAAGATCAACTTGTAGAACCGGCTGACGACCTCGCGGATCTCCCCGAAGGCCCGGGCCGTCAGCATCTCGCCGCCGGTGGCCGACTCGTCGGAGGCCAGCACGTCGAACATGCCCTCGCCCTGCGCGCGGACGTACTGGGAGAGGTCCCCGATCCGGCCGTGCGCGCCCTGGAACTGGCCCAGGTCCCGCAGCAGGTCACGGACCGTACGGGAGTGGAAGTCCTGCTGGGCCCGCATCCCGAGGGTGCCCTGGGTCTCGTTGTTGTCCCAGGCCAGCACGTACCCGCCGCGCTTCTGGCCGAAGGTCATCGCCAGCAGCAGGATGGCCACGGTCTTGCCGGCGCCGCCCTTGGGGTTGACCACCGTCACCTGACGCAGCCCGCCGAAGTTGCGGCGGACCATCTCGATGTCGCGCTTGATGTCCTGCTCGTGCCGGCTCGGGGCGAGCCGCACCAGGCCCAGCTTGTTGACGGCCGCCCGGACCCCCATGGTGGCCACCGGGTCGGCCGGCCGGACCGCCCGGCGCTGGGCGAACTCCTCGGCCGTCGGCACCGACGGGTCGGGCACCCACGGCGTGTCGTCGTACTCGCCGGCGGCGGGGGCGCCGGGATAGCCCGGGGTCGGCGCCGGGCCTGGCGGCGCCGGGTAGCCGGCCGCCGCGCCGTAGCCGGGCGGCGGCGTCCAGGTCGGCGGCTGTGGCGGGTACGGGCCGGGATGCGGCGGTTCCTCCGGCCCGTCGAACCGCGCGCCCTCGACCTGCGGCGGCGGGCCGTCCGGCCGCGACACCGGCGGCAACGGCCGGGCCGGCCCGGCCCAATCGGGCTGCGCCGGCGAGGCGTGCCAGCTCGGCTCCCCCGGCCAGGGCCCGGGCGGATCCGCCTCCCCGGTGAAGGTCGCCTCCGCGGGCGACCCGGGCTCCGCGGCGAAGGCGGCCGGCCCGGGGAAGGCAACCTCCGCAGGCGGCGCGGCCTCGCCGGGCCACGGTGACGGACCCGGCGGTGCCTCGCCGGGCCATGGACCGGGATCGGTGACCGCCGTCTCGGCCCCCGGCGCCGGCGGCCGGGCGGGCGGCTGTGCCCACGGAGACGCCGCCTCCGGTCGGACAGGTCCCGCCGGTGGGCCGGCCGGGCCGTCCGGCGCGCCGGGCGGCCCGCTGCTGTCCGGCCCGGTGGGCGGATCGTCGTGGTCGAACGGCTGGGCGAGGCCGCCCGCGCCGTTCGGTCCGGCCGCGGCCGGACCGAGCTTCACCGATCCGCCGGCCGCCGGTGGGCCCACGGGCCCACCGCTGGGCGGGGTGAAATCCGGGCCGTCGCCGGCCGGGGCGTCCCGCGGCCCGATCACCGGCCACGCCCGGGTGGGCAGGTCGCCGGTCGGGGCCGGGGGCGGGTCGGCGGGCAGGCCGGCGCCCGGCGCGGGCCTGATGACCGGGGGGATTCCCGGAATGTCCGGCGCGGGCGGCAACGGCGCGCTGGCGTCCGGCGTCGCCTGGTCGTCGATCCCGGGCTGGGACGCGGTGACCCACGGCGGCAGCGGCTGGGTGGTCGCCCAGGACGGCGCGTCGCCGGGAGTCGGTTGGTCGCCGCCGGCGTACGCCGGCTCGGCGCCCTCGCCGGCCGGCCGTTCCCGCAGCCAGGACGGTACGGGTGGCGTACCCGATCCGGGTGCCGGCGTGCCGGACGACGGCCCGGACGCGCTCGCGGGGTCGGCGGCCGGCGGCGTGCCGCGGTGGATCTCCCGCGCCTCCGGATCGGTCTCCTCCTCCGGCGGCCAGAACGGCTCACCGGCCCGCTGCGGACCCGAGCCTCCCTGGCCGGGCACGTACACCCTGTCGTCGTGCACCACGGATACCTCCCCCATCTCCCATGCCGAGGATATGCCCGCCGGGCAGTACGGCACGGATCCCGGTCGATCGAGCTACCCGGACACGCTCGGGTCGAAAACCGCCCATGCCCCGGGCTCGACCCACCAGGACCGCTTCCTGGTCAGCTCGCCGCCCACCCCGTCGTCCAGGTAGGACACCCGTTCGGTACGCGGGTTCACCGCCACCGCGCGACCCCGGGCGCGACGGATCTCGACGCGGACCCGGGGGCGGCGGGTCCAGCCGGAGCGCGCGACCACCGGCACCGCCACGGCCACCTCCACCAGCCCGTCGGCCGGATCGGTGGCCGTCAGCAGCGGCACCCCCTCCACCTCGGCGTACCCCCCGGCGTTGCCGACGACGCAGGCCAGCAGTTGCTCCTGCCCGTCGGACAGCACGGCGCCGTCCACCTCGACCCGACCCTGCCACGGCCGGGGCGTTCCGCTCTCGTCCGCGCCGCCGATCAGGGCGCCGTCCAGGGTCACCGAGCCGCCATCGTTGCGCAGCAGATCCAGCCGCCGGACCCGGCCGGTCAGCACCGCGCCGGCCACCTCCGCGGGGCTCCTCGGCAGGCCGAGCTGGGCGATCAGGTCGGTGGCGCCGGACCCCGGACCCCGGGCCGGATCGAGCGGCAGCAGTCCGATCGCCGGCAGGTCCGGAATCGTGCGGTTGGGGGCAAGGTCCGCCGGGCGGCGGCTGGGCGGTGGCGCGTACCGGCGCACCAGCCGGCGCAGGACGGCCCGCAACTGGCCGTCGCTGGCCACCGCCACCACCAGCCTGGCCTTGCCGTCGGAGTCCGGCCAGCTGAGCCCGTCCGGCCGGGGCGACCCGTCCAGGCGGGCGAGCGCGGCATCGATCTCGGCGTCCGAGTGGGCCGTGACCGTGCTCACCCGGGCGCCCGCCCGGGTGAGGGCGTCGGCGCAGGCCAGCACGGGCACCCGGGGCGCATCCGCGCAGCCGTCCCCGCCGCAGCCGTCCGAGCCCGGGCGGTCGGAGCCGCAGCCCTCCGAGCCCGCGCGGTCGGAGCCGAGGGCGAGCAGCACCACGTCGTACACGGCCGGGGCCTCCTTCGATGATCCGGCCGCTGCGGCCCGGACCACCACTAGTTGTTAACCTGACTCACCGGGCTTGTCGCGCGGTCGCCACCTGGGCACCCGAGCCCCTTGGAGGCGGTTTCACGATGCCAGCGATCGTGCTCATCGGCGCACAGTGGGGCGACGAGGGCAAGGGCAAGGTTACCGACCTGCTCGGGGAGCGGGTTCACTACGTCGTCCGCTACTCGGGCGGCAACAACGCCGGGCACACGGTGATCACCCCGGACGGCCAAAAGTACGCCCTGCACCTGATGCCTTCGGGTGCGCTCTCCCCGAACGCCAAGATCGTAATCGGCAACGGCGTGGTGGTGGACCCGAAGGTCCTGCTCGAGGAGATCGACGGCCTCGCCGCGCGCGGTGTCGACGTGTCCCGGCTGCGGATCTCCGGCGACGCGCACCTGATCATGCCCCACCACCGGGCGCTGGACCGGGTGGTCGAGCGCTACCTCGGGTCGGCCCGGATCGGCACCACCGGTCGCGGCATCGGTCCCGCGTACGGCGACAAGGTGGCCCGGATGGGCATCCGGGTCCAGGACCTGCTCGACCCCGGCATCCTGCGCAAGAAGCTCGACCTCGTGCTGCGCGAGAAGAACCAGATGCTGTTCAAGGTCTACAACCGCAAGGCCATCGACGCCGACGCGGTGGCCGAGGAGTACCTCGAGTACGCGGCGCGGCTGCGGCCGTACATCACCGAGACCCGGGCGCTGCTCTGGGACGCCCTGGACCGCGGCGAGAACGTGCTGCTGGAGGGCGCCCAGGCGACCATGCTGGACATGGATCACGGCACCTATCCGTTCGTGACCTCGTCGAACCCGACCGCCGGCGGGGCCTGCGTGGGCGCTGGCATCCCGCCGACCGCCATCGGCCAGGTGATCGCGGTGAGCAAGGCGTACACCACCCGGGTCGGCGCCGGGCCATTCCCGACCGAGCTGTTCGACGCGAACGGCGAGCACCTGCGCAAGGTCGGCGTGGAGTACGGCACCACCACCGGCCGGGAGCGGCGGTGCGGCTGGTTCGACGCCGTGGTGGCCCGGTACGCCTGCCGGCTCAACGGCGTCACCGACCTCGTGGTGACGAAGCTGGACGTGCTCACCGGCCTGGAAAAGGTGCCGATCTGCGTCGGCTACGAGATCTCCGGCGAGCGGGTGGACGACATGCCCATGACGCAGACCGCGTTCCACCACGCCAAGCCGGTGTACGAGGAGCTCGACGGCTGGTGGGAGGACATCTCCAAGGCCCGCTCCTGGGACGAGCTGCCGCTCAACGCCCGCCGCTACATCGAGCGGATCGAGCAGCTCTGCGGCACCCGGGTCAGCGTCATCGGCGTAGGCCCCGGCCGCGAGGAGAACGTGGTCCGTCACGACCTCCTCTGAGGGCCGGCGCAGCCGAGGCGACCCGTAGGATGCGGGGTCGTGCGCGTACTTCTTCTCGGCGGGGGTGGGCGGGAGCACGCCCTGGCCCTCGGCCTGGCCACCGACCCGAGCGTCGACCACCTGATCGCCGCGCCCGGCAACCCGGGCATCGCCACGCTGGCCGAGCTGCGGGAGGTGCGGACCACCGATCCGGCCGCGGTGGCCGCGCTCGCCGTGGAGACCGCCGTCGATCTCGTGGTGATCGGCCCGGAGGCGCCGCTGGTGGCTGGGGTCGCAGATGCCGTACGCGCCAAGGGCATCGCGGTGTTCGGTCCGTCGGCGGCGGCCGCGCACCTCGAGGGCTCGAAGACCTTCGCCAAGGAGATCATGGCTGCCGCCGGGGTGCCCACGGCCCGGGCCCGGACCTGCGAGAACCCCGCCGAGGTGGCCGCGGCGCTGGACGAGTTCGGCGCGCCGTACGTGGTCAAGGACGACGGCCTGGCCGCCGGCAAGGGTGTGGTGGTGACCGACGACCGGACGGCCGCCGAGCGGCACGCCGCCGAATGCGGCCGGGTGGTCATCGAGGAGCACCTGGCCGGCCCGGAGGTCTCGCTCTTCGTGGTGACGGACGGGGAGGCGGCCGTCCCGCTGCTGCCGGCCCAGGACTTCAAGAGGATCGGTGACGGCGACACCGGGCCGAACACCGGTGGCATGGGGGCGTACGCACCACTGCCGTGGGCGCCGGCCGGCCTGGTCGACGACGTACTGGCCCGGGTGGTGGGGCCCACCCTGGCCGAGCTGCGCCGCCGCGGTACGCCGTTCGTCGGCCTGCTCTACGTGGGTCTCGCGCTCACCGCTAGCGGACCCAAGGTGATCGAGTTCAACGCCCGGTTCGGTGATCCGGAGACGCAGGTCGTGCTCACGCTGCTCGACAGCCCGCTCGGTGCCCTGCTGCACGCTGCGGCCACCGGCACGCTGGCCGCACACCCGCAGCTGCGGTGGCGGCCGGGCGCGGCCGTCACGGTGGTCGTCGCCGCGGCCGGCTACCCGGGTACGCCCCGGACGGGCGACCCGATCACCGGCGCCGAGCGCCCCGGCGTGATCCACGCCGGTACCGCCCGATCGGCCGACGGCACCCTGGTCTCGGCCGGCGGCCGGGTACTGGCCTGTACGGCCGTCGCGACCGGGCTGGTGGCCGCCCGCGAGGCCGCGTACGCCCTGGTCGACGGCATCGGCCTGGCCGATGCCCAGTACCGTCACGACATCGCGCTGGCCGCCGCCGAGCACCGGATCGGCCTCCCAGGCTGAGTCGCGCCCCGGACCATCCCGCCACCCCAGGTCGGGCTCGGATCCGCGCGTCGTACCGATCCGCCATCGAACGGGCGGTCGGCTGGCGGAAGATCCTGGCCGTTCCGGTCGGTGGAACGTCAGCGACCTCACCGGGCTTCCATGAGGTCGCTGACGTACCACCGACCGCCGGGCCCTAATGCGGTCGCGCCGGACGTCCGGGTGAGACAGGGTGGACGGATGCTGATCAGGGAGGCGACCGCCGGGGACTGGCCGGCGATCTGGGCGTTCTTCCGGCAGATCGTGGCGGCCGGGGAGACGTACAGCTATGACCCGGACATGCCCGAGGAGCGGGCCCGGGAGATCTGGATGCTGGCCCCGCCGGGCCGGACGTTCGTGGCGGTGGACGACTCCGGCGTCGTGGTGGGCTCGGCCAAGCTGAACCCCAACCAGGGCGGGCCGGGCGCGCACGTGGCCAGCGCCAGCTTCATGGTCGATCCGGACCACGCCGGCCAGGGCGCCGGTCGGGCCCTCGGCGAGTACGTCATCGAGCGGGCCCGGTCGGACGGCTACCGGGCGATCCAGTTCAACGCGGTGGTGGAGACCAACACCCGGGCCGTGCGGCTGTGGCGGTCGCTCGGCTTCGAGGTGCTGGCCACCGTGCCGGAGGCGTTCCACCACCCGAAGCACGGGTACGTCGGCCTGCACATCATGCACCGCCGGCTTGGCTGACGAGGCTGCGTTAACAAGGGCCCCTTGCTATACCAAAAGCGATAACAAGGGGCCCTTCCTTCCGGGCGGGTCAGCCGCGGTACTGGCGGAGGTCGCGGGCGACCACCTTGCCGGTGGCGTTGCGCGGCAGGTACGGCGGGAAGTACACGTCCCGGGGGACCGAGAACCGCGCCCGGTAGTGCCGGACGTATTCGCGCACGGCCTCCGCGTCGAGCGTCTCGCCCCGGTGCAGCACCACGTACGCGGCCAGCCGCTGCCCGTACTCCTGATCCGGTACGCCGATGACGGCCACCTCGCGGACCTGCGGCAGGCCGGCCAGCAGGTCCTCCACTTCGGAGGGAAATACGTTCTCGCCGCCGGAGACGATCATGTCGTCCTGCCGGCCGTCGACGTACAGCAGTCCGTGCTCGTCCAGGTGACCGAGGTCGCCGGTGTCCATCAGCCCGTCCCGCCGCTCCCGGCCGTTGCCCGAGGTGTAGCCCTCGAACAGCATGTCGTTGCCCACGAAGATGCGCCCGGTCCGGCCGCGCGGCACCGGCGCGCCATGCTCGTCGAGGATGGCCAGCCGGGTGCCGTGCGGCGGCCTGCCCGCGGTGGTCGGGGCGCGCCGCAGGTCGGCGGGGGTGGCGATCGATGCCCAGGAGACCTCGGTGGAGCCGTACAGGTTGTAGAGCACGTCGCCGTACAGGTCCATGAACCGCGGCGCGAGCCCGCCGGGCAGCGCGGAGCCGCTCACGGCCACCACCTCGACCGGGGGACGGCGCGCCGGCGGCGGCACCTCCAGCAGGCGTTGCAGCATCACCGGTACGGCGAACAGCGCCCGGCAGTCGTGCCGGTCGAGGGCCCGGAGGGTGGCCACCGGGTCGAACCGGCGGTGCAGCACGATCGTGGCGCGCAGCCCAAACCCGAGCTGGAGCGCCGCATAACCCCAGGTGTGGAAGATCGGTGCGGTGATCAGCATCCGATCATGGACGTTCAACGGGATCCGGTCGATGATCGACACGAGCGGGCCGAAGTTGCTCGGCGTACGCCGCCGGGCGCCCTTCGGAGCACCGGTGGTGCCGGAGGTGAGCACGATGGTGCGGCCGCTGCGGGCCGGCGGCCGGAGCGGCTCCGGCGGCGCGGTGGCGATCAGTTCCTCGTGCCGCCGCTCGTCGACCCGATGGATGTGGGCCGGCAGGCCGACCGTGCGGTCCGCGAACTCGGCGTCGTAGATGAGCACCCGTAGGTCCTGTTCCTGCGCCACCACGTCGAGCTGTGGCCCGGACAGGCCGGTGTTGACCAGCACCGAGTCGGCGCCCAGCAGGGACGCCGCCACGCATGCCTCGACGAGCCCGCCGTGGTTGCGGCACAGGATGCCGATCCGGCGCCCCTCCTCGAGGCCGAGGGAGCTGCGCAACGCCGCAGCCAGCCGCTCGGCCCGGCGGAGCAGGGCGCCGTACGTGATGCTGCCGTAACCATCGTCGACGAGCGCGACCCGGTCCGGGTCGCGGTCCGCCGCCTGCCGTAGCTCGCCGGCCAGGCTGTAGCCCCATTTTCGCAGCGTGTTCAGCTGGGAGAGCACCCGGCCGGGCGCTCCGGGGCTGAGCATGCCGCGGCGGGTGAGGGTGGCGACGACGAACGGTAGGTCCACAGGCTGTCCTTGGGGTCAGTGATCGATCGGGGCCTTCCTCCGGGGTGTCTCGCGAGGTCGCGGAACACCCTCTTGGTTGAATCGGCGACGGGGCGGCTGTTGTTACGTCAGCGGATCTGGCGGCCGGAGATTGCCCGCGAGATGACCAGGCGTTGGATCTCGGAGGTGCCCTCGAAGATGGTGTAGATCTTCGCGTCCCGGTACCAGCGCTCCACGGGGTGTTCCCGCAGGAAGCCGGCGCCGCCGAGGATCTGCACGGCCTTCTCGGTGACCGCCACGGCCACCTCGCCGGCCTTGAGCTTCGACATCGAGCCCTCGCCCGCGGTGAACGGCCGATTGTTGCGGCCCATCCAGGAGGCGCGCCAGACCAGCAGCCGGGCCGCGTCGATCTCCATCCTCATGTCGGCGAACGCGAACGCCACGGCCTGGTTCTCGATGATCGGCCGGCCGAACTGGACCCGGTTGCCCGCGTACTCCAGCGCGTACTCGTAGGCGGCCCGGGCCACCCCGATGGCCTGCGCCCCGACGGTCGGCCGGGACAGCTCGAAGGTCCGCATGGCGGCCTGGGACGCCGCCCGTTGCCCCGAGCGGGCGCGGGCCAGCCGTTCCTCGAGCGCCTCCCGGCCGCCGAGCAGGCAGGAGCCGGGGACCCGCACGTCGTCCAGGAACACGTCCGCGGTGTGCGACGCGCGCAGGCCGAGCTTCTTGAGCTTCCGGGTCGAGGCCAGCCCGGGGGTGCCGGGCGGGATCACGAACGCGGCCTGGCCGCGGGAGCCGAGCGACGGGTCCACCGAGGCGGTGACCACGTGCACGGCCGCGATCCCGCCGTTGGTGGCGTACGCCTTCTGGCCGTTGAGCACCCACTCGTCGGTGGCCTCGTGGTAGACGGCCCGGCTGCGCATGGCGCCGACGTCCGACCCTGCCTCGGGCTCGGTGGTGCAGAAGGCGCCCACGGCGGGCTCGTCGACGGTGCCGAAGCACTGCGGCACCCACTCGACGAGCTGCTCGGGCGTGCCGGAGCCATAGATGGCGGCCACCGCGAGCGAGGTGCCGAAGATGCCCAGCCCGATGCCGGCGTCGCCCCAGAACAGCTCCTCGCTGGCGATCGGCAGGGACAGGCCGGTGGGGTCGGCCCAGCAGTTGGCGAGGAACTCGAAACCGTACAGACCGATCTTGGCGGCCTCCTGGATGACCGGCCAGGGGGTCTCCTCGCGGGCGTCCCACTCGGCGGCGGCCGGGCGCACGGTTTCGCGGGCGAAGCCGTGCACCCAGTCGCGCAGGTCCCGCTGTTCCTCCGTCAGGTCAAGCGAGAACTCGGCCATGGTCAGGCCTTCGGGATGTCGAACAGGTTGGCGATGTTGGCCGCCAGACCCAGGTCGCCCTTGGCCTTCAGCTTGCCGGTCATGAACATCATCACCGGGTTGGCGGCGCCGGCGACGATCTTCAGGAACTCGACCGGACCCATCGTGAGGGAGAGCTTCGGGTCGCGCTGCGGGGTCTCGGTGACCGTGCAGGCGCCGTTCTCGATGGCCACCTCGTAGGTGTCGGTGCCGCCGTCGGGCCGGCCGGTGATGTTCCAGTGGATGACCGCGTTCGTGGAACCGGCCCGGTCGGCCCGGAACAGCGACGGCATCCGGGTGAAGACCTCGTTGAGGACCTTGCCCCGGGCGTCGCCGGACATGACCTCGGCGATCTTCGCGTCCGGAGTGGACTTGACGAGCTGGGCGAATTCCTTGGGGCCGACCGTGGCGAAGTTGGCCGGGTCGAAGTCGGTCATGATTGCACCTTCCGCGGGCAGACTTGGTTACTCCCGCGTAACCCTACGCACGAGTAGGTATGCTCGCAAGGGTGCCGACCTCGTTCAAGCGACTGCCCCGGGCCGTACGCGAGCAGCAGATGCTCGACGCCGCGGTCAAGGTCTTCTCCCGGCGCGGCTATCACGCCGCGAGCATGGACGAGATCGCCGACGACGCCGGCATCAGCAAGCCCATGGTGTACGCCTACCTGGGCGCCAAGGAGGAGCTGTTCACCGCCTGCCTGCACCGGGAGGGCACCCGGCTGATGGAGGCCATCGCGGCCGCGGTCGAGCCCGACCTGCCGGCCGACGAGCAGCTCTGGCGCGGCCTGCGGGCGTTCTTCCGGTTCGTCGGCGCGCACCGGGACGGGTGGGCGGTGCTCTACCGGCAGGCCCGCGGCGAACCGCCGCTGGCCGGGGCCGTGGTGACCATGCGCGGCCGGATGATCGATGTGGTCACCGGCCTGCTCGAGCGGGCCCTGGCCGCGCGGGGCCGCGAGGTCCGCGCGAGCGAGCTCGAGATCATGGCGTACGCGCTGGTCGGCGCGAGCGAGTCGGTGGCCGACTGGCTGGCCGACCACCCGGAGGCCGACGCCGACCGGGCCGCCACCCGGATGATGAACGTCGCCTGGCTCGGCGCCGGCCAGCTGCTCGATGGCGAACTTTGGCGCCCCGCCGACGCCGGCTGAGCCGGCTCAGGGGCCGCCGGTGGTGCAGGCCGCCCGGTTGAACGTGAACGTGCCGGGTGCCGCGTTGCTGGTCGCCCACCGGCTTGACCTCAACGCGGCTTGAGGTTGCACGCTGGTCGCCACGAAGGTTGGCGAGCGGGGGAGCGGCGCATGCGCGCGGTGTGGTTGACCGGGTACGGCGGGCCGGAGGTGCTGGTGCCGGGCGACGCGCCCGAGCCGGCGCCCGGCCCGGGCCAGGTGCTGGTGGACGTCGCGTACGCCAACATCACCTTTGTCGAGACGCAGTTCCGGGCCACCGGGTTCGGGCCGTTCCGGGGCGAGCTGCCGATGATCCCGGGCAACGGCGTCGGTGGCCTGGTCGCGGCGGTCGGGCCGCAGGTCGACCCGGGCCTGGTGGGCCGCCGGGTGGTCACCGGGACGGGCGGCGCCGGCGGGTACGCCGAGCGGGTGGCCGTACCCGTCGACGGGTTGTTCCCGGTGCCGGCCGGGCTGCCGCTGGACGGCGCCGTCGCCCTGCTGGCCGACGGCCGTACGGCCACGATGCTGATCGCGGCCGCGGAGCTGGCGCCGGGGGACCGGGTCCTGGTGGAGGCCGCCGCCGGCGGCGTCGGGTCGCTGCTGGTGCAGCTTGCCCGGGACGCCGGCGCCCGGGTGGTGGCCGCGGCCGGCGGGTCACGGAAGACCGGGCTGCTCGGCGGGCTCGGCGCGGACGTGGTGGTCGACTACGCCGAACCGGGCTGGTCGGAGCGGATCCGGTCCGAGCTGGGCGGTCTTGACGCGGCCTTCGACGGGGTCGGCGGCGAGATCGGCCGGTCGGCGTTCGAGCTGCTCGAGCCGGGCGGCCGGCTGCTCAGCTTCGGTCTGGCCAGTGGCGGCTGGACGGACGTGCCGGCCGAGCTGGCGGCCGAGCGCGGAGTGCGGCTGCTCCGGCCCGCCGCCCCGCCCGAGCGGCTGCGCGCGTACACCGAGCAGGCGCTGGCGGCCGCGGCGGCCGGCCGGCTGCGACCGGTGATCGGGCAGCGGTTCCCGCTGGAGGCCGCCGCCGCGGCGCACGCCGCCATCGGCGCCCGGCGGACGATCGGCAAGACCCTGCTGGTCACGGGCCTTCCCGGCTAGCCCGTGGGGCGCACCCGACGCCGCGACCGCCGGGCCACCCGAGCCGCGGGTGCCGGCGCCTCCGGGTGGGCGGCCTTGTTAGGATCGCGCGGTGAGTTCACTCCTTACGGAACCGCTCGCCGCCTCCCGCGCCGCCCTGATCGTGGTGGACCTCATGCCGCGCATCGTCGAGCAGGACATGGGGCCGCACGATGGCGCCAGCGTGGTGCGGCGCGCCGTGCGCCTGGCTGCGGCCTTCCGGCGGGCAGGCGGCACGGTGGTCCTCGTCCGGGTCGACCGGCCGGGGGTGACCGAGCAGCCGCCGGGCAGCGGTTTCGTGCCCGAGCTGCGGCCGCAGGACGGCGACATCACCGTGGTGAAGCGAACGATCGGCGCCTTCTATGGCACCGATCTGGCCGACCGGCTGCGGCAACGTGCAATCGACACCGTGGTGATGGCCGGGCTGGCCACCACCATGGGGGTCGAGTCGACCGCTCGGGCCGCGGCCGACCACGGCCACGAGCTGGTGTTCGCGTCCGACGCGATGAGCGGCATGACGGCCGAGGAGCATGAGCACGCCCTGACCGTCATCTTCCCCCGCTTCGGCGCGGTCCAGACGACCGACGAGATCCTGGACCGGCTCGCCTGAGCGGGGCGCCGGTTAACAGGGGACCCTTCCTATACAAAAAGCGATAAGAAGGGGCCCTTCCTTACTCTCGGCGGGCGGTGCCGGAGAGGTGGGGTTTGCCGGAGGTCGCGGCGTGCAGGGCGAACCGCCAGCCGTCGCCGTCCGGCGCGGCGCTGAAGGCCACCGTGGAGGGCAGCGGCAGCGGCAGCTTGAACCCGACGTCCACCGTGTACGCGTCGGGCAGCCGGCTGTGCAGCGCCGCCAGGCAGCGGGCCTTGCTCCACATGCCGTGCGCGATCGGCCGGGGGAAACCGAGCAGCCGGGCGCCGAGCCGGGAGGTGTGGATCGGGTTGTGATCCCCGGAGACCCGGGCGTAATCCGGGCCGACCCGGGGCTCGACCCGCCACCGGGCGGCCGGGGCCGGCGGCGCCGGTCGGTCACCGCGGTCGCGCCGCTCACCCTGGCCGGCCCCGCGGTCCCGGCTCAGGTACGTCGAGACGTCCCGCCAGACCTCCTCGCCGCCCACCGAGGCGGTGGCCACCACGTCGAGCTGGCGGCCCCGATCGTGCGGCCGCAGGTCGGTGGCGCGGACGGCCAGGTCGTACCGTTCCCCCGCGTCCAGCGGCCGGCGCACGGTGATCCGGTTGGCCAGGTGCACGAGGCCGACCATCGGGAACGGGAAGTCGGGCGCGGTCATCAGCCGCAGCGCCAGCGGGAACGCCATGATGTGCGGGTACGTGGCCGGCAGCCGGTCGCCGAGCGGGAAGCCGCAGACCCGGTCGTACCCGGCCAGGTGCTCGCGGTCGACGGGCACGTCCCGGACCACCAGCTCGAGGTCGGGCAGCTCGGCGGCCCGGCGGCCGCCGCCGACGCCCGGCACGAGGGCCAGGGCGGCCCGCCGGTACAGCGGGCCGGCGGCCGGCAGCCGCGGCAACTCCAGGGTGGACATCCTCACGCTCCCAGCAGGCTCTGGCCGCACACCCGGACCACGTTGCCGGTGATCCCGCCGGCGGCCGGGCTCGCCAGCCAGGCGATCGTCTCGGCCACATCCACCGGCAGGCCGCCCTGGGCCATGCTGTTCATCCGCCGGCCCGCCTCGCGCAGCATCAGCGGGATCCGGGCGGTGAGCCGGGTCTCGATGAAGCCGGGCGCGACCGCGTTGACGGTGATCTCCCGGTCGGCCAGCACCGGCGCCATCGACCGCACCAGCCCGACCACCCCAGCCTTGCTGGTGGCGTAGTTCGTCTGGCCGCGGTTGCCGGCCAGCCCGGCGATCGAGGAGACGCCGATCAGCCGGCCGCCGGCCCGGATCAGGTCCCGGTCCAGCAGCACGTCGTTGATCCGCTCCTGGCTGGACAGGTTGACGTCCAGCACGGCGTCCCAGCGGCCCGGATCCATCCGGCCGAGGGTCTTGTCCCGGGTTATCCCGGCGTTGTGCACCAGCACGTCGAGCTGCCCGTGCCGGTCGGCCAGGTATCGGGCCAGCCGGTCCGGCGCGTCGGCCGCGGTCAGGTCGAGCTGCACGGCCTCACCGCCGATGGCGTTCGCCACCGCGGCCAGCTCGTCGCCGGCGGCCGGCACGTCCAGCGCGACGACCCGGGCGCCGTCCCGGGCCAGCACCCGGGCCAGCTCCGCGCCGATGCCGCGGGCCGCGCCGGTCACCAGGGCCACCCGGCCGGCCAGCGGCCGGTCCCAGTCGGCCGGCGCGGTGGCCGGCCCCGGGCCGATCCGGATCACCTGGCCGGACACGTACGCCGAGCGGCCGGAGAGCAGGAAGCGCAGCGTGGACTCGAGGCTGACCGGCGAGCCGTCCCGGTCGACGTACACCAGCTGGCTGGTGCTGCCCCGGCCGAACTCCTTGCCGATGCTGCGGGTCAGACCCTCCAGGGCGCGCTGCGCGGTCGCCTCCCGGGGCGTCGCGCACGCCTCCGGCGGGGTGCCGAGCACGATCACCCGGCCGGACGGGGTGAGGCCGCGGGCGTACGGGTGGAAGAAGTCGTACAGGGCGCGCAGGCCGGTCGAGTCGGTGATCCCGGTGGCGTCGAAGATCAGCGCCCCGTACCGCTCGGCGGACCGGCCGTCGGCGGTTGCGTCGGTGGCCGCGGCCGGCTCGCGCAGCTCGACACCGGCCGCGGTCAGGATCTTGGCCACCTGATCGCGCAGCCGGCCGCCGGGCGCGGCGCCCAGCAGCGCCGGACCGGGCAGCAGCGGGTCGCCGGGCCGGTGGCGGCGCAGCCGGGGCGGGTCGGGCAGGCCGAGCCGCTTGACGAGCGTCCGGCCGGGGCCGGAGTTGGCGAAGCTGGCGTACCGGTCGGTCATAGCCGTAGCCTACTGGCGAGTAGGTTGGGCGCAAGCCCGTCGCGGACTGAGGAGGCCGGATCGTGCAGGAAATCCGTCGTGTCGCGGTGCTCGGAGGCAACCGGATCCCGTTCGCCCGCTCGAACGGCCGGTACGCCCGCGCCTCGAACCAGGACATGCTCACGGCGGCGCTCGACGGGCTGGTGGCCCGGTTCGGCCTGGCCGGCCAGCGGATGGGCGAGGTGGTGGCCGGCGCGGTGCTCAAGCACTCCCGCGACTACAACCTGACCCGCGAGGTCGTGCTCGGCTCGCGGCTCGACCCGCACACCCCCGCGTACGACATCCAGCAGGCCTGCGGCACGGGGCTGGAGGCGGCGATCCTGGTGGCCAACAAGATCGCCCTCGGCCAGCTCGACGTGGGCGTGGCCGGCGGGGTGGACACCACGTCCGACGCGCCGCTCGCGGTCAACGAGGAATTCCGGCAGACCCTGTTGCGGATCAACTCGGCCCGCAGCCTGGGCGCCCGGCTCCGGGCCGCCACCGCGCTCCGCCCGCACCACCCGTTCACGCCGGAGATCCCGCGCAACGCCGAGCCCCGTACCGGGTTGTCCATGGGCGACCACGCGGCCATCACGGCCCGGCGCTGGAACATCGACCGGCGGGCCCAGGACGAGCTGGCGCTCGCCTCCCACCAGCGCCTCGCGGCCGCGTACCAGCGCGGGTTCTTCGACGACCTGGTCACGCCGTACCTCGGATTGCAGCGCGACCAGAACCTGCGCCCGGAAACCACGCTGGAGAAGCTCGGCGCGCTGAAGCCGGCCTTCGGCGCCCGTGGCCCGGAGACCGACGCCGCCACCATGACGGCCGGCAACTCCTCGCCGCTCACCGACGGCGCCTCCACGGTGCTGCTCGCGTCCCAGGAGTGGGCCGCGGCGCACAACCTGCCGGTGCTGGCCTGGTTCTCCGACGCCGAGACCGCGGCCGTGGACTTCGTGCACGGCGACGAGGGGCTGCTGATGGCCCCCGCGTACGCGGTGCCCAGGCTGCTGGCCCGGAACGGGCTGACGCTGCGGGACTTCGACTTCTACGAGATCCACGAGGCGTTCGCGTCGCAGGTGCTGGCCACCCTCGCGGCCTGGGAGTCGCCGGAGTTCTGCAAGGAGCGGCTGGGCCTGGACGCCCCGCTCGGCTCGATCGACCGCGACCGGCTGAACGTCAACGGGTCGTCGCTGGCGGCCGGCCATCCGTTCGCGGCGACCGGTGGCCGGATCGTGGCGACGCTGGCCAAGCTGCTGGCCGAGAAGGGCAGCGGGCGGGGCCTCATCTCCATCTGCGCCGCGGGCGGCCAGGGCGTGGTGGCCATCCTGGAACGCTGATCGCGCCGGGTCCGGCGCCCACCGGCCCGGCTCTCGGCCGGCCCGACGGCCACCGGGCCGGCGCCCACTCCCGGCGCCCACTCCCGGCGCCCACTCCCGGCGCCCACTCCCGGCGCCCACTCCCGGCGCCCACCCCCGGCGCCCACGGGGCGGCCACCGGCCCGACGGCCACCTGCCGGCCCGACGGCCACCTGCCGGCCCGGCGTCCCCGGGTCAGCCCGGCGTCGGCCCGGCCGCCGGCCGGGTGGGCGGCGGGGTGCGGCGTGGACTCGGGCTGACGGTCCGGGTCCGGCTCGGCGTCGGGCGGGCCGACGGGGTCGGGCTCACGCACCGGGACGGCTCGCAGGTCGGCGTCGGCGAGCCGGTCGGGCTCGGCCGCTCGGTCGTCGGCGCGGGCGCGGCGGTGGTCGGCGCGGGCGGCGGGCCGCTGGGGGTGGCCGGGGTGTCGTCCGGGAACGCCGGCGCCTCGAAGCGGTACTTGTCCGGGTCGAGCTTGAGGGCTGCGGTGGCCTGTTCCATGAACTGCCGCCAGATGGGCGCCGGCCCGGTGGCCCCGTACACCTCGTAGCTGCCGCTCCGGGTCTTCAGCGGCTTGCCGTCGTCGGTGCCCAGCCAGACCGCGGCCGCGAGCGCCCCGGTGTAGCCGACCATCCAGGTGTGCACGTTCTGGGTGGTGCTCTGACCGGCCTGCCAGGTACCGGTCTTGCCCGCCGAGTCCCAGCCGTTGCCGAGCTTGGCCGCCTTCACCTGGCGGAGCGTCCAGTCCAGCTGGTTGACCGCCTCCCGGTCCAGCCCGAGGTCGCTCTGGGTGAGCTGCTCGTCGTACACCTTGTCGTCGCCCTTCGTCACGGACCGCACGAAGTGCTCGTCGGACCGCTTGCCGTGGGCCGCGAGGGTGGCCATCCCGTTGGCGTGGTCGGCCACCGTGATGCCGTACTGGCCGATGCCCACCTCGGTGCTGAACTGCTTGGCGGTCTCCTCGCCGGGGTGACCGCGCAGCTCCACCCGCTGCGGGTGGGGGTTGCCCGGCACGTCCTTCCACATCGAGTCGATGCCCGCGCGGGTGGCCAGGTCGACCACCTTGGCGGTGCCCAGCTTCTCGGTCAGCTCGAAGTAGGTGACGTTCAGCGAGGCCACCGTGGCCTCCCACAGCGCGCAGTCCGGCTGGCACGGCGCGTGCTCGGCGTTGCGGATCGGGCCGGCCGGGCTGCCCTTCGTCCGGCCGGACTCCGGGAACTCCTTGGTGTCCGGGGAGTCGAAGTGCTGCTTCACCGAGATGTTCTGCTGCACGGCCGCGGCCAGGTCGTACGCCTTGAACGACGACCCCGGCGGGTGCTGGCCGTAGCCGCGAGCCTCGCCCTTTTCGTCGTAGTACCAGCCGGCGTAGTCCGGGCTGTTTCCGTTGTTGCCGCCGTAGTAGCCCAGCACCCGGCCGGTGCCGGGTTCGACCGCCACGAGCGCGGCCCGCCAGTTCTTCGGCTGGCCGCGTACCTCCGCGGGCGCGCTGTCCCGGTTGATGTCGGCGGACGCCTCGGCGGCGTCCTGGACCCGCTTGTCGATCGTGGTCACGATCTTGAAGCCGCCGTTCGCGATGTAGTCGGCCGGCTTGTTCTTGAACGGGTCGGTCTGCCGCAACTCGCTGAGCACGTGATTGACCACCTGGCCGGTCGGCTTGTCCAGCCCGGACTGCCCGGCGTTCGGGTCGACCGGCTTCACCGAGTCCGGGTACGCCAGGTTCGCGGCCTGGTCGGGGGTGAGGTAGTTCAGCCGCACCATGCCGTCGCGGATGTAGTTCCACCGTTCGATGGAGTTCTGCCGGGCCTTCGGGCCGCGCCGCGGGTCGTAGCCGGGCTGGCCCGCGGGGTCGTCCGGGTTGGCCTCCGGCTGCTTGACCATGGCGCACAGCACCATCGCCTCGGCCACCGTCAGTTGCTTCGCCGCCGGCGCGTCTCGGCGCACGGTCTTGCCGAAGTACGCCTGCGCGGCCGCCTCGATCCCGTACGCGCCCCGGCCGAACGGGACGGTGTTCAGGTAGTAGCCGAGGATCTCCTGCTTGCTGTACTTGTCGTCCAGCTTCCAGGCGATCACCGCCTCGCGGAGCTTGCGCGAATAGGTGACCCCCTTGAGGTCGGCGGCCACCCGCGCGTACTGCTGGGTGATGGTCGACGCGCCCTGCCGCTGCCCGCCGGTGAGGTTGGACCAGGCCGCCCGGAGCACGCCGGTGAAGTCGATGCCGCGGTTGGTCCAGAAGGTGCGGTCCTCGGCCGCCACGATCGCCTGCTTCGGGCCGTCGACCATCTGGTCGTACGGCACGATCGTGCGGTTCTCGGCCCCCAGCGTGGCCATCGCGGTCCTGCCGTCGGAGTAGTAGACGGTGGTGGACTCCGGCAGCTTGAGGTCGGTGGGCGCCGGCACGCTGTCGACGTAGTAGATGCCACCGATCAGACCGATGCCGGCCACGAGCGCCGCCACGGCCAGCGCGGCCAGTAACCGATTGCGCCGGCGTCGCGGGGCGACCGGGCGCCGGCCCGCGCCCGGTTCGCCGGAGGCGGGGCGCGGCCCGCCGCCGGCACCGTACTGGTACCCGTTGCCGGCACCCTGCTGATACCCGTCGGGAGACATCCGCACCCGTTACCCTGCGGCGCCGTCGCCGAATCCCGTGCCGGGCGGGACCGTGGCGGGTCGACCCCCAAATGAGTGTTTGACAGTAGGGCGCCGAGAGCCTTAACCTCCAAACATGTCTTTGGGAGATGAGGCGCCGGGCGGCGCGGCCGAGGAGGACACCGCGCGGCTCCGGGCGCTGGCGCACCCGATCCGGCTGCGCATCCTCTCCCTGCTCACCGGGGCGGCGCTGACGGCCGCCGAGGTGGCCCGGGAGCTCGACCTGACCCACGCGAACGCCAGCTACCACCTGCGGCAACTGCTCGCCGCCGAGGCCATCGTGATCGCCGGCGAGGAGCGCATCCGCGGCGGCGCGGCGAAGCGCTACCGGTACGACCCCGACCGGGACCGGGACCGGCCCCGCAACCACGACGACATCCAACTCACGTACGAGGCGCTCACCACCGAGTTGCGGCGCCGGGCCACCGCCTGGCGTCCCGGCACGGCCGCGCTGGTCGACGCCGAACTCTGGGTCGACCCGGAGGTCTGGGCCGAGGTGACCAGGGCGATCGGCGAGGCGGCCGTCCGGCTGCACCGGGCCGCCAAGCCGCCCCGCACCCCCGGCGCCACCCACGTCAACGCCACCGTTGCGCTCTTCCAGATGGAGGACTGATGTTCGCGCCCCTGCGGCACGCCGCATTCCGCAACCTGGCCCTCGGCCGGCTGATCAACATGCTGGGCAACTCGATCGCACCGATCGCGCTGGCCTTCGCCGTACTGGATCTCACCGGCTCGGTGCGCGACCTCGGCCTGGTGGTCGGCGCCCGGTCGCTGCTGAACGCCGTGTTCGTGCTCTTCGGTGGCGTCCTGGCCGACCGGCTGCCCCGCCGGGTGGTGCTGGTCGGCTCCAGCCTGCTCGGCGCGCTCACCCAGGGCGCGGTGGCGGCCCTCGTGCTCAGCGGAACGGCCACGATTCCCCTGCTGTTGGCGCTGAGCGCGGCCAACGGGGTGGTGAGCGCGCTGGCTCAGCCGGCCGCCGCGGCGCTCACCCCGCAGACCGTGCCGCGGGAGCTGATCCAGCCGGCCAACGCGATCAACCGGCTGGGCATCAACGCCGCCATGATCGGCGGCGCGGCGCTGGGCGGCATCCTGGTCGCGGCCGTGGGGCCGGGCTGGGGCCTCGCGACCGACGCCGTCACGTTCGCGCTGGCCGGCCTGGTCTTCGCCCGGGTACGGGTGCCGGCGTCCGCCGCGGCGGCCGGCGACCGCCGGAGCATCCTGGCCGATCTGCGGGTGGGTTGGTCCGAGTTCGTGGGCCGGACCTGGCTCTGGGTGGTGGTGCTCGGCTTCATGGTGCTGAACGCCGTCCTCGCCGGCGCGGTGAACGTGCTCGGCCCGGCGGTGGCCGACGGCACCATCGGGCGGAGCGCCTGGGGCGTGGTGCTCGCGGCCGAGGCCGCCGGGATGATCGTGGGCGGCCTGATCGCCCTGCGGATCCGGGTACGCCGGCTGCTGCTGCTCGGGGTGTCCTGCATGTTCGCCGAGGCGCTGCTGCTGTTCGGGTTGGCCCTGGCGCCCCGGGTCCTGGTGCTGGTGCCGGCGGCCATGCTGGCCGGGCTGGGCGTGGAGCAGTTCGCGGTGGCCTGGGAGACGTCGATGGCCCAGCACATCCCGGCGGACCGGCTGGCCCGGGTCTACTCGTACGACATCCTGGGCTCGATCATCGCGATCCCGCTCGGTCAGGTCGTGGTCGGACCGGTGGCGGCCGCCGTGGGTAACCGGGACACGTTGCTCGGCGCCGCGGCGCTGGTGGTGCTGTCGGTGCTCGGCATGCTCGCCAGCCGGGACGTCCGGCGGCTGCCGGTCGGCTCGCCGGCCGACGGCGCCGACGGGTCGGCCCCGCCCGGCGGCGGTGTCCCTGGCGCTCCGGGCGGGGCCGACCCGGTGTCCGCCCCCGCGTGACGCCGTGCATTTCCGCGGGCTCGACCGACGGGAGACCGTCGCTGGGCCATCCTGTCCCTAGAATCACCGCTCGTGACGACGATTCCGAATGTGCTGGCCGCCCGCTACGCCTCGCCGGAGCTGGTCGCGCTCTGGTCGCCGGAGGAGAAGATCCGGATGGAGCGCCGGCTGTGGGTCGCGGTGCTGCGCGCCCAGCGCGACCTCGGGGTGCCGGTGCCGGACGGCGTGGTCGAGGCGTACGAGCGGGTGCTGGACCGGGTCGACCTGGCCTCCATCGCGGAGCGCGAGCGGGTCACCCGGCACGACGTCAAGGCGCGGATCGAGGAGTTCAGCGCGCTGGCCGGGCACGAGCACATCCACAAGGGGATGACCTCCCGGGACCTGACCGAGAACGTCGAGCAGCTGCAGATCCGGGCGTCGCTGGAGCTGATCCGGGACCGGGTGGTGGCCGCGCTGGCCCGGCTGGCCTGGCTGGCGCACGAGCACTCCGGCCTGGTGATGGCCGGCCGGTCGCACAACGTCGCGGCCCAGGCCACCACGCTGGGCAAGCGGTTCGCGTCGGCCGCCGAGGAGCTGCTGATCGCGTACGAGCGGCTGGCCGACCTGCTGGCCCGGTACCCGCTGCGGGGCATCAAGGGCCCGGTCGGCACCGCTGCCGATCAGCTGGACCTGTTCGACGGCGACGCCGGCAAGGTCGCCGAGCTGGAGCGGCGGGTGGCCACGCACCTCGGGTTCGCCCGGGTGATCAACAGCGTGGGCCAGGTGTACCCCCGCTCGCTCGACCTCGACGTGCTGTCGGCGCTCGCGCAGACGGCCGCGGCCCCGTCGTCGCTGGCCACCACCATCCGGCTGATGGTCGGCCAGGAGCTGGTCACCGAGGGCTTCAAGCCGGGTCAGGTCGGCTCGAGCGCCATGCCGCACAAGATGAACACCCGGTCCTCGGAGCGGGTGAACGGGTTGGCCGTGGTGATCCGAGGCTACCTCTCGATGGTGGGTGAGCTGGCCGGGGACCAGTGGAACGAGGGCGACGTCTCCTGCTCGGTGGTGCGTCGGGTGGCGCTGCCCGACGCGTTCTTCGCGGCGGACGGACTGTTCCAGACGTTCCTCACGGTGCTCGACGAGTTCGGGGCGTACCCGGCGGTGATCGCCCGGGAACTGGACCGCTACCTGCCCTTCCTGGCCACCACCAGGATCCTGGTCGGCGCGGTTCGTCGGGGCGTCGGCCGTGAGGTGGCGCACGAGGTGATCAAGGAGCACGCGGTGGCCGTGGCGCTGGCCATGCGCGAGAAGGGCACGGTGGAGAACGACCTGTTCGATCGGCTGGCCACGGACGGCCGGCTGGGCCTGTCCCGGGCCGAGATCGACGAGCTGGTGGCGGACCGGACCGCCTTCGTGGGAGCGGCCCGCGCCCAGGTCGACGCCGTCACGAAGCGCATCACCGAGGTGGTGGTCGCGCACCCCGAGGCGGCCGCGTACAGTCCGCCGCCGATCCTCTGACTCAGTTCCCCCGTGTGGGGGTCTCGCCGGCCGTCCGCAGGTTGGGCGCGCTGGGCGCCTCGGCGATCGCGCCCGAGTCGATGGGTTCGGCCGGGTGCGCGGTCTCGGCGGCCACCAGCGGCTGGTCCGGCGCCGGCGCGGTGGGGATCCGGTACGCCACCACGGCCGTGCCGTAGGCGCAGACCTCCATCCACATCTCGCCGACCTCGCGGTGCTCGAACCGCATCCCGAGCACCGCGTTCGCGCCGAGCCGCCGGGCCTCCTCGCCGAGCCGGGCCACGGCGTCGGTACGCCAGCGGGTGAGGTTCTCCGGCGCGGCGGGGTCGTACGCGCCGCCGCGCAGGCTCTTCACTCCCTCGCGGTAGACGTTGCGGGTACGGGCCTGGGAGGAGACGACCTGGCCCAGGACCTCGCGGATCTCGTACCCCGGAAGGTGGTCCATCGTCACGACCAGCACGGATGTGATGCTCGCAGACCGGAACCGGGCGGATTCGTGAAGCATGTTCACGTCATCGCATGCTGCGAAACCGGTCGGGCGGGACGGCCGCGACGCGGTGGTCCGGACGGGGCGGGCCGGGCGGGCCGGGCGGTGACCGGGACGAACCGCCCAGTCGGCGCCGGAGCACTCCCTGTGGACAGGGTAACGCCGTGCTGACGGCCGGTGTCGATCATTGATCGCGACGACTTTTCCACAGGGTTTTCCACAGCCGGCGGGCGGTGCTTCCACGGGTCCTCCTGGCAGGTAGGCTTGGGCGCGCTTGCCCCGTTGGGGCCCGCATCCGCGCTGCCCCAACCAGTCAGGAGTGGCCCGTGCCTCGCGTGGTGGTCGACGTCATGCTCAAGCCCGAGATCCTCGACCCGCAGGGTCAGGCCGTCGCTAACGCGTTGCCCAGCCTCGGGGTCGACGATGTCGCCTCGGTGCGGATCGGCCGGCGGATCGAGCTCGAATTCACCGGTGAACCCGACCTGGACCGGGTGCGGGAGCTCGCCGACAAGCTGCTGGCCAATCCGGTGATCGAGGACTTCACGGTCCGGCTGGCGGGGGCCGACGAGAGCGCGGTGCCCTCGTGAGCGCCCGGATCGGCGTGGTGACCTTTCCCGGCTCGCTCGACGACGGCGACGCGGCCCGGGCCGCCCGGATCGCCGGCGCCGAGGCCGTGCCGCTCTGGCACGCCGACCCCGACCTGCACGGGGTGGACGCGGTGGTGCTGCCCGGCGGCTTCTCGTACGGCGACTACCTGCGCTGCGGGGCCATCGCCCGGTTCGCGCCGGTGATGCGTACGGTCGTCGACGCCGCCCGCGAGGGCCTTCCGGTGCTCGGCATCTGCAACGGCTTCCAGATCCTCTGCGAGGCGCACCTGCTGCCCGGCGCGCTCACCCGCAACGGACACCTGCACTTCCGCAACCGCGACCAGGTGCTCCGAGTCGAAACGACCGACACCGCGTGGACCAACGCGTTCCACCCGCGGCAGGAGATCCTCATTCCGGTCAAGAACGGCGAGGGCCGGTACGTCGCCGACGAGCGCACCCTGGACGAACTGGCGGCGCAGGGCCAGATCGTGGCGCGCTACCTGGGGGAGAACCCCAACGGCTCGCAGCGCGACATCGCGGCCGTGGCCAACGAGGCCGGCAACGTGGTCGGCATCATGCCGCACCCCGAACACGCCGTCGAGGAGCTGACCGGGCCGTCCCTGGACGGCCTGGGCTTCTTCACGTCGATCCTCAAGCACCTCGCGGGAGCACCGGCATGACGATCCAGTCCGACGCGGCGCCCGGCGCCGCCGACCCGACCGAGTCCGGCCGGGAGGCCGCCGGCGGGAGCGGATCCGGCGAATCGTTGGGTGCCGGGATCCCGGCCGGCCGGATCCCGACCGGATCCAGCGGCGGCGAGCACGCCAGCCGCGAGCAGACCGAGCTGGACGGGGTCGACACCGTCGACCGGGCGGCCGGCACCCCCGAGGAGCTGCAGCCCTACCCCGAGCTCGGGCTGCACGACGACGAGTACGACCGGATCCGGCAGATGCTGGGCCGCCGGCCCACCCAGTCCGAGCTGGCCATGTACTCGATCATGTGGAGCGAGCACTGCTCGTACAAGTCGAGCAAGGTCCACCTGCGCCAGTTCGGCGAGAAGGCTCCGCCGTCGGAGCACCTGTTGGCCGGCATTGGCGAGAACGCCGGCGTGGTCCGGGTCTCCGACCGGTTGGCCGTGACGTTCAAGGTCGAGTCGCACAACCACCCGAGCTTCGTCGAGCCGTACCAGGGCGCGGCCACCGGGGTCGGCGGCATCGTCCGGGACATCCTCGCGATGGGCGCCCGCCCGGTGGCCGTGATGGACGCGTTGCGGTTCGGCGCGGCCGACCATCCGGACACCGCCCGGGTGCTGCCCGGCGTGGTGGCCGGGGTTGGCGGCTACGGCAACTGCCTCGGCCTGCCGAACATCGGCGGCGAGGTCGTGTTCGACGACTGCTACCAGGGCAACCCGCTGGTCAACGCGCTCTGCCTGGGTGTGCTGCCGGTCGACCGGCTGCAGAACAAGGCCGCGGCCGGGGTGGGCAACGTCGTGGTGCTGATGGGCGCCAAGACCGGCCGGGACGGCATCGGCGGGGTCTCCGTGCTGGCCAGCGCCACCTTCGAGGAGGGCGGCGAGGGCCGCCGTCCGTCGGTCCAGGTGGGCGACCCGTTCATGGAGAAGCTGCTGATCGAGGCCTGCCTGGAGCTGTACGACGCGCAGCTCGTCGTCGGCATCCAGGACCTCGGCGGTGCCGGCCTGACCTGCGCGCTCACCGAGACCGCCGCCGCGGCCGGCACCGGTATGCGGGTCGTGCTGGACCGCGTGCCGCTGCGGGAACCCTCCATGCTGCCGCACGAGATCCTGGCCAGCGAGTCCCAGGAGCGGATGCTGCTGATCGTCGCCCCGGAAAAGTTGGAAGCGGTGCTCAAGACCGCGGCCAAGTGGGGCGTACCGGCGACCGCCATCGGCGAGGTCACGCCGGCGGCCGAGGACGGCACCCCGGGCCGGCTCCTGATCACCTGGCGCGACCGGGCGGTCGTGGACGTGCCGCCGGCCACCCTGGTCGACGACGGCCCGGTGTACGCCCGCCCGCTGCGCGAGCCGGCCGACCGCATCCTCTTCGACGCCGACCGCGCCGAGACGCTGCCCCGGCCGAACACGCCCGAGGCGCTGCGGGAGACCGTGCTGCGGATGATCACCGCGCCCAACCTGTGCGACAAGACCTGGGTCACCGAGCAGTACGACCGGTACGTCCTCGGCAACACGGTGCTGGCCCAGCCGGAGGACGCGGGCGTCATCCGGATCGACGAGCAGTCCGGGCTGGGCGTGGCCCTTTCCCTCGACGGGAACGGCCGGTACACCCGCCTCGATCCCTACTCGGGGGCCAAGCTCGCGCTCGCCGAGGCGTACCGGAACGTGGCCGTGACGGGCGCCCGGCCGCTCGCCGTGACGAACTGCCTCAACTTCGGCTCGCCGGAGGACCCGGCGGTGATGTGGCAGTTCGCCGAGGCGGTCCGCGGGCTCGCCGACGGCTGCGCCGAGTTGGGCATTCCGGTGACCGGCGGCAACGTCAGCTTCTACAACTCGACCGGAGCGGCCGCGATCCATCCGACGCCGGTGGTCGGCGTGCTCGGGGTGATCGACGACGTCGCCGATCGGGTGCGGATGGGCTTCGTCCGGACCGAGCACCTCGGTGACGAGCTGATCTTCCTGCTCGGTGAGACCCGGGCCGAGCTTTCCGGCTCCGAGTGGGCCTCGGTGGTGCACGGGCACCTCGGCGGTCCGCCGCCCGAGGTCGACCTGGCGCGCGAGCGGGCCCTCGCCGAGCTGCTGGCCGAGGCCAACCGGGTGGGGCACCTGCGCACCGCCCACGACCTCTCCGACGGCGGCCTTTCACAGGCCCTGATCGAGTCCTGCCTGCGGTACGGCGTCGGCGCCCGCATCGCGCTGCCGGCCGAGTTCACCGACGGCACAATGCCGTTCGTCTACCTGTTCAGCGAGTCCACCGGACGGGTGCTGGTCACCGTGCCGCGCGGCCAGGACAAGGCCTTCACCGCGCTGTGCGACGAATTTGGGGTGCCGTGGACGGGGCTCGGGGTGACCGATCCGGCCGGCGGGGTGCTGGAGATCCGTGATCAGTTCCGGATCGGCCTGGACGAGCTGCGCGAGGCGTTCACCGGCACGCTGCCGATGCTGTTCGGTGGCGCGGCCGAGGCGCCGCGGCCGGCGGGCACGGTGCCGACCGAGATCGGCGTGGCCGAGTCGGCCGTGGCCGAGCCGGTCGAGACCGAGCCGGTCGTGGCCGAGCCGGTCGTGGCCGAGTCGGCCGCCGAGGCGGTCGTGGCCGAGTCGGCCGCCGAGCCGACGTTGGTTGCCGAAGCCGCGCCGGCCCCCGAGTCGGCCAGCGTGGAGCGTGCGGCCGGGGACGCCCCGGTCAGGACCGAGCCGGCGGATGGCGCCACGGTCGAGCCCACGCCGCAGGTCGTGACCGAGCCCGCACCCGAGGCGGCAACGGCTCCGGCGGCCGAGTCGGCCGCCGAACCGGTCGGCGAGACCGCCGACACGTCCGGCACCGAGAACCGCGACGCCGCGGCTCGCCACCCCGCGGCTCGCCACCCCGACGGCCGTAGCCCCGAGGATCAGGGCTCCGAGGGTCGCAGCCCCGAGGGTCACGGCTCCGAGGGTCACGGCGGTCAGCCGCCGGCCGGGTCGAGGTGACGCTTCCGGTCTTCGGGCAGCCGGGGACCGGCGTCCGGTTCGACTGGGGACTGTCGGGCGCGGCCGAGCTCGGCCGGGTCTGCGCGGTGCTGGTCGTTGTCGACGTTCTTTCCTTCACCACGTCGGTGGAGGTGGCGGTGAGCCGGGGGATGCGGGTCCACCCGTTCCCCTGGGGCGCTCAGGCCGCGGAATTCGCCGCCCGGATCGGCGCGGTGGCCGCGGTGGGCCGGGGCGCGGTCGACGAGCGGCATCCGTGGTCGCTCTCCCCGGCCGCGCTGCGCGTGGCACCGGTGGTGCCCGACCTGGTGCTGCCGTCACCCAACGGCTCCGCCATCTGCGCCGCCGCCAGTTCCACCGGGACGCCGCTGGTGACGGCCTGCCTCCGCAATGCGGCCGCCGTCGGTCGCTGGCTCCGGGCCGAGGGGTACGGCTCGGTCGACCGGCCGGTGGGGGTCGTGGCGGCGGGCGAGCGGTGGCCCGACGGCACGCTTCGACCCTGTGTGGAGGATCAGCTCGGCGCGGCGCTGGTGCTCGACGCCCTCGCCACCGCTCCGGGTGGACTGTCGATCGAGGCCGCGGTCGTGCTGACGGTCCTCGGTGGAATTCCCGACCTCGGGGCGGCCATCCGCGGCTGCGTGTCCGGACGGGAACTGATCGCGCGCGGCTTCGGCGAGGACGTCGAGCTCGCCGCCCGGACCGGTCTGTCGAGCACGGTTCCGGTGCTGCGCAACGGCGTACTCACCGCGGCCTGACCGGCCGGACCGCAACGTCGTACCCCGCCGCGGCCTGACCGGCCGGACCGCAACGACGTAGTCACCGCGGCGACCGGCCGGACCGTCCCCGGGACGGCGGCGGGCGGGCCCCGGGACGGCTGCGGGCGGGATCAGTCGTCGAGCCAGTCCACGGAACGACGCCCGGCCCGGTTGTCCTGCTGGTGGCCGCCGGCCTGGTGCTGGTCACCGTAGTAACCGTTGCCCTGCTGCTGGCCGCCGTTGTCGTAGCCGCCCTGCTCGCCGCCGTAGCCGCCGCGGTTGTCGTAGCCGCCACCCTGGGCGCCGTACTGGTCGTAGCCCTGGCCGCCGCCCTGCTGGCCATAGCCGTAACCGCCGCCGCCCTGCTGGGCGCCGTTGTCGCCGTAGCCGCCGTGCTGGGCGCCGTTGTCGTACCCGCCGCCCTGCTGGGCGCCGTTGTCGCCGTAGCCGCCGGGATATCCGGCGCCGTTGCCGCCGTACCCGCCGTCGTTGCCGGCGCGGTTGTCGTAGCCGGCGCCGTTGTCGCCGTATCCGTTGTTGCCGGCGTAGCCACCGGCGGGGTAAGAGCCCTGGTCGGCGCCGTACCGCTGGTCGTCGCCGCCCTGACCGGCCTGGCCATAGGCCGTGTTGTACGGATCGGCGGGCTGCTGCTGGCCGTAGCCGCCACCGTCGTACCGGCCGGTCGGCTCGCCGTACCCGCCGCCGTAGCCCTGGTTTTGCTCGCCGTATCCGCCCGCGCCCGCGCCCGAGCCCGGGGCGTTGCCGTACCCGCCGGCGCCGGCGCCCGAACCTGGGGCGTTGCCGTACCCGGCGCCCGAGCCCGGTGCGTTGCCGTACCCGTTGCCGTTGCTGTTGCCGTAACCCTGGCTCTGGGCGGCGCCGTACCCGGCCGCCCCGGCGGCGCCGTAGCCGACCTGGGTGGGCGCGCTGTTGTCGGGGTAGCCGGCGCCGGCCCAGTCGTCGGCCTGGCGGCCGTAGCCGGGTTGCTGGCTGGGCAAGGGGGCGCCGTACGGGTCCGGGAACTCGTCGTCCACCAGCGGCCGGTTGTGCATCATGGTCGGTGCCTCGGCGAGCGCCGCGCCACCGGCCATGGTGGGGTCGGCGCCGGGCCGGTTCGCCACCCGGGTGGCGTCGCTCGCGCCGGCATAGCCGCCCCCCTGGGCCGGAGCCACCGGAGCCGACGGTCCGGACGCGCCCGTTCCCGGGCCGTCGTCGTCGCTCTCCTTGCGCCGCATCCAGAGCAGCACGATGGCGCCCACGCCCAGGGCCACCAGCAGGCCGCCGGCGATGATGAGCAGCCACTGGCCCATCCCGCCGCCCGACGAGGCCGGCTTGCTGGCGGTGTTCGCCGGTGGCGCCTCGGTCGGCGCGGCCTCGGTGGCCTCGTCCGTCGCCCCGTCGTCGCTCGGCAGGTCGGTCGGCGTCGCCTCGGCCGACGGCGTGGCGCTCGGGGTGGGCGCCGGAATGTTGAGCGAGAGCCGCTGGCCGCTGATGGACTGGCCGGCCGCGGCGGTCAGCGACTTGGTGTCGGTGACGTCGTTCTTGCCGGCGCCGAGCTGGAGGGTGCCGGGGACGATCGGGTTGCCGGAGCTGCCGTTGAAGCAGAAATTGCCGTTGCCGTTCGAGATGGTGGAGTGGGTCTTCCCCTGGCCATCCTGCAGCTGCACCGTGGCGTTCGAGATCGCCGCGCCGGAGTTCCGGTTGACAACCTTGCCGCAGACCTGCTTGACCGTCTGCGGCTGGTCAGGCGGCGGTGCGGCCTTACCCTTCAGCCCGACCTGGATGCTCTGCGAACTCTGGCCGCCGCCGCCCTGTGAAACCGCGCGAATAGTGATGTTGGCCGACTGGTCAGAGGTACCCGCATTCGCGTACCGGAACGTAGCGGTGCGGTCGCCACTGTCGGTGACCGCGGCGGCGCTACAGCCGTCCACACAAATCAGCCTGGGATTGCTGGATGCCACGGTGATGTCGGCGGGTCCGTCCTGGACCGGCTGGAACTTGAGCGAGTAGCTGACCCGCACGGTCCCGCCCTCGTCCACCGAGTTTGGTGACGCCGAGACGTTGGTGATGTTGGGCGCGGCTGCCATCGCTGGTGTGGTGGGGACGGCGAGCAGGGCGCCGGTCACCAGCGCCACGACCACACCGGCCCGTTGGCTCCAGGCTCGTCGGTGTGTTGTCACGTCCACCGCCTTCCGCGTCCGGCCTCCCCGGCGCGGCTTGACCGCCTGGGAGTTACCGCCGTACGAATTACACCGTCGGCCACTATGCCTTGTGAAGCCGGATCGGCGCGACCCAGGGGCCACGGCGAACGTTCGCCGTCCGGGTCGTATCGTCCCGACGTGTCCTCTCCGCACAGTACGTCCGCGCCGGTCCGGGCCGTGTTGGCGGCCCTCGATGCCGGCGAGTCGCCCGAACGGACAATGCTGCGCGACGCGGTGCGCGTACTTCTCGCCGGATTGTCCGAGCGGGCACCCGGACGATCGGTGGAGGTACGTGTCCCACCATATGGGGCGGTGCAGGTCGTTGCGGGTCCGCGACACACCCGTGGCACCCCGCCCAACGTGGTCGAGACCGATCCGCTCACCTGGGTGCTGTTGGCCACCGGTCGGCTGGACTGGGCGGCGGGAGTAGGGGACGGCCGGATCAGGGCCAGTGGGATCAGGGCCGATCTGTCGGGTCTGCTCCCGATTTGGGACGCGCCCGGGCCGGACCGCTGAAGATGCCAGAAGTCAACGATGGTTGACCTTTCGATCGCGCAGCTCAGCCGGGTCGAGACATTGATCAGCCTCACCGTATGCGGTCGGCGGCTGGCTCCCTGTTGTGGTGTCGTCTCGCGTACACTCTGGGGGCGACGGTAGTTCCCGGACCGATTCCCAGCAGCTCACAGAGGGAGCGTCAGGTGCCCCGAGGCGATGGCCGGCTGAACCACGACCTCGACCCCGAACGGCCCGGCCCGCAAGATGCCTGCGGAGTCTTCGGCGTCTGGGCCCCGGGCGAAGACGTGGCCAAGCTCACATACTTCGGCCTGTACGCCCTCCAGCACCGCGGCCAGGAAGCGGCCGGGATCGCGGTCAGCGACGGGTCGGGCGTGGTGGTCTTCAAGGACCTCGGTCTGGTCGCCCAGGTCTTCGACGAGCCGACCCTGGCGAGCCTGCGCGGACACCTGGCCATCGGCCACGCCCGCTACTCCACGACCGGCGGATCGACCTGGGAGAACGCGCAGCCGACCATCCGGGCCACCGAGGCCGGCACCACGATCGCGCTGGCGCACAACGGCAACCTGGTGAACACCGCCGAGCTGACCGGGCAGCTGGCCGAGCTGGGCGTCGACCTGGACGGCGCCACCTCCGACACGAGCCTGGTCACCGCGCTGCTGGCGAGCCGGCCCGGGATGTCGGTGGAGGCGGCCGCGCTGGACGTCCTGCCCCGGCTGCGGGGGGCGTTCAGCTTCGTCCTGATGGACGAGTCGACGCTGTACGCGGCCCGGGACCCGCACGGCGTACGACCGCTGGTGCTGGGCCGGCTGGAGCACGGCTGGGTGGTGGCCAGCGAGACCGCCGCGCTGGACATCGTGGGCGCCAGCATGGTGCGCGAGGTCGAGCCGGGCGAGCTGCTGGCGATCGACGCCGACGGCCTGCGGTCGGTGCGGTTCGCCGCTCCCGAGCCGAAGGGCTGCCTCTTCGAGTACGTCTACATCGCCCGACCCGACTCCACCATCGCCGGGCGGAACATCCACGCGGGCCGAGTGGCCATCGGTCGCCAGCTGGCCAAGGAGCACCCGGTGGAGGCCGACCTGGTGATCCCGGTGCCGGAGTCCGGAACGCCGGCCGCGATCGGCTACGCGGAGGCCTCGGGCATCACGTACGGGGCGGGGTTGATGAAGAACCCGTACGTCGGGCGCACCTTCATCCAACCCTCCCAGACGCTGCGACAACTCGGCATCCGGCTCAAGCTCAACCCCCTTCGGGAAAACGTCCGCGGCAAGCGGCTGGTCGTGGTGGACGACTCGATCGTGCGCGGCAACACCCAGCGGGCCATCGTGCGGATGCTGCGCGAGGCCGGCGCGGTGGAGGTGCACGTTCGGATCTCCTCGCCGCCGGTCAACTGGCCGTGCTTCTACGGCATCGACTTCGCCACCCGTGCCGAACTGTTGGCCAATGGGCTGGACAACGAGGGCATCCGGCGGTCGATCGGCGCCGATACGCTGGGCTACGTCTCCCTCACCGGGTTGATCTCGGCGACCGAGCAGCCGAAGACCCGGCTCTGCCGGGCATGTTTCGATGGCGAGTACCCGATCGAGCTGCCGGCTGGCAACCTGATCGGCAAGCACCTGCTCGAAGGCGCGGCGCGGCGGCCAACCGGCCGGCCGGGCGCTGCCGGAGGGCCCGACCCCGCCGCCGGGACCGACCGTCCCGGGTCGGGGACGTTACCGCTCGTCGCCAGCCCCGGTGGGGCCGACGCACTGCACCGCCCATAGCACCGGCCGGTGCCATCCACCGGCAGTCAGCGCCGCCGGATGGTCTCCGTCGATCACGGATCCGGTCGGCCGCACAACGAAGGGAAAAATGGTGACCCACGTGTCCGAGCGCAGCGGCGCAGCTGGCGGACCGACCGGCGGCTCGGGTGCCGACCGGCGACCCTGGACGGCCGGTGGCCGTGCCGGGCGGAAGCGGAGCGCGTCGTACGCCGAGGCCGGGGTCTCGATCGACGCCGGGGACCGGGCGGTGGAGCTGTTGAAGTCCAAGGTGCGGGGCACCCGCCGGCCGGAGGTGCTGGGTGACCTCGGTGGTTTTGCCGGGCTGTTCCGGCTCGATACGGCACGCTACAAGCACCCCATTCTCGCCTCCTCCACCGACGGCGTGGGGACCAAGCTGGTCATCGCGCAGCAGCTGAACATCCACGACACGGTCGGCATCGACCTGGTCGCCATGGTGGTGGACGACCTGGTGGCGTGCGGCGCCGAGCCGCTGTTCCTGCTCGACTACATCGCCTGCGGCGAGGTCGTGCCCGACAAGGTCGCCGAGATCGGCGCCGGCATCGCCGACGGCTGCCGGTACGCCGGCTGCGCCCTGCTCGGCGGCGAGACCGCCGAACACCCGGGGGTGCTGCGCCCGGACGAGTACGACGTGTCGGCCACCGGCGTCGGCGTGGTGGAGGAGAGCGAGCTGCTCGGTCCGGACCGCGTCGAGGTGGGCGACGTGGTGATCGCCATGAAGTCCTCCGGGCTGCACTCCAACGGGTACTCCCTGGTCCGGCACGTGCTGCTGGGCGCCGGCCGGATGCGCCTGGACACGGTGGTGGACGACTTCGGCGGGCAGCGGACGCTCGGCGAGGAGCTGCTCACGCCCACCAAGATCTACGCGCAGGACTGCCTCAAGCTCATCACCGAGGCGGAGGTGCGGGCACTGGCGCACGTGACCGGCGGCGGCATCCCCGGCAACCTGGTGCGGATCCTGCCGGACACCGTCGACGCCGTGGTCAACCGCGCCACCTGGAAGCCCCAGCCGATCTTCGACCTCATCCAGGCGAAGGGTCGGATCGAGGACAGCGAGATGGAGTCGACCTTCAACATGGGCGTCGGCATGTTCGCGATCGTGTCGGCCGAGGATGCCGACCGGGCTCTGGCCACGCTTGCCGGCCGCGGCGTGGAGGCCTGGCAGGTCGGGGAGATCATCGAGGGCACCGGCCAGGTGCAGATGATCGGCCAGCACACCCGCGGTTGATCACGCTCCGCACATCCTACGTCTACCTGATGGGCCTTCACCCGACCGGCCATGGCCCCTAGCCTGGTAGCACGTCAGGGGCGGGGGAGGTGTGAATGGAGGCACCGCTGGCACCGTCCGGGATGCGTGGCCTGGCCGCCGTCCCGGCGTACGTGGTGATGCAACCCACCACGCTCTGTAACCTTGATTGCGCCTACTGCTATCTCCCGTTGCGCGGCACGGACCGGCGGATGCCGGTGGCCGTCGCGGCCGCGGTCGCCGAATCGGTGAACCGCTGGGCGGCGGATGGGCGGTTCTCGGTGGTGTGGCACGGCGGTGAGCCGCTCGCGGCCGGCCGGCGGCACCTGACCGCGCTGTTCGCCCCGTTCGCCGGGTCGGTCGAGCACCACGTGCAGACCAACGCCACGCTGATCGACGACGACTGGTGCGAGTTCTTCGTCGAGCACCAGGTGCGGGTGAGCGTCAGCGTCGACGGTCCCCGGGCACGGAACGCGGACCGGACCAGCCGGGCCGGCCGGCCGGCGTACGACCGGATCCAGCGCGGGATCGCGGCGCTGCGCCGGCATGACATCCCGTTCTCGGCGCTGTGCGTGGTGTCCCGCCCCGAGCCGGGGCTGGCCACCGAGCTGTACGAATACTTCCTCGACCTCGGCTGCTCGGTGCTGGGCATCAACATCGAGGAGACCGAGGGCGTCAACACCCGGAGCAACGCCCATCCGGCCGGACTCGTGCGCGGCTTCTGGGCCGAGCTGGTCGCGGCCTGGCGCCGGGACCCGCGGATCCACCTGCGCGAGGTGGAATGGTCCCTGCGGTACGCGGGGGCGGTCCTCGACGACACGGCGGACGAGCTGCTGCCGCGCCGTCTCGACCCGATCCCGACCATCGCCGACGACGGCTCGGTGGTGCTGCTCTCGCCGGAGCTCGCGGGCTTTTCCGACCCGCGGTACGGCGACTTCAGCAGCGGCAACGTGCTGTCCACCCCGTTGCCGGAGATCCTGGCCGCATGTCCGGACACGCCATGGGTGGCCGAGTTCCTGCGCGGCGTGGAGGCCTGCCGGTCCGGGTGCGCCTACTTCGGGTTCTGCGGCGGCGGGCACGCGGCCAACCGGTACTTCGAACATGGCCGCTTCGACGGGACCGAGACCGAACACTGCCGGAACAGCAAGATCCGCCTACTGGAGGGAGTGTTGGACCATGCCCGAGACCACCAGCAACCGGTCGCCTGAGCACGCCGGGGACGGCGTTGCCGAACGGGTGCGAGGGGCGCGCGCGGGACTGGACGCCCTTCTGCGGGAGGCCGAGCAGGCCCGCCGGGGTCGCGCCGAGGCGGCCGGCGACAGCGCCGTCTGCGCCTGGAACCACTTCGAGAACATCCCGACGTTCTACAACTGGAACAACCGCCCCCGCTGACACCGACCGGGGGGAGCGGGGTTGGGAACCTGCCGCGGTACGGATGAGCCGACCGGGCCGCGACAGGTTCACCGACCGTCGTGATGTGTTTCGGCGATGCGCTGGGACCCGTACCGGACATGCGTGAGCACGCGGATGTCACCGCGTGCTCGTCAATCCTTCAGGGTCAGCGGGTGCGAGGCGCCCAGGAGTCCTGGTCGTCCTCGTCTAGATCGTCGTCCTCGTCGTCGACCAGTTCCTTGTAGTCGTCGTCGAAGCCGCGGTCCGACTTGCCGCCGCCGCCGAGTTCCCGCTGCAAGGCGGCGAGATCGGTGTTCGGGGTGTGATATTTCAACTCCCGGGCCACCTTTGTCTGCTTGGCCTTAGCACGGCCGCGCCCCATGGCTCGACCCCCTCGCACAGAATTCGGGGCAGCCCAAAGGCGGGCCCCGATGACGTTAGGCATCTCTCGTGGCTCTTACGGTACATGGGCGGGCGGCCGTTTGGCACCTCGGGTTCCCTCGGTCACGCCCGCGCGTCGCGATCCATGCGAGCCCTACTCATTGTAACCAGTAAGGCACACCCGCCCGCCCACCCATTATCTTCGGGAGCCGACTAACCCAGGCGGATGGACCGCAGCCGCCCGATCTCGGCCATCCGGCGCTCGGCGAGCCGGTCGGCGGCCACCGCGGGCGGCACCCCCTCGGCGTCGGCGAGCCGGAGGATCTCCCGGGTGGTGTCGAAGATCCGGGTGGCCCGCAGCTTGGCCCGCTCGAAGTTGAAGCCCTCGATCTCGTCGGCCACCTGGATCACGCCGCCGGCGTTGATCACATAGTCCGGCGCATACAGCACGCCGCGGTCGGCGAGGACCTTTTCGATCCCCGGGTGCGCGAGCTGGTTGTTCGCCGCGCCGGCGACGATCTTGGCGCGGAGCACGGCCACGGTCTCGTCGTTCAGGGCGCCGCCGAGGGCGCACGGGGCGTACACGTCGATGTCGGCGCCGACCAGCTCGGCCGCGTCGGTGACCAGGTCCACCTGCGGGTAGGTGTTGCGGACCCATCCCCGGGCCCGGTCGTTGACGTCGGTGGCCACCACGGCGGCCCCGTCGTCCAGCAGGTGCTTGGTCAGGTGCTTGCCCACCTTGCCCAGGCCCGCGATCCCGACCCGGCGCCCGGCGAGGGTCGGCGAGCCCCACTGGTGCTCGGCAGCGGCCCGCATCCCCTGGAACACGCCCCAGGCGGTGAGCACCGAGGAGTCGCCGGCCCCGCCGTGCTCCACGCTGCGCCCGGTGACGTAGCGGGTCTCCCGCGCCACGATGTCCATGTCCGAGACGTAGGTGCCGACGTCGCAGGCCGTGTAGTAGCGGCCGCCCAGCGACTGGATGAACCGGCCGTACGCGCGCAGCAGCGCCTCCGACTTGATCTGCTCGGGGTCGCCCCAGATGACCGCCTTGCCGCCGCCGAGGTCCAGGTCGGCCAGGGCGTTCTTGTACGCCATGCCGCGCGACAGCTCGAGCACGTCGTGCAGCGCCGCTTCCTCGCTCTCGTACGGGTAGAAGCGGGTGCCGCCGAGCGCGGGTCCGAGCGCGGTCGAGTAGATGCCGATGATCGCCTTGAGGCCGGTCGGCTTGTCCTGGCAGAAGACGACCTGTTCGTGTCCGGTCGCCGTGGCGTCGGTGCTGCTGAATACACCCATGACTGCTCTGCTCCTCGTCGGTGCGCCCTCGTGGGGCGCGCGGGCCGGTGGGGTTCGCCGGCGGGGGTGGTGCCGGTGTTGCGAGCCTAGTACGCATCGGTCGTGCGCCCGCCGCGCGCGGATGGAGTGGCCGCTCGGCGGGACGGCGGCCCGTCGCCCGCCACACCGGCGATCCGGCCGATCCTGACGACGGGGTAATCGGACTTTCATGGGAGGATCGCGGCGTGCCGTCGCTCTTCGCTGCCTATCTGCGCGTGTACGAGCCGTTGACCGCCTTCGACCGGGACCGCCAGACGTTCTGGCGCCGGTACGTCCAGTCCGGCCGTGCCGTGACGCCGCTGGACGGCCCCGGCCGGCAGCGGACGGCGGTGATCGAGGCCCTCGGCGCCGGCTGGACCCGGCTGCCCGACCTGCCCGACGAGGCGTACGTCCTGCAGGTCGAGGACACCCTGCTGGTCTGCCCGTGGAACCTTCGGCTGCGGGTGGCCGAGGCGGCCCTCAATGCCCGGGACGGCGTGCCGTCGGTGCTCGCCGACGCCTTCGTGCCGCCCATCCTGGCCGGCCAGGCCAAGGCCGTGGTGGAGGACTGGCGCAGCGGCGCCCGGGTGCTGGAGCACGGCGTGCCGCGGGTGCACGAGCAGATAGCCACCTGGGGGGTGCCGCTGCGCTGGTTCGTCTTCGTCTCGCCGGACGAGCGGGAGTTGAGCGTCGAGCCGGGCCGGCGGATGCTGCGGTACCGCACGGAGATCTCCAAGGCCCGTCGCCGCGCCTCCCGGGGGCTGTCGGTGCTGCGCAAATCGGTGGGCGACGCGCCAATCACCGAGGCGGTCGAGGAGGGCGCCCGGTGGCTGGAGGAGTTCCACCCGCGTTCGGTGGTGGAGCTCGACTACGGCGGCCTGGTCGATCTGCTGCCGGACGACAAGCTCAACGCGGACGACTCGCCCGAGCTGGTGGCGAAGGGCCTGGCCGCGCTGTCCCGCAGCGACGGCGAGGCCGCCACCGAGGCGTACGAGAGCCTGGTGGCGCGCTGGCGGGCGGTTCAGCTGCTGGAACGGTGCAATTAACCCGAATCAGGATCGAAGGGTCGTGGGCACGCGCCCATTGTGAGCGCTGTTCGTGGCTGAGGGGTTGCCGGGCGCGATCATGAGTCCGAATAAGACCGGTTCTGGCATAAGAAAATGGCATAATTCGGTCTTGGTTCATCCGTCCGACCAAGGACGTTCGGCCGTTCGGCCCATGTCGGACATCGGGGACTAGCCGGACCATGGGAGGCGCGTCGGCCGGCGGGACCCCGGCCGATGTCTATAGGTACCTGTGGAGGAGTGACCGATGGCATCGCGTACGCACGAACCCGAGCCGCTACTCACACCGGCCGAGGTGGCGTCGATGTTCCGTGTCGACCCGAAGACCGTGACCCGGTGGGCGAAGGCGGGCAAGCTGAGCGCCATTCGTACGCTGGGCGGCCACCGCCGCTACCGGGAGTCGGAGGTTCGCGCACTGCTGCAGGGGCAGATTCCCCAGCAGCGCCAGGGTGACTGACAACCCACTTTCCGCCAGTTCGCCCCGGCGAACGCAACCCCCGGAAAGCAGCACCGGCGTGGCGGGTCAACCCCCCAATCCGCCCACCGGGACGAGGTAGCTCGATCAGGGGCGGAGTTCCACGGACACCGTGGGGCTCCGCCCCTGAGGCGTCTAGCGGACCGGTCACCGGATACCGTCTGCTGATGCCCGGCCAACCCCGCATCGGCGACGTCTTCGGCGAACTCCTCCGCGACGCGTACGCGGTGCAGACCGGCGTCGGTCCCCGACCGCTCGCCGGCGGCCGGTTGCCCCGGCCGGTCATCGAGGTCATCGAGCGCGACGACGGCCTCATCAACGGCGCCCCGGCCGAGCATTACCTGGCCGGCCCCGAGCAGTGGCAGCCGCACGACCACCGGGCCATCGACCGGGTCCGCGGTCGGGTGCTCGACGTGGGGGTCGGCGCCGGTCGGATCGCCCTCGAACTGCAGCGCCGCCGGGTAGCGGTCACCGGCCTGGACATCTCGGCCGGCGCTCTCGACATCGCCCGCCGGCGCGGCGTCCGCGACCTCGTGCTGGCCACCGTGGACGAGCACGCGGCGGTCGGGCGGCGCTACGACACCTTCCTGTTGCTGGGCAACAACCTCGGGCTGATCGAGGGACGGGACCGGGCGCCCGGCTTCCTGGCCGCGCTGGCCGCGCTGGCCCGACCGGGCGCGGAGATCATCGCGCACGGCACCGACCCGTACGGCACCACCGACCCGGTGCACGTGGGCTACCACCGGTGGAACCGGGAGCGCGGCCGGCTCGGCGGCCAGCTGCGGCTCCGGTTGCGGTACCGGGAGCTGGGCACGCCCTGGTTCGACTATCTGGTGTGCAGCCCGGACGAGCTGGCCGAGCTCGTACACGGTTCGGACTGGCGGTTGGCCGACGTGGACCGGCTGGACGCGCCGTACTACCTGGCGACGCTGCGGCTCGCGGCCTGACCGGCCGGCACGGCCGCCGCGCCGGGGCGGGACGCGGGCCGTGCCCCGCCGGCCGCCGGCCGGGACGCCGGCGGCGGCAGCCCGGCGGTCAGCGCCGCGAACGCCTCCCGGCGCAGCTGGGCGAGGCCGCCGCGGCCGTCGGCCGCGGCCCACGCGGTGAGGGCGACGTCCCACGAGGCCACCGCGGCGCTGGCCACGAGCAGCGGGTACGGATCGGTGTCGGGCAGGCCGGTCCGGTCGGCGACGAACTCCACCACCACCCCGTGCAGCTCGCGGTTGAGCAGCAGGTAGACGCCCACCAGCGACGGCTGCCGCTCCATCAACCGCATCCGTACGACGAGTTCCTGCTGCTCGTCCGGGCCCATGTCCAGGGCGTCCAGCACGACCCGGACCGCCTCCACCGGCGCCAGCTCCGGCGGGCTCGCCGCCAACGCGGCCCGCAGCCGGCCCACCCGCTGGTGCGCCGCGTCGCCGAACAGGACGTGCTGCTTGGAGGCGAAGTACCGGAAGAAGGTCCGGACGGCCACGTCGGCGGCGTCGGCGATCTCCTCGACCGTCGTGTGCTCGTAGCCCTTCTCGGCGAACAACCGCAACGCCGCCCGCTCCAGCGCGGCCCGCGTCTCCCGCTTCCGGCGCTCCCGCCGACCGGGCGAGAGGTTGGGTGGGGCGGGCAGGTCCGGCGGCGCGGACAGGTCGGCGGCGGTCACGAGCCCATGGTCGCACGCGGTCGGCGGCCGGGACGTACCGTCGGTCCGGGCGACCGGGCCGCGCGGGGCCGGTCCGGACCGACGGTCGTCCGCCGGTCATGAGCCGTGCCGGTGGGCTGCCGCAACCGGAGGCGGCGGCGCGCGGAGGCGCCGGCGGTATCGCGAGACCGCCGGCGACAGCGCGGCTGGTGCTTCAGGCGGTCGGCGGCAGGTCGGCCGGCGGGAGACCGCCGTCCCCGTCGACAACCTCGTCGGGGGTGCCGTCCTCGTCGATGTCCACCATGGTGATGTCGACCTTGCCGTCGCCGTCCGTGTCGAACTGGAACAGGTCGGCCTTGCCGTCGCCGTCCGTGTCCACCACCCAGACGTCGGTCTTGCCGTCGTTGTTGGCGTCCGCGCGCAGCAGGTCCACGCGGTCGTTGCCGCGGGTCTCCACGGTCTCCTGCGATCCGGTCTCCGGCGCCTCGCTCATGCTCAAGTCCCTTCGTCGCTCCTGCACGCCCTGTCGCCGGACGGACTTACCCGGATCTCGTGCGCGGCAAGCCCGGGACCGGGCCGGCCGCGGCCCGGCCCGGTCGGCGGGCCGCCCGCCTGCGCGACGGCGGGCCGCCCGGGCGCTCGACGGCGGGGCAACCCCGCGATGCCGGCCGGGAAACCCGCTGCATAGGGTCGCCAGCATGACTGATCGCTTCGTGGTCGTCGGCGCCGGCACCATGGGCCTCGGCATCGCCTACGTGGCCGCCGGGGCCGGTTTCACCGTGGAACTGGTCGAGGTGGACGCCGGTCGGGCCGAGGCCGGGACCGCCAGCCTGCACCGGCTCTGGGACTCCGCGGTGCGTCGCGGCAAGCTCTCGGCGGCCGAGGCCGACACCGGCCGGGACCGGCTCGCCGTCCGGCAAGACCTGGCCGAGACGGCCGAGGCGCCGGCGGTGACCGTGGAGGCCGTCCCGGAGCGGCTCGACCTGAAGCGGGAGGTGCTGGCCGCGGCCGAGGCGCGCGGGCCGCTCCTGCTGGCCAGCAACACCTCCAGCATCCCGATCGCCGAGCTGGCGACCGGGCTGCGCGCCCCGGACCGGCTGCTCGGGCTGCACTTCTTCAACCCGGTCTGGGCCATGCCGCTGCTGGAGATCGTGGTGGGCGCGGCCACCGCGCCGGACCGGGTCCGGGACGCGGTTGCGCTCGCCGGCCGGCTGGGCAAGGACCCCATCGTGGTACGTGACCTGCCCGGCTTCGCCACCTCCCGGCTCGGTGTGACGCTCGGGCTGGAGGCCATCCGGATGGTGGCCGACGGGGTGGCCAGCCCGGCCGACATCGACAAGGCCATGGTGCTCGGCTACCGGCATCCGGTGGGTCCGCTCGAGCTCACCGACCTGGTCGGCCTGGACGTCCGGCTCGACATCGCGCGGACCCTCCAGCGGGCGTACGGGGACCGCTTCGCCCCGCCGCCGCTGCTGGCCGAGATGGTCGCCGACGGCCGGCTGGGCAAGAAGTCCGGGCAGGGCTTCTATCGCTGGGAAGGCGGAACGAAGGCATGAGCGAGCGGGTTGGCAGCGTGCGGGTGGAGCGCCGGCCGGACCGGACCGTGGTCACGCTCGACCGGCCGGCCCGGCGCAACGCCATCGACGCGGAGATGGTCGCCGCGCTGCACGAGGTCTGCGCCGAGCTGGAGGCCGAGCCCCGGCTGCTGCTGCTGACCGGAGGGACCGACGGGATCTTCGCGGCGGGCGCCGACATCGGTCAGCTGCGCGAGCGGGGTGTTCGGGACGCGCTCGCGGCCATCAATTCCGCGATCTTCGCCCGGATCCGGGCGCTGCCGCTGCCCACCGTGGCGGCCGTGGACGGGCCGGCGCTGGGCGGCGGCGCCGAGCTCGCGTACGCCTGCGACCTTCGGGTGTGTACGGCCCGGGCGGTGTTCGGCCAGCCCGAGGTGCGGTTGGGCATCATCGCCGGCGCTGGCGCCACGCACCGGCTGCCGGCGCTGGTCGGCGAGGCGCGCGCCAAGGAGCTGCTCTTCACCGGCCGGCGGGTGGAGGCGGCGGAGGCGCTCCGGATCGGCCTGGTCAATCGGGTGGTAGCGGAACCGGACGAGCTGCCGGCCGCCGCGCACGAGCTGCTCGACGAGATCGCGAAGGCCTCGTCGCTGGCCCTGCGGCTGACCAAGCTCGCCGTGGACGCGCCCGCGGCCGCGCATCCGCAGCTGGACCTGGTGAGCCAGGCGGTGCTGTTCACCGACGCGGAGAAGCACCGTCGGATGACCGAGTTCCTCGACCGGCGCCGGGACCGGTGACCGCGCCGGTCCCGGCGATCGTGCGGGTCAGTGCCGGATCTGCACGCCCGCCGCGGTGAGCGCCTTGATGACCTGGGCCGACTCGCCGAAGCCGATCACGAGTACGGCGTCCGCGCCGAAGCTCTTGATCTCCTTGGCGCCGGCCGAGAAGTCCAGGGTCGACGTGGCGGGGTTCTCCGGCGGGTCGTAGGTCACCAGCTTGAGCTTGTCCTCCCCGATGCCGGCCTTCTCGAGCTCGGTGCGGACGTATCCCTGCAGGCCCTCGCCGTAGGCATCCTTCCGGGCGACCAGCGCGATCTTGTGTGGACCGTCCCGCAGGATCACATCGGCCAGGGCCCGACCCTGCAGGATGTCGGACGGAGCGGTCCGGAAGTAGAGGCCCTTGTCGTCGGGGCTGCTGAGGCCGGCGTCGGTGTTGCAGGGTGAGAACAGGACGATGCCCGCGGCCACCACGTCGGGCAGGACCGCCCGGGAGATGCCGGACGCGCCGGCCCCGATGATCACGTGTACGCCCGCGGCGATGTGCCTTGCCACGGTCTCCTTGGCGACCTTCGGGTTCGTCCCGTCGTCCCCGTCGATCCACTGCACCGGGTCGCCCAGCACCCCGCCCGCGGCGTTGACGTCCTTGATCGCCAGCTTCGCGCCGGCGATCAGCGGCGGGTAGGCGAGGGCCAGGTCACCGGTCTTCGGCAGCAGGCCGCCGATTTTCAGCGGGGACCCGTCCTTCTTGTCGTTCTTGCCGCCCTCCTGCTTCTTCGGCGCCGGCGGCGCGGCCGTGCTGGCCGCGGACTCGTCGCCGGCGCCCACGTACTCGGTCTTCCCGTCGTCGAGCTGGTCCGAGTCGTTGAAGTGCAGCGTTCCGTAGCTGGCCGTGGAGGGCTCGCCGGCCGCCGTGAAGCCGCCCCGGGTGAGCGACGCTCCCCGGTATTCGACGTCCACTCCGGACCGCGCCAGCTTGAGGCACTGGGCGGCCGAGTCGCAGCGCTCTCCGGTGAGGGTCACCCCGTTGATCTGCTGGGCGATCTTGGCCGGGTTGGTGGTGCCGGCCAGCTGGGCGGCGATCGAGCTGATCACCACGGCGTCGTACGTCTCGGCGGCGTAGAGGAAGTCGTTGAGCTTCGGATCCACGGTGCGCAGCCGGCTCTTGAAGTCCTGGGACAGCGGGGTGAGCGGGGTGGTGCCCTTCATCCCGGACAGCACGCCGGCCTGATCGGTGAACTCCTTGCCGAAGGAGTTCTGCATGTTGCCGTCCGTGCCGTAGAGCCGAACCTGAGGGGCGGGCGTGCCGGCCTCCTTGTCGTCCTTGTCGCCGCACGCGGTGGCGGTCAGCGCCAGGACGGCGCACGCGGTCAGCGCGACGCCCCGGGTCAGACGGGGAACAAGCATGGGTCCGTCCTTTCTCCCCTGAAGTCCGGTGCGCACCATAGCGTGCCGAAGCGGTCGGGTGTGATAGAGGCCGCAGGGAAGTTTCGACGCCCACTCGGGCCGCGCCCGACCGGACGGTTCCGCTGCGCGGGTTGACGGGGAGGAATACTGTTCGGCACGTGACGGATCTGCCTCCGGAAACCCTCGACGACGCCGCCGCCGTGCTGCGCTCGGCCCTGTCCGGCGACACCGCCGCCGTGGAGGGCGCCTTCGACGCCGTGCTGGACCGGTCCGGGGTGGTCGGGGCGTACGACGTGGCCTGGTGCCTGGCCGCCGCCATGGTGCCCGCCGAGGCGCCCAGCGGGTCCTGGACGCTGGACTTCCCCGGCATCGAGCAGGCCCGGTACGACGCGCGGTGGGTGGCCCGGTTCGTCAGCGCGTACGCCAACTGTGACGTGCCCACCGCCGAGGCGCTGTTCGGCGCGGCGCTGGCCGACGGACAGCTGCCGGACTGCCTGCTGACCCTGGCCGGCTCCGCCGGGGCCACCCTGCGCCGCCGGACGTAAGGAAGGGCCCCTTCCTATCGTTTTCGGTATAGGAAGGGCCCCCGGTTAACCGCGCGGTGGCCCGGCCGCCGCCCCGGCCGGGTCGCCCGGGTGCTCAGTAGGCGGTGTCGGAGATCAGCGGGTCGTACTGGAAAAAGTTGTTCGAGAAGCGGACCCGGAAGTGCGCGCCGTCCCGCACGTTCGTTGCCACGACGTAGAAGCCCGACTTCGCGGGCAGGTAGGTCCAGTAGTTGCAGTTGTTGGTCTTGTCGACGAAGACCACGCAGGCGTTGGTGCTGAACACGCTGTCGTTGCGCACGTTGATGTCGAGACAGCGGGTCGAGGCGGTGAAGGTGCCCACCTCACCGCCCCAGCCACCCTGCTGGAACACCCGGTGGGCGGCGCCGTCGTAGCAGCCGGCGAGGGTGGCGGCGGCCAGGTTGGCGCCGCCGGATTCGAGGTCCGGTGCGGCCTGCGAGGCCTGCGCGGCCTGCGGGAAGAGTGCCATCGTGGTGACCAGGGGCAGGGCCGCGCCCAGCAGCACCCGGGCGGAGGATGGGGACATGGTGCCTCCGAGTGGGGAAGGGTCAAAACATCGATGATCATATCTTTTCGCGCGGCGCTGCGGCAGCCCCTCGTCGCACCCACGTGGTAGTTGTGGTGCCATGTCGGACGCGATCCTGGACAAGGTACGCAAGTTGCTGGCCAAGGCCGAGGACCCCGGTTGCACGGCCGAGGAGGCGGCGGCGTTCACGGCCAAGGCCACCGACCTGATCGCCCGGTACGGGGTGGACCGGGCGCTGCTCGCCGCCCGCAACCCGGAGACCGACCCGGTCGGCGACCGGGTGCTCGAGATGCTGCCGCCGTACGCGCTGGACAAGGCGGGACTGCTGGCCGGGGTGGCCGGTTCGCTGCGCTGCCGGTCGGTCCGCCGCCGGTCCGGACCGGGTCGCTTCGACATGCACCTGTTCGGCTTCACCAGCGACCTGGATCGCGCCGAGCTGCTCTTCACGTCGCTGCTCGTGCAGGCCGCGCACGGGCTCGCCGGGACGCCCGTGCCGCTCGACGAGCATCCCGCGGCATTCCGCCGATCCTGGCTGGCCGGCTTCACGGCCGCTGTGGCCCACCGGCTGCGCGCGGCCGAGACGGCCGCCGCGGAGGACTCTGGCAAGGCGCCGACGATGGCCTTGGTGCTGGCCGACCGCTCCGGCCGGGTGGACCGGCGACTGGCCGAGGCCTACCCGCGGACCAGCACGGCGGGCGCCCGACGGCTGGTGGGCGGCGGCAGGGGACTCGGCATCGCGGCCGGCCGCCGGGCCGACCTGGGTGACCCACGGCTCACCGGATCGGCCGGCGGGCGCCGCGGCGTGACGGGCTGATCGCCCGGCCAACCGCCGTCAGGGCACCCGCAACATGTCGGCGTACCGGCCGAGCAGCTCCTGCCAGCCGGCGGTCAGCGCCTGCAGGTAACCCTGCGCGTCGTCGCCGTGCCGGTCGAAGCCGCGGTGGTCGAGCTCCACCAGGGTCCGCACGTCGCCATCGGGGACGAACCGCACCTCGATCTCGCTGGCCTGGCCCGGGTCCGGCACCGGCACCCGGTCGGGACCGATCTGCCAGGTGAGCACCAGGCGCTGCGGCGGGTCCCAGACCAGCACCCGGCCGAAGTCCGTCCGGAAGCCGTGCGGCCCGATCTCGTACGCCATCCCGTCCGGCCGCGGCTCGATGCCGATGTCCGCCAGCGCGGCGGGCCCGGACCAGGTGTACTCCCGTACCCACCAGTCGGCGAACCGTTCGGTGAACGCCGCGAAGGCGATCGCCGGCGGCACCGGCACGTGAATCCGGCAGTGCAGGGAGAAATCGGCGGCGTCCGGCCGGACCTCGGGGAGTTTGATGGCGCCCTGTCCCATAGGCCCGGACCATACCGGCCGGTTCTGGGAAGTTACACCTTGGCGATCATTTCGGAACGACAACGGCGGCTCAGGAAACCTTGGCGACGATCTCCACGAGGTTGCCGTCCGGGTCCCGCAGCAGCGCGTTGCGGTTGCTGTTGCCGGAGTCGCGCGGCGGCCGGACCGCCGGCGCCCCGGCCGCGGTCAGCATCGCGAAGGCCGCGTCGACGTCCCGGGTCCACACCACCAGCGCCATGGCGGGCCGGCCGGGTTCGGCGGTCACCCCGTGCGCCCGGGCGGCCGCCTCGACCGTGCCGAGCCCCAGGGTGAAGCCGTCGAGCCGCAATTCGACGTGCTCCGGGACCCCCTCGGTGGGCGTCCGGAACGTCTCGGCGAACCCGAGCAGGTCGCGGTAGAACCGGATCGCCGCCTCGATGTCGGCGGTGTACACGTTGACGAGTGCCGATTCGAACATGCGTACACCCTAGCGGCGGTAGAGCTGCGGCAGGGGCCCGGGCACAAGCAAGAGCGCCGACCGGCGTTTCCGCTGGTCGGCGCTCTAATAGCCCGGCGAAAGGCTATGTGGCCAGGGGCGGGGTCGAACCGCCGACCTTCCGATTTTCAGTCGGACGCTCGTACCAACTGAGCTACCTGGCCGGGTTTGCTCGGGTCATGCTACCCGCTTGGCGGGCCGGCCGCCGAACGGGTTGCTGCACCCGTAAACGCAAACCGCCGCGCGATGATCGCGCGGCGGTCGGCGCTGTGCGGTCCTGACGGGACTTGAACCCGCGACCTCCGCCTTGACAGGGCGGCGAGCACTCCAACTGCTCCACAGGACCTTGCTGACCGGCTGGGCCGGGTGTTGCGTGCCCCCAACGGGATTCGAACCCGTGCTACCGCCTTGAAAGGGCGGCGTCCTGGGCCGCTAGACGATGAGGGCGGCCCCGCAATCATTGCACATGTTGCACATGACAACTCAGCGGCTGTGCTCCCATCCGGCCCCGCCGGAAGCTTGGAAAGCATACGTGATGCCCCGCCGCCCGACCAAACCGGTACCCCCGAAGCCGGGGGCACCGGTCGCCGCGCGGCGCTCAGCGGAGCTGGACGAGGCCGTACCGCTGCTTGAGCCAGGGGATGACCGCCGGGCAGGCGGCGACGGTCCCGCTGCGGTTCCCGCCGCCGTCGTGCATCAGCACGATGGCCCCGGGGTGGGCGTGGTGCTCGACGCTGGCCACGATCGCGGCCTTGCCCGGGCTGCGCCAGTCCTGCGGGTCGACGGCCCAGTGCAGCGGGCTCATCCCCAGCTCCTTGACCACGGCCAGTTCCGGGGTCGTCCACTCGCCGCCGGGCTGCCGGAAGAACTTGATCGGCGCGCCCGGCGCGGCCTTGTGGATCGCGTCGTTGGTCCGCAGGAGGTCGGCGCGGATCGCGGCCGGCGACTGCCGGCCGAGCCGCAGATCGTGCGACCAGCTGTGGTTGCACAGCGTGTGGCCCTCGCGGACGATCCGGGCGACCAGCTGCGGATATTCCTGTGCCTTCACCCCGATCAGGCAGAACGTGGCCTTTACCTGGGCGGACTTCAGGTAATCCAACACCCTGGGGGTCCAGGTCGGCTGGGGGCCGTCGTCGAAGGTGAGCGCGACGGCCCGTACCCCGGTCGAGTGGCGGGCGGCTCGAATGGCCGCCAGGTCCGGCTTGGTCGGTCCGGGCCGACTCACGGTCTTTGGCGGCGCGGCCGGCTTGCCGCCGGGCTTGGCCGGCTTGCCACCGGGCTTGGCCGGCGGCCGGGCGGCCGTGGGGCTCGGCGCCGCACCGGCGCCGGCCTGGCCGGCCCGGCCGTGGCTCGCCGTCGCGGTCGGGCCATGGGTCGGCGCGGGTCCCGGTCCGCCGTCTCCACCACAGGCTCCGGCGAAGAGCGCCAGGAGCAGGAGCAGCGCGACCGGAGCGCGATTAGGCATCAACGTCTCCGAGGGGGTATCGGAAGCTCGGCGAAACGGACGTTAGCGCATCGATGCCGCCCGTGTCTGCCTCGGATTCGTCACCGGGCGGCTCACCTGCGCTTGCTCCGTCCGCACGAGGTGCGGGGTCCAGTCGAGGTTAGCCGGCCGCCGGCCGGTCGGTCGAGTCGCGTACCGCGGTGGTGAGGCTGACGGCCTGGGCGAGGTCGCCCGGCCGGACCACGCCCGGCGGCAGCGTCTCGGGACGCCATCCGGGTCCGGCCGCCAGCAGCAGCAGCGGGCGGTGCGGACCGGCCAGCACCTCGGCCAGCTGGGCCGGATCCGACGTGGCGCGGTCGTGCGACCAGACCACCACGGCCACCGGACCGGTCCGGGCGATGGCCCGGACCAGCGCGGCCGGCGGGACCCGGGCGCCGAGCATCCGGCACGGCACGCCGGCCTCGGCGAGCGCCGCGGCAAGCGCCTCCAGCGGCAGCGTGTGCTGCTCCTCGTCGGCGCAGGCGAGCAGGATCTGCGGCGCTCCGCCGGCGGCGCCCGGCCGGGGCACCGCGGAGAACGCCTCGGAGATCGACCGGCTGAGCAGGTGTTCGACCTCGATGAGCCCGCCCCCGGTGAGGTGCCGCAGGCCGATCCCGGCCAGGACGGGCCGCAGCAGCCGATCCCAGGAGTCCACCACGCCCCGGGCGGAGATCGCCCGGTCGATGGCGGACCGCACGCCGGTCTGGTCCAGCCGCATGGCGGCCCGGGCCAGTCCCTGGGCGGCCGGTCCGGACCGGCCCAGCGGGATGGACGGCCCGGGCGCGGCGGCGCGGGCCCCGGACCGGCGCCGTCCGGACGGCGTACCGGCGCCGGACCGCGAGCCGTCCGGCTCGTACGGGTTGGGCACCCGGCGGGCCCAGCGGGCGGCCTCGGCCGGACTCACCCCGTCCGCGGTGAGCCGGCGCATGATCTCGAGCCGGGCCAGGTCCTCCGCCGTGTAGCGCCGGTGGTGGCCCGGGACGTGCTGGCTCGGGCCGAGGCCGTAGCGCTGATGCCAGGTCCGGAGCGTGGTGACCGCCACACCGAGCCGGCGGGCCACCACGCCCGCGCTCAGCACCTCATCGGCCACCCGACCGCTCCACCACCTCGCCGGACAGTTCCACACCGGTCCGTTCCGGGCCGGCGGGCCCAGCGGACCGGAGCAGCTGCTGGAGGACCCCGGAGAACCACGGCGCGTACGCGTCGGGCCGGGCGGCCAGGTCGGCCGCCACCTCCGTCGGATCCACCCAGCGGACCTCCGCCACCTCGTCCGGATCGGGATCGGCCTCGATCCCGGCCGGCGCCTCGGCGCGCAGCACGTGGTCGTACTCGAACTCCACCCGACCGGTGGCCGGGTCGTCCGCGCGGTACAGATGGACCCCGCACTCGGTCAGCGCGGCCGGCGGGAGGCCCAGCTCCTCGCCGAGGCGGCGGTTGGCCGCCTCGGCCAGCGGCTCCTCCGGCGCCGGGTGGCCGCAGCAGGAGTTGGCCCAGCGCAGCGGGAAGCGGGTCTTCCGTGCCGACCGGCGCTGCAGCAGCAGCCGCCCGTCGCCGTCGACCAGGAACACCGAGAAGGCCCGGTGCAGCCGGCCGGGTGGCTCGTGCGCCGCGCGCACACTGGTCTCGCCCACCGGCGTACCGTACTCGTCGACCAGCTCGACGAGGTGATCCTCCCGGGACGTCATCGCGCACCCCCGGTGATCCGGCCGGCCGCGAGCTTGCCGGAGATGAGCACCATCGGCACTCCCACGCCGGGCTGGGTCCCGGATCCGACGAACACCACGTTGGACAGTGTGCGATGCAGGTTGCCCGGGCGGAACGGGCCGGTCTGGAACAGGCTGTGCGCCGCCGCGAACGGCGTACCGGCGGCCATCCCGGCGTCGGCCCAGTCGGCCGGCGTGACGGTGTGCAGCACCTCCACGCCGTCGGCGAACCCGACGTATCCCCGCTCCTCCAGCGTGCGCATCAGCTCGTCCGCGTACCTGCGGTCCAGCCCGCCCCGCCAGTCCAGCGGGGCCCGGTCCAGGTTCGGCACCGGCGCCAGGACGTAGTACGTCTGCCGGTCCGCCGGGGCCGCCGAGGGATCCGTCCGGGTCGGGTTGGTGACCAGCAGGGACGGGTCGGACATCAGCTGACCGTGCCGGATCACCTCGGCGAAGGTGCGCCGCCACGGCTTGCCGAAGTGGATGTTGTGGTGGGCGATCTGCGAGTATGCCTGGCGGGAGCCGACGTGCAGCACCACGCAGGACGGCGAGTAGGTCAACCGGCGCGTCCGGGCCGGCGGCAACAGATCCCGGTACGCCACCGGCAGGTCGGGGTTGAGCACGACCACGTCGGCCGGGATCCGCTCCCCGTCGGCGGTCAGCACCGCGGTGGCGCGCCCGGCGGACGTCTCCACCCGGGTCACCGTGGTGCCGTACCGGATCTGCACGCCGTGCTTCTCAGCCGCCCCGGCCAGCGCGCGCGGCACGGCGTGGATGCCGCCGCGCGGGAAGCTGACCCCGGCCACCGAGTCCAGGTAGGCGATCACCGCGTAGATGGCCAGCGCGTCCTGCGGGGCGAGGCCCGCGTACATGGCCTGGAAGGAGAAGATCCGGCGGGTCCGGGGATCCTTGAAAAACTGATCGATCTTGGTCTGCAGCCGCCGGAACGCGCCGTTGGTCAGCAGCCGGAGCAGGTTGCCGGTGATCAGGTCGGTCGGCGCGTCCAGGTTGCGGTCGATGAAGTCGGTCCGCTCCAGCCGCCACAGCTCCCGGGCGTAGTCGACGAACCGCAGGTAACCGTCGGCCTCCCGGGGACCGCAGACCCGGGAGATCTCGCCGGCCATCCGCACCGTGTCGGTGATCACGTCCAGCGTCGAGCCGTCCGGGTAGTAGGCCCGGTACGCCGGGTCCAGCGGGGTGAGGTCGAGCCAGTCGCTCAGCTCCTCGCCCACCGCGTCCAGCGCCTCGGCGATCAGCTCGGGCATCGTCAGCACGGTGGGACCGGTGTCGAACTCGTACCCGTCGAGCGCCAGCCGGCCCGCCCGGCCGCCCGGGACCGGTTCGCGTTCCAGCACCGTCACCTGCCGACCGCTGCCGGCCAGGTGCAGCGCGCAGGCCAGGCCGCCGAGACCCGCGCCGACCACGACCACGTGGTCCGTCCGTCCGGTCACCGTCCGCACGTCATCACCTTCCTCGATCGCAGTTGTCAGGCTCGCCGCTGAGTCGCGGAGACGGCGAGTTCGCCGAGCGCGTGCCGCGCGGCCGGGTCGATCGGGGAGCTGTCCAGCGCCGTGAGGGCCTCGTCGACCCGGTCGGCGATCAGGCGCTCGATCCGGTCCACCGCGCCGGTGGCCCGGACCACCTCGGCCAGTTCGCGCACCGACCCGGCCGAGCCGCCATCGGGTGCCGCGGAGCCGTCCGGCGCCGTCGAGCCGCCCGGGGCCGCGGAGTCGGCCGGGGTGGGGCGTACCCCGTCCAGGACGGCCCGCTGGGCCGGCGTGGCCAGCTCGCGGGCCAGCATGAGCAGCCCGGTGGGCTTGTTCCGGAGCAGGTCCTCGCCGGCCGGCTTGCCGGTGGTGCGGGGGTCGCCGTACACCCCGAGGAGATCGTCGCAGAGCTGGAAGGCCTCGCCCACGGCCAGGCCGTACCGGTGGTACGCCGCCGCCAGCGGGCCGTCCCGGCGCAGGTCGGCCAGGGCGGCGCCGAACAGCAGCGGGCGCTGCACGGTGTAGCAGGCGGTCTTGTAGCGGGCCACCCGCATGGCCCGGTCCAGTGACCAGGAGGACACGGCCGTCTCGCTGAGCACGTCGAGGTATTGCCCGGCGACCGTCTCGACCCGCATCTGGTCGTAGCACCGGCGGGCTTCCAGGATCGTCGCGGCCGGCAGGTTGGCGTGCCCCAGCAGTCGGTCGGCCCAGACCAGGCACAGGTCGCCGACCAGCACGGCGGCCGCCTCGCCGAAGCGGTCGCCGTCGCCGGTGCGGCCCGCGGCCGCGTGCTGGGCCGCCAGCGCGCGGTGCGCCGAGGGCCGGCCCCGACGGGTGGCCGAGGCGTCCATCACATCGTCGTGGACCAGCGCGAACGCGTGCAGCAGCTCGAGCGCCGCCAGCGCCGGCAGGACCGGGGCGACCGGCTCCGAGCCGCCGACCACGCCACGCCAGCCCCAGTACGCGAACACCGGGCGGATCCGCTTCCCGCCGGCCAGCACGGCGTCCTGGGCGGTCCGGCCGAAGTCGCCGGCCGCCGGGTCGATCTCGTCGAGCGCGCCCACCTCTCCGGTCAGGAAGGCGGTCAGCGTGGCCTCGATGGCGCCACGCACGGCGAACGGCCGTTCGGCCTGCCGGGACACCCGGGGGTCGCTCGGCTGGGGGTGCTGGCCCGGCACGGTGCGGATCAGGGGAATCGCGTTACCCGCAACGGCTTCGTTGGCCACGACCGCGAGCGTACCCTAAGCTTAGTTCTTGCGTCGATTGGTGCGTCGATTGACCAGCCCAGGGGGACGGAGCGGAACCGGTGGACACGGATCTCGGTGCGGCCTATCAACGCTGCCGTGAGCTGCACAGACGGCACGGCCGCACCTACTATCTCGCGACCCGGCTGCTGCCGGGGTGGAAACGCCGTCATGTGCACGCCCTCTACGGCTTCACCCGCTACGCGGACGAGATCGTGGACCGCACCGAGGACCTGCCCTCGGCCGAGCGGGCCGCCCGGCTGTCCGCCTGGTCCGAGCGCTTCCTGGCCGGCCTGCACGGAGCCCCGGTCGACGACCCGTTGCTGCCGGCCGTCCTGCACACCATCGCCGTCTTCGACCTCGACCGCGCCGACTTCTCCGCCTTCCTGCGCAGCATGGCCATGGACCTGACCGTGGGCTCATACCCCCGCTACGACGACGTACTCGACTACATGGAGGGCTCCGCGGCGGTCATCGGCACGATGATGCTGCCCATCCTCGGCAGCGCCGATCCGGCCGCCGCCCGGGAGCCGGCCCGGCAGCTCGGCTTCGCGTTCCAGCTCACCAACTTCATCCGGGACGTGGCCGAGGACCTGGAGCGCGGCCGGACGTACCTGCCGGACGAGGACCTGGACCGGTTCGGGGTGCGCCGGGACGACCTGGTCGAGGCCGCCCGGCGGGGAGCGGCCACACCGCCGATCCGGCAACTGATCGAGTACGAGGTGACCCGCGCGCAGGCGCACTACGCCGCCGCCGCGCCGGGGATCCTGCTGCTGGAGCCGGCCTCGCAGGCCTGCATGCGCACCGCCTACGCGCTGTACGGGGGCATTCTCGACGAGATCGCCGCGGCCGGGTTCGACGTCTTCGCCCGCCGCGCGGTGGTGCCCAACCGGCGCCGGATGGCGGTCGCGGCCGGCTCGCTGCTGGCCCGGACCGGCGCCCCGGTCGGGCTGCCCGGCCCGGTCCCGGTGGCGGCGTGACCGAGGAGTCCGGATGACCCGTACGGCGGTCGTGCTGCTCACCCGCGACCTGCGGTTGCACGACCAGCCGGCGCTGGCCGCGGCCTGCGCCAACTTCGCCGAGGTGGTGCCGCTCTTCGTGCTCGACCCGGCGCTGGCGGGGCTGGCCGTCAACCGGCACCGGTTCCTCGCGCAGAGCCTCGCCGACCTGCGCGAGTCGCTCCAGGCCCGGGGCGGCGACCTGGTGCTGCGCCGCGGCGATCCGGTGGCCGAAACGATCAAGGTGGCCCGCGCGGTGGACGCCGCGGGCGTGGCCCTGTCGGCGGACGTCAGCCGGTACGCCCGGCGCCGCGAGCGCCGGCTGGCCCGGGAGTGCGAGCGGCACCGGATGTCGCTGCGGCTGTTCCCCGGCGTGACGGTGGTCGACCCGGGCGCGCTGCAGCCGGCCGGCGGCGACCACTTCAAGGTCTTCTCGCCCTACCACCGGGCGTGGCTGGCCAGCGACTGGCGCACCGAGGTGAGCACCCCGAAGCGGATCACCCTGCCGCCGGACGTGTCGCCCGGCCGGCTGCCGGGCGAGCCGCGGGGCGGGTCGCCGGACGTGGTCCCCGGCGGCGAGCGGGCCGGCCGGGACCGGCTGCGCGGCTGGCTCAAGATCGAGGACCGGTACGACGACCTGCACGACGACCTGGCCGGCGACGGCACCTCGCGGCTCAGCCCGTACCTGCGGTTCGGCTGCCTGTCGCCGCTCGCGGTGGCCCGCTCGGTGGACCGCGCCGGCCCGTTCGCCCGGCAGCTGGCCTGGCGGGACTTCAACTACCAGACCGCGCTGGCCCGGCCGGACCTCGCCGAGCAGCCGCTGCGGCCGCGCTCGCCGCGGGAGTGGCGGCACGACGAGGCCGCCCTGGCGGCCTGGTCGCAGGGGCGGACCGGGGTGCCGATCGTGGACGCCGGGATGCGGCAGCTGCGCGCCGAGGGGTGGATGCACAACCGGGCCCGGCTGATCACCGCGTACTTCCTGACCCGGAACCTCGGCCTGGACTGGCGGTCCGGCCTCAAGGTGTTCGGCGACTGGCTGGTCGACGGGGACGTGCCGAACAATGCCGGCAACTGGCAGTGGGTCGCCGGCACCGGCGCGGACACCCGGCCGAACCGCGGGTTCAACCCGATCCGCCAGGCCGAACGCTACGACCCCGACGGCGAGTACGTCCGGCGCTACGTCCCCGAACTGGCGGACGTGCCGGAACTCGCCGGCAAGGCCGTGCACCAGCCGTGGAAGCTACCCCCCGAGACCCGCCGCCGCCTCGACTACCCACCCCCGCTGGGGATGTAAGGAAGGGCCCCTTCTTATCGTTTTCGGTATAGGAAGGGCCCCCTCTTAACACCTCCTAACGCCTCGGCCCGAAGGCTGGCAGCCGGCGATCTCCTCGGGCATGCTGGCCGGGTGACGGAGACGCGGGTTGACGTGGTGGTACTCGGGCTCGGCGTGGGCGGCGAGGAGGTGGCCGGCAAGCTCGCCGAGGCCGGCCTCACCGTCGTCGGCATCGAGGACCGGCTGGTCGGCGGCGAGTGCCCGTACTGGGGCTGCATCCCGAGCAAGATGATGATCCGCGCCGCCAACGCGCTGGCCGAGACCCGCCGGGTGGCCGAGCTGGCCGGCCGGGCGACCGCCGAGCCCGACTGGGCCCCGGTGGCCAAGCGGATCCGCGAGGAGGCCACCGACAACTGGAACGACGAGGTGGCGGTCCGCCGGTTCACCGACAAGGGCGGCCGGTTCGTCCGCGGCCGGGGCGTGCTGGACGGCCCGGGCCGGGTCCAGGTCGGCGACGACGTGTACGTGGCCGGGCGCGGCATCGTGATCGGCACCGGCACCACCGCCTCGGTGCCGCCGATCGACGGCCTGGCCGGCACGCCGTACTGGACGAACCACGAGATCATCGAGTGCGACGAGCTGCCGGAGTCGCTCATCGTGCTCGGTGGCGGCGCGATCGGGCTGGAGCTGGCCCAGGTGTTCGCCCGGTTCGGGGTGCGGGTGCAAATCGTCGAGGCGTTCGAGCGGGTGCTGCCGATCGAGGAGCCGGAGGCCTCCGACGTGGTGGCCGAGGCGCTGCGGGCGGACGGCGTCGAGATCGTCACCGGCGCCAAGGCGGAAGGGGTGAGCCACGGCCCGGACGGCTTCGTCGTACACCTGGCCGGCGGCCGGGAGGCGCGCGGGGAGCGGCTGCTGGTGGCCACCGGGCGGCACGCCGGGCTGGCCGAGCTCGGCCTGGACAGCGTCGGCCTCGACCCGCGCCAGCGATACCTCGTACCGGACGAGCGGATGCGGGTGGGCGAGCGGATCTGGGGGGTCGGCGACGTCACCGGGCAGGGCGCCTTCACGCACGTGGCGATGTACCAGGCCGCCATCGTGGTGCGGGACGTGCTGGAGCGCGGCGGCCCGGGCGCCGACTACCGGGCGCTGTCCCGGGTGACCTTCACCGACCCGGAGGTCGGCGCCGTCGGGCTGACCGAGCGGCAGGCCCGGGAAAGGGGCCTGAACGTTCGGGTGGCGGTCAGCCCGCTGCCCGAGTCCACGCGCGGTTGGATCCACAAGGTGGGCAACGCCGGCTTCATCAAGCTGGTGCTGGATGCCGACCGGGGCGTCCTGGTGGGCGCCACCTCGGCCGGCCCGGCCGGCGGCGAGGTGCTGGGCTGGCTCAGCGTGGCCGTGCACGCCGAGGTGCCGGTCGAGACGCTGCGCAACATGATCTTCGCGTACCCGACGTTCCACCGGGCCATCGAGGACGCCCTGCACCGCCTGGACTGACACAGCCCTGCACCGCCTGGACTGACACAGGGGTGACGGCGCGCCGGTCAGGCCGGTGGGGCGGGCTCGCCGTGTCGGCCCGCGCCGGCGGCGAACCGGGCCGCCCCGGCCGCCGCGTCGGCGGCCAGCGACGCCATGCCGTAGCCGAACTCGTCGGCCAGCGCGGCCGCCTCGGGCCGGCCGGCGGCGTTCAGCACCGACAGCCGGTCGTTGCGCAGGCACGTCTGCGGCAGGGCGGCGAGCTGCGCGGCCAGCTCCTCGGCGCTGGCCCGGGCGCCGCCCGGCGGCGCCAGCCGGTTGACCAGACCCATGTCGTACGCCTCGGTGGCCGGCACGGGCCGGCCGGTGAGGATCAGGTCCATGGCCCGGCTCTCGCCGATCAGCCGGGGCAGCCGGACCGTGCCGCCGTCGATCAGCGGCACGCCCCAGCGCCGGCAGAACACCCCGAGCACGGCGTCGGACTCGGCCACCCGGAGATCGCACCAGATCGCCAGCTCCAGGCCGCCGGCCACCGCGTACCCGGCGATGGAGGCGATGACCGGCTTGCTGAGCGCCATCCTGGTCGGGCCCATCGGGCCGTCGCCGCTCGGCTCGACGCGGTTGCCGCGCGGCGTACCCAGGGCCTTCAGGTCGGCGCCCGCGCAGAACGTGCCGCCGTCGCCGTGCAGCACCGCGACGGCGGCCGCGTCGTCCGCCTCGAACGCCCGGAACGCGTCGGCGAGCGCCCGCGCGGTCGGCCCGTCGACCGCGTTGCGCCGCTCCGGATGATCGAGGATCACCGTGGTCACCGGCCCGGACCGCTCCACCCGTACGCCCATCGCCCGAGTGTAAGGAAGGGCCCCTTCTTATCGTTTTTTGTAGAGGAAGGGTCCCTTCCTAACCGCCAGCGGCCCGTCCCGCGTCAGAACGCCTCGTCGAGCGCCACCCGCCCCTCGACCGCCACCTGGTACGCCGACACCCGCCGCTCGAAGAAGTTCGTCAGCTCCTGGACGTCCTGAAGCTCCATGAACGGGAACGGGTTGGCCGAGCCGTACTCGGCCGGCAGGCCAAGCCGGGCGAGCCGCTGGTCGGCGACGTACTCCAGGTATCGCCGCATGTCGGCGGTGTTCATCCCGGGCAGCCCGTCGCCGCACAGGTCGTGGGCGAACGCCAGCTCGGCCTCCACCGCCTCGCGCAGCATGTCCCGGACCTGCCCGGCCAGGTCCGCGTCGAACAGGTCCGGCTCCTCCCGGCGTACGGTGTCGACCACCGCGAACGCGAACTCCATGTGCATGGACTCGTCCCGGAACACCCAGTTGGTGCCGGTGGCCAACCCGGGCAGCAGGCCGCGGGAGCGCAGCCAGTAGACGTACGCGAACGCGCCGTAGAAGAACAGCCCCTCCACGCAGGCGGCGAAGCAGATCAGGTTCAGCAGGAAGGACCGCCGGTCGGCGCGGCCGTTCAGCCGGCGCAGCTCGCCGATCGAGTCGATCCACCGGAAGCAGAACTCGGCCTTGTCCCGGATCGACGGGATGTGCTCGACGGCCGCGAACGCCCGCGCCCGCTCGTCGGGGTCGGGCAGGTACGCATCGAGCAGTGTCAGATAGAACTGGACGTGCACGGCCTCCTCGAACAGTTGCCGAGACAGATACAGCCGGGCCTCCGGCGCGTTGACGTGCTGGTAGAGGTTGAGCACCAGGTTGTTGGCCACGATCGAGTCGCCGGTGGCGAAGAACGCCACCAGCCGCCGCACCAGGTGTCGCTCGCCGTCGGTCAGCCGCGCCAGATCCGGTACGTCTGCCGCCAGGTCGACCTCCTCCACCGTCCAGGTGTTCCGGATGGCGGCCCGGAACCGCTCGTAGAACTCCGGGTACCGCATCGGGCGCAGGGTGAGATCCATGCCGGGATCGAGCAGCAGGTTCACTGGCACGCCTCGCAGTTCTCCGGGTTCTCCAGCGAGCAGGCATCGGCCGGGGTGTTAACAGGGGGCCCTTCCTCTACAAAAGGCGATAACAAGGGGCCCTTCCTTACGGTGGTCTGGGTGATGCGGGTGGCGGGGCGGGAGCGCAGGTAGTACGTCGTCTTGAGGCCGGACCGCCAGGCGTAGGCGTACATCGAGGAGAGCTTGCCGATGGTGGGCGCCGCCTGGAAGAGGTTGAGCGACTGGCTCTGGTCGACGTACGGCGCCCGGGCGGCGGCCAGGTCGATGAGCGCCTTCTGCGGCAGCTCCCAGGCGGTGCGGTAGCGCAGCTTCAGCTCGTCCGGCAGGTCCAGCCCCTGCACCGAGCCGTCGGCCTGCTTGATCGCGTCCCGGGTGGCGGCGGTCCACCGGCCCAGCCGCTTGAGATCGGCCACCAGATGCCGGTTGACCTGGAGGAATTCCCCGGAGAGGGTCTCCCGCTTGAATACGTTGGACACCAGCGGCTCGACACATTCGGCACAGCCGGCGATCGACGCGATGGTGGCGGTGGGGGCGATGGCCACCAGCAGCGAGTTGCGCAGCCCGTGCCGGGCGATCTTCGCGCGGACCGCGGCCCACGCCGCCGGCCTGGCCGGCCGGGCGTCCGGCCAGTGGTCCGGGTGCAGCACCCCGCCGGCCGCCCGGGTCAGCGGGTACGCCGGGTGCGCGCCGCGGTCGGCGGCCAGCTCGGCCGAGGCGTCGTACGCGGCCAGCGCCACCTCCTCGGCGATCCGGGTGGACAGCGCGGCCGCCTCGGCCGAGTCGAACGGCAGGCGCAGCGCGCCGAACACGTCGGCCAGCCCCATCACGCCCAGGCCCAGCGGCCGCCACCGCCGGTGCGCCTGCTCCGCCTGCGGGGTGGGGAACCAGTTGCGGTCGATGGCCCGGTCGAGCGCGGCCACGGCCAGCCGTACGGTCCCGGCCAGGGCGGCGTAGTCCATGCCGTCCGGGCCGAGGTGGGCGGCCAGGTTCACCGAGCCGAGCGTGCAGACCGCGGTCTCCGCGTCGCTGGTCACCTCCAGGATCTCGGTGCACAGGTTGGAGTGGTGCACCACGCCACCGCCGTTGCCGACCTGGTTGCAGGTCCGGTTCGCCGCGTCCTTGAACGTCATCCAGCCGTTGCCAGTCTGCGCGAGGGTGCGCATCATCCGCGCGTACAGGCTCCGCGCCGGCAGGGTCCGGACGGCCCGGCCGGCCTTCTCGGCGGCGCGGTAGGCCGCGTCGAACTCGGCCCCCCACCTGTCGACCAGCTCCGGTACGTCCTTCGGGTCGAACAGCGACCATTCGGTGTCGGCCTCGACCCGGCGCATGAACTCGTCCGGCACCCAGTTGGCGAGGTTGAGGTTGTGCGTCCGCCGCGCCTCGTCACCGGTGGAGTCGCGCAGCTCGAGGAACTCCTCGATGTCGGCGTGCCAGGTGTCCAGGTAGACGCAGGCCGCGCCCTTGCGCCGGCCGCCCTGGTTGACCGCCGCCACGCTGGCGTCCAGCGTCCGCAGCCACGGCACGATGCCGTGCGAGTAGCCGTTCGTGCCCCGGATCAGCGAGCCGCGGGACCGGACCCGCGACCAGGAGATGCCGATCCCGCCGGCGAACTTCGACAGCTTCGCCACCTGGGCGTACCGCTCGTAGATCGATTCCAGCTCGTCCCGCGGCGAGTCCACCAGGAAGCACGACGAGAGCTGCTGGTGCCGGGCGCCCGCGTTGAACAGGGTGGGCGAGCTGGGCAGGTAGGCCAGCCGGGCGAGCAGTGGATACAGCTGCGCCGCCTGGGCCGGTGTCTCCGCCAGCGCCGCGGCCACTCGCAGGTGGAAGTGCTGGGGGGTTTCCAACACCCGTCGCGTCACCGGGTGCCGCAGCAGGTAGCGGTCGGCCAGCGTACGCAGCCCGAAGTACTCGAAGCGGTCGTCCGCCCCCGCGTCGAGCAAGCCGTCCAGCTCGGCCGCGTGCCGGGCCACGAACGCGGCGAAGCCCGGGTCGAGCAGTCCCTGCGCGTCGGCCGCGGCCACCGACTCGGCGAAGGTGCGGATGTCCTGCGCGGCCGTGTCTCGCCGGAGCTGGTCGGCGAGCAGCCGGGCGGCGAGCCGGGAGTACTGCGGCTCCTCGCCGATCAGCCCGGCCGCGGCCGAGATGGCCAGCTCGTTGAGCTCGGCCGGGTCGGCGGTCCCGGTGTGGCCGGACCGGACCGGGCCCAGCAGGCGTTCCGGGTCGACGTCCGGCAGGTCGCGCCGGTGCCGGTCGATGGTGGCACGCAATTCGTCGAGGATGGATCTGACCATGGTGGCGGTCGGTGGCACGTGGGCTCCTGATCCGGGCCGGGCGGCCCCGGTTGGTCGGGGCGGCAGGCCCCGGTTCGGCTGGGGACGGAGCCTCGCGGACGGCGTGCCGGCACGCCGGATCGACCGCCGGTCGGTGAGCCGGCGGTTGAACAGGACGTCTCGACAGGCCCCCCGCGAGGCCCCGAGGATGATCCGTGCCGGGCGGGCTGCCGGGCACGGGTTGCTGGTAGGTCTTCGGACTCGCGGGCCGGGCGACGGCTGGGTGCCGCGCCTGCCTACTGACCGTCGCTTCCCGGCCCCGTCGGGCCAGTGCTCATGACGGCGGTCGTTCCCGCTCACCGCTGCGGGGCAGTCCCGGATTCGCACCGGGTTCCCTGTTGGACGGCCGGCCCTGGCTGGGCACGACACCGCCTGCCCACCCGCGCGCCGACTTGCGTGCACGAGTGGACCAGCAACGCCCTTGATCCTAGATGTAGGGGCGCCCTCGACGTCAACACACCAGATGTCGTGGCGTGTCGGCGCGGGCGCGTCGGTCGGGGCAGGCCGTCCGTGCTGCTGTCCCGGATCCGGCCCGGACGCGCCGCCGGTCCGGTTTGCCGGCGCGCCGGAGGGGAATGGCAACCAGATGCGTGAGGTGCTGGCAAGGCTTGAGCAGGCGTCCGGGCTGGACGCGGTCGGTGAGCGCGCCCAGCGCTCGGTGTGGGCGGTGTTGCGGTCCCAGCGGATCCGCGACCTCCTGCACGGCGTGTGGCTCGGGCATCCGCTGCACCCGGTGATGGTGCAGGTGCCGGTGGGCGCCTGGACGAGCGCCGCCGTCCTCGACCTCATGCCGGGGCAGCGGCGCGCCGCCACCACCCTGGTCGCGGTGGGCACCGCCAGCGCACTGCCGGCCGCCGTGGCCGGCTGGAACGACTGGGCCTCGCTCTCCACCGAACAGCGCCGGGTCGGCCTGGTGCACGCCGCGGCCAACATCGTGGGCGTGACCCTGTACGCGGGCTCGCTGACGGCCCGGCTGGCCGGCCGGCACGGCGCCGGCCGGCTCCTCGCGTTCCTCGGCCTGGCCTCCGCGGGCGGCGGCGCCTACCTGGGCGGCCACCTGGCATACAAGCAGGCCGCCCAGGTCAACCACAGCGTGACCGAGATGCACCGGCTGCCCGAGGACTGGCGGGCGGTGGCCGACCTCGACCAGATCCCGGAGGGCTCGCTGGTCCGGCGGACCGTCGAGGACGTGGACGTCGTCGTCTACCGCGACGGCCCGGACGTCACGGTGCTGCTGGACCGCTGCGCGCACCTCAGCGGCCCGCTCAGCGAGGGCGAGGTGACCAAGGTGGACGGTCAGGCCTGCGTCGTATGCCCATGGCACGGCAGCACGTTCCGGCTCGACAACGGCGAGGTGGTGCACGGGCCGGCGGCCACCGACCAGCAGATCCTGCCGACCCGGGTCTCGGACGGCGTGCTGGAGGCCCGCCTCCCCTGACCGGCCGCGCCGCCCGCCCGCGCCCCGCCCCCCCGTGGCCGCCTCAGCCGTGGAACCGGCGGTGCCGGCCCGTCTGCCCGGTCGACCCGCCCGGTGGGCCGGCTGCCGGTCCCGGATGGCCGGCCGGGCGACGAAGCCCGAGCATGGCGCCGATCTGCGCGCCGACCAGGGCTGCCACCGTCAGCACGGCGGACACCGCGAGCGGCCGGTTCAGCGCGCCCAACCGCTCGGCCCGGGCGGCGCCGGCGGACAGCGCCGGGGTGTCGCGCCCGGACGAGGCGTCCGAGACCCCGGTGGACGATCGGGCGCCCGACGCGGACCGGGACGGCACGGGCGGCCGCGCCGGGGTCGTCGGCCGGGCCGGGTTGCGGCGCGGCGCCGGCGCCGTGCCACCCCGGGCCGCCGCCGGGCCGATCAGCCGACCGTTGGCGTGCGGCCGCTGGCCGCGATCGACCGCGTCCCGGGGCAGCCGCAGCTGCTGCCCGGCCGCGATGCGGTCCGGATCCCGCAGCTCGTTGAGCCGGCTGATCTCCGGGTAGCGGCGGAAGTCGCCCAGGTAGCGCTCGGCGATCCGGCCCAGGTAGTCGCCGTGCGCGACCCGGTACACCGGCGGGGTGGCCGCGCCGGCGGGGCGGGACACGACCGCCCGCCCGGTTACCGACCGCGGGTCGTGCGCGTCGGCGAGCCGGGTCTGGTATCCCGTCGCCGGCTGCACGTGTGGCAGCCCCGCGGCGACGTGCCCGAGCCCGGCCTGCCCGAGGCCGGAGACGCCCGGCGGGCCGGCCGGTTGGGCCGGCGCGGCCGCGATGGCCGGCTGCGCGGCCACGGTGGCCGCCATGGCGGCGGCCGGGCTGGCGGCCAGGATGAGGGCCACCGAGCCGACCAGGGCGGCCGCCGCCCGCTGCTGGCGACCCATTCCGGGCAGCCGGGGAGCCGGCCGGCGCAGCAGCCGGGCCGGCAGCTCCACCAGTACGGACAGCGTGAACGTGGCCCAGCCGGCCCAGCCCAGGATGGCCAGCGTCCGGAGGAACAGCTCGCCGTCGTCCCGGCTGGTGAGGGTGGCGCCGAGCTCGGTCAGCGTCGGAACGTGATCCGGCAGCGGGTCGCCGGCGAGGGTGAGCAGGGCGATCGGCGCGCCGCCGAGCAGGGCGGCGAGCACCACCAGCGCACCGAGGCCGGTGAGGACCTGGCCGGCCCGCCGTCGGGCGGGCGAACCGGATGGAGCCATGGCTGCGTTCCTTCCTAGGGCACGTCCTCGAGTTGTGCGGTGGCCTCCGCGTGCTGCCGGAGCGTGTGCCACCCGAAGAAGCTGAGCAGGACCGGCCGGTAGTCCAGGTCCACCCGGGCGGTGAGCTGCCGGCCGCCGCTGCCGGCCGGCACCTCCGCGGACCCCCGGGCGCCGGCCTCCCTGATGTACGTCTCGGCCGCGGCCTCGGCGCGGCGCCGGTCGAGCACCTTGGCGCCGCCACCGATGGCCGAGCCCTCGTCGATGGCCTGGCCACCCGTCCGGGCCGCCTCGGCCGCGATGCTGCGCGCCCGGTGCAGCGCGAAGAGCTGCCCGGCGCCGTCGACCGACAGGCCGATCACCAGGAACACGGCGAGCAGGGTGATGGCCAGGAAGATGCTCACCCGGCCGGCGTCGTCGCCCCGGCGGCTCACTGCCGCCCCCGAAACCGGTCGATGGGGGAGACGAAGTCGCGGACCACCGTGATCCGGCCCGGCGTGCCGGGCATCCACAGGTCGGACAGCGGGACCGTGCACCGGACGGTGGCCACCACGAAGACCAGCTCACCGACCCGCCACGGGTCGAAGGCGTCGTCCAGGGTGATGTCGCGTCCGTCCGGGAGCCGGCCGGTGAGGGTGACCGAGGCGGCGGGCGAACATTGGATCCCCTCGTCGGCCAGCACCTCCGCCACCCGCCGCCGACCCTCGGCCATGGCATCCTCCCGGGTACGCGCCACCGACGCGGCCCGGGCCGCGTCGTGCGCGGCCGAGTCCACCACGCTGCGGGCCACCGCGGCCCGTCCGGCCGTCACGGCCAGCCCGAGCAGCAGGATGAACACCGGCGCGAGGATGGCCACCTCGACGGTGACCGAACCCCGCTCGGCCCGGCGTCCGCGCCGGCTCAGCCCCATGATCATCCTCCGGTGGTGATCCGCTCGACGGGACCGTGCGCGGTCTGCGCCACCCGGATGTCGATCCCGGGCAGCAGCCGCAGCACGTGCCCCTCCACCCGGGCGGTCACCTCGGTCCCGGTCTTGTCGACGTGCGCCTGCGGCCCGGTGAGCCAGCCGGGGGCCGTGCGCGCGTAGTCCAACGCCACCTGCTCGCCCTGGGCGGCCGTCCCGCCCTGGTAGGTCCGGGCGCGCTCGACGGCCTCCTCAGCGGCCGTGAAGGCCACCGTCCGGGCCAGGAAGTACGCCGCGGCCTGGATCGACATGATCAGCAGGAACAGCACCATCGGCAGCAGGATGGCCAGCTCGACGGGCGTGGCGCCCCGGTCCCGGCCCGCGGGCGCGCCGGACCGGCCGGTCGGGATCCCGATCCGGCGGCCCGGCAGCGACCACGGGAGCGTCACTTCGAGGCGGGATTGCTGCCCGCGCCCGGGATGAGCGCGTCCCAGCCCCGCACGGCCGCCGCAGCCGCGCCCAGGATGGTCAGGGCCATCACGGCCAGCCCGGCGATGATGATGGCGGTGGGCACCGGGCTGTCGCCCCGATCGGACTCGGTCCGCAGCTCGACGATTCGGGCCTGGACCGCGGCGTACAGGTAGTGGACGAGGGGCATGGGGAGACACCTTTCTTGTGGCCGTCAGATTCGGCTGACGAAGGGGTAGAGGACGAAGCCCATGAGGACGAAGACCAGCAGCGCGCCCGGCACGTCCAGCCGGGCCGTCACGGCCTCGGCCCGGGCCAGGTTGTCGGTGCGGATCTGGTCGCGCAGCGAGTCGGCCCGCTGGCGCAGCGTCTCGTGCACCTGGGCGCCCTCGGTGCCGGAGGACTGCATGATGGCGCCCACGTCGGCCAGCTCGAGCACCCCGATCCGGTCGGCCAGCTCGCGCAGCTCCTCCCAGGGCGAGTGCATCTGCAACTGGGCGATCCGCAGCGCCTCGCGGATCCGCTCGTACACCCAACCGTCGCAGACCGCGGCCGCGCGCTCGAGCGCCTGCACCGGGCCGTGCGCGGCGGACAGTTGCAGCGCCACCAGGTCGAGATAGGTGCAGACCGCCCGCCGGAACTCCCGGCGGGCCCGGTCGGCCTTGGCCAGCACGTCGTAGTGGGCCATGGCCGCGAACAGCACGGCCAGGCCGAGGCCGGCCACCACCGGCACCACCAGCGGCGGGGTGACGCCGAGCAGCGACGCGGCGGCGGTGGCCAGCCCGGGCAGCATCAGCCCGGCGAGCCCCGACAGCAGCACCGACAGGGCGTACTGCTCCGGGGTGCGGTCCAGCAGGGCCAGATCCCGGGCGGGCGGGCGCAACCAGCGCGCCGTACCGGACAGCCAGTCCGTCCGGCCGGGCCGGCCGGCACGGGCGCCCGGGGCGACCGGCTGGTGCAGCCGGCGCAGCGCCGGCCCGAGCGCCGGGGTGGCCGGCAGGGCCTCCCGGACCAGCACGAAGACGCCCAGCCCGACCGCCGCGCCGCCGGCCACGGCCAGGGTGAGCTGCCAGTTGAGCCCGATCACGCGAGCACCTCCTCCGGGTCGGGGCCGGCGAGGAACCGGGCCGGCGGCGGCGGCTGGCTCATCGACCGGACCCACGCCAGCAGCCCGACGAAGGCGCCGCTCAACGCCACCATCACGAGTTGGCCGGTCAGCTGCCGGTACGGCGCCATGTACGCGGGATTGACCAGCCCGTACGCGAGGACGGCCAGGGTCATCGCGGTGAGGAACCGGACCGCGAACCTCGGCTGGGTCCGCTTGGCCTCCACCTCCCGCCGGGTGGCCACCTCGGCCGCGGCGCCGGCCGCGATGGACCCGAGCACCTCGCCGAGCCGCTCGCCGCGGTCGGTGAGGTGCAGGATGAGCGCGGCCACCACCTGGTCGCAGACCGGGTCGCCGATGTCGTCGGCGAACGCCAGCAGCGCCGTACGCCCCAGCCAGCCGGCCTGCAACCGCTGGGCGAGCAGCCGTACCTCCTCGCCGATCTCGTCCGGCGCGGTCGGCACGGTGCCGATGATGGCCTGCTGGAGCCCCTGGCCGGTGGCCGAGACGTCCTTGATCCGGCGGGTCCACTCGCCCACGGCCTCGATCCGGCCGATGGCCCGGCGCTCCGCCTTGCCGACGGTGAACAGCCACGGCGTGCCCGGCACGGCCACGGCCACCAGCAGCCCCACCACCGGCAGGCCGGTGAGCAGGAACGCCAGCGCGCCGGCCACCACCGCGGCGACGAGCAGCGCCTGGTGCCGGCGCCGGTCCCGGGGGTTCGGGCTGGCGCCGTGCCAGACCCGGGCGAACGCCCCGGCCGAGCCGCCGGGCCGGGCCGGCCGGCGCGTGCCGACCAGGGCCACCACGGCCAGCACCGCCCCCGCCACGCAGGCCGCGCCGGAGAGCAGGGCGACCAGCTCCAGATCGGACACGGCTATCCCCGCCGTCCCAGCCGGGAGTGCCGGGGGCGCCGCCAGGCGCCGACGCCGGCCTCGATGTACCGGGCCAGCAGCCGGGCGTCGTAGCCGACCCGCAGCAGCTCGTCGCGGACCCGCTCGGGCAGGTGCCGCGGTACGGCCCGCCCGTCCGGCCCGGGACCGAACACCGAAGTCGTGGTGATCCTGGTCCCCTCGCCGACCCCGATGACCTCCTCGACGTGCGAGACGAACCGGTGCTTGCGGCCGCCGATCGCGCTCTCGTCCTCGACGGTGACGTACACGATGAGGTCGAGGGCGTTGCCGGCCATTCGGCGGGCCTGCTCGACGGTCATCTCCTTGCCGTGCGACAGGGCCAGCTCGATGATCCGGTCGCTCACCCCGGTGGGCGTGCGGGCGTGGATGGTGCACATCGAGCCGCGGCTGGTGGTCATGGCCTGGAGCATCGGCACGATCTCCCGGGACCGGACCTCGCCCACGATGATCCGCAGCACGCCCATCCGCAGGGAGAGCGGGATCAGGTCGGCGATGCTCACCTCACCCGCGGGCCGGCCGTCCAGGCCGCGCTCGCCGTGCCCCTCGCGGGCCTCGAAGCTCAGCACCGCCCGGTGCTTGCGCTGCCGGCGGGCCGGCAGCAGCTCCCGGCTCTCCTCCAGCAGCACGTACGGCTCGTCCGCCGGGATCTCGTCCATCAGCGCCCGGATGATCGTGGTCTTTCCCGCGCCCGCCAGGCCGGCCACCATGATGTTCAGCCCGGCCCGCATGGCGGCCCGGAGGAAGTCCCGGATCAGCGGGTCGATCATCTCGTCCAGGTCGCCCCGGCCGCCGGCCACGTCCTCGAGCGACACCTCCAGGGTGTTGTGCTTGCGCAGCACCGCGTACGGCCGCTGGCTGACCTGGTAGACGGCGGCCAGCCGGCTGCCGTCCGGCAGTTGCAGGTCGAGGGTGGGCTTGGAGGTGGACAACGACCGCTCGGTGGCCCCGGCCCGGCGGGCCGCGGCCTGCAGGATCTCCACCAGTTCCTCGTCGCTGTCGGCGATCGGCTCGGCCCAGTCGACGCCGCCGCCGTGCCGGGTGATCCGCACCGTGTCGCAGCCGAGGATGTGGACCTCCTCGATGGTGTCGTCCACCAGCAGGGTCTGCAGCCGGCCCAGGCCGACCAGCTCGGCGGTCACCTGGTCGAGCAGGATCCGCTCCTCGCCGGCCGGCATGGGGGTGCCGGCCCGCCGGGTGGCGTCGGCGTACTCGGAGACCACCGCCACGGCCAGCCGGGCCCGCTCGGCATCTTCCTCGGCCACCGTGAACTCGCGGCCGCGCTGCCACAGCGTCAGCCGTTCGCTCAGCTCCCGGCGCAGCTCCCGGACGACGGCGAAGTCCACCCGGGGTCGGGGCGGTGCCGCCGGTTGCGGGGGGTGTGCAACCGGCGGCACCGGGCCAGGGGCCGCCATCGGCGGCGGCGCGGGGTGGTAGTGCCGACCGTTGGGCGGGATCGGCGGGACCGTGGAGGTCGCGCCGCGCGGATCGTGGGACACCGGCTCAAACCGCATGCGGTACCTCCGGGCTGACCGGCCAGCTCAGCCGGGCCTGCCGGCGTTCGAGCAACGCCCCCACCGGCACCTCCAGGGCGCCGGCCGCGCGCATCAGCGGCCGCCGGCCCCGCACGGTGCCGCCGTGGCAGAGCACCCGAGCGGTACGCGGATCCGTCGGCAGCTGGGCGACGACGGGCAACGCCAGCGCCCGGCTCACCTCAGCCCGGCCGTTGCCGTTGCCAACCAGCACCAACCGGAGCGAGCCGGGCGGCACGCGGTGCTCCGCGAAGTCCCGCTCGATGGCGCGTACCGCGGCTCGGGTGCTGGACAGGTCGGGCAGCTCGGCCCCGGTCACCACCAGGACCACGGCGGCGGCCCGGAGCAGCGGCCACGGCGCACCCGGCACGGCCAGCCGGCCGCAGTCGACCAGTACGTCGTACCCTGGCTGGCCCCGGTCGAGCGCCGCGAAGACGTCGGCGAAGCGCTGCCACAGCGGGGTGACGCTGCCGGCCTGGGCCGGGTCCATCACCCCGGGCAGCAACAGCCGTTCCCGGCGCGGCGCGTCCAGGTCGACCAGCTGCGACCAGAACGCCTCGTCGAGGTTGCCGTCGCGCAGCTCCCCGACGGCCAGCTCGCCGATGCCGCGCGGCCCCTCCAGCGCCCCGCCCAGGTAACCGGCCATGATGGACCCGCCGGCCGGGTCGCACTCGGCCAGCACGAGCCGGCGGTTCCAGGACAGCGCGCAGGCCAGGGCCGTGGTGGTGACCCCGGGCGAGCCTTTGGCGGCGACCAGCGCGATGATCGCCATGCTCAGGCCGTCCCGACGAGGACCACGGCGAGCCGGTCCTGCGCCTGGAGCGCGACCACCGGGGCCACATCGCGGATGGCCAGCGCCAGGTAGAGCACCCGGGTGCTCTGGTCGGTGTCCGCCGAGTCGATCACCACGGCGTCGAACCGGGTGCTGCCGGCGTTCCCGCCGGCGTCCCGGGCGGGGGTGCTCACCAGCAGCACCTTGTCGCCGGGGTGCAGGGTGCGGGCCGGCACGGCGTCCTGCTTGAGGCTCACCGCGAGCTGCTGCTGGCCGGGACCGAGCAGCGGCTTGTCGGTGACCTGGGCCATCGTGAGCAGCGTGCCGGCGCTGAGCCGCAGGGCGGCGCGCCGGCCCAGCACCTTGTCGCGCTGATCGGCCGGGATCGGGGTCAGCCCGCGGCCGCCGGCCAGCTGGACCGAGGTGAGATCCGCCGGGGCGAGCTGGGTGCCGGCCGGCACGTCCCGGGCCAGCGCCAGATAGGTGCCGGTGGCCCGGACGGAGGTCACCGCGAAGGCGGCGCCCAGCCCGCCGAGGGCGATCAGCAGGACGGCCAGGCCGAGCAGTCCCGGACGCATCCGGCGCTGCCGGACGACCTTGGGCGCGGCGATCGGCGCGTTCACCGGTCCGGCGCCGTTGAGGGTGGGTGCGGCGGTCATTGGGTCACCACCTGGAGCTCGTTGATGATCACTTGTGCGGTCTCGCTCGTCCGCGGGACGTCGTCCAGCGCATGCCAGGGGCCACCGTCCACCCGCCACTCCACGTGCCAGTGCGTGGTGACGGAGACGCCGTATGTGCCGGACGCCGGATAACCGTCGTAGCCGCAGGGCGCCCGGCCGGTCTGGTCGGTGTGCCGCTCACCCTGGCTCCGGCAGGTGATGCCCGCGCCGTTGCCCAGGTTCCAGTCCGCGTACTGGACCTTGGCGGTGATCTCCACGTGCATGCCGGCCACGTGGCGGTCCCGGCCCTGCGGGCCCCAGGCGGTGTCCCGGTCCTGGCCGGCGGGCTCGCCGGTCCACAGCCAGACCGGCAGGCCCACCAGGCCGCCGGGCCGGCCCGGCGCGGGCGCGATGCCGACCTTGGGGAATGCCAGGGTCAGCTGGGCCTCCAGCTCGCGGGCGATCTCCGCCGGGTCGGGCGGGGCGCCGACCCCGGGCGGCGGCGCGGCCAGCCAGACGGTGTCGAAGCCGGCGGCGCCACCGGTGCCGCAGAACCGGGTGTACGCCTTCGTGCCCGGGTCACCGCCGGAGGGCTGCGGCTCGGCCAGCTTGTAGTAGCAGCCGTCGGCCTGGTTGAACCAGCCGTACAGGTCGTCGTAGCAGGGCACCGTCTCGCCGGCGCGGGTGCAGGTGTGGCTGCCGCCGCCACCGTTGCCCGGCTTGCCGCCGCCACCGGGGTTGCCCGGATTCCCGGGGTCTCCCGGCTTGCTGTCCCAGACGTGGCAGTCGGTCTGCGCGGGCGGGCAGGCGCCACCGCCACCGCGCAGGGCCGCGCCGGCGCCGGTGGCGCCGCCGGCCGCGGCGGCGAGGACGAGGGTGAGGGCGGCGCCGGCGGCCGCCAGCCGGGCGGCGGCGAGGCTAATCGGCCGCCGGCCAGCGGTCCGCCGGCGGGTCCGGCCGGTCGTCGCGGTCAGCATGGCTGGTCCTGGTACGCGGCGCCGTCGCTGATCAGCCAACGGCCGTCGGGATAACGGGTGGCCGTGGCGGTCACCAGGTGGCGGCCGCCGGTGGAGCCGGGCACCGGCGCCGAGTTCCGCCGGTAGACCAGCCGATAGCCGGTCGCGTCCAGGCAGTCCTGGATCACCACGGTGGCGGGATCGTCGGCCAGGCTCACGGTGGTCACCTCCGGGTTGGAGCGCATGGTGCCGATCCGGGTGGCGCCGTGCGCGTGGACCTCGCGGACCATCACCCGGACCTGGGTGAGCAGCGGGTCGGCCAGGTAGCGCCGCAGTTCGGGGCTGGTCGGGTCGCCGCGCTGCTCGGCCCGCCGCGAGGCGGACAGGTAGCCGGCGTACGCCGCGAGGGCGGCCCGCTTGGCGTCCGCGGCGTGCGGATCGTCCGCGGCCGGGCTGGCCGCGTGTGCGGCCGTGTCGGACATCGCCGCCGGGCCGTCGGACGACCCGCAGGCGACCGTGCCACCGGCGAGCGCGGCGGCCAGGACCGCCGCCGACAGCCGGCTCCAGTGTGCTGCCCGCACCGAAATACCCTCCTCTTTTCCACGCCTGAGGTGACGCGTGATCCGCAATGCGTGCGGTGCCGCGAAGAAACCGGTCCGGCCGGTCCGGAAAGGGCAATTCCTCGCCGTTGAAAATGGTGAGTCGCCCGGCCCGGGGCGCGCGGATGCGGCCGGCCCGGTGCCGACGATCAGACCGTTCGGTGAAGGGAATTGTCCCGCCGGGCCAGCGTCTGGCCCCAAGTCCCGATCGCCGCCTCCCTTTGCAGCGTGAGATCCGCTTCAAGCCCTATCAGACCGCCCGCGACCTTGTGGGATACGGCGGTTGCAAGTCACCCAAGGGGGCAGCATAGGCTCACCGCCGACAATGCGACAGGGGCAATTTGCATTATCACTCAGGGTGAGAGAGATCGCGGATTAGCCGAGAAATCAGTTTGTCGGCAATCAATAAGAGGCAGTCGCGATGGAACATTACATTCGGACTGTCCCGGGTGATCGTGGTCATCCATTCCCGGCCGGACCCGCCCTGAGATGCGCGTCGAGGCCGGTGTCGACCCGTGGACGGGACCCGTGGCGGAGCAACGGGCGCGGCCGGCGCGCCCTTGCCGCCGGACGGCCGGCGAGGAGCGCGGAAGGTCGTCGCTCGCGCGGGCGCAGCGGGAAACACGGACCGTGACGGCCGCCCGGTTCGTGGTCGCCCGAGCCCGCACCGGTCGACTACCATCCGGACATGACCTGGCGATATTGATCCTGCCGCCGAGACCTGACGGGGGTCCGCAGCCGCGGACCGCCGGGGATGCCGCGCCCTCCGACGACATCCGCCCGGCTCTCCCAAGAAGGTCTCATGACATCCGCCATCGCCGCCGATCCGGCGCGGGCGCGGCGCATCGCCGCGACCCTTTACGGCTACTCCTTCCTGGACGATTTCGTCCTGCTCTATCCCCTGTACGCCCTGCTGTTCAGCGACGCCGGGCTGTCGGTCGGGCAGATCTCCGTGCTGTTCGCGATCTGGTCCGGCAGCGGCCTGCTGCTCGAGGTGCCGTCCGGGGTGCTGGCCGACGCCGTGTCCCGGCGGCTGCTGCTCTGGACCGGTCCGCTGCTGACCGCGGCCGGCTTCACCCTCTGGGTGGTCGCGCCGTCCTTCTGGGCGTTCGCCGCCGGCTTCCTGCTCTGGGGTGCCAAGGGCGCGCTCGGTTCGGGTGCGCTGGAGGCCCTGGTCTACGAGGAACTGGACCATGCCGGCGCGGCGGGCCGGTACGCCTGGATCATGGGCCGGGCGAAGGCATTCGGCACCGCCGGGGTGGTGCTGGCCATGGCGGTCGCCGCGCCGGTGCTCCGGGTCGGCGGCTACCCGGCCGTCGGGGCGGCGAGCGTGCTCGCCTGCGTGCTGACCGCCGCCGTGGCGGCCACCTTCCCGGAGCGCCGCCGGGCCGACCGAACCGAGTCACGGCTCGCGGGCGGCGGCGGGGCGGAGGAGCTCGGCTGGCTGGGCACGCTGCGCGCCGGGATCGGGCAGGCCCGGCGTCGCCCCGCGGTCCGGTCGGCGCTGGTCCTCGTGGTGGCGGTGACCGCGATCTGGGGAGCGCTGGACGAGTACACCCCGCTGCTGATCAAGGCGTCGGGGATCGCCGATCCCGGCGTACCGGTGCTGTTGCTGCTGATCTGGGCGGCGGTCGCGGTCGGCGGTCTGGCCGCTGGCCGGGCCGGGCGGCTGGGCCCGCGCCGGCTCGCCGCCCTGCTCGCGGCGGCCGCCGCGGCGCTGGCCGCCGGGGCGCTCAGCGGACGTCCCGGCGGCATCGCGCTGGTGGCGCTGTCGTTCGCGGCCTTCCAGGTCGTCGAGGTGGTGGCCGGGGCGCGGCTGCAGGAGCGGCTGGACGGCACCGCCCGAGCCACCGTCACCTCGATGGCCGGGATGGCCACCGACCTGGGCACCATCGCCGTCTACGCCGGTTACGCCGGGCTGGCCGGCTCGGCCGGGCACGGCGGCGCCTTCGCGATCCTGGCCGTCCCGTACGCGGTCGTGGCCCTGTGGCTGCTGCGCGGCGCCGGCCGCGCGGGGTCAGCGGGCGCCGCCGGCCCGGCCGGCCCGGTACGACCGCATCTTGGCCCGGCTGCCGCACATGCTCATGGTGCACCAGCGTCCCCGGCCGGCGGGGCTGTGGTCGTAGTAGACCCATCGGCAGCCGTGCGCGGCGCACGCCTTGAGCCGGCGCCAGGTGCCGGCGGCCTCGGCGGCGAGGACCTCGGCGCAGATCCGGCCGAGCAGCGCCGCCGTACCGGATGACGCGGCCGGTGCGGCCCGGACCGTGCCGTCCGGGCCGACCGCGAGCACCAGCGGCGCGCGGGCCGTGAGCTCGGCCAGCGCGGACCGCTCGGCGACCGGCAGGTCCGCGCCGGTGTGTGCCGCGCAGACCTCGCGAAGCAGCTCGCGGAACCGCCGTACCTCGGCCAGGTCCTCGGCCGTGGCGCCGGGATCGGGCAGGCCGTGGTCGGCGCAGAACCCACGCAGGCCGGCCGGCTCGGTAAGCCGGTCGTGCCGGCCCTCGATGTCGTTGGTGTTGATCAGGTCCTGCACCAGCGCCAGCGGCTCGGGCGCGGGGGCCCGATCGCCCGGCTGCCTCATGTTGCCCACGTTACCGGTTTCCCCTAGCCTCTGGTAACGGTTACCTGATGAGGGGGTATTAATGGTAACGGGGCGGCGATCAATCCTGGCGCGTCATCGTGACTTCCGCTGGTTCTGGGCCGGGCATACCGCGTCCGTGCTTGGCAGCCAGGTCAGCGCGGTGGCGCTGCCGCTGGTGGCGGCGCTCACCCTCGGGGCCGGCGCGTCCGGGGTGGCCGCCGTGGCCACGGCCGGTTACCTGCCGAACGTCGTGCTCACGCTGCTGGTCGGGCGCTGGCTGGAGGCCCGCCGGCGGCGCCGGGTGATGGTGGCCGCCGACCTGATCCGGGCCGTGGCCATGGCCGCCGTTCCGCTCGGCTACCTGCTCGGGCTGCTGTCCCTGCCGGTCCTCGTCGGGCTCGCCCTGCTGATCGGCGCGGCGACCGTGGTGTTCGACATCGGCAGCTTCGCCTACACCGTGTCGCTGGTCGATCGGCCCGACCTGCCGGCGGCCAACCGGGCCACCCAGGGCTCCAGCACGGCCGCGCAGGTGGCCGGACCGGGCCTGGCCGGCGGCCTGGTGCAGCTCGCCGGGCCGGTCGGCGCCCTCGTGGTGGACGCGGTCAGCTATCTGCTCTCCGCGCTCGGTGTGGCGAGCGCGCGGAGCCCCGAGCGGCCCCCCGCGCCACCGGCCGCCGGCGCGGGCATCCTCACCGGGCTTCGCCAGGTGGCCGCGAACCCCGTGCTGCGGGCGCTCACCATCCATGCGGCGACGTACAACGGCGCCGCGCAGATCCTCGTCGTCAACCTCATCGTGTACGCGGTCACCGATCGGCACCTCGCGCCCGGCCTGTACGGGCTGGCGCTCAGCGCGGCCGGCGCCGGAGCGTTCCTCGGCACGATGCTCGCACCGGGGCTGGCCGGCCGGCTCGGCTATGGGCGAGCCTTCGCCTCGGCCCTGTGCCTGTCCTGCGGGACCCCGCTGGCCATCGCGGCGCTGCCCGGCTCGGGGCCCACGCTGGCCGCCGGGCTCGCCGCCGTCCAGTTGGTCAGCGGCGCCGGGCTGGGCGTCGCGAACGTGCTCTCGGTGACGCTGCGCCAGGTGGTGGCCCCGGAGGGGGCGCTGGCCCGTACCAACGCCGGCTACCGGCTGTGCACCTTCGGCACGCTGCCGCTGGGCGGGGCCCTCGGCGGCCTCCTCGGGCACGCGGTGGGCAGCCGGGCCGCGGTGGCCGTCGGCGCGGCCGGGCTGGCGCTGTCGGCGTTGCCCATGATGACCCGGCGGATCCGGACCGTGGCGCGGCCCGAGGACGCGGCGCCGGCCCCCGCGTCCCGTCCCGCGGCGCCGGCGACTCGCCCGGCGGGGCCGGCGGCGGCCTCGGCGTCCGCAAGCTGGTCGGCTGGACCCGGCGAGGGCCGCAGGCGGCCCGGGTGACCGACGTCACCGTGACCTCGGCGCCGATGGCCGGGATATCGGGCTTCTCCCTCCGCTGACCTGGGGAACAACCGGAATCCCGGCGTCCGCCGCCCGGTCCCGGGCCCACCGTGGCCGCCGGCCGGATGTCATTGGTCACTCCTCACGCGCGGCCCCGGTGGCCGCTCGGCCCGGTCGCCCCTACCGTTGGTACGTGCCGCTCAATCCGTCAGTCGATGACACTTGGCACAGCGTGTCCGAATCCCGGCGCGCCGACCCGCGGTGGATACCCACCACGACCTAAGGATGGCCGTGTTCGCTTCGTGGGGCTCGTTCGCCTACCGGTTCCGTTGGCTGGTTCTCGCGGTCGTGGCGGCCGCCGTGGTCGGCGCCGGCTCCTGGGGACTGGGCGTCTTCGGCCAGCTCAGCGAGGGCGGCTACGAGGATCCGGGCAGCGAGTCCAGCCGCGCCGCGGCCGCGGCCGCCGCGGCGCTCGGCCAGCAGGGCGGCGACGTCATCGTCGTCTACACGCCGGACTCCGGAAACGTGGACGACCCGGCCGTCGCCCAGCGGATGGCCACCGCCCTGCGCTCGCTGCCGGCCGACAAAGTCACGCAGGTGACGTCGTACTGGTCGGCCCGGGCGCCTCAGCTCGCCACGCCGGACCGGCACAGCGCCCTCGCGGTGCTCACCCTGGCCGGGGACGGCGGCGCGAAGCTGACCGCCTTCCGGGACGTCAAGGACGACCTGACGGTGCCCGGCGTACGCACCGAGATCGGCGGCGGGGCCGTGCTGCAGGACTCCACCTCGCACCGGTCCAAGACCGACCTGACCCGGGCCGAGGCGGTCTCCATGCCGATCGTGCTGATCCTCCTGGTCCTCATCTTCGGCTCATTGGTGGCCGCCGCGCTGCCGGTGCTGGTGGGCGGCCTGGCCGTGTTCGGCTCGCTGGGCGTGCTGCACCTGACCGCGCTGCACACCGACGTCAACTCGTTCGCGGTCAACGTGGCCAGCCTGCTCGGCCTCGGCATGGCGATCGACTACGGACTGTTCATGGTGGGCCGGTTCCGGGAGGAGCTCGCGGCCGGCCGGACCAACCGGGACGCCGTCCGCAACACCGTGGCCACGGCCGGTCGTACGGTGATCTTCTCGGCCACGTTGCTGATCATCGCCCTCGGTGGGCTGCTGCTCTTCCCGCAGGGCTTCCTCAAATCGCTCTCGTACGGCGGGATGGCGGCGGTCGCGCTGGCCGCGCTGATCTCGCTGACGCTGCTCCCCGCGCTGCTGGGCGTCCTCGGCCCGCGCATCGACCGGCTGTCGGTACGGCGACGCCGGACCGGCGCCCGGCCCACCGGGCCGGTCACCGGCGGGTGGGCCCGGCTGGCCCGGCTCACCATGCGCCGGCCGGTGCTGGTGGTGCTGCCGATCGTGGCCGGCCTGCTGGTGCTCGCCGCGCCCATCGGGCACGTCCGGTTCGGCGAGGTCGACGAGCGGGTGCTGCCGCGCAGCGACCCGGCCCGGCAGGCCATCGAGACCGTCAAGACCGAGTTCCCCGCGATGAGCGGCAACGGCGTCGAGGTGGTGCTGCGCGGCGACGCCGGCCGCACGCCGGACCGCGCGGTCGCGCAACGGTTCGCCACCGAGGTCGGCGCGGTGCCCGGGGTACGGCAGGTGACCCCGGCCGGCGCGCGCGGCGACGTCGCGGTGTTCACGGCCACGCTGACCGGCAGCGACCCGCTCACCGACGCCGCTCGGAACACAGTGGACGGCATCCGCGCGCTCTCGCCGCCGGCCGGCACCGAGGTGCTGGTGGGCGGCACCACCGCGCGGAACGTGGACAGCCTGGACGCGACCGCACGCCAGCTGCCCTGGATGGTGCTGCTGCTGGCCGGCGCGACGTTCCTGCTGATGTTCCTCGCCTTCGGCTCGGTCCTGCTGCCGCTCAAGGCCGTGCTGATGAGCGCGCTGAGCCTGTCGGCCACCTTCGGCGCGCTGGTCTGGCTGTTCCAGGAGGGGCACGGGGCCGGCCTGCTGGGCGTCACCCCGGCGCCGCTGGAGGTCGGCATCCTGGTGCTGATGGCCGCGGTGGTGTTCGGGCTGTCCACGGACTACGAGGTGTTCCTGCTGTCCCGCATGGTCGAGGCCCGGGCGCGGGGCGCGTCCACCCGGGACGCGATCACCACCGGGCTGGCCCGGACCGGCCGGGTGATCAGCGCGGCGGCCCTGCTGCTGATCGTGGTGACCGGCGCGTTCGCCTTCGCCAGCGTGGCCATGATGCGGTTCATCGGGGTCGGCATGATCATCGCGCTGATCCTGGACGCCACCGTGGTCCGGATGCTGCTGGTGCCGGCCACCATGCGGCTGATCGGCGATGCCATCTGGTGGGCCCCGGGGCCGCTGCGCCGGTTGCAGCAGCGGGCCGGGCTCCAGGAGAGCGACGAGATCGACGCCGCCGAGCCGGCCGGGACGACCGAGCCGGCCGCCGCGCGGTGGCCGGGCGGTCCGGACGCCAACGGTCCGGACGCCGACGAGCGGGAGCTGGTCCGCCGCTGACCAGGCGGGTGCTCCGGCGACCGGCCGGGCGACCGATGGTCGGGGCGTGCGCGTTCCTCTAGCCTCCGGCTATGAGGAGATCGACCGGGATCGCTGCTGCGGGCGTACTGCTGCTTCTCGTGCTCTGGCCCGGCGGCCCGGCGGCGGCGCACGACGAGCGGCCACCGGTCTATCCCGACGGCACCGGCAGCGTGCCGGCCTACCGGACCGGCGGGCCGCAACTGTTGGTCTGCAAGGCCGACCCGGTCGATTTCGCGGCCCGGATCGCCGGCTTCCCGGCCGACCTGCGGGCCCGCAACCTCGCGCTGTTCGCCGAGTGCCAGCGCGGCGGGTACCGGCACCTGCAGGCGGCCGTCGACGCCGCCCCGGCCGCCGGCGCCCGGATCCTCATGCTGCCCGGGGTATACCAGGAGGAGCCGAGCCTCGCCCCGCCCACCGGTGGCTGCGACACCCTGGACGCGCCGTGGTCGAGCAACCGGCAGTACCAGGTGCTCAGCTACGAACAGCAGCGGGACTGCCCGCACGTACAGAATCTGGTGGCCGTGCTGGGCAAGCGCGACGTGCAGATCGAGGGCACCGGCGCGACCCCGGCCGACGTCGTGCTGGACGCCCAGTTCCGCAAGCTCAACGCGCTGCGTGCCGACCGGGCCGACGGCTTCTACCTGCGCAACCTCACCGCCGAGCGGACCACCTTCAACGCCGTGTACGTGATGGAGACCGACGGCTTCGTGCTGGACCGGGTGACGGGACGGTGGAACGACGAGTACGGCTTCCTCACCTTCGCCGACGACCACGGCCTCTACACCGACTGCGAGGCGTACGGTAACGGCGACTCGGGCGTCTATCCCGGCGCGGCGTCCAACCTGAACGCCCGACGCGGCTACGCCGTCGGCCGGTACGCCATCGAGATCCGCCGGTGCAACTCACACGACAACCTGCTCGGCTACTCCGGCACCGCCGGCGATTCGGTGTGGGCGCACGACAACACGTTCACCAACAACACGGCCGGGGTGGCCACCGACTCGGCGTTCCCGCACCACCCGGGGATGCCGCAGAACCACGCCCGCTTCGAGCACAACACCATCGGCGACAACAACCGGGACTACTACGGCTATGTCCGGGACGGCACCTGCGCCCGGCCGTACGCCGAGCGCGGGTACGAGCACGGCGTGGTCTGCCCGTCGGTCGGCGTGCCGCCGGGCACCGGCGTGATCAACCCGGGCGGCAACTACAACCTGTGGCAGGACAACTGGGTCTACGGCAACGCGTACACCGGGTTCCTGACCTCCTGGGTGCCGGGCTTTGTCCGCGGCGACAACCGGTTCGGCGCGCAGTTCGACACCTCGCATCACAACCGCTATCTCGGCAACCGGCTCGGCGTCGACCCGTCCGGCCGGAAGGCGCCGAACGGGATGGACTTCTGGTGGGACGGTCAGGGCCGGGGCTCCTGCTGGCAGCCGGCCTCCGCGCCGGTCGAGCCCCGCGCGCTGCCGCGGTGCGGCGCCGACCAACTCCCGACCTGGCCGACCGCGAATCGCGCGCTCGCCGAGCCCGGCAAGACCCTCAAGCTGTACGTCTGTGCCGACTATTCGCTCGGCGACCGGCGCATCCCGGTCAACTGCGACTGGTTCGGCGCCCGCGGCATCGGCCGGATCGAGGTGCAGTGGGCGCTCGGCGAGGCGGTGCTGCTCGGCCTGGCCATGCTCGCGTTGTGGCTGCGGATCCGGCGCGGCCGCCGGTCGGCGGTGGCGGTCGCCGTGGCGCTGGCCGGGCTCGTCGTGGGCGTGCTCGGCACCGCGTACGACGGAAGCTGGCTGACCCCGATCGGCCTGGGGCTGCTCGGCCTCGGCTGGCTGGGGCTGGGCCGGGAGCTGGTCGCGCGCGCCCGGCCCGGCGTGCCCGGCGACGGCCGGGGGCTCGGCATCCTGACACTGGCCCTGGCGGTCTGCGCGTTGCTCGGCGCGGTGGACCGCGGCCTGGTGCTGCTGCCGTACACGCCGGTGGGGCCGGTGTGGCCGCGCATCCTGCTGGAGCTGCTCTGGGTCCCCTGGGTGGCGGTGGCCGCGGCGCTTCGGCCCGTCGCCGCGCCGGGAGGCCCCGTGGCCGCGCCGGGAGGCCCTGTCGGCGAGCCGCACCCCGGCAGCCGGCCTTCCGGCGCCGGCACGGTTGGCGCCAGCTGAAGTCGGCCGGCGGGCGTGCCCGGCGCGGACGGGATTGTCGTATCCCTGTTCTAATCTGATGTGCATGATCGATCGGCTGGGCGAGGCGGACGCGGCGGTTTCGGCCTGCCTGGCCGCGCCGCTCTGGTCCCTCGACGCGGACGAGCTGGTCGGTTCGCTGGTGGGCGTGCACGGGCTGTTGCGACGGCTCGCGGCTCTCGAGCTTTCTCTGGTGCGCGAGGTGGACGGTCGGGATCTGGGCCGTGCCCAGGGCGCCGCCTCGACCGCAGGCTGGCTGCGGGACCGGTTGCGGGTGGCGGCCGGGCCGGCGCGCCGGTTGGTCTCCGACGCGTCCTGGCTGGCAACCGGCGCCGCCGACCCCACCTCCGGCGCAACCGCCCGGAGCGGCGCGGCCGATTGTGGCGCCGACGCTGCCGGCGGGGTGCTGCACGAGGCCGTCACGGCCGGAGATGTGAGCGTTGAGCAGGCGAAGATCATCGCTGCTGCCGTCGGCGGGGTTCGCGCCGAGGCTGGGATCGATCTCGCGGACAAGGCACTGCACACGCTGCTCGCCGATGCCCGAGAGCTCGAACCGTCCGCGCTGCGCAGCTGTGCCGACCGGATCCTGCAGCACGTCGCGCCCGAGTTGGCCGAGGAGGCGGACCGCCGGGCGCTGGCCGCAGCCGAGCAGCGGGCCGAACGCAGGCGCGACCTGACCCTGTCGACGTCGCCGGAGGGCTGGGTCCGGCTGCGCGGCGTGCTCGACGCCGAGGCGGGCAGCACGCTGATCGCGGCGCTCGACCCGTTGACGAAGCCGAACGGCCCCGGCGACGACCGCAGCCCGGGCCAACGCCGGCACGACGCCATGGCCGAGATTGCCCGGCTGGCACTGCGTACCGGTGAGCTTCCCGACAGCGGCGGGGAGCCGGCGCAGATCGTCGTGACCACCAGCTTCGCGGCGCTGTCGGCGCAGGTGCGGGTCGGCGGACCGTTAAAGCGGCGACCGTCCAATGCTGGCCCGAGCCGGCCCGGCCGGCGCGCGGGCAACGGTCCGGCGCCGGCCAACGCCGCGTCCGAGGGCTCAAGGCACGCTGCGAACGCCCTCCCTGGTGCGGCCATGATGCTCCGTGGTGCGACAGCCCCGCCCACGACGACCCTCAACCGCGCGGCAGCAGCAGACGGTCTGGACGCCAGCATCGTGGATGCCGGGCTCGCGCCAGGCGCCCTGCCCACCACGCCTGTCCAGTCGGCCGGAAGCCGCCATCACCTCGACCGTTCCCGGGGCCGGTTCGGGGTGGGCCTTCTCGACAGCGGGCTTCGGTTGTCGGCGGCGACGGTCCGGCGGCTGGCCTGCGACGCGGGGATCCTGCCGGCGGTGCTCGGCGGGCAGGGCCAGGTGCTGGACGTCGGGCGGCAGCGGCGGCTGTTCACCGGCCCCCTGCGTCGGGCGCTCGTCTTGCGCGACCGTGGCTGCGCCTTCCCCGGGTGCGATCGCCCGCCGCGCCGGTGTGCCGGCCACCACATACAACATTGGACGGACGGCGGCGAGACCGCCCTGCACAACGCCGTCCTGCTGTGCGGCTATCACCACCGGGTGGTGCATCGCGGCGAGTGGACCGTACGGCTCGCCGCCGACGGTCATCCCGAGTTCCGCCCGCCGCACTGGGTCGACCCCGAGCGCAGGCCACGGCGCAACCGGCACCACCTCCGCTGCTGAGCTGCCCGCTGGTCGGGTCGTCGTCGCACCCGGCTCGCGAGCCGGCAAGGGAGATGTAGTGATCCGCATCCGTCAGTTCGACTGGGCCGACTATGACGCCGTGGTGGCCCTGTGGGCGGCGGCCGGCCGGGAGGCCCTCTCCCGGGCCGAGTTGGCGGCCAAGCTGGCCCGCGACCCCGAGTTGTTTCTGGTAGCCGAGGCCGTCCGTGACCCTGCCTCGGAGGTCGGCGCGCCGCCGACGGCTGAGGTCGGCGTGGGTCCGGTGGCCGCGGCCGGCCATGTTGTGGCCCGCGAGGTCTGCGACGGGCGGGCCGGCGGAGGGGGCGGGAGTCTGGTGGGCGTGGTCCTGGGCACCTTCGACGGGCGGCGGGGCTGGATCCTGCGGCTCGCCGTACCCCCCACCCACCGCCGGAGGGGCGTCGCCAGCCTGCTGGTGGACGAGCTCGAGGGACGCTTCCGCCGGTTGGGCTGCCCGCGGGTCAACCTGCTCGTCATGCCGGACAACGCGGCCGGCCTGCGGTTCTGGCAGGCGCTCGGCTACCTGCCGATGCCGGACGTGCTGTGCACCAAGCCGATGTAGACCCTCCCGCGACAACCCGGCATGCCCGCCCGCATGCCCGCCGTCCGTCTGGCCGGTCGTGTCGGCCCGGCCACCCTGGCTGGTCGTGTCGGCCCGGCCACCCTGGCTGGCCGAGTCGGCCCGGCCACCCTGGCTGGCCGAGTCGGCCCGGCCACCCTGGCTGGCCGAGTCGGCCCGGCCACCCTGGCCGGATCGGGGCCGGCGGTTGCCGGTCGCATCGGAGAGCTCGGACTCCTATAGTCAGTTCCTATTGGAAACTGAGGGGAGTGGGCGAATGCGGGACGTGCCACGGGTGGTCTGGGTGCTGGCGGCCGGGCGGTTCGTCAATGCCTGCGGTTCGTTCCTGTTCACCTTTCTCTTCCTCTATCTGACCGGGCCGCGGGGCATCCCGCTCGGGCCGGCCGGCCTGCTGGCCGGGAGTCTCGGCGCCGGCCTGCTGCTGGGCAACTTCACCGGTGGCGGCTTCGGGGACCGGTACGGGCACCGGCGGGTCATGCTGGTCGGCTCGGCGGCGGTCGGGCTGCTGACCCTGGCCATCCCGTGGCTGCCCAGCCCGGTCCTGGTCGTGGCGCTGCCGGTGCTCGGGTACGCCTCGGCGACCACCGGCGTCTCGCAGGGCGCGCTGGCCGCGCTCGCCGCGCCGCCCGGCGATCGGCGGCGCGCGGTGGCGATCGGTCGCACCGCCTTCAACGCCGGCTGCGTGATCGGTCCGCCGCTCGGGGCGCTGCTCTCGACGTACGGCTTCACCTGGCTGTTCGTGGTGGACGGCGCGGTCACCCTGGTGGTCCGGTTGGTGACGGCCCGGCTGCTGCCCACGGAGCCGGCGCCGGCCGCGCGCCCGGACGGGCGCGGCCGCCCGGCGTTGTGGCCCGCGCTGCGGGCCGACCCGGGCCTGCTGTTGCTGCTGCCGGCCATCGTCGGGGTGGACCTGGTCTACCGCCAGCTGTACTCGACGGTGCCGGTCTACCTGCGCGACGGCGGGCAACCGGTCGCGCTGTACGCCGCGCTCATCGCGCTGGGGTCCGGGCTGATCCTCTGCCTCGAGCTGCCGGTGGCCCTCGCGCTGCGCCGGCGGAACGCCGTCGGCATCGTGGCCGCCGGGTACGTCCTGGTGGGGCTGGGGTTCGGGCTGTTCACCCTCGGGACGGCCACGGTCGCGGTGGTGGCGGCCATGGTGGTCATCACCGCCGGGGAGATCCTCTACAAGACCACCGCCACCGCGTACGTCCTGGACGCCGCCCCCGATCGGCTCGTCGGTCGATACCAGGGCCTCTACACCGGCGCGGCCACCAGTGGCACCATCCTGTCACCGCCGGTGGGCGCGCTGGCCTACTCGGCCGGCCCGCGCCTGCTCTGGCCCGCCTGCGCGGTCGTGGCGGTGGGCGCCGGCGCGCTGGCCTGGTGGTCCGGCCGGCGGCCCCGCCCGGGCGCGCCCACCGGCCCGCCCGTGCCGGCCGCCGCTCCCGCGTCCGGCCCTTGACCCGTCATCCGGCGCGGAGCAGGCTCGCACCATGGTCACCTCCGGCACTCCCGACAGCGCCGGCACGTCCGGCACCTCCGGCAGCCCCGGCACCTCCGGCAGCCCCGGCACCGAGGCCTTCCGGGCCGCGCGGGACTTGCTGCTCGCGCACCGCGAGGACCATGACACGGCGTACGAGCGGTTCCGCTGGCCCCGGCCGGCGGAGTTCAACTGGGCGCTCGACTGGTTCGACGTCATCGCGCGCGACAATGAGCGTACGGCGTTGTGGATCGTCGAGGCCGACGGCGCCGAGCGGCGCTGGTCGTACGCGGAACTGTCCCGCCGGTCCGACCAGGTGGCGAACTGGCTGCGCGGTCGCGGGGTACGGGCCGGCGATCCGCTGCTGCTGATGCTCGGCAACCAGCTGGAACTGTGGGAGACCATCCTCGCCGCGATGAAACTGCGGGCCGTGCTCATCCCGGCCACCCCGCTGCTCGGCCCGGCCGACCTGGCCGACCGGATCGACCGGGGCGCGGTCCGGCACGTCGTGGCGGGCGCGGGCGACGTGGACAAGTTCGCCGACGTACCGGGCGACTACACCCGGATCGCGGTCGGCGGCGCCGCGGCCGGGGACGGCTGGCTGGCGTACGCCGAGGCGTACCGGGAACCGGCCGGGTTCACCCCCGACGGACCGACCGGGGCGGACGAGCCGCTGCTGCGCTACTTCACCTCGGGTACGACGGCCCGGGCCAAGCTGGTCGAGCACACCCACACGTCGTACCCGGCCGGCCATCTGTCCACGATGTACTGGATCGGGCTGCGCCCCGGCGACGTCCACCTGAACGTCTCCTCGCCGGGCTGGGCCAAGCACGCCTGGAGCAGCGTGTTCGCGCCGTGGAACGCCGAGGCCACGGTGTTCGTCTACAACTATGCCCGGTTCGACGCGCCGGCCCTGCTGGCCGAGCTGGACCGCTGCGGGGTGACGAGCTTCTGCGCCCCGCCGACGGTGTGGCGGATGCTGATCCAGGCCGACCTGAGCCGGCTGCGCACCCCGCCGGAGATCGTGGTCGGCGCCGGGGAGCCGCTGAACCCCGAGGTGATCGAGCAGGTGCGGGCGGCCTGGGGGGTGACGATCCGGGACGGGTACGGGCAGACCGAGACCACCGCCCAGATCGGCAACCCGCCGGGCCAGCGGGTGAAGCCGGGCTCGATGGGTCGGCCGCTGCCCGGCTATCCGGTGGTGCTGATCGACCCGCTCACCGGGGAGCCGGGCGACGACGGTGAGGTGTGTCTCGACCTGTCCCGGCGGCCGGCCGCGCTGATGACCGGCTACCACGGCGACCCGGAGCTGACCGCCACGGTCATGGCGGGTGGGTACTACCACACGGGCGACCTCGCGGCCCGGGACGCCGACGGCTACCTGAGCTACGTGGGCCGCACCGATGACGTGTTCAAGGCCTCGGACTACCGGGTCTCGCCCTTCGAGCTGGAGAGCGTGCTGCTGGAGCACGAGGCCGTGGCCGAGGCGGCCGTGGTCCCGTCGCCGGACCCGGTCCGGCTCGCGGTGCCGAAGGCGTACGTGGTGCTCGCGTCGGGATGGGCGCCGACCGAGGAGACCGCCCGGGCGATCTTCGCGTACTCCCGCCGGCGGCTGGCGCCGTACCTGCGGATCCGCCGGCTGGAGTTCGCGGACCTGCCCAAGACCATCTCCGGCAAGATCCGTCGTACCGAGCTGCGCGCCGCCGAGCGCGACAAGCACGGCGCGGCCGACGCCCGGCCGCCCGGCGAGTACCGGGAAGACCAGCTGTCCTGAAAGGACATAGGCGGCACATGAGACGTGCCACTTCTGCTGCGTCCGGGGCTCGGGCACGGTAGGTTCGAGCCATGGCCGTCGCTCTCGCACCCGCATCGTGGGTGGCGCGGTGGCTGCTGCGGTCGGTCGCCTCGCTGGCCATGACCGCGTTCACGGCCGCGATCCTGGCGCTCGGCGCCGGTGCGGCCGCCCCCACTGCCACGGCCGCCCCGCCGGACGCGGATCGGGTCGCCGTGACGGTCGACCGACCGTCCGCCGCCACGGCCGCGGTCCGGCCCAGCACGCTGACCGTCGCCGCGGGCGCCACCCGGGACCTGCGTCCCGCCCGCGCCCTGCTCGCCGCGCCGGTCGCCGTCCCCGGCGCCGACTCGCTGCCGGCGCCGACCACCGCGCTCGCCGGGTCGACCGCCGCGACCGTCGGGTCCGCGGCCAGCACGGGCTGGCGGCCCGTCCGGGCGGTGCTTCCGGGTACGACGGGCGAGCGCGCCCCGCCGACCCGCTGAGGCGTCCCGCCCTCGGCCGTCACCGCACGGCCCGTCCCGGCTCCGCCGGAGACCCGGCCTGCCCCACCTCGGTCCAGCCCGGGACGCCCCCCCGCGTGCCCCTTTCCGCTCGACCCCCCCGAGGTGCTCTCCCCATGGAAACCGTCCTGTCCGTCGTCCTGCCCGACGTGCCGCGCGCCGCGGTCATCTGGTTCGTTCTGCTGCTCCTCGGCCTGGTGGCGATGGTCGCCCTGGTCAGTCAACCCGTTCGCGCGCAGCGATCCGGCGCGCCGGACGGTCCGGACACCGCCGGTGAACACGAGCGGGACCTGCTGCGGTATGCCGATGAGGTCAGCGTGGCGGCCGATCGGGCGGCCGCCACCGCCCGGCAGGCTCGGGAGGCCTGGTCGGCCGCCGAGGACGAGGTGGAGGCCGCCTGGCAGGCGTACCGTGCCGCGGACGAGGCGCTGGACCGGGTCGCCGCCGCTGCCGCGCTGCCGGCGCCGCGTACCCCGCAGACCCCGACCGAGTACGCGGACCGCGAGCGGTACCTGCACCGTGCCGTGATCGCCGCGCACTGGCGGGGTGACCTGCCGGTGGCGCGGCTCACCGAGGCGCTGGCGCACCGCGCCGGCTGGGATCCGCGGCTGCACCCGGTCGACCAGGAGCGGCACCTGCTGCGGGTGATCCGGGACGAGAAGCTGGCCGCGCACCGCTCCGCAGCGGAGCGGGAGCGGACGGCGTGGCAGCAGGCCGAGCGGGCCGCCGAGGCCGCCCGCAGCCTGCGGGCCGAGGCGGCGCAGGCCACCGCGCTGGCGTCCCGGCCGGCGCCCGCCGGGGACCTGCTGGGGGAGCTGCTGACCGGGGCCACCGTCACGGTCCCGGTCGTGCCGGCGCAGCGCCCGGCGAACGCGCCGTCCCGGCTGCGGGCCGCCCAGGCCGGCTGACCGGGCCGGCCGGGCACCGGACGTCGCGGCCGGCTACCAGGTGCAGGAGGTGAGCAGCAGGGTGTCGAGCAGCCGGGCGCGGGTCGCGGACGGCACCTCGCGCCGCGGCTTCCAGGTGCAACCGAGGTCGTACGCCACCACCCGGCCGGTGTCGAAGACCCGCCGGACGGCCGCGAGCACCTCGGCCGCGGAGGGCCCGCGGGGCGCCGGGTAGCGCGGTTCCGGCAGCTCGCCCGGATCGATGACATCGGCGTCGAGGTGCAACATCAGCGGACCCGGGGGCAGCGTCGTCGCGGTCAGCCCGGGCACGGTCGACCGGTGGATGCCGGCGGTGGCCAGGTACGTCTCCTCGGGCGGGTCGAGATCGCGGCCGTCCACCAGCACGACCCGATCCGTGGCCAGCGGGCGCAGCCCGAGCCGGTCCGCGCTCAGCTCCGGGCGGTAGCCGGTGAGGATGCGCAGCGGTATCCCGCCCAGGTAGCCGGAGGCGCTGGTCTCCAGGGTCTGCAGGTCGCCGTGCGCGTCGAACCAGACGAGCGCCGGCTGCACCCCGGCCCGCTGCAGCCCGGCCAGCACCCCGAGCGCCACCATGCAGTCGCCGGAGAGCACCGCCGGCACGGCGTTACCGCGTACCCGATCGGCCACCAGGTCGGCCACCCGGTCGTGTAGCCGGGCCATCCGGTCCCACGGGTCGCCCTCGGGCAACTCGACCGTCACCGTCTCGGCGGCGGCGCCCGGTGGCAGCAGCAGGTCGAGGTCCGGAAGATGCTCGTCCAGGTGGTAGGGGACCACGAGGGGTAGTGGCATGCGGACACCTTACGACCGTCGGGGGTTCGGTGGGGCGGCGGCGGTTGCCGGTCCGCCGCCGCCCCACCGCCGGGGGCGGTCATGGTGCCGTCGGGGATCAGGCGACCCCGACGGGCCGGAACTGCACGCTCACCCGGGGGCCGACCGGGCGGGTGGTCTTGGGGACGGCATGTTCCCAGGTGCGCTGGCAGGACCCGCCCATCACCACCAGGTCGCCGTGACCGAGCAGGAACCGCCGGCTCTCTCCGCCGCCGCGCGGCCGCAGCAGCAGCGGGCGGGGCGAGCCGAACGACACGATGGCCACCATCGTGTCCAGGTAGGAGGATCGACCCCGGGTGTCGCCGTGCCAGGCGACGCTGTCCCGCCCGTCGCGGTAGAGGCAGAGGCCGGCGGTGACGAACGGCTCGCCGAGCTCCCGCAGGTAGTGCTCGGTGAGCCGGTTGCGCGCCTCGGTGAGCACCGGATGCGGCAGCCGCTCCCGGCCGTCGTACCAGCACAGCAGCCGGGGCACCGCCACGTCGTTGTCGTACATGGTCCGGCGCTCGGCCCGCCACCGTACGTCGTTGAGCAGGGTGCGCAGCACGGCGTCCGAGCCGCGGACCCAGCCGGCCAGATGGTCGACCCAGGCGCCGTGGGTCAGCTCGTGGCGCCGGATCCGACCGGTCAGCGGGCCCAGCCGGGCGCCGCGCTCGTCGTCGAGGTCGAGCATCGAGGGCTGGTACGCCAGGGAGGTCATGGCGATCACCCTACCTCGTCGTTCGAACTTGTGTTCGATAAACCGCCGGATCGGTGCCGGCATGTCGTCGAGCCGGCCACCGGTGAGCCGGGGGTGCGCACAATGAGCTCAGTGCTCCGGCGGCGACGCCGCGGGACGGGGAGGTGGAGATGGAGCCGCTACGACCGGGCCGCCGCGCCCCGCGTACCGGCGAGCCGGGAGCGGGCGACTCAGGCTTCCCGCCTCCGCCGGCCACCGACAGCCGCTTCGTGCTCGACGACGGTCCGGAACTGGACACCGAACACCTCATCACGGCCCCGGGCCAGGCGATCACGGTCACCCTGGAGACCACCCGGTGCGTCGGCGCGGTCGACCCCGACGGTTTCCTCTACTTCGCGGCCGACCACATCGCCCGGGGCACGCTGGCGGCCACGCTGACGTTGAGCGTGGCCGCCCGGATCTCCGGTCTGGAAACCGGTGGCACACTGGGGTCGGATCCCGCGGGCGCGGCACTCGCGGTGCGGGTCCTGCTGCACTCCGGCACCGCCCGGGAGTGCTCGCTCGGCACGCTGACCGGCACGTACACCGCCGCCAGCGACGACTGGCAGATCTTCGTGCTCGAGGTGGCCGCCGGCGACGTCCGGTCCCGGACGATCCGGCCGGGCCGGCACCGCTCGATCCGGCGGGTTGGCGGCTCATACCGCGTCCGAACGACCTCACCTTCGTGTTCACCGGAGCCGCTCTGCCGGTGCGGTTCGAGGTGGACTGGGTGGCGCTCGAACCCCGTGACACCGACCAGCTCGCCTGGCGGCCGATGCTGCTGCTGCACGGGCTGGGCGTGGACAGCGCCTCCATGCGTCCGCCGGCCGCCTGGGCCGTGGGCTGCACGACCCGGGACATCGCCTGGTACGCCCCGGATCTGACCGGGGACGGCTCGGTTCCCGACAACGGCCTGGAGGTCACGACCGCCGTCGGCCACCTCAGGCGGCGTATCGGCGTGGACCGGGTACACCTGGTCGGGCACAGCAAGGGTGGGATCGACGCCAGAGAACACGTCGATCATGCCGACGACGTCGAGGTGCTGGTCATGGTGGCCGCGCCGAACGACGGCAGCCTGATCGCCAACACCGCCGCCATCGCCATCCCGCCGCTCGTCGCGATCGGCATGTACATCGGCGGCACCTTCCCGATGACCAGGGCGTACATGGCGTACTACGACTGGACCAGGCCGGAGAACAGCGCCACCCGCTATGTGAGCGTGGCCGGCGACAACCACCAGCCGCTGGCCGACCGGCTGGCCCGCAACTGGGGACCGAACGACCTGGTGGTGACGGTCGACAGCGTGCACGCCCTGTCGTACGCGGAGCGGCACACCTACGCGTCGGCCGACAACCTGACCGACCACTTCGGGTTACGGAGCAACACCGCCGTGGTGGACGAGATGTTCCCGCTGTACCTGTCGAACTCCGGTCCCGAGCAGTTCGCCAGGTTGGCGGAGCTGATCGTCGACGACGGACCGGTCGAGCAGGTGGCCTGGACCGTCGCCGGCAGCGCCGCTCCGGGCACCGTGGCCACCCACGAGCTCCCGGTCGACGCGGTGGCCGCAGCCCTGTTCCTGCTCTTCGGGGATCAGGCCGGACTACGGCTCGCGCTGATCGACCCGGCCGGGACCCGGTACGAGCCGGAGACGATCGGCCCGGCGATCGCGTACGGGTCCTTCCCCGACCAGGGTCCGCTGTCGTACGCCGGCTACCAGGTCGAGATGCCGGTGACCGGCGCCTGGACGGCCGAGGTCACCTGCACCGGCACCGACGAGCTGCCGTACGCCGTCGCCGTCGCCGCGTTCGTCGACCGGGAGACCGGCGTCGTGCTGACCGCCGACGTGGCTCGGGCCGCCCACCCGGTGGGTAGCCTGGTCGAGATCGACGTGTCGGTGACCGAGGGCGGCACACCGGTGCCGGACGCGACGGTGACGGCCCTCGTGACCCACCCCGACGGCGACACCACCACCGTGACGCTGGAGCCGGCCTCCCCCGGCGCCGCCGGCTACCGGGGCACCTTCCCGGGTGCGACCGCGCCGGGCGACCATCTGGTGGTCGTCTCGGCCGAGCGGGCCCAGCCGGCGTTCGGACGGAAGCACCTGCTCCACCTGCCGGTCACGCTCGGCGGGACGACCTTCTCCGGTGAGGTCACCGACCAGGGCCTGGACCTGGACGGCGACGGTCGGTACGACCAACTGGTGATCGCGGTCGGCTTGGCGGTCGACCTGGCGGGGGCGTACCGCCTGCGGGGGCGGCTCATCGACAACGCCGGCCGGGTGGTGGGCCTGGCCCGGGCCGAAGACGTGCTGCCGGTCGGGGTGGGGGCTCTGTCGCTGGCCTTCGACGGTGCGGCGATCTTCGCCGGCGGCCACACCGGTCCGTACCATCTGCGGGACATCGTGTTGACGGAGGTCGCCACCGGGCTCGCCCTCGGCACGCTGCCGCCCTACAGCACCGGTCCGTACTCGTACACCCAGTTCCAGCGCCCACCGGCGCTGTTCACCGGCACCGTCACCGATCAGGGGGTGCCGGCCGGGAGCGGCGGCCTGCCGCCGTACGCGGAGCTGGTGGTGACCGTGGGGGTCGATCTCGTGGCGCCGGCCGCGGTCCGCGTCCGGGCGACCCTGACGGACGTCGGCGGCGGGTTCGTGGCGGCGAGCGTCGCGCGGCCGGCGTTGCCCGCCGGACCTGGCGCGCTGGCGTTCCACTTCCGCGCCCCGGACATCTTCGCCGCCGGCCGCGACGGCCCGTTCGAGGTGCGCTTGGTAAGCATGTCCGGCACCACCACCAGCGATGTTCCCGGGCTGCCCGCCGGCAGCTTGGTCGGGTTGCGGGACGCCGGACCGCTGGGGGTGACCGCCGGCTACCGGCTCGCCGACTTCGCGCCGCCCCGGACGTACGCCGTAGGCGGGACCGTCACCGGGCTGGCCGGTACCGGCCTGGCGCTGATGGACAGGGTCACGTTCGCGTCGATCGAACCGGGCAACGGCCCGTTCACCCTGCCCGGACTGCGGGACGCGGGGACCGGCTACGACGTGCGGGTCACCCGGCTGCCGGGCAACCCGCTCCAGCTGTGCACGGTTACCGGCGGCACCGGAACGATCGGCGCCGCCGACGTCACCGACATCGAGGTGAGCTGCGCGACCGTGCCGCCCGGGCCGGACCTGGACCCGACCTTCGGCTACGGCGGCCAGGTGACCGTGCTGCGCGAGCCGCCGGTCGCCATGACCGTGGCGCCGGACGGTGGGATCCTGCTGCTCGGGCCCACCCTGCTGAGCCGGTTCACCCCCGACGGCCGCCCTGATGAGGCGTTCGGCGTGGCGGGTGCGATCCCCATCGACTTCGCCGCCGACGGCGTGTCGGCGGCGCGCGGGCTGGCCGTGCAGCCCGACGGCCGGATCCTGGTCACCGGCTACACCAGGGTCGGCGACCAGTACGACGTCGCGGTGGCACGGTATCTGGGTGACGGCACGCCCGACCCGGACTTCGGCGTCGGCGGTCTGGTCAGCGCCGACTTCGGCGGCGACAGCGACCAGGGGCAGGCGGTGCTCGTCCAGCCGGACGGGCGGATCGTGGTGGCCGGCAACGCCTGGATGGGCTCAGAGCCGCCCGGGAACGACCTGGCCGCCGCCCGGTACGCCCCGGACGGGACGCCAGATCCGGGCTTCGGCACCGGCGGGAAGGTGAGCATCGACGTAGCCGGCCGGACCGACCTGGCAGCAGCCGGGCTGCTCCAGCCGGACGGCCGGGTGGTGGTGATCGGGCGGGTGGCCGACGGCGGCGGCGACGACCCGGACCTGGGACTGGTCCGGTGGACGGTGGACGGGCGACCCGATCCGACGTTCGGCACCGCCGGAGTGGTCCGGACGAACTTCGGCCGGCCGGGGTGGTGGCAGCCCGCGGCCGCGGCGCTGCAGCCCGACGGCCGGATCGTGGTGGTTGGCCGGGGAGACACCGCCGGGGCGTACGCGGTCACCCGCCTCGACCCGGACGGGACGCCGGATCTGAGCTTCGGGGTCGGGGGTGTGGTGACCACCCCGCTCGGGGCAGGCGACGCGACGGCCCGGGCGGTGCTGGTCCAGCCCGACGGTCGGATCGTGGTCGCCGGCTACGCGAACGCCGACCCGATAAGCACCGCCACCGTGCTGCGTTACCTGCCGGACGGCACCGTGGACCCGGACTTCGCCCGGGGTGGCCGGGCCGAACTGGCCTTCTTCGGCGCGGGGGGCCAGGTCGCGTGCCTGGCAGCCGGGCCCGACGGCACCCTGCTGGTGGCCGGCTCCGCGATCAACGTCAACGCCGGCGTGCTGGCCCTGGCCCGCCTGCTGCCGTGATGTCCGGCCCGGCCGCTACGCTCGATCGCGTGGCAGATCCGTTCCGGGTGCGCATCACCGTCCGCGGCTACGAGCTGGACACCCAGGGCCATCTGAACCAGGCCGTCTACCTGCAGTACGCCGAGCACGCCCGGTGGGAGTGCCTGCGGGCGGCCGGCATCTCGCAGGAACGGCTGATCGCCTCCGGGATCGGCCCGGTGGCCCTGGAGGTCACCCTCCGCTACCTGCGGGAGCTGCGCGGCGGTGACGAGGTCGACGTGACCTGCGGGTTCCGCTGGGGTGCGGGCAAGACGTTCCTGATCGACCAGAACTACACGCTGCCGGACGGCACCGAAGTGGCCGCGCTGACCGGCGTGGGCGGTCTGCTCGACCTGTCGGCCCGGCGCCTGGTGCCCGACCCGACCGAGCGGTTTCGCGAGCTGGCCACCGACCCGACACCGCTCGGCCTCCAGGGGCGCGCGGCCGGGCCGGGACACCTCCGGCCCGGAAGCTATCCATCGGAAATGTGATTGCCGGGCAGCGGGGACGGTCGTACGGTGATCGAGCAGGTGGTTCGAGGAAGCGGGGGAGCACGATGTCGTGCGAGTGGGTGAGCCGGGCCGTACGGAGCCTTCCGTTCGGCGGGACGTCGCTGGCCGGCATGGCGCTGAGCTGGGCCGATCGGCGGTCTGAGCGGCCGCGGTGGTGGTGCGCCTGACGCGCGTCCGCCGACCGTGAGCCGTCCGCCCCAATGGGGCCGGGCGGCTTTTTCGTAAAGACGTACGCCAATTGCCGGACCTCGCGGGGGGAAACGGGGGGAACCGGGCCGGGAGGTCGGGTGGGGCAGCCCACTTCCGGTCCGGTTCGCCGGGGCGTCAGCCGGGAGCGGTCAGCACGGCGGCCAGCGTGAGCACGATGCCGAGCGAGTTGGCCAGGCAGTGCAGGGCGATGCCGAGCCGCACGCTGCGGCTACGGACCACCAGGGCCGTCGAGATCAGCTGCAAGATGAAGATCAATACCCAGTTGTACGGCTGCCAGTAGTGCTGCACCGCGAACAGCGCCGCCGACACCGGCACCGCGGTCCAACCGGCCACCGGCAGCCGGGGCAGCAGGTGACCGCGGAAGTACAGCTCCTCGATGGCGGGGTTGAGCAGGCCGTCTACCACGAGCGACACCAGCAGGACGCCGACCAGCAGCGATCGCGGGTGCCCAACGGTCGGGTCGTACCCGGGCAGCGTCCAGTCCGGCCACAGTCCGGTCAACCCGCCGCCGAGCGCCGCCCCGAGTGGCGACCAGGCGATCGCCAGCCCGACGGCCACGGCCAGCAGCACCGGCACGAGCAGCCACCACCGGCGCAGCGGGCACCGGTAGGCGATGACGGCCGGCAGCGCCCGCAGCGACCAGCGGCCGGTCGCCCGGTGCGCGGCGTGCAGCAGCAGGCCCAGCTCGATCGGGCTGAGCACCAGGGCGAACGCGGTCGTCAGGGCGAAGCTCGCGGGCAGGCCCAGGCGGGTCATCAGGGGCGCCAGCGCGAGCGCCGTCCCGAACGTCACCGCGGCCGGTCCGAGATGCAGGGCGATGGTCCGTCCCCAGCCGAACCGCTCCGGACGCGCCGTACCGGCCGGGCGGACATCGACACTGGTCATGAAATCGACGGTACGGGCGGAGCGGCCGGCCGGCCCTCCCGCTGGCCGCCCTCTTCGTGGTCCGGCTGGCCCTACCCGGGGCCGGCTGGCGGCCGGATCAGGCGGGGCGGACGTACGACAGGGCGGCCCGGACCGCGGCGGCCAGGGGGCGACCGGGGTGGTCGATCCAGTTCTGGGTGGCGGCGCGCAGCCCGGCCAGGAAGGTGGCGGCCAGCACCCGGGACCGCAGGTCGGCGTCGGCCCCGCGGCCGAGCCGGGGGATGAGCGCGGCGGCCAGGTCCCGCTCGACCGTGCCGTACATGGCGATCTGCTGGGCGGCCAGCGTGGGATGGCCGTGGATGAGCCGGCGGCGGGCGAGCCAGCCCGGGTCGACCCGGCCGGCGTCGCCGATGAACTCCTCGGCGCTGCGGCGCAGGGCGGTCCAGGCGTCCTCGCCGGCCGGCCGGGCCCGGACCAGTCCGATCAGGCTGCGCAGCCGGACCAGGTCGGCGTGCAGCAGCGCCTCCTCCTTGCTGGCGAAGTAGTTGGAGAAGGTTCGCCGGGACACCTGGGCGGCGTCCGCGATGGCCTCCACGGTCAGCCGGTCCAGCCCCTGCTCGGTGGCGAGCCGCAGCGCCGACTCGTGCAGCGCCTGCCGGGTGGCCGCCTTCTTCCGCTCCCGCAGGCCGGTGCTCTCCGACACGGTCCGGCTCTCCGTCACGGTCCGCAGTCTACGAGCCGAGGTGACGCGCTTCTCATCGAGCAAAGTTGCCCAATGAGCAAGATCTGTGGAAACTTGTATGAGGCAACCAATTGTTTCGAGGAGGCGACGTGGGCACCACCGCTCGCCATGCGCACCTGATCGGCCGGATGGGCGAACTCACCCGGCTCGCCCGGCAGGTCCGCCAGCACCGCACCGAGGAACGGCCGGCCATACCGTCCGGGATGGTGGAGACGCTCGGCCTGATCGGCCAGGTCGTCGACCGGGTTCCCGGCTGCCACGCCAAGGAGCTGGCGGCGGCATCCAGCCTCGACCCGTCGACCGTGAGCCGCGCCGTGGCCGCGCTGGTGGCGGAGGGACTGGTCGAACGCCGGGTCGACCCCGCGGACCGGCGCGCCAGTGTGTTGGCGATCACCGACCGCGGCCGTACGGCCTTGGCCGAGTCGCAGCGCTGGTATGCCGACCTGCTCGACCGCGCCCTCGCGGGCTGGCGACCGGAGGAGATCGACGCCTTCACCCGCGCGCTCGGGCGGTTCAGCGCCGACATCCAGGAAATCCTGAACGTAGAAACCCGTAACCCCGACTTGGAGGCAGCGCGATGAGCGCTCCGACCGCAACCACCACCGCGCAGGGCGCGGAGCCGATGAGCCATCGGCAGACCCTGGAGGCGCTCAGCGGTCTGCTGCTCGTGCTCTTCGTGGCCATGCTCAGCAGCACCGTCGTCTCCACCGCGCTGCCGCGGATCATCGGCGCGCTCAACGGCTCGCAGACCCAGTACACCTGGGTGGTCACGGCCACCCTGCTCACTGCTACCGCCACCACCCCGATCTGGGGCAAGCTCGCCGACCTGTTCAACAAGAAGGCGCTCGTCCAGATCGCCATCGTGGTGTTCGTGCTCGGTTCGGCCATCGCCGGCTTCAGCCAGAGCGCCGGGCAGCTGATCGCCGCCCGCGCCTTCCAGGGCATCGGCGTCGGCGGACTGCAGGCCCTCGTCCAGGTGGCCATCGCCGCGATGATCCCGCCGCGTGAGCGCGGCCGGTACAACGGCTACCTTGGCGGCGTGATGGCCCTGGCCACCGTCGGCGGCCCGCTGCTGGGCGGCCTCATCGTGGACACCTCCTGGCTCGGCTGGCGCTGGTGCTTCTTCGTCGGCGTTCCGGTGGCGATCGTCGCCCTGATCGTGCTGCAGGCCACCCTGCACCTGCCCACCCTCCGCCGGGAGAACGTGAAGATCGACTACCTGGGCGCCTCGCTCATCGCCGCGGGCGTGAGCGTGCTGCTCATCTGGGTCTCCTTCGTCGACAGCTCGTTCGGCTGGATCTCCTGGCAGACCCTGGCCATGGTCGGCGGCTCGCTGGTGCTGCTCGCGCTCGCCGTCTTCGTGGAGTCGCGCGCGGCCGAGCCGGTCGTGCCGTTGAAAATCGTCCGGGAGCGCACCACGGCGCTGGCCATCCTGGCCAGCCTCGCGGTCGGCATGGCCATGTTCGGCGGCGCCGTCTTCCTCGGCCAGTACTTCCAGATCGGCCGCGGCTACAGCCCGACCGAGGCCGGCCTGCTCACCATCCCGCTGATGGGCGGGGTGCTCATCTCCTCCATCGTCGCCGGGCAGCTGATCACCAAGACGGGCCGGATCAAGCCGTACATCATCACCGGCCTGATCGTCCTGGTCGCCGGCTTCGGGCTGCTCAGTACCATCGACCACCAGACGTCGCTGGTCTTCGTGGGCGTGGGCATGTTCCTGGTCGGCATCGGGGTCGGCATGAGCATGCAGAACCTGGTGCTCGCCGTGCAGAACACCGTGGCGCTGCGGGACATCGGCGCGGCCAGCTCGACGGTGGCGTTCTTCCGGTCCCTGGGCGGCGCGGTCGGCGTCTCCGTCCTGGGCGCGGTGCTGGCGCACCGGGTCACCGACCGGATCACCCACGACCTCACCGCGCTGGGCGTACCGGCCTCGGCCTCGAGCTCGGGCGGCAGCACGCTGAACCTCGGCTCGCTGCCGGCGCCGATCCTGAACATCGTGCGGGCCGCGTACGGCGACGCCACCGGGCACATCTTCCTGATCTCGGCCTGCATCGCGGTGTTCGGCCTGGCGGCCGCGCTGCTGCTCAAGCAGGTCACCCTGCGTACCAGCCTGGATCTGCCGGACGCGGGTGCCGGCACCGGCGCGGCGGCCGGGTCCGGGACGGCCGCGGGCGCCGTCGACGGCACGGCCGCGGCCAGCGGTACGCCCGCCACGTCGATCGACGGCACGGCCGGCGGCTCGGCGGCGGATGCGCCGGACCGGGACGGGCGCGGCGCCACGCGGGTCGGCTGACCGATCGAGGTGTCCGCGCCTGCCGAACCGGCACGGCGCGGACACCCTGCCGGATGAGGCCGCCTATCCGGCCTTCGATAACGGCGCCGGCCCGGGATGTGTCTCCGGGTCGGCGCCGTTCGGGAACGCCCGTTCACGCTGGCGGCTCGGGTGTGCTCCCGACCCGCGCTTGCGGCTCATGGGATTGACTGGTATCCATAGATAACCAGCACCGTGCGATATCTGGCATCCGGGCAGCCAGATGAGTCGCACTCTTCCGGCCAGGGCAGCCGGCATGCCGCCAGTGTGGACGTGGTCGCGACATGGCCGTCGCGCCGCTGTCAGCCGTCACGTCGGGGCGTCCGAGCCGTTGCCCGCCGCCCCTGCCTCGGTCGCTGGCCGATGCCGGCATGCGCAGCCGCATCCGCTCACCCGAGGAGTCCCATGAGACCGAGTCATCGGCGGCTCTGGCTCGCTGCCGCCACGACCGTCGCGGTCGGCGCCTACGGAGCCGTCGCCGTGCAGTCCGCGCAGGCGGCCACCGGCTGCCAGGTCAACTATGTGATCAGCTCATCCTGGCCCGGTGGCTTCGGCGCCAACGTCACGATCAACAATCTCGGCGATCCGGTCAACGGCTGGCGACTGTCCTGGAGTTTCGGCGCCGGCCAGACCATCCAGCAGCTGTGGAACGGCTCGTACACCCAGTCCGGTGCGGCCGTGACCGTGACGAACGCTTCGTACAACGGCAGCATCCCCACCGGCGGCAGCACGAACTTCGGGTTCAACGGCTCGTGGAACGGGAGCAACCCCGTACCCGGGTCATTTTCGCTGAACGGCGTGGCCTGCACCGGCGGGGTCACCCCGACCAGCGTGCCGCCCTCCTCGCCGCCGCCCTCCTCGCCGCCGCCGTCGTCCCCGCCGCCGTCGTCCCCGCCCCCGTCCTCCCCGCCGCCGGCAACGGCGCAGGCGTGTGACCTGTACGCGGCCGGGGGCACGCCGTGCGCGACCGCGCACAGCACCACCCGGGCGCTCTTCGCCGCGTACAACGGGCCGCTCTACCAGGTGCAACGATCCTCGGACAAGGCGTACCAGGACATCGGGCTGCTGGCGGCCGGCGGCTACGCCAACGCCGCGACCCAGGACGCGTTCTGCGCGAACACCTCCTGCACGATCACGAAGATCTACGACCAGACGTCCTACCACAACGACCTGCCGGTCTCCTGGGGCGGTCTGTGGAAGGGCAGCGGGCCCAACGGCGCGGACAGCCCCGCGAACGCCAAGGCGTTGCCGCTGACCGCGGGCGGGCATCCGGTGTACGGGATCAAGATCGACCCGGGCATGGGTTACCGGGTCGACAACGCCAAGGGCGCGCCGACCGGGTCACAGCCGGAGGGCGTCTACATGGTGACCTCGTCGAACTACACCAGCGGCGACTGCTGCTTCGACTACGGCGCCGGCGTGAACAACCACACCGACGCCGGCAACGGCACCATGAACGCCGTCTACTGGGGCACGGCCTGCTGGTTCGGCACCTGGGGAAACAACCCCTGCGTCGGCACCGGTCCCTGGGTGGAGGCCGACCTGGAGAACGGCATGTTCCACACCGGTTCGGGCTCGAACAAGGATCCGAACAACTCCGGCATACACCTCCCGTTCGTCAGCGCCTGGCTGAAGGAGAACGGCACCAGCAACTTCACCCTGAAATGGGGCAACGCCACCAGCGGCGGCCTCACCACGCCGTACTCCGGGCCGCTGCCGCCCAACGGCTACTCGCCGATGAAGATCGGTAATTCGATCCTGCTGGGCACCGGGGGCGACAACAGCCCGTACGGCAAGGGCTACTTCTTCGAGGGCGCGGTGACCATCGGCTATCCCACCGACGCCACCGAGAACGCCGTGCAGGCCAACATCACCTCGGTCGGGTACCGCTTCTAGCACCCCGCGGTCCGAACCCCGCGCACGCCGACGCCGCCCGGGCGGAACTCCTGCGGTTCCGCCCGGGCTGGTCGGGTAACCTCAGCCGGGACGGGCCGCTAGCTCAATGGCAGAGCTGTGGACTTTTAATCCATAGGTTCAGGGTTCGAGTCCCTGGCGGCCCACCGAACGGCCCTTGACCAGGTCAAATGCCAACCCAAGATCATTTGCGTACGGGCCGGGCACGCCCCGTTTCTGATCTTGACCCTCGCCGCTGCCGGCACCCTTGACCTCACCCTTGACCTTCCATCGAGGGCTTCTGACACGGTGGGCGAACACATACCGTCCTGGCCATGTGGGGCTACTCGCGACACCATCGCGCCGGACCGCGCCGTCCGGCCTCCATCGTTCTCGCCGTGACCGCCGCCGTCGCCGTGTCCACGGTCACCGGTGGCGGCGCGGCCGCGGCGCCACCCTCCGGTCAGCCCACCGAGCTGTACGTGGTCCAGGTGAAGGGCGCGCCGGTCAGCACCTACTCCGGCGGTGAGGCCGGTCTTGCGGCCACCAGGCCGGCGCCGGGCCGGAAGATCGACCCGAACGCGTCGGGCGTCCGTCGGTACCGCGACCACCTGCGGGCCGAGCGCTCGGCCGTGTTCGCCACGTCCAGGGTGGACCGCTCGCGCACGGTGTACGACTACTACACCGCGTTCAACGGCTTCGCGATCAGGCTGACCGCGACCGAGGCGACGAAGCTGAAGAGCACCCCGGGCGTGGTCAACGTCTGGAAGAACTCGATCGTCTCGGCGCAGACGCTGAGCACCCCCGAGTTCCTGGGGCTGGCCGGCAAGGCCGGTGTCTGGCAGCGGCAGTTCGGCGGCGTCGACCGGGCCGGCGAAGGGGTCATCGTCGGGGTGCTCGACTCCGGCTTCTGGCCGGAGAACCCGAGCTTCGGGCCGATCGCCAGGCCACGCGACCAGCGGACCATCGACGCCAAGTGGCACGGCGCCTGCGACCCGGGCGTCGAGGCGCCGATCACCTGCAACAACAAGGTGATCGGGGCGCGCTGGTACAACGCGGCCGGCCTGTCGCGGGCCAACCCGGGCGAGTTCGACTCGCCGCGCGACTTCTACGGCCACGGATCCCACACGGCGAGCACCGCAGCCGGCAACAACGGCGTGACGGCCACGATCAACGGTTCCGTCGCGGGCAAGGTTTCCGGCATGGCGCCGGCCGCGCGACTGGCCATCTACAAGGTGTTGTACGCCAACGCGGCGGGCGACAAGTCGGTCGGCTCGACGGTGGACATCGTGGCCGCGATCAACCAGGCCGTCGAGGACGGCGTGGACGTGCTGAACTACTCCATCGGCGACGACGCGGACGGCTTCGGCCCCGAGGAACTGGCGTTCCTGAACGCCGCGACCGCCGGCGTGTTCATCGCCGCCTCGGCCGGCAACGCCGGCCCGGACGCCGGCACGGTGGACAACGCGATGCCGTGGCAGACCACGGTGGCCGCGGGCACCCACGACCGCAGCTCGGTCAAGACCCTCACGCTCGGCGACGGCCGCACGTTCGAGGGCGTCGGAGTGGGCCCGGGCGCCGGCCCTGCGCCGCTGGTCGACGGGGCGGCGGCCGGCAGGGCGGGGGTGGATCCGCTGACGGCGGCCCGCTGCGTGAGCGGCGGCAACCTCGATCCGGCGAAGGTCACCGGCAAGATCGTTGTGTGCGTGCGCGGCGTCAACGACCGGGTCGACAAGAGCCGCGCGGTCAAGGAGGCGGGTGGTATCGGGATGGTCCTCTACAACCCGTCCGGCAACTCGCTCAACGCGGACTTCCACTTCGTGCCGTCGATCCACATCAACGACTTCACGGGAGCCGTCAAGGCGTACGCGGCCACGGCCGGCGCCACCGCGACGATCTCGGCCGAGCGGACCGAGAAGGTCGAGGCGCCCGCGGTGGCCGGCTTCTCGTCCCGCGGCCCGTCCCGGTCCAGCGGCGGCGACCTGCTCAAGCCGGACATCATGGCGCCGGGCGTGGACGTGGTGGCCGCCGTCGCGCCGCCGACCTCCTCGGGCAACATGTGGGGCACCAACAGTGGTACGTCGATGGCCTCCCCGCACATCGCCGGCATCGCCGCCCTGCTGATCAGCAAGAACCCGCGCTGGTCGCCCATGGCGGTCAAGTCGGCGCTGATGACCAACGCATCGGTGCTGGACAACGCCGGAAAGCCCATCGGCGACCAGGGCACCGGCGCGGCCGCCACGCCGCTGGACTTCGGCGCCGGCCAGGTCGTCCCGGCCCCGGCGTTCGACCCGGGACTCGTCTACGACTCGGGGCCGGCGCAGTGGCTCCAGTACGCGTGCGGCATCGGCGTACACCTGACGCTGACCGGCGGGCTGGACTCCTGCGACGTGGTCGGCACCCGTGATCCCAGCGACTTCAACTCGCCGTCGCTGGCCGTGGGTGACCTGGCCGGCAAGCAGACCCTGAGCCGCACGGTGACGAACGTGACCGGCCGCTGGTCGGTTTACCTCGCGAAGGTCAAGGCCCCGGCCGGGTTCACCGTGAAGGTGTCGCCGCCGGTGCTGGTGGTGCCGCCGCACAGGTCGGTCGCCTTCAAGGTCACCATCACCCGCACCAGCGCGGCGTTCGACCAGTTCGCGTTCGGCTCGCTGACCTGGCGGGATGGGCGGCACTCGGTGCGCAGCCCGATCGCCGTACGGCCGGTGGCGCTGTCCGCGCCGGCCGAGGTGTCCGGCAGCGGATCCAGCGGCTCCACCAGGCTGGCCGTCACGCCGGGCTTCGGCGGCACCCTGACCGCGACCGGGTACGGACTGGTGCCGGACACGGTACGCGCGACGTCACTCACGCCGACCCCGTCGGCGCCGTTCAACCCGGACGCCCCGGCCGTCAGCCCGCGCACCGGCCGGTTCGACCTCACCGTCCCGGCGGGGACGAAGGTGGCCCGGTTCGCCACCCTCGACGCCGACTACGCCGCCGGGACCGACCTGGACATGTACGTCTACAAGAAGGCGGCCGACGGGTCACTGACCCAGGCCGCGGTGAGCGCCGGCGGCACCGCGGAGGAGTCCGTCACGCTGACCGAGCCCGGTGACTACGCGGTCTTCGTCGACCTGTTCGCATCCCCCGTCGCGGGCGGCGTCTCGACGAAGCTGCACACCTGGCTGGTCGGTGCCGCGAACGCGGGCAACCTGACCGTAACCCCCGCCAGCCAGGCAGCCACCACCGGCGCCGCCGCGACCGTCACGGTGGGCTGGTCCGGTCTGACTACCGGACAGCGCTATCTGGGCGTCGTGGAATACGGCGACGGCAGCCGGGCGGTGGGTCGTACGGTCGTGTCGGTCACCCCGTAGGCCCGCGGGCGAGGTCCCCTTCCGGAGCGCGCGACGTGCTCCGGAAGGGGACTTTTCACGTGCCCGGCTCGGCCGCGTCGTCGGCGACGCAACGTCGGATGAGCTGTCCGCGGTTGCGGACGCCGTACCGGCGGTACAGCCGGGTCAGGTTCGCCTCCACGGCCTTGACCGAGAGGTAGGCGGCCTCGGCGATCTCCCGGTTCGTGGCGCCGGAGCGCACCAGGGCGAGGACCCGTCGCTCGGTCTCGGACAATGGCTGGGCGCCGCCGTCCAGCCGGGCCAGTTCCGCCTCGGCGACCGCCTGCCAGGGGCGGGCGCCGATGCGGGCGTACCGGGTGACGGCCTCGGCCAGGGCGGCGCGGGCCGCGGCCCGGCGATGTGCTCGCCGCTTCAACCCGCCGAGCACGTGCCAGGCGCGGGCCACCTCGTGCGGATGGGGATGGTCGGCGGTGGCCTCGATGGCGGCCGCCAACTCGTCGGCGCCGGCCCGGGCATCCGCCGCGAGCAGCGCGCCGGCGCGGGCCAGGCCGAGCCGCACGACGGACTGCCCGAGCCGCTCGGCCGCGGCCCGGACCTCGGCGAGAATGCGCTCGCCCTCGTCTCGCGCGCCGACGCCGGCAAGCGCCTCGACGAAGTCGGCGTGCCACGGGAACGCGGCCGGGTCGATCCGGCCGAGCCGCTGCTCGATGGCCCAGGCGGCGCGCATCGGCGCCACGGCGGCCGCGGGGTCGCCGGCCAGCAGATGCGCCTGGCCCGCGACCGCGTACGCCACCCGGAGCCAGTCCTCGTCCCCGGCGGCGGCGCAGGCCCGGACGGCCTCGCCAGCCAGCTCGGCGGCGCGCGCCACGGTGCCGGCGAGCAGCTCCACAAGGGCCCCGACCAGCAGGCCGGGTCCGGGGGTGTGCTCGATGTCCAGGACCAACCGCATGTGCTCCCGGCCGGCCGCCAACGCCGCCGACCCGTACCCGGCCCGGCTGTTGATCGACGCCACCGCCCGCAGCACGGTCGCCAGGTCCCGGATGGTGCCGGAGCGGTCGACCGCGGCCCGCAGCTCCTCGATGCGCCGGACCGCCTCGGCCACGTCGCCCTCGAAGGCCAGGCTCATCGCGTACATCTGGCGGGCCCGGACGACCTCGGTGGTTGGCGGCAGGGTCCGGGCCAGTCGATCGGCCCGCTCCAGCAACTCGGGCGCCGACTCGACCTGCGACCGGAACGCCAGCACGTCGACCAGCACCACCGGGTTGCCGCCGGCCTCGGCGTCCGCCTCGGCCCGCTTGAGCTCGGACATGGCCGCCTCGGCGTCGCCGTCGTAGTAGGCCTTCAGCGCCCGATAGACCCGGACCCGACACAGCAACGCCGGGTCCATGCCGGCGTCGGTGTGCGCCGCGTCGAGCAGCGGTCCGGTCGCGGACTGGTCCTGCCCGGCAAGATCCACGAGCAGCAGCCGAGCCCCCACCCGGACCGCGGCGCTGTCCGCCCCGTCGAGCGCCGCGTTGGCCAGCCGGCGCGCGTCGGCGGTGAGTCCGGCGGCGTAGGCGTGCTGCGCGGCCACGTACTGCCGGGTCGCGGCACGACCGACGTCGGCCGGTGGGGTGCGCTCGGCGGCGCGTTCGGTCAGATCGGCCGCGATGGCCGGGGCGCCCCGGCGGCGCGCGACGGTGGCGGCCGCGTCGAGTTGGGCGGCCAGGTCCTCGTCGGTGCCGGTACGGGCCAGCGCCAGATGCCGGGCCCGCTCGACCGGATCGTCGATCCGTGTCGCCAGCCGTTCGTGCGCGGCCGCCCGCGCGGCCGCCGACGCGTCGGCGTAGACCACCTCGCGCAGCAGCGGGTGCGCGAAGCGGACCGCACCGTCCGGCTCCACGGTCACCAGACCCGCGCCGAGCGCCGCGTCCAGCCCCTGGCGGTCGGGGCCGAGCAGCGCCACGGTCGGCCGCGCCGCGGCCGCCACCAGCAGCAGCGCCGAGCCGCTGGATGGCGGCAGGTCGGCCAGCCGCCGGGACAGCAGGGGGCGAAGGCGTTCCGGCACCGGCAGTGGCTCGGTGTACTTGGCCGCACCGCCACGAGCCACGAGCACCCGGCCCAGCTCGACGGCGAGCAGTGGATTGCCCTGGCTGGCCTGGTGCACCCGGGCGATCGTGAGCAACGGCAGCACCGGTCCGAACAGGTCGCGCAGCATGTCCGCCGTGTCGTACTCGGTGAGCGGCGCCAGCGGCAGCTCGTGCACGGGCGGCGGGCAGAGGTCCGCGTGCGCCGGGGCCGCGCCGGGCTCGTCCACCCGCTCGGCGCCGAGCATCCGCACCGGCAGGCCGGCCAGCCGCCGGGCAACGAAACGGAGCACCCCCGCGCTCGGCTCGTCCACCCACTGGAGGTCGTCGACGATCAGCAGGACGGGTCGCTGGGTGGCCAGGTGCCGCAGCACCTCGAGCACCGCGAGCCGGACGGCCAGCTGGTCCTGGGCGTCCGTCGGGACCGCGCCGCGCAGCAGCGCGCCGTCGAATGCCGCGCGCAGGTGGCGAGGCAGGTTGGCCAGTTCCGCACCGTCGACGCGGTCGAACAGATCGACCAGGGTGAGATGCGGTAGCCCGCTCTCCACCTCGGCCGCGGAGGCGCGCAGCACCCGCGCGTCCGATTCGGCGTCGGCGGCGAGCGCGGCGAGCAGGGTCGACTTGCCGATCCCGGCCGGGCCGCAGACGAGCGCGCTGCCACCCTCGGCCAGCCGCTCGCGTACCTGGTCGAGCACCTCGGCCCGCCCCACCGGGGTCACTGTCCGAAGGCGCGCCATCTGGCCGAGTCTGCCCGGCCGGGGCCCTCCCGGCTACCCCCGCACGGTCCTGCTCGGATCAACCCCGCCCGCTCCGCGGCCGATCCATTTCGGCAGCGGGGGAGTCGTTGTGCGCGCGGACGACCGCTGTTATCGTTAACATTGACACATGTATATTGATTAGTTGCTCCGGCATCCCGAGCGGTTCCGGCGGCGACCCAGGAGACCGGTGCCGGCCGGCCAACGTCACGACGAGGCGCGGGTCGGCGCCGAGGGCCGGAGGGACGAGACGTGACGCAAGACCAGAATGGGCCGCTGAGTGGCGAGCGGAGACTGCTGAGCCGCAGGGCCGTCCTGACGACGATGGGGGCCGTGCCGGTCCTCACGGTCGCGGCGTCGGTGCTGGGCGCCACGCAGGCCGCGGCCGCGTCGGCCAGCATCAATCTGTCGGCGTCGAGGCAGTCGATCAAGGGCTTCGGCGGCATGAGCCACGCGATCTGGGCGGGAGACCTGACGGCCGCCCAGCGGGACACGGCGTTCGGCAACGGCGACGGCAAGCTGGGATTCTCCATCCTGCGGATCCCGATCAACGAGAACCAGTCGGACTGGAGCCGTGACCTGGCCACGGCCCAGCGCGCGGTCGCGCTCGGCGCCACCGTCTTCGCGTCGCCGTGGAACCCGCCGGCCAGCATGACCGAGACCGTCAGCGGCCGTAAGCGCCTCAAGTACGGTTCGTACGGCGCGTACGCCCAGCACCTGAACGACTTCAACACGTACATGCGCAACAACGGGGTGAACCTGTACGCCGTGTCGGTGCAGAACGAGCCCGACTACGCGACCGACTGGACGTCGTGGACGGCCACCGAAATCGTCAACTTCCTCAAGCAGAACGCCGGGTCGATCAACACCAGGGTGATCGCGCCCGAGTCCTTCCAGTACGTGAAGTCCATGTCGGACCCGATCCTCAACGATCCCGCGGCGCTCGCCAACGTGGACATCATCGGGGCACACCTCTACGGCACGCCGTACTCGAACTTCCCTTACCCCCTCTTCCAGCAGAAGGGCGCGGGCAAGGAACTCTGGATGACCGAGGTCTACTACCCGAACAGCAACGCCAACTCGGGAGACTCCTGGCCCGAGGCGCTCGACGTGGGGGAGCACATCCACCACGCCATGGTGGACGCCCAGTTCCAGGCGTACGTCTGGTGGTACATCCGGCGCAGCTACGGCCCCATGCGCGAGGACGGTCAGATCAGCAAGCGCGGCGCGATCATGGCGCAGTTCGCCCGGTTCGTCCGCCCCGGGTACCTGCGGATCGACGCGACGGCGAACCCGGCGTCGAACGTGCTCGTCTCGGCGTACAAGGGCGGCGACACCGTCGTCATCGTCGCCGTCAACAAGAACACCTCGTCGGCGAGCCAGCAGTTCACCCTGAACACCACCGCGTCCGGCAGCGTCTCGAACTGGGTGACCGACGGCAGCCGTAACGTCGCGGCCCAGGGCGCGGTCACGATGTCGAACGGCGCCCTCACCGTCACGCTACCCGCCCGCAGCGTGACGACCTTCGTGGCAAACGTGAGCGGCAGCTCGACGCCCAGCCCGTCGGCCAGCGCGTCTGCAAGCGCCTCTGCCAGCGCATCCGCGAGCGCCTCGGCCAGCGCGTCGCCCACCGCCTCGCCCACGCCGAGCCAGACGCCCAGCGCCGGCACCGGTGCCCGGGTCGCCTACACGATGAACACCTGGAGCAACGGCTTCACGGCCAGCATCAGCATCACCAACACCGGCGCCTCGACGATCGACGGCTGGACGCTTACCTTCACCCTGCCCTCCGGCCAGTCCATCACGTCGGGCTGGAACGCCACCTTCTCGCCCGCCAGCGGCCAGGTGAGCGCCCGCAACGTCAGCTACAACGGCACGCTCGCCCCCGGCGCCACGGTCGACATCGGCTTCCAGGCCACCCACACGGGCAACACCGCCGAACCGACCGCCTTCACCCTCAACGGAATACCCTGCACCGTCGTCTGATCGCCGCCATGGCCGCGGATCGAGGGTGGGCGGGCCGCGGTGGTGTGCCGCGGCCCGCCCGGTCCCGGTCCCGGGGGTCGCCTCGGGACGCTGCCGGCGTGGCCGGTCGGCGCATCGCCGACGGCGGCCCGCGCGAACCGCGGCCGGTCAGCCGATGGCGGTCCGCGGCGAGGGAAGTCGCAGTTCGAGTTCGATCGAATCCACTCGCTGATCCGGACCCACCACTATCGGTTCGGGTCTGCCGGTCCAGTAGCCCTGGGCGAGATCCACCGCGCACTTCCGCAGGAACTCGATGGTCTCCTCGTCCTGCACGTGTTCGGCGGCGACCCGGATGCCGAGGGTGTGACACAGCGTTACCAGCATCGACACGATGGCCTGATCCGCCGGGGACCGGCACAGATCGACGACGAACGTTCCATCGATCTTGACCAGGTCCACCGGGAGATACCTCAGATGGGCGAGCGCGTCATAGCCCGTGCCGAAGTCGTCGAGCGCGAGATGGCAGCCAATCTCCCGGATGCCGGTGGCGAAGGCCAGCGCCTCCTTGCGATTCTCGATGAGAGCGGTCTCGGTGATCTCGAACGTCAGGCAGTCCGGCTTCACCCTGTGCCGGCGGATCGCCTCGGTCACGTAGTCCAGCAGTCCGGGGTCGGCGAGCGACCTGCCCGAGATGTTGACCTGGTAGTGCGAGGTCTGGGCGCCGCGGCCGATCAACTCCAGGGCGTGGTCGACGACCCACTTGTCCACGGAGAGGATCTCGCCCACCCGCTCCGCCATGTCGAGAAAGGCCCAGGGCGGGGCCGGCTCTCCGGTCTCGCTGCGAACCCGCAGCAGGATCTCGTGCCGGGTGACCTCGTTGCGGGCCAGGTCAAAGATGGGCTGGGCGAAGAGCGCGAACCTGTTGGCCGAGACCGCGTACCGCACCCGCGAACGGCACCGGTCCGTCCGATCCTCGTCCCGGACCGGTTGGTCGAGAACGACGACCGGAACGCCCGCGCGTCGCGCGTCGCGCGCCGCGTGCTCGGCATCGATCAGGAGGTCGAACGCGGTGGCGCTGGCCCCCTTCTCGAACCGGACCAGGCCCGCCCAGGTGCCGAGGCGTAGGGTCCTGGGCCCGACGCCGAACAGATTGCTCCGGAAGGTTTCGACGACCCGCTCCGCCACGGCCTCGACGGCCGCCGTCTGTTCGTGGGACGGGGTGAGGAGCACCCCCCAGAGGCCGGGGGCGACCAGCCCGCAGGCCACGTCGTCGCCGACGGCGGTGCGCAGGAGTTGGGCGACCGCCGCCGCCAGTTGGTCGTGATCCTCATCGCTGAGCGCGTCGGGCGGCCGGGTCGTGGGCTCGGCCACCACCACGAGGAGCGCCCCGTCGGTCGTTCGGCGCGCGCGGTCGACCTCGTCCGTGAAGTTGCCGCGGGTCTGCGGTCCACCCGGCACGTCCCGCAGGGCCAGGTCGGCGCAGAGCATCTGGTTGCGGGTGGTGAGCCGGCGGCGTTCCTGCCTGGCGAGTTCGACGGCGGTGACGTCTTCGCCTGTGGCGATGATCCCCGACGGTCTGCCCGCGGTGGTGAGGACTTCGAGGTGGCAGTGCACGTGCCGCACGCTGCCGCCGGGCTGGATGACCCGGAAGACCACCTCGCCGGGGCATTCGTCTGCCCAGACCGCCGCGACGGCCGCGCGGACGGTCTGGACGTCCGCGGGGTGGACGAGTTCGACCAGGGTCTCGGGGGTGAGGCGCAGGGTCCCCGGCGGCCGTCCGAAGATCATCGACATCTCGTCCGACCAGGAGAGCCGGCCGGATGCCGCGGCCCGGCCAGCGCCGGCGGTCCAGGTGATCGTGCCGAGCTTCGTCAGCTGCGCGGCGCGGGCGATCCTGATCGCCTCGTCGACCTCCGCGGTCAGCGGATCGACGAGGTCGGTGTCGACAAGGATCTCGTAGCCCTCGGCGAGCGAGCGGTCGTACTGGCTCTGCGCCGCTCGCGCGACCCGGCGCGCGCGGGCCCGTTCCAGCGGGCTGGGCCGGCCGGTCTCGGCCAGGGCCAGGATGTCATCGAGATCCACGGGTGCCTCCCTGCTGCCGACGGACCTCCGAGTCCGTGTAGCCCGCCTCCTCGGCCAGCTCGCGCAGCCGCCTTTTCGCGGCCATCTTGTACGACCGGACGCTGTTGTCGGCCAAGCTGAGGAGCCGGGCGATCTCCTGGTTGGTGAAGCCGGCGCGGGACAGCTGGAACACCTCGGCATGCCGTGACGGGAGCTGATGCAGCCAGGCCTCCAGCGTCGCCCGTGCCTCCCAGGCGTCCGCGATGTCGGAGTGCGTCGCTGGCGGCAGGTCCTCCGGTGCCACCGCGGCCTCCCGCTGACGTCGCTGGCGCTCCTTCCGGAGCTTGTTCCGGGCGGTTGTGATGATCCAGCCGATGGGCGCGTCGTAGCCGCGGATCTTCGGCCACCGCACCCGTCCGTGCAGGTACGCCTCGTTGAGGGCGTCCTCAACCATCGCCTGGTCCGGGCACGCGGCCCGCAGGATCCGCTCCACGATGTGGTAGGTGCCTTCGGTGAAGGCCTCGAATTCCCGATCGTGCTCGGCCTTGCGGCATGCGGCCTCCGCCTCCCGTGCCGTCGTGCCGTCGACCGGCCCCGGAATGCGGGCGGCGGCGCCTCCCACCCCGCTCACGCTGCCTCCCCGGCGCCGTCGCACCGCAACGCGTTACGGAGACCGAGCTCCACCTCGCGGTCCCCATCGCGGTCGCGCTCCACGATCCGCACGACGTCGTGGTCGGTCTCCGCGAGCCGTATCAGCCCGGTCAGCCGGGCCGCGTTGCGCGCTGACGCCTCACGCTCCTCGTGCAATCGCGTCCGGTACGCGAGGTAGGCCCGTAACAACCCGGCCGCCGTTCCGGTGACGGCCACGGCCGAGGCCACCACTCCGTAACCGGACAGCGGCTCCACCAGCGTTCCGTGCATCGTTCCCCCTTGTCGCCCTCAGCTCGCTAACTACTGTCCGTGGCGAGGGGCGGATGTAGGTGTCCGGCCGCCGGTAATCTTCATATTGATCAATGATCTAGGGATTCACCGGGTGAGACAGCGAAAAGTCATTCCGGGGGCACGCTGGGCGAGCTCCCTCCCTGACCTCGATGAATGACTCCAACGCAACCGATGGGCACGGTCGGTGATTGTTGATCAGGTACCGGGCCCATGCTGCGGCGTTCCGCTGACCAGCGCGGCCGGCGACGGGCTCCGCGAGCCGCCGACCAGCGCGGCCGCCGGGAGTTGCCGGCCGACCACGCCGGCCGGGAAGGCGGGCGGGGCGATCCCGTCATCGGTCTCCCGCCACGCCACCTCGCCGGCCTCCATCGTCCGCAGCACCTCGCGCAGCGCGGCCCAGTCGTCCAGCTCGGCGAGCGTGGCGGCCGAGGTCATCAACAGGTGCCGGCCGCTGGGGTAGTCGCCGATGTCCAGACCGATCTCGCCCCGGACCCGGTCCAGTCGGGCGCTGAGCGGGGCGAGCAGCTCGCGGTCCTCGCCCGCGGCGTTCAGCGATTCCAGCCGGGCGGCCGCCACCCGGGCCAGGTGGTCGGCCTCGACGGGATGGCCCAGCGCCAGGACGGCGCGGGCCAGCAGGGCGTACGCGCGGACCTCGCCGTGCGCGTTGTCCATCTCGCGGAACGCCACCGTGGCGGCCGCTGCCCGCCGCGCCGCCCGGGCCACCAGCCCCGGATCACCGGGGTCGCCGTCGGTCCCGGTGACGCCGGTGGTGGCCGCGCGGCCCAACAACAGCCGAGCCGTCCGGTACGACACGGTGGCCGCCCGCCGCGCGTCCCCGTCGACCAGGGACAGGGCGAGGGCGAAGTGGTGCTCGGCGCTGGCCCACTCGGCCCGCCGGCGGGCGCCCTCGGCCAGCGAGAGCTGGATCCGGTAGCGGGTCGTGTCGGACAGCAGCTCCTCGTCCTTGGCCGCCTCGGGGGTGTCGACATGATGCGCCTCGCCGAGCAGGATCCGGATGAGCCGCTGCTCCCCGCGGTCCGCGATGACCTCGGCCTGCCGGTAGGCCCGCTCCAGGGTGGCGATGCCGCGCCGGTAGCGGGCGGCCTGGAGGAAGCCCTCGCCCATCCGCCGCCTGGCGGCCACCAGCCGCTGCCGCGCCGCCGCCGCCGTACCGGGGTCGCCCCGGTCGGCCAGCGCGGCCGCCAACTCGGCCGCCTGGTTGAGGCTCGCCTCGGCCTGCGGGTACCACTCGACCGCCGTGAGGTAGGCGCCGCGGGCCAGCAACACGTCGATGAGCCCCAGCTCGGCGCCGGACCGCTCGGCCGCCCGGATGGCCTCGTCGTACGCGTCGAGGGTCGCTCCGGTCCGCACCCCGGCCGGGACGCAGCCGTCGAGCCAGGCGCCCACCCGCCAGCGCACCTCGTCGCCGGCCCCGGGCAGGTGGATCACCCGGAGCAGGCTGGGGTACTCGGTGCGTACCCACAGCTCGGGATGGGCGGCGATCCGTGCCGGCAGCGTCGATCCGGCCAGCCAGGCCGGCCGTTCCGGGCCGGCGTACTCCGGGTGCAGCTCCGCCAGCGCCGCCCGGACCACCTCGAGGTACGCCTTGTCCAACCGGGACAGTGCGGCCTCCCGCTCCGCGACCGGGCGGCGCTCGGCCTGCTGAGCGGCGAAGATGCGGATCAGCGGCGGCAGCTGCAGGCGGGCGTCCTCCGACGTGCGGTCCTTGCCGAGGTCGGCCACCAGGTGCGCGGCCGCGAGCCGGTCCGCGAGGGCCTCCGCGTCCGCCTCGGCCTGCGCCGGCGGCAGGTCGAGGAGCGGCCCCAGCACCCACGGTACGAAGGTCAACGAGGGCACCAGGGCCAGCATGGCGAGGGCGCGCTGCTCCTGCGGCAGCAGCTGGCCGAACTCCTCCGCCAGGTCGCCCCGCAGCGACTGGTTGGGCCGGTCCAACCAGGTCAGCCGGGACCGCGGCTCGCGAAGCAGGCCCGCCACCTGGCCGACGTCCGCGCCGTCCGCCCAGACCCGCTCGGCCGCGGCCCGGATGGCGAGCGGCAGACCCCCGCACAGCCGGACGATCTCGGCCGCGCACTCCGGCCGGACGCCCTCGTGGGTGCCGGAGGCGGCCCGGAAGATGGACAGCGCGTCGTCGTCGTCCGCCGGCCCCAACAGGTGGGACGGTTCCGGCACCGGGTCCGGCCAGAGCAGCTCCCGGCGGCTGGTGATGATCACGGCGGCCGTCGGGTGGCTCGGCATCACGTGCCGGACCTGCTCGGCGTTGAGCGCCGCGTCCAGGATGAACAGCATCCGCTTCCGGGCGGTCAACGAGCGGAAGATCTGCTCCCGGCCGGTGGTCGTGGCCGGCATCTCGTCCTCGCTCCAACCGAGGGCGATAAGGAGTTCCTGCAGGACCTCGCTGGGCGTCCGGGCGGCGCCGTCGGTGCTCATGCTCACGTACACCTGGCCGTGCGGGTAGCGCTCGGCCAGCTGCCTGGCCAGCTCGTCGACCAGGGCGGTCTTGCCGACGCCCGGGCCGCCGTGCACGGTCAGCACCACCGGTCCGCTCGCCGCCGACCGCCTGCGTCCGGCCGCGGCGCCGGGCGCCGGTGGCCGGCGCCGGGGCGGCCAGATGTTGGCCCGGGCCGACGCGCGCCGATCGTTCCGCTGCCGGTCATGCGCCGCCCGCAGCGCGTCGAGGTCCCGCCGCCGACCCCGGAACAGCTCGTCACGCGGCGGCAACGTCAGCGCGGGCCGGCTGAGCCGGCGGGGCAGCAGCCGCGACAGCCACTCGCCGATCCGGCGGACCAGCCGGCGCGCCGGACCCGGTTGCCGGGCGGGCTCGCCCGCTGCTCCGGGCGCGCTCCTCGGCCGGGCCGTCGGGAGGCCGCGGCGGTCCGGGTCGGCCCCGCCGCGTGACTGCGGCGGCTCGGCCAGCAGCACCACCATGGCCCCGGACACGGCCAGCACGGCCAGGGAGATCAGCTGCCACCGGTGCGGGATGTTGTCGTAGACCGTGCCCAGGCCGGTCGACAGCCCCGCCAGGACCGTCGCGAAGAACAGCCGGTAGTGCCGGATCGGGTGCAGCCAGCGCCGGACGCGCCGCCGGACGCGCCGCAGCCACAGCCGCACCGGGGTGCCGCCTCCGGTCGCCGGCCGACGGGTCACCTGCCCGCCCTTCCGGTGGCCAGGATGGAGCGCCACCCCGGCCCGCCCGGCCCGGCGGCGTCGGTCCGCCCCCGGTCGCCCTCGATCGGCCGCGACCGGCCGAGCTCCGCCGGCCGCGGATGGTCGGCGGCCCGGTCCGGCGGCGCCGACTCGACCCGGTAGAGCAGGTGGTCGGCGCGCCGGACGCTCCGCTCGTCGCCGAAGCCGGCGAAGGCCTGCTGGGCCGCCACGAGCAGCAGCCGGGCGTTCCGGTTGCGGCCGTCCAGGTGGTACGCCTCGGCCAACGCGGTGGCCGCGTCCGCCAGCAGCCACCGGTCGCCGCACCGGCGCAGCGTGCCGTGGCACTGTTCGAGCAGCGGAATGGCGTGCTGGAGCCGCTGCTGGGCCAGGTGCGCCCGGCCGAGCGCCAACATGGCGTTCGCCGCGCCGTAGCTGTGCCGGAGCGCGGTGAAGCCCTCCAGCGCCGCTGCGCTGAACTCGCGACTCTGGTCGTCGTCGCCCGCGTCGAGCAGCAGCAGCGCACGCTGCTGCCGGATCCAGGACTGGCGCAGCCGATCCGGCTGGCCGTCCCGATCGTCCCGGTCGGTGGTCAGCCGCTCCGCCTCGGCCAGCAGGGCCGCGCTCCGGTCCCGGTCGCCGCACACCCGCTCCAGCATGGCCTCGGCGAGCAGCACGCCGGGGAGCTCCCGGCCGCCGGCCGCCCGGCACCGGTCGGTGGCCTGTGCCGCGTACGCCCGGCCGAGTTCCAGGTCGTGCCGCAGCGCCTGCAGCGCGGTCAGCTCCCGGAGCAGCCGGATTCGCTCCACCTCGGCGTCGGTCGGCGTGGCCTGATCGGCCTCCTCGCCGGCCGGCGCGAGCGAGCCGATCTCCGCCTGGCAGCTGGCCAGCAGCTCACCGGCCTCGGTCCCCTGGTGCAACCGTCGGCGCAGGTCACCGGCGAGCCGCAGAGCGCGGACCGAGGCCATCGACGACAGCGGTTTGCGCTTCCAGACCCGGTCCACGCAGTCGATCGCCGCGTCCAGCCAGCCGAGTTCGGCCAGCACCTCGCCGAGCGCCACGAGTTCCAGGCTCTCCTCGATGGCCAGCAGGCCGCCGGAGTCCTCCAGAGAGGCCCGGTCCAGCCGGCTGAGCGCGAGCGACTCCCGGGCGGTGTCCAGCGCCTCGTCCAGGCGGCCCTCGTCCAGGTGCCGGTACACGCTGTTGCGCAGCGAATCCTCGGTGCGCCGCTCGGCGCGCTGCTGCCGCCGGGCCGCCACGGCCGCGGCCACGCCCTCCCGGACCGGCGCCGGAAGGTCACCGGTGAACCGGTGGGCGGCGTACTGCCGCACGTAACTAGGCACGCTGTAGGACAGCGGGCCGAGGTCGTTGTCCAGCCGGCGTTCGATGAACCGGGCCCGGGCGAGCCGATCCAGCAGCCGGCCGGCCTCGGCCGCCCCCGGCGCGTCGTCATCGGGGGACGCGGCCCGTAGCGCCGTGGCGAGCATCCACGGCTCCACCCGGCTGGCCTCGAAGAGCCCGAGCAGACCCAACGCCCGCCGCTCCGCGCTGGTGAGCAGGGCCGCGGCCAGATCCAGGACCCCGCTGAACGGTACGGCGGACTCGGCCGGCCCGGCCGCCGTCTGATCGACCGGATCGGGTGGGACGGCCGCCATCCGTTCGACGGCGGACGCGAGGGTCCAGTTCCGGCGTACGGCCAGGGCGGCGCCGGCGATCAGGGCGGCCAGCGGATAGCCGGCGGTGGCGGCCGCGATCGCGGCGGCCGGCTCCGGCTCCCGGCCGACCCGCCCGCCCCCCACAAGCTGATCGAGCAGCTCACGGACGGCGCGGTCGCCGAGCGGAAGCACGGCCTGCCGGAGCGGCGGCGGCCCGTCGCCGGGCGGGTCGGGCAGGCGCTCGGTGGAGGTGAGAATGGTCAGGCAGCGGGGGCCGGCCGGCAGCAGCGGCGCCACCCGGTCGATGTTGCGGACGTCGGTGAGAATGACGAGTACGCGTTGGCGCAGGGTCCGGTCCCGATACCAGCGGCGCAGATCGTTGTCGTCGACGTTCTCCCGCGGCCCCTTCAGCGCCCGGACGAACATTTCCAGTTGCTCCTCGACAGATCCGCTGGCCCTATCTTCGGGGCTGAGCATCAACTGCCCGTCCGGATAGTCGTCGGCCACCCGATGGGCCAGGCTGATGGCCAGCGCGTTGCGGCCCACCCCCAGTTCACCGTGCAGCATGATCACCTGAGGCCCGTGCCGGTTGCCGGTCCGGTTCTCCAGATGGCGCAGCATCTTGTCCAGCTCGTCGTCCCGGCCGATCAGCAGCCCGGGCGGCGGCGGCAGCTCGGCGGGCCGGATCCGCTGGTCCCGCAGCCCGCCGGCGGGGCGCTCGAGGCCGCCGGGCAGGACCCCCGCGGCCGGCACCGTCGGCCGCAGGCGCCGGACGGTCAGCAACAGCAGGTAGGCGAGCATCGCGCCGACGACGCCGGCCGAGAGGATCTCCAGCGCCGACATCCAGAAGCGGTGCGCAATGGCCAGCACCGACATGAGCAGCAATGCGCCGACGGCCGAGGTGAACCAGATCGCTGTTCTTGCCCGCATCGGCACTCCTCCCTGGGCGTTCCATAATGACGCCACCGGTCAACGCAGGCTACAAATCGGTGGCGCTGAATAGCAAAAGGAACGGAGAGTCGACCCCGCCGAACCGAAGAGCAATCGCCAATGGCTGAATGGTCAATTCAACGCATTGCATTGTCGGATTTCCGATCAACGGGGTGACGGCCGGCCCGGACCTCGTCGGCGCCGATCGCTGTCGGTGCCGGCCCGTATGGTCGGGGGCGTGCGAGACACGACCGGCAGCGATCGGCTCGAGCCCTTCCGGGTCGAGCTGACCGGCTACTGCTACCGGATGCTCGGCTCCGGGTTCGAGGCCGAGGATGCGGTGCAGGAGACCATGATCAAGGCTTGGCGGGCGATCGACCGGTACGACGAGCGGCGTTCGTCGATGCGCGGCTGGCTCTACCGGATCGCCACCAACGTCTGCCTCGACATGCTGCGCGGCCCGCAGCGCCGCGCCGTGGCCATGGACCTCGGCGGCCCGTCCCGGGCCGGCGCGGATTTCGGCGCGCCGCTGCCGGACCGGGCCTGGGTCCAGCCCGTCCCGGACGCGCTCGTGCTGCCCGCCGAGGGCGGCCCGGAGGAGCAGGCCGTGCGCCGCGAGTCGATCCGGCTCGCCTTCGTGGCGGCCCTCCAGCACCTGCCGCCCCGGCAGCGGGCGGTGCTGATCCTGCGGGACGTGCTGTGCTGGCACGCCGAGGAGGTGGCCGAGCTGCTCGACGGCACCACCGCGGCGGTCAACAGCGCGCTGCAGCGGGCTCGCGCGACGCTGCGAACGGTCCGGGCGACCCCGGGCGAGCCGCTGCGGCCGGCCGACCCGGCGCAGCGGGAGCTGTTGACCCGCTACTGCGACGCGTTCGAGCGGCACGACGTGGCCACCCTGGTGGCGCTGCTGCACGAGGAGGTCACCCTGTCGATGCCGCCGTTCGCGTGGTGGCTGCGCGGCCCGGTGGAGTTCCGCCGGGCGTTCACGGCCACCGACGCGTGTGCGGGCGCCCGGCTCATCCCGGTGGCCGCGAACGGCTCCCCGGCGTACTGGCAGACCCGGCCGGGCCCGGACGGCTCGCACCCGGTCTTCGCACTGGTCATCCTCGATGTGGCCGGCGGCCTGGTGACCGGCAGCACCACCTACCTCGACCCGGGCCGGCTGCTCCGGCTGTTCGGCCCGCCGGCCGGGCTGCCGTTGGGGGTCGCGCACCGATGAGTTCCGGGTCGCCGGGCCGTAGGAACCGGTGAGCCCGATCTCGCAGAGGAGCCGCCATGCCGACCGTCCAGCCGGTCATCAGCACGCCCGACCTGAGCCGCCTGCTCGACTACTACCAGCGGGTGTTCGACGCCGTGGAGTCCGACCGCTATCCCCGCGAGGGGGAGCCGTTCTTCGTGAACCTCCGGGTGGGTGACTCGGAACTCGGGCTGGTGTCCCAGGGCGACGCGGGTGGCGAGGCGCCGCCGCGGATCCTGCTGTCGGTGGCGGTCGACGACGTCGACGGCCGGTTGCCCGAGGTGACCGCGGCCGGCGGGCGGGTGCTCGGCCCGCCCAATGACATGCCCTGGGGGCAGCGGGTGGCGCACACCCTCGACCCGGACGGCAACCTGGTCAACCTGACCCGGTCGGTCTGAGTGCCTTCTTTCCGGTGCGCCGAGCGGTCGGCTAGCGTGAGGCCCATGAGCGCTGAGGCCGTTGGCATGCACATGCCCGCCGTCATCAAGCTCGACGACGTGGCGGTGATGAACGCCGCCGACTCGAATGGTCACCGCTACGAGAACAGCCCCGAGGGGGTTCTGTCGGTCCTGCCGCCTCCCGACTCGGTGCACGCGATGATCGCGAGTCGCCTCTTCGCCTGGCTCATCATGGCCGGTTGGCCCGCCGAGCAGGTGCTCCAGGCGGTGGGGGTGCGGATTCCGGGGCCGAACGGCGACGGCGGACGGATCCCCGACCTGACGGTGTGGCGGGAGCCTCCGCGCCGGGGTGTCTGGTCGGCGGTTGTGGGTCTCGCTCTCGTCGTGGAGATCGTCTCTCCAGGGTCGGAGGCGATGGACGCGGTGACCAAGGTGCGGGAATACTCGGCGGCCGGCATCCCGCAGTACTGGGTGGTCGAGCGGGACGCCGCGCAGACCGTCATCCTGCGCCGGCTTACGCACGAGGGCCGGTACGAGGAGCGGGCGAAGATGCCGCTGGCCTGGCTGCTGCAGACCTCTCCCGGCGACCGCCTCGACGGGCCAGGCTCGGCCAGCTGAATCGGGTGCCGCCTGCTGGCGGGTCTCGACCAACGAGGATGGTTGGGTGCGATGGCCGGCTGCCCGGCGGCGGCCGTCGTGTGCCCGGCACGGCCGGCACGGCCGGCACGGCCGGCACGACCGGCACGACCGGCACGACCGGCACGACGGCGGCGCCGCGCGCACCCGGCGGGCGAGTGACCGGCGGACTATCCTTCGCGGATGCCACCTCAGCCCATGGCGGGCGACCGCATCCGATACGGAAGGGCGAGCCGTTGAGCGTCGAGGCCGTCAACGCACTGACCGCACGCTGGGCCGCCACCGCCACCGCCACCGCCACGGTCGCCGGCGAGGGGGGGACGGTGCTCTCCGGCGCCGGCGCGTACCCGTTGCTGACGCTGCTGGCCCCGTACGCGACCGGCGACGCGCGGGCGGAGCTTGCGGCCGTGGCGTCCACGCCGCCGCCGGCCCTGGACTCGGCCGAGGTCAGGCTGGCGGTGGCGGCCTGGATTCGTGACGACCTGCCGCTGACGGACGACTGGCTCGCGCTGCCCGAGTCGCTGCGCGGCCGGCTCAGCGGCGACCCCGGCGTCGACCAGCCGGTGCTGGACCGGTGGGCCGCCCAGAACACGGCCGGCCTGATCGAGCGGATGCCGGTGGCGGTCACCGACGAGACCCGGATGATCCTCGCCAGCGCCCTCTCGGTCGTCACCACCTGGCGATGGCCGTTCACCGAGCGGCCGTGCCGGCCCGCCGCCGGTCCCTGGGCCGGTCGGGAGCTGCTCGGGCTGGACCGCGGCCATTACGACCCGGCGCTGCTGCGCGTGGTGCAGACCGACGCCGGGACGCTCACCCTGCTGGCCGTGCCCGGCGAGGAGGACGTGGACGTCGTACTCGCGCTCGGGCCCGCGGATCGACCGGCCGCCGCCGTGCTGCCGGCCGCGGTCGGCGCGTTGCCGGCGCTGGTGCCGGCGCTGCCCGGCGGCGCCGACGTGCCGGTGCGGCCCGCGGCGGGCGGTCCCGGCGTGACGGTACGACTGATCCACGCCTTCGACGACCGGCCGCAGCTCGACGTCTCGACCGTCGCCTTCGCGGTCTCCGGGGAGCACGACCTGCTGGCGCACGCCGAGCTCTTCGGGCTGGTCGCGGCCACCGACACCGGGCGCGGGCATTTTCCCGGGATCAGCCCGGAGCCGCTGGCGGTGTCGCAGGCCAAGCAGAGCGCGACGGCGCTGTTCGGGGCCGTGGGATTCAAGGCCGCCGCCGTCACCGCCATGGGGATGGTGCGCGCGGGCTCGATCCAGCAGCCCAGCATGCAGAAGGAGCTGACGGCGCTGACGATCGATCGTCCGTTCGGCTTCCTGGCGGTGCACCGGCCGACCGGCGCGGTGCTGGTGGCCGGCTGGGTGACCGAGCCCGAGCCATACCGCTAGCCGTCAAGCGCTCGCCGGCGCCAGCGCCGTCGACAGCCGCCTGAGCCGCCTGCGCCGTCGGCAGCCGGCAACGCATTGACGGAAACCGATTTCCTTGGCAGGCTGCGTAGCAGGAGCCAGCGCGGCAGCCGCGCAGCCGGCCGGGACCTTGGGCAGCTCCCGGCAGTCCGGGCACGACCAGACCCGACTCGATTCCCGGGGGCTTCATGTCCACCTCAGCCCGAATCCATCCCCTGCCGCGCCGCGCGTGGCTGCTCACGCTCGGCGCGGCGCTCGCCGTGCTGCTGAGCGGCGCGGCCGCCGTGATCCTGCCGCACGCGGCGTCCGCGCACGGCTCGGTCATCGATCCCGCGACCCGCAACTACGGCTGCTGGCAGCGCTGGGGCGACCGGTTCCAGGATCCCGCCATGGCCACCGAGGACCCGATGTGCTGGCAGGCCTGGCAGGCCAACCCGCAGACAATGTGGCAGTGGAACGGCCTCTACCGCAACGAGGTCGGCGGCAACCCGCAGGCCGTCATCCCGGACGGCCAGCTGTGCAGCGCCGGCCACACCCAGGGCGGCTTGTACGACTCGCTGGACGCCATCGGGCCGTGGAAGACCACGTCGATCGGCGCCAACTTCCGGATCAAGCTGTTCGACCAGGCAAAACACGGCGCCGACTACATCAAGGTGTACGTCACCAGGCAGGGCTTCAACGAGCTGACCCAGCCGCTGCGCTGGGCCGACCTGGAACTCGTCGGCCAGATCGGCAATACCCCGGCCGCGCAGTGGACCCCGGAGACCAACGGCGTCTCCATCCAGGTCGCGGGCAGCGCGCCGGGCCGGACCGGCCGGCACATCGTGTTCACGCTGTGGCAGGCCAGCCACATGGACCAGGGCTACTACCTGTGCAGCGACGTCGACTTCGGCGGCGGCCCGACGACCCCGCCGACGACGACCACGCCGCCCACCAGCACCCCGCCGACCACGACCCCGCCGACCACGACCCCGCCCACCAGCACGCCGCCGACCACGCGCCCGCCGACGACCCCGCCCAGCACGACCCCGCCGGCCGGTGGCTGCTCGGCGACCTACCGGGTGACCAGCCAGTGGAGCGGCGGCTTCCAGGGTGAGGTCCAGGTCACGGCCGGCGCGGCCGCCATCCGCGGCTGGACGGTCCGCTGGACGTACGCGAACGGGCAGACCATCAGCTCGTCGTGGAACGCGACGGTCAGCAGCACCGGATCCACGGTGACCGCCACGAACGTGGCCTACAACGGCGCGCTGGGCGCCGGGGCGAGCACCACCTTCGGCTTCCTCGGCTCGTGGAGCGGCGGCAGCAACCCCGTACCGGCGCTCAGCTGCACGGCCACGGCCTGACCGCCCGGAAAGGGCGCGTGCCCTCCCGCCGGTCCAGGCGGGAGGGCACGCGGGTACGGCACGCGGTCGTTCGATCCTCAGCGAGTGAGGATCTGCGCGAGCACGTCGTGCACGTAGGTGTTCTGGTGCTTGCCGGTGAACTGGTCGGCCAGCGGACCGTACGCGGTGACCGGCACGTCGACGCCGGTGTGGCCGCTGGTGGTCCAGTCCAGGTTGAACTGCAGGTTGCTGCCCTTGATGGCGAACGGCCCGTCCTCGGCGGAGATGCCGTCGCCGGACTCGTCGCTGGTGCCGGTGTCCTCGACGGTCAGGCCGCCGCAGTCGTGGTCACCGGTGATCACCACGAGCGTGTCCTTGTGGGTGGCGGCGTAGTTGCGGGCCACCACGACGGCCTTCTCCAGCTCGCCCATGCTCTGCAGCATCCGGGTGGCGTTGTTCTCGTGCGAGAACTCGTCCACGCCCTCCTCCTCGACGAAGAGGAAGAAGCCCTTCTTGTTGCTGGACAGCGTGTCCAGGGCCTTGGTGGTCATGGTGGCCAGGCTCACCACCGGGTTGTAGATGTCGCCCTGGCCCTCCGGCCGCTGCTGGAACATCTCCTCGTTGCTGAACAGGCCGAGCAGCTTGCCGCCCTTGGCCTTCTGCAGCTGGTCGGCCGTGGAGACGTACTTGTAGCCGGCCTGGCGGGCCTTGTCGATCAGATTGCCCTTGGTGCCCTTGCTGGCCTCGCTCGGGTCCTCGGCCGGGTGGTCCGGGTAGGCGCCGGCGGTGCCGGCCGGCAGCCAGAAGTCCTCGCCGCCGCCGAGGATGACGTCCGGCTTGGAGACCTCGATGTACTGCCGCGCGATCTCGTCCTGCGCCGACCGGTTCTCGGTGTTGGAGAACCAGGCGGCCGGGCTGGCGTCGGTGACCTGGGCCGTGGTGACCAGCCCGGTGGCCTTGCCGTTCGCCTTGGCCTGCTGGCCCAGGGTGGGCAGCGGGTTGTGGTCGACGTCGACGCTGATGGCGCCGTTGTAGGTCTTCTCGCCGGTGGCCCACGCGGTGGCCGCGGCGGCCGAGTCGGTGATCGGGCTCTTCGGGTCGTGCGGGGTGGTGATGAGCTGGCCGGACACCGGCAGCTTGTCCATGTTCAGCTGGCCGTCGAGGCCGGCCAGGTAGAGGCGGGCCGCCTCCCGGTGCGCGGCCGACATGCCGTCGCCGTTGATGAAGATGACGTTGCGTGCCTTGCCCTTGGCTGCGCCCGCGTCGGCGGACTGGAGCGGGTTGAGCAGGGTCATCCCGGTCGCGGCGACGGCCCCGGCAAGCACCGGGGCAAGCAGCCACCGAACGGTACGGGAAGTCACGTGGCTCCTCCTGGAGTTAGATCAGTGCTTCGAGCAACAAGCAACACGAAGTACCGGAGCGCCAGGTGACCGGCCGGTTAACGGCCGCCCCTTTTCTTAGATACTTTCCGAGCCGCAAGCATCGCCGGCCCGAGGCGGAGGGCGGCCCGAGGCGGGCGCCGCCGGAGGCGGGGCGCGGCCCGGACCCCTGCCGGGTCCGGGCCGCGAGCGGCGTCAGTGGTGCCGGGCCGCCTTGCGAATCTCCACCGGCTGGGCCGGCGCGCCGTCCACCGGCGCCGGGTCGTCCGGCGTGGCCGCGATCCCGCCGGCCGCGATCCGGTCCAGCGTGGCCAGACCGGCGGCGTCCACCGAGCCGAAGACCGTGTAGTTGGGCCGCAGGATCGAGTCGGCGTACACCAGGAAGAACTGGCTGCCGTTGGTGTTCGGCCCGGCGTTGGCCATGGCCAGCGTGCCGCGCGGATAGATCCGCCGGACGCCGGTCGGGTCCGTCGGCGCCGGCGGGAGGTTGGTGGGCAGTTCGTCCTTGTACTGGTAGCCGGGGCCGCCCTCACCGGTGCCGGTGGGGTCGCCGCACTGCAGCACCTTCAGGGTGCTGTACGCGGTGAGCCGGTGGCAGATCGTCCGGTCGTAGAAGCGGTGCCGGACCAGATGCAGGAAGCTCTGCACCGTGCACGGCGCCTGCTCCCGGTCCAGCGTGAGCCCGATCGGCCCGAAGTTGGTATAGAGGGTGACCTGCGTCGTGCCCCGGCTCGGCGTGTGCCGCGGGTCCGGCGGCAGTGGCACCGGCCGGGCCGCCGGATCGTCCGGAGTGGACGCGTACGCGCACGGGCCGTGGGTCGTCTTCGGTGGACGGTCGGCGGTGGCCGCGGTCGCGCCGACAGTGCCGGCGCCGGTGGGCGCGGCCACGGCCGCGCCGCCGGCGGCCAGCATCGCGCCGGTGGCCAGCGTCGCGAGGGTCAGGCCGGTCAGGGTTCGGGAAGCGCGGCGGCCCGCGGTTGCGGGCGCGCCGTCGGGTTCCGGTCGGGGGTCGCTCGACACGTGGGATCCTCCTGAGAGCTGAACGAGCCGGAAAGGTCGCAGTCTATGGACGCTCCGGCCCCCGCACCACCCGGTAGCGCAGGTGGACCACCTCGTTGCCCTCGACGATCGAGTACGGGCCGGTCAGCTCAACCGGAGCGGTGGCCAGCGCGCCGAAGAGCGGGGTGCCAGCGCCGAGGACGAACGGCGTCAGCTCGACGTGGACCTCGTCGACCAGGCCGGCGTCCAGGCCCTGCCGGGCGATCGTCCCGCCGTTCAGCGCCACCCATTTGTCGCCGGCCAGCTCCCTGGCCTGCTCGACAGCGGCCTCGATCCCGTCCGTGACGAACACGAAGTTCTCGTCGGCCAGCGGCCGGTCGGTCGGCGGCCGGTGCGTGAGCACCACGGTGGGCACGTCCAGCGGGTGCCGGCCGCCCCAGGCGTTGGTGAGGTCGTACAGGTGCCGGCCCACCACCAGCGCGCCGACGTTGCTCATCATCTCGCGCAGCACGTCGGCGCTGGCCCTGGTGGTGTGCCAGGTGAGGTCCGGGTTGATGTTCCGCGTCTCGACGTCGCCGTTGTTGTACCACCGGAACAGCAGGTCGAAGCCGCTTTCGCCGGGGCCGGCGATGTAGCCGTCGAGCGACATGGTGGCCCCGGTCATGACCTTGCTCATCTCTGATCCGCTCCTCGCGTACCGAAGTTGTCGTCACCGGTACGTCGAACGGCGGTGGGGCGCGGAGGACACCCGCGGACGTTCTTTCTCAGGACCATCCGTGGTCGGACCGCAGCGCGGCGGACACGCGGTCGAACCGGGCGCGGTCCAGCACCGCGCCCTCGCGCCGGATGCTGTCCTCGCGCATGGTGAGCACCCGGTCCAGGCGGATCCAGCTCGGCCGGTTCTCCCGGTCCCAGCTGCCCGGGCCGAGCGCCAGCCAGTTGCGCTGCCCGTCCCGTTCGCTCTGGCTGGACAGCATGAGGCCGTACAGCGTGCGGCTCTGCCGCCCCACCACCAGCACCGGGCGGTCCTTGCCCTGCCGCGGGTCGTCCTCGTACGGCACCCAGGTCCAGACCACCTCGCCCGGGTCCGCGCGTCCGTCCGGCTCCGGCGCGTAGCTGAGCTGCCGCCGCTGCAACGCCGCGACCTGCCGCTCGCGCGCCGGCCGCGCCGGTGCCGGCCGGCCCCGCTGCGCCGGGACCGAGCCGCCGGTCGGCGCCGACCCCCGCCCGATGATCCGGCCGACCTTTTCCGCGATCCCGTTCCACAGCCTCGTCACGGCCGGCAGCCTACCGGGGGTCGGAGCGGAGCGCTCCCGGGCGAACTGGGGAGGATTGTTGTCGCTGGGGTGACAACAATTCTCCCCAGTCCGGTTGGTCATCCGGGCGCCGGTGGGCGTGCGGCAGACTTGGTCGGATGCGGAACGCGTTGGCCGAACTGTTCGGCGTGGAGCTGCCGGTGCTGGCCGCGCCCATGGCCGGCGGGCCGAGCACCCCGGGCTTCGTGGCGGCCGTCTCGGCCGCGGGCGGGCTCGGCTTCCTGGCCGCCGGCTATCAGCCGCCCGCGGTGGTCGCCGCCGAGATCGATCGGGTACGCGCCACCGGCCGCCCGTTCGGGGTGAACGTCTTCGCGCCGTCGCCGGTGCCGGTCGGGACGGCCGAGTTCCGCCGGTACGCGCGGACCATCGCGCCGGAGGGCGCGGCGTACGGGCTGGACCTCTCGGCCGCCGAGCCGGTCGAGGACGACGACCACTGGGCGGCCAAGCTGGATCTGCTCACCCGCCACCCGGTGCCGGTGCTGAGCTTCACCTTCGGGCTGCCCGACCGGGCCAGCGTGACCGCGCTGCGTAGCGCCGGGACCCGCGTACTACAGACCGTCACGTCGGTCCCGGAGGCGGTGGCCGCCGCCGAGGTCGGGGTGGACGGGCTGCTCGTCCAGGGTGCCGAGGCCGGCGCACACTACGGCACGTTCACCCCGCGGGCCCTGCCGCCGGCGGCGCCGCTGCCCGACCTGGTCCGCGCGGTCCGGGCGGCGGCCGGACTGCCGGTGGTGGCGGCCGGCGGCATCGCCGACGCCGCCGGGGTACGGGCGGTGCTGGCCGCCGGCGCGGTCGGCGCCATGGTGGGCACGGTGCTGCTGCGGACCGGGGAGAGCGGCGCCAGCCAGGTGCACAAGGACGCCCTCGCCGACCCGGCCCGCGCCGGCACGATCGTCACCCGGGCCTTCACCGGCCGGCCGGCGCGGGCGCTGCGGAACGCCTTCACCGACCGGTACGACGGCGCGGCGCCGCTCGGCTATCCGGCCGTGCACCACCTCACCCGGCCGCTGCGCCGAGCCGCCGCGGCCGCGGGCGACCCGGAGCGGCTGCACCTGTGGGCCGGGACCGGCTACCGCGCCGCCCGGGCGGCCCCGGTGGCCGAGGTGCTCGCGGCGCTCGCGAGCGGCTGAGCCGGCTTGCGTGGGGGGTGTCCCATGGGAGCATGGCGAGCGACATTGAGCAGCGGCTAACGGTGGCCGCCCGAGCGGTCCGCGAGTACGAGCTGGCCGAGCAGCGGTCGGCGGAGCTGCTGGCGCGGATCCGCGAGCTGTCGGCGCAGGTCAGCCAGCTACGTGGCCAGTACGCCGAGGAGCAGGCTGATGTCGACCGGCTGACCGGGCTGTCCCTGACCCGGGTGCTCACCGCCCTGCACGGCAGCCGGCGCGACACGCTGGCCCGGGAGCGGGCGGAGGCGGATGCCGCCCGTTACCGGTTGGACCAGGCGGAACAGCTACTCAAGACACTGCACGATGAGGCGTACCGGAACCGGCTCGTGTTGCGCCGGCTGTCGTCGGAACGCGGCGAACACGCCCGGCTGCTGGCCGAGAAGGAACAGCAGCTCATCGGGAGCGACGATCCCCGGCAGGCCCGGCTGCTGGAACTCGCGACCGAGCGCGGGAGGCTGCACGTCGAGGTCACAAAGCTGCGCGAGGGGTTGCGGGCCGCCGACAGCGCCTGCCAGGCGTTGTCCAGGGCCCTCCAGTTGCTCGACCAAGCGTCCGGCTGGTCGTCGTACGACACGTTCCTCGGCGGCGGGATCATCGGTAGCGCGGTGAAGGAGAACTTTCTCGATGAAGCCGCCGACGCCGCCGCATACGCGGAAAGGTGCCTCGCTGCACTGCGGACGGAACTCTCCGACGTGGCGGAGCCAGCACTGCCCAGCGTCGAGCCGGCGGTCTCCGGTCTCACCAGGTTCGCGGACATCTGGCTCGACAACGCGATCACGGACCTTGCCGTCCGAAGCCGGATCCAGCGGTCAACAGAGAGCCTTGACGGGTGGCTGGGGTGGGCGAGCCATACCCGCGAGGGACTGAGCCACCGCCTCGCCCGGGCCGAGGCGGCGGCGGAGTTGCTCGACAGCGAACGCCGGCGGCTGCTCGACCCGCCGTGATCCGCCGCCCCTGTCCGGTTGGGGTCTAGGCCGTGGCGCAGGACGCCCCGTTGAGCGCGAAGCTGGTGGGCGGCGTGTTGCTGGCGGTCCACCGGCCCTGGAAGCCGAACGAGACGCTGCCGCCGGGCGCGACCGTGCCGTTCCAGGTGAGGTTGCGGAACGCGACGACCGCACCCGTCTGGGTGTACGTGGCGCTCCAGGCGGACGTGATCTGCTGGTCGCCGGGGAAGACGAAGGTCAGGGTCCACCCGTCTAGCGGGGCCGATCCGGTGTTCTGGATGCTCACCGCGGCCACGAAGCCACCGGGCCATTGTGACTGCGTACGGTAGGAGACCTTGCAGGTCGGTGCCGGCGGTGGCGGCGCCGGCGGGCTCACCGCGACCTCGTTGGTGGCGATCGACACGTTGCCCGCCGCGTCCCGGGTCCGGACGTAGAAGTGGTTGGGCACCGACGACGACAGCGGAACCGTGTAGCTGGTGCCCGGCACGGTCGCCAGCAGCGTCGAGGCGAGAACGCCGTCCCACCGGTAGACGTTGTAACCGGTCACCCCGACGTTGTCGGTGGCGGGCGACCAGTTGAGGGTGGCGGTCGTGGCGGTGACGCCGGTGGCGGTCAGCGCACCGGGCGCGCCCGGCGGCACGGTGTCGGGGCCGGTGTCGGTCGCCGGGGTCACGATGGTGACCGAGTCCGACGTCGGGGAGGAATGGCCCGCCGAGTCCTTGGCGCTCACGAAGAGTCGGTACTGGGTGGCCGGCTTGAGGGTGATCGTGGCGGTGGTGACGTTCCCGACGTCGACCGACGTGCCCAGGTCGTAGAAGGCCGGGAAGTACCCGACGGTGTATCCGGCGATGGCGCAGCAGCCGGGGGCGGCGGCCGTCCAGGTCAGGGTGACCGACGTCGAGGTGATCTTGGTGGCGGTCAGGTTCGTGGGCGCGCTCGGCGGGAGGTCCGTCGGCGGGGCCGGATCCGCCGTGACCGTGTTGGAGGCCGGCGACAGGTTGCCGACGGCGTCCCGGGCCCGTACGTAGAACATGTTCATCGAGGTCGTCAGCTGGACCTGGTACGTCGTGCCCGGCACGGTTGCCAGCAGCGTCGAGATGTAGAGCCCGTCGAACCGGTAGACGTTGTACCCGGTCACCCCGACGTTGTCGGTCGCGGGCGTCCAGTTCAGCGTGATGGTCGTGGGCGTCACGTCCGACTTGGTCAGCGTGCCCGGCGCGGTCGGCGGCACGGTGTCCGGGCCGGTGTCCGTCGCCGGGGTCACCACGACGATCGAGTCGGACGCGGCCGACCGGTGTCCCACGTCGTCGTGCGCGGTGACGGAGAACCGGTACTGGCCGGTCGGCTGGGTGTAGATCGTGGCCGTGGTGACGTTCCCGACGCTCTTGGTGTAGATCACGTCGTTGAATGCCTGGGTGTACGTGATGTCGTACCCGCTGACGGCGCAGCAGCCGGGAGTCGAGGCGGTCCAGTTCAGGACGATGGAGGTGGTGCTGACCTGGGCGGCCCTCAGGTTGGTGGGCGCGCTGGGCGGGAACGGGGAGGTGTTCGGCGTCGAGGGGACCGCGGTGCCCGTGGGCGTCGGGCCGGGAGCGGCGGCGCCGGCGGCGGGAGCCGCCAGGCAGACGCCCAGCAGCGCGATCGGCAGGGCCAGGGCGGCGGAGAGGGCCGGCCACCGGCGGCGTAACACGGAATACACGCCAGACATGCCTCGACGATGCGTAATCCATCGATGTACGTCAAGGTAAGCCCGAGCGGTGGGACGTGCCGTCAGCGCGGCGTGGCGTGGTCACGTCCGGCATCGGCCGGCGCGGACCGGAAGGTGCGGCGGTACGCCGAGGGCGAGACCCGCATGGCCCGGACGAAGTGGTGCCGGAAGGTCACCGGGCTCTCGAAGCCGGTCGCCGCGGCCACCCGGTCGATGGGCGCGTCGGTGGTCTCCAGCAGCGGCAGGCTGGCCTGGATCCGCTGGCCGATCAGCCAGCGGATCGGGCTGGTCCCGCTGCACCGGGCGAAGTGTCGCAGGTAGCTGCGGGTCGACATGTGCGCCCGGCGGGCCAGATCGGCCACGGTGAGCGGCCGGTCGAGGTGCGCGCGGGCCCACTCCATGCTCCGGGTGATGCGGTCGTCGTCCACCTCCCGGGTCACCGGCGCCTCGATGAACTGCTTCTGGCCGCCGTCCCGGTGCGGCGGGATCACCAGGCGCCGGGCCACGGCGTTGGCCACGCTCGGCCCATGGTCGGTGCGGATCAGGTGTACGCACAGGTCGAGCCCGGCCGCGCTGCCGGCGCTGGTCAACACGTCGCCGTCGTCGACGTACAGGACGTCCGGGTCGACGCGTACGGCCGGGAACCGTCGGCGCAGCTCGGCGGCGTACCGCCAGTGCGTGGCGGCCCGCCGGCCATCCAGCAGGCCGGCCGCGGCCAGCGCGAACGCGCCCGAGCAGATCGAGACGATCCGGGCACCGCGTTCGTGGGCCCGGCGCAGCGCCGCCACCACCGCCCCGGACGTCTCGGCGCGCACGTCGGGCACCCCGGGCACGATCACCGTGCCGGCGGCGGCGAACTCGGCCAGGCCGTTGCCGGTGGCCAGGGTGGCGCCGCCGAGCATCGGGACCGGTTCCGGCCGCTCGGCGCAGATGGCCAGGTCGTACCAGTCGACGCCCAGCTCCGGGCGGGGCAGCCCGAACACCTCGGTCACGATGCCCAGCTCGAACGCGGACATGCCGGGATAGGCGAGCACCGAGACGCGGCGGTCGGGCGTTGCGGGGATCCGGTCGGGGGGCATGGCGACAAGTTAGCGGACATGGGCGTTCCCGCCACTGCCGGGTCACGGCCGGCCCGGGCAGCATCGGGGACATGAGCGCCGTACTCTCCACCGCACCCGCCCAGCCCGCCGCGGCCGCCCAGCACTTCGCCGCGCGGCTGACCTTCGAGGCGGACGTCAGCGACGTCCACGCCGACCTCACCGCCGGGGTGCCCGGCCTGGTGGTGGTCGACTCCCGCTCCGAGCAGGCATGGAACGCCGGCCACCTGCCCGGGGCGGTACACCTGCCCACGGCCCGGATCCCAGAGCTGGCCACCGCGCGGATCCCCGCCGACGCCGTCGTGGTGACGTACTGCTGGGGGCCCGGCTGCAACGGCGCCACCCGGGCGGCGCTGGCCTTCGCCCGGCTCGGCTACCGGGTCAAGGAGATGATCGGCGGGTACGAGTACTGGATGCGCGAGGGACTGCCGGTGGTGACGCCGGCCGGCCGCACGAGCCGGCCGGCGGACCCGTTGACCGCCCCGGTGCTGAGCGTCAGCTGCGACTGCTGACGCGAGGCCGGCGAGGCCGGCGGGACCGGCGTGCCGGTACGGGCGTGCCGGGCGGGGTGGCCGGCCGTCATGGCTCGAGCGGCAGCCGGCCGCGGCCGAACGCGTCCAGCCGGCCCCACCGGCCGGGAATGTCCAGCAGCTCGATCCGGCCCATCCCCACCGGCACGGCCGGCTCGACCGACAGGTGGCCCTCCCGGGGCTCGATTCCGAGCAGCACCCGGAGCAGCAGCAGCGGGGCGCCGCTGGCCGTTCCGTACGGGCCGCGCATCCTCGGCCGGCTCACCGGATACCCGGTGAGCCGGCGGTCGTACCCGGCGAAGGCCGCGGGCAGCCTGCCCTCGAAGTAGGTGGCCGCCGACAGGATGCCCTCGGCGATCCGGGCCGCCGGTCCGGTGTGGCCGTAGCGGCGCAGCCCCCAGGCGATGAAGGAGTTGTCGAACGGCCAGACCATGCCCGTGTGGCTGCCGATCGGGTTGTAGCGGTGGTTGTCCGTGGCGAGCGTCCGGACCCCCCAACCGGAGAAGAGCCGGCCGTCCATCAGCAACTCGGCGATCCGGTCCGCCCGATCGGCCGGGACGATGCCGCTCCACAACAGGTGGCCGATGTTCGAGGTGAGGCTGTCCACCGGGGTTCCGTCGGCCTCCACGGCCGCCGCGTACCAGCCGCGGTCGCCGATCCAGAAGTCGCGGTTGAACCGTTCCCGCAGGTCGGCGGCGGAACGCTCCAGCCGCTCGGCGTACGCCGGATCGCCCCAGCAGTCTCGGGCAAGCCGGGCGCCGCGACGCTTCGCGTCGTACGCGTAGCCCTGCAGCTCGCAGGTGGCCAGGGGGTAGCCGGGCAACCGGCCGTCCCGGTAGGAGATGCCGTCCGGCGAGTCCTTCCAGCACTGGTTGAGCCGTCCTGAGCGTTCGTTGCGCCGCCGGTAGGCGAGGTAGCCGCGGCCGGTCAGATCGGCGTACCGGTCGACCCAGTCCAGCGCCCGACGGGCCTCGTATTCCAGCGACCGGACCAGCTCGACGTCCCCGGTCCACCGCTCGTACTCGTCGAGCAGCACGACGAACAGCGGCGTGGTGTCCGCGGCGCCGTAGTACGCGGCTTGGGGGAGGTCCTCGAAGGCGGCGCTCTCGCCGTACCGGACCTCGGCGAGCATCTTCCCGGGCTCCTCCTCGCGGAAGTCGTCGCTCACCGCGCCGTGCCCGGCGGCCAGGAACGTCAGTGTCGGCCGGCTCAGCTGCGGGACAAACGGCACGGTCTGCAGGCAGGCAAGCAGGGCGTCCCGGCCGAGGAACGTCATCGACAGGGGCAGCCCGGCAACCGGCAGGCGCTCGTGCAGCGCCAGCGTGGCGTAGCGCAGCGCGCCAAGGTCCACCAGGCACCGCCGATAGGTGGCCGCGAGCGGCCCGTCGGCGACCAGCCGCGGCGCGCCCGCCACCCAGTCCGCCAGCTCGGCCCGCATCTCCGGGCGCGCGCGGCCCTTGTGGGCGGCCAGGCTGGCCCGGACGTCCCGGCCACGGGCGCCGCGCAGCACGGTCTCGACCTCCAGGGTCGTGTGCCAGCTTCCGTGCGGGTCGATCCGGATGTCGTACGTGAGGCCGCGCTCGTCCACCGCGGCCGGCGCCGCGGAGGAAACGATGGTCTCCCGGACAAACGTCTCCCGCTCATAGCTGAGCCGCAGGTGGTCCTCCTCCACCCGGGCGTACGACGTACCGTGGCGCGGCTCGTCGGTCGGGTGGCCCAGCAGCGCGGCATCGGCGAAATCGCTGGCGATCTCCATCCGGATCCGCAGCTGCATGGGCGCCGGGTCGTGATTGAACACGGTCAGCTCCTCGGCGAAGCTGCCGCCCACCCAGCGGCGCCGGATCACCGAGACCTTGGCATCCACGTAGTGGGTGGCGGCCCCGGGGACCAGGAAGAACCGGGCCTCGAAGTAGGCCAGATCATCGACGGAGAGCGGATTGAGCCGTTCGCCGTTGACCGTCAGCTCCCATCGGGACAGATGCCGGGTGTCGAACGAGTAGAGCCCGAGCGGCGCCAGCTGGTCCGGCGAGATGTCACCGCAGCCGTCGCTGAGGATGAAGGTGTTGCCGTCGAGGATGCCGACGGGTGGGGTGTCCACGGTCAGGCTCCGGGACGAGTGGGCGTCGGCTGGTGCAGGTCGGGCGCGATCGCGAGCAACTCGCGCAGCGGGGTGAGCAGGGGGAACTGCCCCTCGACGCTGATCAGGTTGCGCCAGACGGCGGCGTACAGGCCGCGTCGTCCGGTGATTACGTCGCCGAACACCTCCGGCCGGCCCTGGACCACGCAGTCGGCTTCCAGATCCTCCCGGCGCACCTGCACCCGGCCGTGCTCGATGATCAGCATGAACTGGGTGGTCACCTGGCCCTCGGACAGGTCGATGCGAATCGTCCCGGAGTACTTGGGCGGGAGCAGCTCGGGGCCGCGCCGGTCGATCTCGGCGAAGAACCGCTCGATCGCCTCGACCATCCGTCCTCCCCGTCGCGAACCGGTGCCCCCGCAGCCTGCCGCCGCTGCGGGTGACCGGGCCTCACCCGAACCGGATGAGCCGAAGGAAGGGCCCCTTGTTATCGCTTTCGGTAGAGCAAGGGCCCCCTGTTAACGCCGCCGCTTAACACATGTCACATCGATGAAATGTGTGACACGGATGGATGGCCGTCGCTGTCCGGTGCTGGCTAACGTCGCCGCACGCCGACGAATCCGCCGGCGTAGCGAAGGGAAGGTCCCATGCGACACCTCGCCCGCGCGGCCGTGGCCGCCGCTGCGCTGCTGCTCAGCCTCGTGACCGCCGCCCCACCCGCCGCGGCGGCCGGCAACCCGTACACCACCAGCCCGGTGTCCGGCTCGCTGTCCACTTATCACATCTCCGGCGTGTACGTCGCCGGCGTCTCGGCCGGCGGATACCTGGCCACCCAGCTCCAGGTCGCGTACTCCGGCCGGATCGCCGGCGCGGCCGTCTTCGCGGCCGGGCCGTACTACTGCGCGCAGAACAACGTGCTGCAGGCGCTGAACGGCTGCGGTGACAACGCCTGGCCGACGTACCTGGGCAACCTGGAGGGCTACACCCGGCTCTGGGCGTCGTACGGCTGGATCGATCCGGTGCGGAACCTGGCCGGCAAGCCGGTGTACGTCTACCACGGCAACAGCGACGGCACCGTGAAGAAGTCGGTGAACGACGATCTGGTGTCCTACTTCCGCGACTTCGGCGCCTCGGTGCAGTACGACAGCGGTTCGGCCGCCGGGCACGCCTGGGTCACCCCGTACGGGACCGTCGGCTGCTCGGCCACGGCATCGCCGTACCTGAACGACTGCGGCACCGACCCGCAGCGGGCCCTGCTCGGCAAGCTGTTCGGCGGGGTGGTCGGCCCGAACACCGGCCCGCTCGGCGGCACCCTCGTGAGGTTCAACCAGAGCAGCTACGCGGTCAACGGGTACGCGCCGGGGCTGAGCATGGACCCGACGGGCTTCGCGTACGTGCCGGCGTCCTGCGCCGCCGGGGCGAGCTGCCGGCTGCTGGTCGCGCTGCACGGCTGCGTTCAGGGGTACGGCGCGGTGGGCACCGCCTTCGTGGACCGGTCCAATTTGGACCAGTACGCCGACACGAACAACATGATCGTGCTGTACCCGCAGGCGGCCGCGTCGGGCGTGAACCCGAACGGCTGCTGGGACTGGTGGGGCTACCTCGGCTTCACGAACTATCCGATCAAGGGCGGCGCGCAGATCGAAACCATCATGACCATGGTCCGCCGGCTCGGCGGCTGAACGCCCGAGCGCACCGCACCGCCCGCGTGGCGGGAGGCGGGCGTTAAGAAGGGCCCCTTGCTATACAAAAAGCGATAACAAGGGGCCCTTCCTTCGGCTCAGACGAGCGCGTCCACGTCGGCCGGGCGGAGGGCCAGGGCGAGCACGTCCGCCACGTCGGCCAGGGTGTGCACGGTCAGCGCCTCCCGGACCTCGGTGGGCAGGTCGTCCAGGTCCGGCTCGTTGCGGGCCGGGATGATCACCTCGGTGAGGCCGGCCCGGTGGGCGGCCAGCAGCTTCTGCTTCACGCCGCCGATCGGCAGCACCCGGCCGGAGAGCGTGACCTCGCCGGTCATCCCGAACTCGGGGCGTACCGGGCGACCGCTGGCCAGCGACGCCAGCGCGGTGACCATGGTGATGCCCGCGCTCGGGCCGTCCTTGGGCACCGCGCCCGCCGGCACGTGCAGGTGGATCCGCCGCCCCGCGAGGGCGTTCGGGTCCAGCCCCAGCCGGCGGCCGTTGGACCGCAGGTAGGACAGCGCGATGTGCGCCGACTCCTTCATCACGTCGCCGAGCTGGCCGGTGAGGGTCAGCCCCGGCTCGCCCTCCATCGAGGTGGCCTCGATGAACAGCACGTCGCCGCCCGCGCCGGTCACCGCAAGTCCGGTGGCCACGCCGGGCACCGCGGTCCGCTCGGCCGACTCCGGCGTGAACTTGGGCCGGCCCAGGTAGCGGGCCAGGTTGTCCACGTCGACGCGTACCGGATCGGGGTTGGTGGCCAGGGTGACCGCGGCCTTGCGCATGATCTTGGCGAGCGCCCGCTCGAGCTGCCGGACGCCGGCCTCCCGGGTGTGCTCGCCGGCGATCTTTGCCAGCGCGGCGTCCGTCACGGTGAGCTCCGAGGCGGTGAGCCCGGCCCGCTCCAGCTGCCGGGGCAGCAGGTGGTCCCGGGCGATGGCCACCTTCTCGTCCTCGGTGTAGCCGTCCAGGGTGACCAGCTCCATCCGGTCCAGCAGCGGGCCGGGGATGGTCTCCACCACGTTCGCGGTGGCCAGGAAGAGCACGTCGGACAGGTCGAGGTCGACCTCGAGGTAGTGGTCCCGGAAGGTGTGGTTCTGTGCCGGGTCGAGCACCTCGAGCAGCGCCGCGGCCGGGTCGCCGGAGAAGCCTCCCGCCGAGACCTTGTCGACCTCGTCGAGCAGGATCACCGGGTTCATCGAGCCGGCCTCGCGCAGCGCCCGGACGATCCGGCCGGGCAGTGCGCCCACGTAGGTGCGCCGGTGGCCGCGGATCTCGGCCTCGTCGCGGATGCCGCCCAGGGAGACCCGGACGAACTTGCGGCCCAGCGAGCGGGCCACGGACTCGCCCAGGCTGGTCTTGCCCACCCCGGGCGGGCCGGCGAGAGCGAGCACCGCGCCGGATCCGCGACCGCCGACCACGCCGAGGTTGCGCTCCGCGCGCCGGTTGCGCACCGCGAGGTATTCCAGGATCCGGTCCTTCACGTCGGCCAGGCCGGCGTGGTCGGCGTCCAGCACCGCGCGCGCCGCGTCGAGGTCGGTGTTGTCCTCGGTACGCGTCGTCCACGGCATCTCCAGCACCGTGTCCAGCCAGGTACGGATCCAGCCCGCCTCCGGCGACTGGTCGCTGGAGCGTTCCAGCTTGCCGACCTCGCGCAGGGCCGCCTCGCGGACGTTCTCCGGCAGGTCGGCGGCCTCCACCCGGGACCGGTAGTCGGCCGAGCCGTCCGGCTCGTCCTCGCCGAGCTCCTTGCGGATCGCGGCGAGCTGCTGCCGGAGCAGGAACTCCCGCTGCGACTTCTCCAGGCCCTCGCGTACGTCGTTGTTGATCCGCTCGTTGACCTCCTGCTCGGCCAGGTGGTCGCGGACCCAGCCGACCAGCAGCTCGAGCCGGGCGGTCACGTCGGGGGCGGAGAGCAGTTCGATCTTCTGGTCAAGGGTGAGCCAGGGGGCGTACCCGGCCGCGTCGGCCAGCTCGCCGAGGTCGGTCATCCGCTCCATGGCGTCGATGACCTGCCACGCGCCGCGCTCGGAGAGCAGCGACGTCATCAGGGCGCGGTATTCGCGGGCCAGCTCCTTGGCCTTGCCGGCCGGCGTCGGCTCGTCCAGGACGGTGGCCTCGACCCAGAGCGCGGCGCCCGGGCCGGGCACCCCGGCGCCGATGCGGGCCCGGGAGACGCCCCGGATTACCGCGGCCGGCTCGCCGCTCTGCAGCCGGCCGACCTTGTCGATCAGGGCGACGGTGCCGATCGAGCCGTACTCGCCGTCCACCCGCGGGACCGCCAGCAGCTGCTTGTCGCCGGTGGCCCGGGCCGCGTCGACGGCGGACTGGGTGCTGGGGTCGAGGGTGACCGGGATGACCATCCCGGGAAGCAGGACGGCGTCGGTCAGGGGCAGTACGGGAAGTGTTGCCATGACACACCTGCGATTCGTCAGTTGAGCGTGCCAGGCTCAAGTCACGAACGGCCCCGGCTGTTCCCCCCAGCACCCTCCATGTGACCCAGCACACTCCCGACACGCCTCCTCAACGGGATCCTCGGCCGGAGCCGGAGCCGGAGCCGGAGCCGGAGCCGGAGCCGGAGCCGGAGCCGGAGCCGGAGCGGGGCGCTGGTGTCAGGGGCGGGGCGTTGTCAGGGGCGGGTGCGGCGGCGGCGGGCCCCCAGGACCAGGAGGGTGGCCGTGAGGACCGCGCCGACCGACACCGCGGCCATCAGCCCGAGTGTCCCGCCCGGGATCCCGCCGGTGGGCCGGCTGTCCGAGGCCGGCTCCAGCGCGCCGAGCCCGCCGGGGGTGGCGGTGGGCTCTCCGGCCGCCGGCTCGGCCGGCTCGGCCGAGCCGAGCCCGGCGGTGTCCGCGGCCGGGGACTTGGCGGTCGCCGTGGGACGGGGCTTGGCGGCCGGCTTCCGCTTCGCGGTGGCGCCGGCCGCCGCGTTGGCGCCGGAGAAGACCACGTCCGAGCAGGAGTAGTAGGTGTCCGGCGTGCTGCTCGTCTGCCAGATCGTGTAGATCAGGTGCGCGCCCGTCCGGTCCGCCGGCAGCTTCCCGCGGATCTGGTACGCGCCGTTCTTGAGCGGCGGGTCGGTGACGGTGAGGAACGGCTTGGCCGCCAGGTCGCCCCAGCCCAGCGGCGTGGACCGGGACCAACCCGGCCGGGTGAGATAGAACCGGAAGCTGCCCTGGTGCGGGATGGACGCCCTGTACCGGAACGTGATCGTGGCGCCCGGGGTGAGCCGGGTGCTCGGCCAGTCCGGACGGGCCAGGTCCAGCCCGCGGAACCGGTCCAGGTTCCCGCTGCACAGGTGCCCGTCCGGGATCACCTGCCGGTCCCGGCCGTTCACGTCGGGCACCCGGATGTCGTCCCAGGCGGCCGCGTCGTCCCCGGCCGCCGCCGCGGCCCGGCAGGCCGCGGAGCGGGCCGACCCGCCGTCCGGGGCGCACGCGGCGGCCCGGCTGGCGGGCGCGGACAGCGCGCCGTGCGCGTCGGCGGGCGTCGCGGACAGGGCGAGCAGCAGCAGCGGCGCGAGGCCGGCGGCGAGCCGGCGGCAGGTGGTCCTCACGTCGGTTGGTACGGCGAATCAGCGCCGATCGTTCGAACCCTGCCGCCCCGATTCGGCACCTCAGGGTGGGTTGGAGCCCCGCTTCTCCTCCTGAGCGAGCACGCCCGGCAGGTCGTCCTCGCTGCCCAGCCGGCGCACCGCGGCGAGCATCCGCGGATTGTCCCGGAGCCGGTTCTGGTTGCGATGCAGGAAGCTCGTGAAGCCCCCGGTGAACGGGCAGGCGTCGTCACCGAGCCCCCGCCGCGGGTCGTACCGGCAGCCGCCACAGTGGTCGCTCACCCGATCCAGGTACGACCCGTCGGCCGCGTACGCGTCGGTGGCGATCCGGCCCAGATCGGCGTACTGGCTCAGCCCGATGACCGTCGCGTTCATCACCCAGTCGCTGCCGTCGACGAAGCTGTCCCGGAACCAGGAGACCAGTTCGGCGGGGCGCCAGCCGCGCTGCAACGCGTAATTGCCGAGCACCATCAGCCGCTGTTCCTGGTGTGCCCAGCCGCCGTCGCGGACCCCGGCCAGGGCGTCCGCCAGGCAGGCCGCCTCCACGGCGTCGGCGTCCAGGTCGGCGAACCAGTCCGGCACCGGCTCCTGGGCCGCCAGCCAGTTGCCGCTGCGGAAGCCGGGATCGAAATACCAGTACAGATGCCAGAGGAAGTCCCGCCAGCCGAGCAGTTGCCGGACGAACGTCTCCACCGCCGCCGGCGGGGCGCCGCCGGCCCGCCCGGCCTGCTCGACGCGGCGGATCACCGGCAACGGATCGAGCAGACCGAGGTTGAACGCCGGCGACAGGACCGAGTGGGCCAGATAGGGATCGCCGGAGCGGACCGACCGCCGCAGCGACGCGTACGCCGGCAACCGGTGCGTGAGGAAGTGCGCCAACCGCGCCTCCGCCTCGGCCGCCGTCACCGGATACCGCCGCGGACCGTCCCGGCCCACGAACCGGATCCCCTCGGCGGCCCAGCGATCCAGCTCCCGGCGTACCTCGGCGTCGATCTCGTCCTCGACCGGCGCGGGCGGCGGCGGAACCGGCGACCCCGATCCGCGCCGGGCGACGACCCCGCGGGCCGTCGCGGCCGCGCCGGCCGCGGCCGGCCCGGCAAGCAGCACTCGGTGGCGCTCCCGGGCGAACCGGTAGAAGTCGGCGACCCGTAGCGCGCCGCGGCGCGAGTCGGCCCAGGCCACGAAGTCCCGGTGGTCGGTGACGAAGCCCCGCGCGGGCAGCACCGTCAAGCCGGCGGTACGGGCGAACTCCAGCGCCTGCCGGGACGTCGGGTGGCAGACCTCGACCGGCTCGCGCAGCCGCTCGAACGCCTCCGGCACGGTGTCGACGCGCAGCTGAACGGCCCGGTCACCGAGCTCGGCGGCCCGGTGCCGCAGCGCCGAAAGGATCAGGTGGGCCTTCTGCCGGTGCACCCGCCGCCCGCGGAAGTCCCCCTTCGCCTCGATCACCAGCACTCGCTGCTCGGTGTCGTCGAGGAAGTGTGGCCCGAGCTGGTCGGCCGGCAGCCACCGAAGCACCATCCGGAAATCCTCCCGGATCTCCCGCTGGTGATCCAGTCGCCGGACCGCCGGTAAGTGTCGGATTCCGTCGCCGCGCTCCGCCGGCGCTGTGGCGGTACGTTCGGTTTCCGCCCAGCCGAAGGGCCTCGCCCAGCCGAAGGAGGCAGATCGTGAGCCAGGAAGTCCGCGGCGTCATCTCCCGGGCCAAGGGAGCACCGGTCGAGGTGGTGCCCGTCGTGGTCCCCGACCCCGGACCGGGGGAGGCGGTGGTCCGGGTGCAGGCGTGCGGCGTGTGCCACACCGACCTGCACTACCGGGAGGGCGGGATCAACGACGACTACCCGTTCCTGCTCGGCCACGAGGCGGCCGGGATCGTCGAGCAGGTGGGCGCGGGCGTCACGGACGTGGCGCCGGGCGACTTCGTGGTGCTGAACTGGCGGGCCGTCTGCGGCGTCTGCCGGGCGTGCCGGCGCGGCCGGCCGTGGTACTGCTTCGACACCCACAACGCGGCCCAACGGATGACGCTCACCGACGGCACCGAGCTGACCCCGGCGCTCGGCATCGGCGCGTTCGCCGAGAAGACCCTGGTACACGCCGGCCAGTGCACGAAGGTGGACCCGGCCGCCCGGCCGGCCGCCGTCGGGCTGCTCGGCTGCGGCGTGATGGCCGGGCTGGGCGCCGCCATGAACACCGGCGGGGTGACCCGGGGCGACTCGGTCGCGGTGATCGGCTGCGGGGGCGTGGGCGACGGCGCGGTAGCCGGTGCGGCCCTGGCCGGGGCGACCACGATCATCGCGGTGGACACCGACCCGCGGAAGCTGGAGTGGGCGCGCGGCTTCGGCGCCACGCACACGGTGAACGCCCGGGAGACGGATCCGGTCGCGGCGATCCAGGAGCTGACCGGCGGGTACGGCGCGGACGTGGTGATCGACGCGGTGGGCCGCCCGGAGACCTGGCGGCAGGCGTTCTACGCCCGCGACCTGGCCGGGACGGTCGTGCTGGTCGGGGTGCCCACCCCGGAGATGAAGATCGAGCTGCCGCTGCTGGACGTGTTCGGCCGGGGCGGCGCGCTCAAGTCGAGCTGGTACGGCGACTGCCTGCCCAGCCGGGACTTCCCGATGCTCACCGCGCTCTACCTTCAGGGCCGGCTGGATCTGGACGCGTTCGTCACCGAGGAGATCGCGCTGGGCGACGTGGAGCAGGCGTTCGCCAAGATGCACGACGGCGACGTGCTGCGCTCGGTGGTGATCTTCTGATGGCGGTCCGGATCGACCACACGGTCACCTCCGGCACCTTCTCGCTGGACGGGCAGACCTTCGAGGTGGACAACAACATCTGGGTGCTCGGCGACGACCGGGAGTGCGTGGTGGTGGACGCCCCGCACGACGTGGCCGCCATCCTGGCCGGCGTGGGCGACCGCCGGGTGGTGGCCGTGCTGGCCAGCCACGCCCACGACGACCACGTCCGGGTGGCCCCGGACCTCGCCGCGGCCACCGGCGCGCCGGTGCTGCTGCACCCGGCCGACCGGGTGCTCTGGGACCTGGTCCACCCGGACCGCGCGCCCGACGGCGAGCTGGCCGACGGGCAGCTGATCGAGGTGGCCGGGCTGGCGCTGCGGGTGCTGCACACCCCCGGGCACAGCCCCGGCGCGTGCAGCTTCCTGGCTCCCGACCTCGCGGCCGTGTTCACCGGCGACACCCTGTTCGCCGGCGGGCCGGGCGCGACCGGCCGGTCGTACAGCGACTTTGACACGATCATCGCGTCGATCCGGGACCGGCTGCTCACCCTGGCGCCGGAGACCGCGGTACACCCCGGGCACGGCGCCTCCACCACGGTCGGCGCCGAGGCGCCGCAGCTGCCCGACTGGATCGCCCGCGGCCACTGACGCCGGCGCCGGCGCGGAAGGCGGCCAACTTTCCGCGCATCCGCCGCGTAGCGACCCCGGCAGCGGGCATGCTCTGGGCAGGCGGCGTGGAGGTACGGCGTGAAGAACTACCAGAGCGACTGGACCGAGGAGCAGTCCGCGGTCTACGACGAGAGCTACGGCATCGGCCAGGACTGGGCCAACGACCCCGGTACGCCATCGGAGGACCTGCAGCAGGTGATCAACCTGGCCGAGGCGGACGAGGCCGACCTCGACGGCATGGAACTCCGGTACGAGCCGCTGGTCGAGGCCGTGTCGGACGCCACCGGCCGGGTCGTCGAGAGCGTGCCGGCCACCAGGGACGACCCGGCCTTTGCCGGGTTCGTCGAGGGCGCCCGGGACGCCGCCAGCGATGACACGTTCGGGCTGTGACCGCGGTACGGGCTGTGACCGCGGTACGGCCCGGGGTCGCGGTACGGCCGGGCGCTGCGGTACGGCCCGGGGCCGGCGCTTCGGCGCGTACCGGCGGGTTTGCGGCCTCCGGAGACGGGTAGCCGGCGCGGCCGGTCGGGGGACCGGCTGGCGGGTGCGGGCGGTGCCCGGTCCGAACGGTGAAGGAGATCGGCGATGACGCTGGCCATGCGGGCGGTCACCCTGCCCTCCGGGATGCAGATGCCGGTGCTCGGCCAGGGCACCTGGTATCTGGGCGAACATCCGGCGACCCGGGACGCCGAGATCGCCGCCCTGCGGACCGGGCTGGACCTCGGACTCACCGTGATCGACACGGCGGAGATGTACGGCGACGGCGCGGCCGAGGAGCTGGTCGGGGCGGCCATCGCCGGCCGGCGCGACGACGTGGTGCTGGTCGACAAGGTGATGCCGTCCAACGCGAGCCGGCGCGGCACGGTCCGGGCCTGCGAGCGGAGCCTCCGCCGGCTCGGCACCGACCACATCGATCTCTACCTGCTGCACTGGCGTGGCCGCTACCCGCTGGCAGACACGGTGGCGGCCTTCACCGAGCTGGTCGACGCCGGCAAGATCGGGCAGTGGGGGGTGAGCAACTTCGACCTGGCCGACATGGCCGAGCTGATGTCGGCGGGCGGCGAGGCGTGCGCCACCGACCAGATCCTCTACAACCTCACCCGCCGGGGCCCGGAATACGACCTGCTGCCGTGGTGCCGGGAGCGTGGCATGCCGGTGATGGCGTACTCGCCGATCGAGCAGGGCCGCATCCTGGGCCAGCCCGCGGTGCTGCGGGTCGCGGCCCGGCACGAGGTGTCCCCGGCGCAGGTGGCGCTGGCCTGGGTGCTGCGCGCCGACGGCGTGGCCGCCATTCCCCGGTCGGCCGACCCGGACCACGTCCGGCAGAACGCCGCGGCGCTCCAGCTCAGCCTCACCGAGCAGGACCTCGCCGAGCTGGACCGGGCCTTCCCCCCGCCCACCGCCCCACAGCCGCTCGAGATGCTGTAAGGAAGGGCCCCTTCTTATCGTTTCCGGTAGAGGAAGGGCCCCTTGTTAACGCGGCATGCGCGGGAGACTCGGCAGGGGGGTGGCGCCGGAAGCGCCGTCAGGCGCCGGTCAGGCGTCGCCGAGGATGTCGGCGATCACCGCGGTGACGTTGTCCGGGGCGCCGGCCTGGTGTGCCAGCTTGACCAGCTGCTCCGCGCAGTGCTCCCGGTCGCCGTACCCGGCCAGCGCCTGCCCGATGACCGCGTCGTCGACCACGTCGGAGAGGCCGTCGCTGCACAGCAGCAGCCGGTCGCCGGCCTGGGCCGGCAGGGTGCCCACGGTGGGTTCCACGTTCCCGCCCTGCACCGCGCGGGTGACCATGGACCGCTGCGGGTGGCGGCGGGCCTCGTCCGGGGTCAGCACTCCCTCGTCCACCAGCGCCTGCACGAACGTGTCGTCCCGGGTGAGCTGGTAGAGCCGCCCGTTCCGCAGCAGGTAGCAACGGGAGTCGCCGACGTGCGCCAGCACCAGCTCATCATCGGCGAGCAGCGCCGCGGTCACCGTCGTACCCATGCCCTGGCTTGCCGGGTCGGCGCCGGCGGCCGACCGGATACGCCGGTTGGCCTCGGCCACCGCGGCCGACATCTCGGCGGCCGGGTCGGCGCCGGTTGGCCGGTCCAGCGGCGTCAGGGCCGCGATGGCGATCTCGCTGGCCACCTCTCCGGCCGGTTGACCGCCGATCCCGTCCGCCACGGCCACGAGCCGCTCCCCGGCGTACGCCGCGTCCTCGTTGTTGGACCGCACCAGACCGGGGTCGGTGGTGCTGGTCGTCCGCATGATCAGGGCCATGTCCGCAAGCTTGCCAAGGATGCCCTCGGCTTGTCTCTACGAACTACTACGTAGGGTTGAGGGATGATGCCGGTTTCCATGGTGGGCCGCGCGGGTGAACTCGGCGAGTTCACCCGGGCCTGGACCGGGGTGGTGACCGGCCACGGGCCGCCGGCGGGAGTCGCGGCGCCGCGGACGGTGGTGCTCACCGGCGAGGCGGGGGTGGGTAAGAGCCGGCTGGTCGCGGCGGCGCTCGACGCGCTGGCGCCGCGTCCGCCGCTGGTGCTGTCGGGCACGGCCCGGGTACACAGCCCCGCACCGTACGACTGGCTGGCAGCCGTGCTCACCGGGCACGACGCCGACGCGCTGCCGCTGCCGTCGGACGCCCTCGCCTGGCTGGCCCAGCACCCGACGGCCCCCCGGGAGCGGTACGCGCCGGCCACCCTGCTGCGGCTGGCCGTCCGGACCGTCCGGCTGCTGGTCGGCGCCGGTCCCGCCGTGCTGGTGGTGGAGGATCTGCACGCGCTCGACCCGGCCAGCCTGAACCTGGTTGGCGAGCTGGCCACCGCGGCCGAGCTGCCGGTGCTGCTGGTGGTCGCCAGCCGGCCGCCGGAGGTGGCCGTGTCGCCGCAGCTCACCGCCCGTACGTTGGCCCGGCTCGCCGGCACCCCGGGGACGGTACGCCAGCACCTCGGCCCGCTTTCGCCGGCGGAGGTGGCCGAGATCCTGGCTCAGGTGTACGCCACTGACGACCCGCTGCCGGCCGGGGCGGTGGACGCGGTGTGGCGGCGTACGGGCGGCAACCCGTACCTGGTCACCGAGCTGCTGGCCGCGGTGCCCGGCCACGACCCGGCGGCACTGCTGGCGGTCGGGCCACCGACCGGGGTGGCAATGGCCGGGCTGGCTCCGGCGGGGGCGGTATCGGCCGGGCTGGCTCCGGTCGGCGGGTCGGTGGTCGTTCCGACCCCGACCGAGCCGGGGCGCGTCGCCCCGACCGACCCGTCGGCCTCGGTGTCGGCCTCGGCCTCGGCCTCGGTCGAGCTGACCGCTCGGGAGCGCGAGGTGCTGGGTTGCCTGACGGCCGGGATGTCGAACAAGCAGGTGGCCCGGGCGCTCTCCATCTCGGTACGCACCGTCGCGGTGCACGTGTCCAACCTGCTGCGCAAGACCGGCACAGCCTCGCGTACCGAGGCCGCACTGTGGGCCCTGCGGAACCCGCGTGCCGCCCCGGCGCCGCAGCCGGTGGCGCCGGCGCCGCCACCGGCCCAGCGGACCGGTGGAGACCTGGACGGGCAGCCCTCCGGGCGCGGTGAGCTGGTCGAACACGGCTGACCGTGCCAGGCCGGCCGGGTCTTCGCGTGCCTGCGCTCTGCCGAACTGTCGGACACGCTCTGTCGGGGAACCCGCTCAGGACTCCGCGGCGAGGTCGGCCACCGGGACGGCGAGTTCCACCACGTCCTCCCGGACCTTCGCGATCTGCTCCGCGAGCGCGTACCGGTCGCCCTGGAAAAGGCCGCGCGAATCGACGCGGACGTACCCGGAGCGCAGCAACCGGGCGGCCAGGTCGGCCGGCACGTCCGGCTCGTCGCCGTCCTCGGTGTGCGGGACCTTGCCGGCGAGCACGCCCTCGCCGCCGGGTGGATCCTGCGCGGTGACCGCGTTCGGGTCGCCCATCCGCACCTCGGTGACGGTCCCGATCTCGCGGCCGGCCGCGTCGACCACCCGCATGCCGTTGTTGACCTGGGCGATCGGCTGGGCCGTTGTGGGTACGTCAGGCTGCATGCCCAGATCGGTTCCCGGCCGCCAGGCCGGCTAAACCGGACATCCGAGCCGGCTGAACGGGCGGCGTCCGAGCCGGCTGAGTCGGACCGGGCGGCCGGCTGGGCCGAACGTCCGCCGGCTGGCCAACCGGCGCACATAGTCGAACGTATGTTCGATATCGTGCTGCCATGGAGCAGCGGAGGCACTGGTGGAACGGCAAATGGGGACGGATGGCGCGGCGGGACGTCTTCCTCCGGGTGGATGCCGACCGGTGGCACGTCGAACAGCGGGCCGGCGGCGCCGAGGGCATCTCCCGGTTCTTCGAGTACGACAGCGAGGACGCCGCGTACGACGCCGTCCGCGCCCTGCTCACCGGCCCGGACACCTGGCGGGAGCTGTCCGCGCGGCCCCGCTGATCCATCATCGTGCGGCGGCCGCGGCCGGGCCTGGACGGCGGCCGCCGATCGGGCCCGGAGGGCGCGCGGGGCTGCCCCCGTTAAAAGGGCCCCTTCCTATACAAAAAGCGATAAGAAGGGGCCCCGGCGGATCCTCCGGCGGCACATGCTGCGCCGGGGTGCCCCCGGAGGATCCGTCCTTGCGCCTCAGGCGTCGGGCTGGCGCTCGCGGTTGAGGAGGTCGTCGAGGGCGCTGCGGCGCTGTTCGGGGGTGCTGTTGCTCTGGGCTACCAGCGCGTCCCGGATCTCGGTGAGCAGTTTGACCTCCTCGCTCGGCGCGGCCGGCGGCGGCTCCTCGCCGCGCCGGCGCCGCTCGGCCAGCTTGTTCATCGGGAAGACCACCAGGAAGTAGAGCGCGGCGGCGGTGAGCAGGAACGTGATGACCGCGTTGATGAACGTGGCGTAGTCGAAGGGGATGCCCCGGACGTGCCACGCCCCGGCGGACACACCGCGGCCGCCGCTGACCAGCTGGATCAGCGGCTTGAGGAACCCATTCGTGAAGGCCCCCACCACTGTGGTGAAGGCCGCGCCGATCACGACGCCGACCGCCAGGTCGACGACGTTCCCGCGCATGATGAAGTCTTTGAAGCCCTTGAGCATGCCCACTCCCACGCTGTCCGGTTGGCTGTCGCGCGAGGACCCTAATTCCTCGATGGGTGGTTGAGGAAACGTGCCGCTTCCTCTGCCGCCCGGGTCGGATCCTGGGCGCGGATGGCCGCCACCAGCCGGTCGTGGTCGACGTATCGGTCGGGCCGCAGGTCAGGGCCCACCGCCGCGGCGACGCTGGCCCGCAGGGCCGCGCCGAACGAGGCGTACAACTCGGCGAACATCGCGTTGTGTGCGGCCGTCACCACCGCGGTGTGCAGCGCCGCGTCCGCCTCGACGAACACGTCCGCGCGGCCCGTCCGCCACGCCGCCGCGCGGGCGGCGAGCGCGCCGTCGAGCGCCGCCAGGTCGGCTTCGGTACGCCGGATCGCGGCCAACCGGGCCGCCTCGATCTCCAGCGCCCGGCGCACCTCGACGGCCTCGCCGAGCCGGTCGTCGGTGACCCGCTGCGCCACCGCCCCGGCCAGCTCGTCGGTGCCGACCACGTACGTCCCGGAACCCTGCCGGCACTCCAGCACGCCCGCGTGGACGAGCGCCCGGACCGCCTCCCGGACGGTGTTCCGGCCCACCCCGTACGCCTCGACCAGGCGGGGCTCGGTGGGGATCCGGCTGCCAACCGGCCACGTCCCGGCCGCCACCTCGGCCCGGAGCCGCTCGATGGTCTGCCGCACCCGGGTCTGTCGCGGCCGGTCCGGGCCGGGGCCCGTCGATCCCGGCCGATCCGGGCCGGGGCCCGTCGATCCGGGCCGGTCCGGATCGGGGCCCGGGGAACCCGGCTGGACCGGGCCGGGATCGACCGCCCGTGTCATCGGTTACAGCCTCGGTCCAAATTCATCCCATGATTGTAGGGTCACCGGTATGACCATGCCGGCCCGCTCCACGCCCACCCCGGCACCTCCGACGTCGCGAATCCCCGCTCCGACCGACGTACCGGCGGCGATGCCGCCACCACCCGCCGAGGCGCCAGGCGCGGCCGACCTCCATGGCGCCGCCGGGGCACCTTCCGCCCCGGCCGACCTCGCCGCCCCGGCCGGCCTCGCCGCCCCGGCCGGCCTCGCCGCCCCGGCCGGCCCCGCCGCCCCAGGCACGCCCGCCGGCGCTGGGCTGCTGGCGCTGGTCGCGCTGCTGCTCGTTGCGGTCAACCTGCGGGCCGCCATCACCGGGCTGGGCGCGCTGCTCGACGACGTACGGCTGGGGCTGCACCTCTCGGGCGCCACGGCCGGGCTGGTGACCACGCTGCCGACGCTGGCCTTCGCCGGCGTCGGCGCGCTGACCCCGTGGCTGGTCCGCCGGTACGCCCCGGCGCGGGTGCTCGTGGTGGCGATGGCCGCGCTGGCCGGCGGCCAGCTGCTGCGGGTGCTGACCGGGTCGCCGCTGGTGTTCGTGGTCACCAGCGCGCTGGCGCTGGCTGGCATCGCGGTGGCCAACGTGCTGCTGCCGATGCTGGTCAAGCAGCACTTCGCGCACCGGGCCGGACTGGTGACCGGCGCGTACTCGATGTCGCTCACCCTGGGCGGCACGGTGGCCGCCGCGGCGGCGGTGCCGGTGGCCCGCGCCTCCGGCTCGTGGCGGGTCGGCCTCGGCGTCTGGGCGCTGCTGGCACTGGCGGCCGTGGCGGTCCTGGTCCCGCTGGCCCGCCGCCGCCGGCCCGCGCCGGAAGCGGCCGCCCGAGCCGGCAGTGCCGGAGCCGCCGCGCCGCCGGCCCGGGTGCGCCCGGCCCGGACCCGGCTCGGCTGGGCGCTGGCGGTGTACTTCGGCACCCAGTCCCTCGGCGCGTACGCGGTGATGGGTTGGCTGGCCCAGTTGTTTCGGGACGCCGGCTACCGGGCCGAGGCGGCCGGCCTGCTGCTGGCCGCGGTCAGCGCGATCGGGATGCCGGTGGCGCTGTTCATGCCGGCGATCGCGACCCGGCTCCGCACGCTGCGCCCGCTGGTGGTCGGGCTGGCCGCGGCCACCGCGCTGGCGTACCTGGGGCTGGCCCTGGCCCCCCGCCCCGGTGCGCTGCTCTGGGTGCCCATCCTGGCCGTCGGGCAGAGCGCCTTCCCGCTGGCCCTAGCGGCCATCGGCCTACGCTCGCGTACCCCGCAGGGCACGGTGGCGCTGTCGGCGTTCGCCCAGAGCACGGGCTATCTGATCGCGGCGCTCGGCCCGCTGCTGGTGGGCCTGCTCTACACCGCCACCGGCGGCTGGGGGGTGCCGATCGGGTTCCTCCTCGGCGCGCTCGCCGTGCAGATGGTGGCGGGCCTGGCCATCGCCCGTCCCCGGTACGTCGAGGACGAGTGACGGCGGCGGGCCACCGCCAGGTCGGGACCGCCCGCCGGTCGGCCGAGGATCGGCCGGCAGCCGACCGGCGGGCGGAGTCTCAGCTGGCTGCGGGGCTGGGTACGGGCGATCCGGCCGGCGGCAACACCGGCGGTGGCGCCGCCAGCTCCGGGCCGGCCAGCGGCGGCGGTTCCGCCGCGGCTGCCGGGACGGTGAAGCTGGTGGACGGCAGCACCATCTATGTGCAGACGGCGTCCGGCGAGCTGATCACGATAAGGACGAACGGGAAGACCGCCGTGCGGGTGCCCGGGAAGCTGGGTGATCTGAAGCCGGGCGACCGGGTCAGCCTCGAGGGAGGGCCGGCCGGCGACGGCGAGGTGACCGCGAGCACCATTACGGGCAGCCGGTGATCCTGGCCATCGACTGCCTAACTGACGCGCTCCCGGTCCCGGCGCGGGCCGGCCGGGGTCGCCGGCCGGCGGGGCGGCTCGGGCGGGAGCGGGCCGATCAGTTCGAGGTCGTGGTCGGCGCGCCGGCAACCGCCTCGTCGACCGTCGGGTACGTCTGGAGCACCTCGACGAGCCCGCTCACCTCGAGGATGCGCAGCACGCCGCGCTGCGGGGCGGCCAGCCGGACGACCCCGCCCGCCTCGTCGCTGCTGTTCTTTGCCCGGACGAACACCGACAGACCGGTCGAATCGCAGAAGGATACGTCCGCCAGGTCGAAAACCAGCCGGCTCCGACCCTTTTCCAGCAGGTCCGTGATCTGGTCTTGCAATTGCGGCGCGGTCGCCATGTCGAGCTCGCCCGCGACCGATACGACGACCACGTCGCCGCGTTGTTCGGTGTTCACCGTCAACGACATTCGGACCTCCTGTATTCGGTCGAACCGTACCCGACAGACTCGGAGGATTGCAGGACGGGATGGGTGGTATCAGTTCAGCGACGAATCCCCGTCGGGCTGTCCGCTGCGTCACGTCGAGGGGGCGGCCCCGGCTCGTTGCTTGGCGGCAACTAGCTATCGTTCTCCGGTGGTAGAGTCCGGCCGGTCCGGCTCCTGGGAGGTAGTGGTGGCGCTCAACGCGGAAGAGAGCGGGCGGTTCGCCGACCTGTTAGGTCAGCACTCCGACCAGATCGTCAAACGGTGGACGGACGTCGTCTCGACGTCGCTGCGCGGCCGACTGAGCCAGGTCGAACTCGACCGGCAGGTTCGCGAGCTGCACGAGGCGCTGGCCGCCGGTCTCCGGGACGGCGCCTCCGGGCGCGGGCTCGACCTGAAGTCCGATGCCGGCGGCGAGATCCGGGCCGTGCTGAGCGAATTGTCCCGTTCGCGCGCCCGGCAGGGCTTCAGCGCCACTGAGACGGCGGTCAGCATCTTCGCCCTGAAGGATGCGCTGCGCGGCGCGCTCGGCACCGAGGGGCAGGGAAAGGTCCGGCTGGACGACTACATCATGTTCGCCGGGCTGATCGACGATCTGGGCCTGTTCACCTTCGAGGCCTACTCGCAGGCCCGGGAGGAGCTCATCGCAGACCAGGCCGAGCAGCTGCTGGAGCTGTCCACGCCGGTGGTGAAGCTCTGGGAGGGCGTCGTGGCGGTCCCGCTGGTGGGCACCCTCGACTCGGCCCGCGCGCAGGTGGTGATGGAGCGCCTGCTGCAGACGCTGGTGGACACCGGCTCGCCGTACGCGATCATCGACATCACCGGTGTCCCGGCGGTGGACACCCAGGTCGCGCAGCACATCCTCAAGACGGTGGTGGCCGCCCGGCTGATGGGGGCGGACTGCATCATCTCCGGCATCCGTCCGCAGATCGCCCAGACGATCGTGGCGTTGGGCATCGAGTTCGGCGACATCGCCACGAAGTCGAGCCTCGCGGACGCGCTGCGGCACGTGCTCCGGCTCACCGGCGTCGACCCCCAGCGCCGGCCCGCGGTCCGGCGGGAGGCCTGATGGATCGGGTACCCGTCCTCAAGATCGGTGACGTCCTGCTGGTGTCGATCCAGGTCGACATGTCCGACCAGACGGCCGTCACTCTGCAGGACGACCTGGCCGACCGGATCGTGGCCACCGGCTGTCACGGTGTGATCATCGACATCACCGCGCTGGACATCGTCGACTCGTTCATCGGCCGGATGCTGTCCACGATCGCCTCCATCTCCAAGGTGCTGGACGCCGAGACGGTGGTGGTCGGGATGCGGCCGGCCGTGGCCATCACGCTGGTCGAGCTCGGGCTGTCGCTCAACGGCATCCGCACGGCCCTCAACGTCGAGCGGGGGATGGACCTGATCGCCGCCAGCCGGGACGACGACTTTGGCGCGTACGAGCCGGAAAGCCCCGACGCCGAACCGGTGGCGTCGTAGCCATGACCGCCGAGCTTGATCTCGGCCAACCCCAGGTCCAGACGATCAGCGCCGACCAGGACGTCGTACGGGTGCGGCAGCTCGTCCGGACCGTGGCCGTGGCGGCCAAGCTCTCCCTGGTCGACCAGACCAAGCTGGTGACCGCGGCGAGCGAGCTGGCCCGCAACACCCTGGTCTACGGCGGCGGCGGGTCGGTCGAGGTGTACCCGATCGACGGCAGCAGCCGCCGCCGGGGCGTACGCATCGTCTTCATCGACGAGGGGCCGGGGATCGCCGACCTGGACCTCGCGCTCACCGACGGCTACACCACCGGCAGCGGGCTCGGCCTGGGCCTGAGCGGCGCGCGCCGGCTGGTGGACGAGTTCGACATCGACACCGCCGTGGGCCGCGGCACCCGGATCACCATCACGAAATGGTCCCGATGAGGGCGACGGACCCGGCCACGGAGTTCGACGACGATGGGATCTGGTTTCGGGTCGAGTCCGGCAGCGCCGCCTCCGCGGTCCGCCGGGCCGCCGAGCGGCTGGCCACCCAGCTCGAGCTGGGGAAGCAGCGTACGGCCAGCCTCTCCATCGTGGCGGCCGAGCTCACCAGCAACCTGGTGAAGCACGCCACCGAGGGCTCGCTGCTGGTCCGTCCGGTCCGCAGCGGCACGACGGCCGGCGTCGAGCTGGTGGCCATCGACTCCGGGCCGGGGATGGCGGACCTGGTCGGCTCGTCCCGGGACGGCCACTCCACCACCGGCACCTGGGGGGTGGGGATCGGCGCGATCACCCGGCAGGCCAGCTGGTACGACGCGCACTCGGTCCCCGACCGGGGCACCGTGGTGGCCGTGCAGGTCTGGCCCGGACTGCCGCCCGGCCCGGCATGGGCGGCCGGCGTCACCCGCCCGTTGACCGGGGAGCAGATCAGCGGCGACGGTTTCGCCATCCGGGTCGAGGAGGGCCGGCACCAGGTGCTGGTCTGCGACGGTCTGGGGCACGGCCCGCTGGCCGCGACGGCCACCCAGGCGGCCCGGCAGGCGTTCCTCACCGCCCCGGCGGTGGCCCCGGCGGCGCTCGTCGAGGCGCTGCACCGGGCCCTCGGGCACACCCGCGGCGCGGCCCTCGCCGTGGCGGAACTGGACGTCGAGGCGGGGGTGCTCCGGTACGCGGGCCTCGGCAACATCGCCGGCACCCTGCTCGGCGCGGAGGCACGGCGCGGCCTGGTGTCGCTGCCGGGCATCGCCGGCCACCAGCGCCGGCAGGTACGGGAATACAACTACCCGTACGCCGCGGGGGACACTCTGGTGATGCACTCCGACGGTGTGAACGACCGGTGGCGGCCGGACGACTATCCCGGGCTGTTCGGCCGGACCCCCGTGCTGGCCGCGGCCACCGTGCTGCGCGACGCCGGGGTGCGCCGGGACGACGCCTGCGTGCTGGTGGCGAGGCTGCCGTGAGCGCCGACGATCACCAGCCCGTACCCGCCGCGGACGGGCTCTCCGCCGCGGCCGGGCCCTCCGCCGCGGATGGGCTCTCCGCCGCGGCCGGGTCCTCCGCCGCGGATGGGCTCTCCGCCGCGGCCGGGTCCTCCGCCGCGGACACCGAGCCGGTGGCCCTGATGTGGATGTCGCTGCGGGTCGAGCACGACATCTTCATGGTGCGCCAGCGTGGCCGCGAGGTGGCCGCCGCCATCGGCCTGGAATACCAGGACCAGATCCGGATCGTCACGGCGCTCAGCGAGGTGGCCCGGCAGTTGCTCGCCCGGGCCGGCGGGGCCGACGTCACGTTCCGGGCCGGTCCGGATCCCGGCGGCCTCGGACAGATCCTCCGGATCGACCTGGTGGCGTCCGGCGCCGTGGCCCTGTCCGAACGCGGCCGGGGGTACGCGGCCGCGGTGGAGCGGCTGGTCGACCGCCTGGAGACGGTGCGGGAGGACCGGAGCACGGTCTTCCGGATGTCCCGCCGGCTTCCGGCGAGCGCCCCGGTGCTGAACCGGGAACGGCTGACCGACCTGCGGGCCCGGCTGGCCGACAAGCTGCCGGGCACGCCGCTCGAGGAGCTGGGGCTGCAGAACGAGCAGCTGGTCACGGCGCTGGACGAGGTACGCAGCCAGCGGGACGAGCTGGCCGTGCTGAATGAGGAGCTGCGGGAGACGAACCACGGCGTGATGGCGCTCTACTCGCAGCTCTCCGAGGAGCTGGAGGCCACCAACCAGGGCGTGGTGGCGCTCTACGCCGAGCTGGACGAGAAGTCGGCCCAGCTGCGGGCGGCCAGCGAGGCGAAGAGCCGGTTCCTGGCCAACGTGAGCCACGAGCTGCGTGCGCCGGTCACCGCCATCATCGGGCTCGGCCGGCTGCTCACCGACTCGTCCTCGGAGCCGCTCACCGGGGAGCAGGCCCGGCAGGTCGGGCTGATCCGCAGCTCCGCGTCGGACCTGCTGTCGCTGGTGAACGAGCTGCTGGATCTCGCCAAGGCGGAGTCGGGCCGGCTCGAGGTGAGCTGGGCCGACGTGGACCTCAAGGTCGTCTTCGGCCAGCTGCGCGGCACGCTGCGAGCGCTGGCCACCCGGCCCGAGGTCGAGCTGGTGGTGGAGGAGCCGCCGCAGCCGGCCACAATCCGCTCCGATGAGGTGCTGCTGGCCCAGGTGCTGCGTAATCTGCTGCACAACGGGCTGAAGTTCACCGAGCGGGGAGAGGTACGGATGCGGGCCGAGCGCTCAGGCGACCAGTGGGTGCTGTCGGTCACCGACACCGGTCCCGGCATCCCGGCCGAGCTGCAGGGGCGGATCTTCGAGGAGTTCTACCAGGTCCCGGGGCGGTCGGCGGCCGGCACCGGGCTGGGCCTGCCGTACGCCAAGCGCCTGGTCACGCTGCTCGGAGGCACCCTCGACCTGACCAGCGAGCCGGGTCGCGGCAGCACCTTCGTGGTGTCCCTGCCGGCGGCCGGAGGCTGAGATGGACGCCGAACCGGCCACCATCCTGGTGGTCGATGACAGCGCCACCAAGCGTTACCTGCTGGTCAGCTGGCTCAACCGGGCCGGGTTCCCGACCGTGGAGGCGGAGACCGGCGCCGAGGCGCTGGCCCGGGTGGACGACTCGATCGACCTGGTGGTGCTGGACGTACGGCTGCCGGACCTGAGCGGGTACGAGGTCTGCGAGCGGCTCAAGGTTGCCCACACCGCGCTGCCGGTGATTCACGTCTCCGCGCACGCGGTGGACGTACGGGACCGGACGCAGGGCCTGACCCGCGGCGCCGACGCGTACCTGGCCGAGCCCATCGAGCCCGAGGAACTGGTCGCCACGGTCCAGGCGGTGCTGCGGTACTACCGGGCCCGCCAGCGCGCCGAGCTGCTGGCCCACCGGCTGTCCCTGCTGGCCGAGACCACGCTCGCGGTCACCGGCGCGTCGTCGTTCGTCGAGCTGCTCCAGCTGGCCGCGGCGGGCGGTGCCAAGATCTTCAAGGACCCGGTGGCGGTGGTGGCCGAGACCGCCGACGGCGACTGCGTGGCGGCCGTGGCCAGCGGGCCGGACGCCACGCCGGAGCTGGTCGGCTGGGTCGTCGACGACACCGGCATCCCGGTCGGCTCCACCGTGCGGGTCGACCCGGCGTCCCGCTGGGCGCTGCTGGACTGGGGCGACGAGCTGCGGGTGACCGTGGCCTCGGCGAAGCTGCGGGACGACCGCGCCCCCATCTACGTCGTGGTGCCGGAGCGTGGGCAGACGCCGGGGACGCCGGTGCTGGTCCAGCTCACCCAGGCCGTGGCCGCGGCCGCCGAGGCGCAGCGGTCGTACGACGAGGAGCACCGGATCGCGGTGACCCTGCAACGCAGCCTGCTGCCCCGGCAGATCCCCCGGATCCCCGGGTTGGACATGGCGGTCCGGTATGAACCGGCGAGCGCCCAGACCGAGGTGGGCGGCGACTTCTACGAGCTGGTGATGCTCGACGGCCACCTGCTGATCGCCATCGGCGATGTGGCGGGGCACTCGCTGCACGCCGCCACCGTGATGGCCGAGCTGCGGCACGCGCTGCGGGCGTACGCGGTCGAGGGGCACCAACCGGGCGAGATGCTGAACCGGGTGGACGAGCTGATGCGTACGCTGCTGCCCGGCGAGCTGGCCACCGTGTGCGTGCTGCTGCTGGACCCGCGTACCGGGCGGATGCGGATGGCCAGCGCCGGTCACCTGCCGCCGCTGCTGCACGACGGCGATGGGGTGCGGTTCCTCGAGCACCGGGCGCCGCTGCTCGGCGTCCGCGCCGACCGCCCGGAGGACCTGGAGTTCACCCTGCCGCCGGGCGCCACGCTGGTGCTCTACACCGACGGGCTGATCGAGCGCCGGGACACCACCATCGACGAGGGGCTGGGCGCGCTGGCCGGGTCGGCCGCCACGGTCGACGAGGATCTGGACGACTTCTGCGAGCGGCTGCTGGTCGAGCTGGCCCCCGCCGAGATCCACGACGACCTCGCGGTGGTCGCTCTCCGCCGCCACTGAGAGAGGACGGGCCCCGTGTTCCAGGAGCTCTTTCCGATCATCACCAGTCCCGATCTGGACGCGGCCGTGCGGTTCTATCGCGACCTGCTCGACTGCCGGGTCACCTACCGCTTTCCGGACGACGATCCCGAGTTCGTCGCGCTGCGGATGGGAGCAGCCAGCCTCGGGCTGGCGGCGGCGACCGCCGAGCGGCCCGCCGGCACGGCGGGCCCGCGCTTCACCCTCTGGGCGTACGTCGACGACTGCGACGCCGCCCTCGCCCGGCTGCGGGCCGCCGGCGTACCGGTGCTGGTCGAACCGGCGGACCAGGAGTGGGGCGAACGGATGGCCACGGTGGCCGACCCGGACGGCAACCAGGTGATCATCGCGCAGCGGAGGTTGCCTTCCGGTTAATAAGGGGCCCTTCCTATACGAAAAGCGATAAGGAGGGGCCCTTCCTTCGGGGTGACATACTTGCGCCGTGTCCGCAGCAACCGCCGGGCCCGCCGGCGCGACAGCCGGGGGCGTGCCGGCCGTGGCGATCCGGGGCCTGCGCGTGGCGTACGGGTCCGCGGTGGTCCTCGACGACCTGGAGCTGACCGTGCCGGCCGGTACGGCTCTCTGCGTGACCGGCGCGAACGGGGCCGGCAAGTCCACCCTGCTGCGCTGCGCCACCGGGCTGCAGGCGGCCGACGCCGGCACGATCCGGGTGTTCGGCCGGCCGCCGGGGCGGTCCGCGGCGTTCTGGCGGGACGTGGCCACCACGGTCGAGAACCCGGGCTGGTACAGCGGGCTGACCGTGCGGGAGCACGCCGAGCTGATCCGGCTGGCGCACGGCGCCGACCCGGCCGACGGTGCGCTGGACAAGCTGTTCGACCTGCTCGGGCTGGTCCCGCTGGCCGACGCCGCGCCGCTCACCCTCTCCTCCGGCCAGCGGCAGCGCTTCCTGCTCGCGGCCGTGCTGGCCCGGCCCAGCAGGCTGCTCGTGCTGGACGAGCCGGAGCAGCGCCTGGACACCGACATCAAGCCGGTGGTGGCCGAGCTGCTCCGCACGTACGTGGCCGGCGGCGGAGCGCTGCTGATGGCCAGCCACGACCCGGAGTTCGCGGCCGAGGTCGGCGGCGAACGGCTGACCCTGTGACGGCGGTGGCCCTGTGACGGCTGAGCCGGTGACGGCGGTGGCCGACCGGGCCGCGCCGGTCCGGCCGGTACCGGTCCGCCGGCTGCGCCGGTGGGTCCGGGCGCGGCGCCGGGCGGCCGGCATCGAGGGCTCGGCCGGGACGATCTATCTGGCCTTCATGACCGTGGTGATCGCGGTGGCCCTGGTCGGCCAGAAGGCGACCGGAGTGGTCTGGCCGCACCATCCGGCGCCGCTGGCCGATGCCGGTGCGGTGCGGCCGCTCGCGCTGCTGGCCCTGCTTCCGCTCGCGCTGTTCGCGCTGCTGCGCCGATCCGGTCCGCTGGCCGTGAGCCGGGCCGACCTGGGCTGGCTGTTCCTCACCCCGGTCTCCCGGCGGGCGCTGCTGGCGCCCGGTGCGCTGGCCGGGCTGGCCGGTGCGGCCGTGGTCGGCGCGGCGGGGGCGGCCGTCGCGGTCGGCCGGTTCGCGGCCCGGCCCGTCCACCCGGTCACGCTCGCCGCGGTGCTGCCGGCCGGCGCGGCCTTCGGCCTTGTCGTGGCGCTGGCCGCCGCGTGGAGCCAGCGGTACGGCCGGCTGGGTCGGGTCCTCGACGTCGTGGCCGGGGTGGTGGCCGTGGCGCTGGCCGGGCTGGCGGCCGGCGTGTGGCAGCCGACCACCGGCGTCGCCGTACCGTCCGGGCCGGCGGCTGCGGCCCCGGTGCTCGCCGGGCTCGCGGCGATCCTGCTGCTGAGCGCCCTGGTCGCCACCGTGCGGTTGCTGGACGGGCTGCCGGCGCACCTGGTGCGGGACGCCACCGAGACCCGGGGCAGCTACCTCGACGCGGCGGTGGCCGTCGAGCCGTCGTTCGCGGTGGACGCCGGCCAGCGCCGGTACTGGCGGTCCCGGGCGCTGCGCTCGGTGCGGCTGCGCCGCGTGCCGGCCTGGGCGCTGCCGATGCAACACGACCTGCTCGTGCTCCGCCGCCGCCCCGCCCGCCTGCTCCTGCTGGCCGTCGGGACGCTCGGGCCCGCGGTGGCCACGGCCGGCCCCCGCTGGCTCCCGGCCGTGGTGACCTTCGGGGGCGCGCTCGCCGCGGCCACCACGACCGTCGACGCCGTACGCCGGGACAGCGCGCAGCCGGCGCTGCTGCGTCTGCTCGGGTTGACCGGACGGCAGGCGCTGACCGGCCGGCTGGCGGCCCCGGTGGCGCTGGCCGCGGTGTGGGCCGCGGCCGCGCTGTCGATCACCGGACTGCTCGGCGACCTGCCGGCCGGACCGTGGTGGGCGCTGGGCCTGGCGCTCGGGCCGGCCGTGGCCGTGGCGGCGGTCCGCCGGGCCCGGGTGGGCAACGTCCGGCACGATCTCATGCCGATCGAGACGCCGATGGGCAGCCTGGCCACCGGCCCGCTGCTCTGGCTGCTCTCCGGGCTCGACCTGCTGGTGCTGCTGGGCGCCCCGGCCCTGCTGACGCTGCTCCGCGGCGTCGCCCCGGACTGGCAGACCGTGCTGGTCCAGGCCGCCCTGTCGATCGGCGGCCTGGTCTTCTACCTCAGCCGCGCCGATCGCCTCGACAGCCGCCTGTAGGTAAGGAAGGGCCCCTTCTTATCGGCTTTTGTATAGGAAGGGGCCCCTCCTAACGCTTGGCGCTTCGGCGAGGTGCCCTTGACGGCGGCTATTCATTCGATGAATAGTATGGCGCATGTCCACCCAGCACGTGCTGCTCGGCCTGCTGTCGGCCGGCCCGCTGCACGGCTACCAGCTCAAGCGGGCGCACGACGACCGGCTGCCCCGGGCCAAGCCGCTGGCCTACGGTCAGGTGTACGCGTCGCTCGGCCGGCTCGAGCGCGACGGGCTGGTGGAGCAGGTCGGGCAGGACCGCGACGCCGGGCCGGACCGCACCTCGTACGGGATCACCGCCGCCGGTCGGCAGGCGGTGACGGACTGGCTGGCCGCGGTCGAGCCCCCGGCCCCGTACGTCTCCAGCACCCTGCTGGCCAAGGTGACCGTGGCCCTGCTGGTGGCCGACGACCGGGTGGCGCGGGATTACCTCATCGCCCAGCGCCGGGCGCACAGCGACCGGCTGCGCGAGCTCACCCGGATCAAGACCGAGCCCGGGGCCACCCTCGGCGACCTGGTCGCGGCCGACTTCGCCATCGCCCATCTCGACGCGGACCTGCGGTGGCTGGCGACCACCCTCGAGCGGGTCACCGACTGGCACCGGGAGGTGCGCGCATGACCACACTCCTGCGAGCTCGCGGACTGGTCAGGTCGTACGGTCTCACGCCCGCGCTGCGCGGCGTGACCATCGACCTCGGCGAGGGGGAAATCCTCGCCGTCACCGGGCCGAGCGGCTGCGGCAAGTCGACGCTGCTGCACTGCCTGGCCGGCATCCTGCGGCCCGACGCGGGCGAGGTGGAGTACCGCGAGCACCGGATCGACACCTGGTCCGAGGCGGCCCGGTCCCGGCTGCGGCGTACGGAGTTCGGGGTGCTGTTCCAGTTCGGGCAGATCGTTCCCGAGTTGACGGCGGCGGAGAACGTGGCGCTGCCGTTGCTGCTCGCCGGCACGGGGCGGCGAGAGGCGCGGACGGCGGCGCTGAGCTGGCTGGACCGGCTCGGCGTCGCCGACCTGGCCGACAGCCGGCCCGGCCAGATGTCCGGCGGCCAGCAGCAGCGGTGCGCGCTGGCCCGGGCCCTGATCACCGAGCCCCGCGTGCTGTTCGCCGACGAGCCGACCGGGGCGCTCGACTCGCTCACCGGGGAGCAGGTGCTCGGCCAGCTGGTCCGGGTGGCCCGCGAGCAGCGCACCTCGGTCGTGCTGGTCACGCACGAACCGCGGGTGGCCGCGTACGCCGACCGGGAGCTGGCGCTGCGCGACGGCCAGCTCGACCCCACCGGGCTGGGGCTCGCCGAGTCGCTACCGGGCCACCGCCGGTGAAGCCCGCCACGCTGGTACGACTTGCCCTGGCCGGCACCCGTACCGACGCACTCCGGGTGGTGCTGACCGGGCTGAGCGCGCTGCTGGCCACCCTCGCGGCGCTGGCCGCGGCCACCGTGCTGGCCATCCCCACCCGGCACGTCACCGATCCGAACGACCACTGGGGCGGGAACTCCGACCAGTACCGTAACCACCTGCTGGCCGAGCCGGGCCTGCGGCCCGGACTGGCCATCGCGCTGTTGCTGCTGCTCATCCCGGTGCTGGCGCTGGCCGGTCAGTGCGCCCGGCTGGGCGCGCCGAGCCGGGACCGGCGGCTGGCGGCGATCCGGCTGGCCGGCGCCACGCCCCGGCAGGCCGTGCTGATCGCGGCCGGCGAGGCCGGGTTGGCCGGGCTGGTCGGCTCGGTCGCCGCGCTCGCGGTCTATCTGGTGGGTCGCCGCGTCCTCGGCCACCCCGGCCCGGACGGGAAGCTGGCGCTGCCCACCGATGTGCTGCCGCCCGCGCCGGTGCTGGCCGCCCTGGTGCTCGGCCTGCCGGTGCTGGCCGCGCTGGCCACCGCGATCATGCTGCGCCGGGTGACCCTGAGCCCGTTCGGCGTGGTCCGGCGGACCGATCCGCGCGGCGTGCCGGGGATCCTGCCCGGGGTGCTGATCGGGCTCGGCCTCGCCGCGTTCGCCGCCATCAAGCCGCTGACCGAGTCCAGCGAGCGCCTCCACTGGCGGTTGCCGGGCTGGTCGCTGCTGGCCCTGCTGTTCGGTGGGAACGCGCTCGCGCTGCTCGGCGTGGTGCTGGGCGCCGGCTGGATCTCGTACAACACCGGCCGGGTGCTGCACCGGTTGGCCCGCCGCCCGGCTGCGCTGCTGGCCGCCCGGCGGCTGCTGGCCGACCCGTGGTCCGGCAGCCGGACCCTGACCGCCCTGCTGTCCTGCGTGATCTTCGGGGCCGGCGCGTCCGCCTTCCGGGCGTATTTCCGCACCTTGCAGGAGATGCAGGTTGAATCCCAACGGCTCTCCGACCTGGCCAGTGGGCGGCCGCCGATGCGAGTGGATCCCGACACGTTCTATCTGGACACGATGAGCCTGGTGAACCTCGCCGTGCTCGTGGCGCTCGTGCTCGCGGCCGGCGGGCTGCTGGTGTCGACCGGCGAGGGCATCGTGGCCCGGCGCCGGTCGTACGCGAACCTCGTGGCGGGAGGCGTGCCGCGCGGCGTGCTCGGCCGGTCGATCGGCTGGCAGGTGCTGGCGCCCGCCGTGCCGGCCATCCTGCTGGCGCTGGCCGTCGGTGCGGTCCTGGGCCGGATGTTCAGCGGCGACCGGGTCACCGAGGGCGGCTCGTCCTGCGTGCCGCCGCCCGGCCTGAGCTGCACTGATCCGGCGATCGCCGACCGATACCAGCGGGCCTACGAGGTGCACCGGCTGGTGCCCGTACCGTTCGGGCAGCTGGCCCTGTTCGGCGCCGGCGCCCTCGCGGCGGTGCTGGTCACGGTGGGGGTGGCCGGGCTGGTGATCCGGGCCGCCACGTCGGTCGAGGAGCTGCGGGTCGGCTGAAGCGGTCAGACCCGGACCAGGGCGCCCTTCGACGAGGCGGAGCCGTGCAGCCGGAGCCGGACGATCCGGTCGTTGGCCGGCAGGTCGTAGACGATGGCGCCGGTGACCAGCTGGCCCGGGTCGATGTCGGCGAGGAAGACCGGTTGGTCGATGTTGGCCAGGATGCTGGCGTCGGAGTCGGGCGGGTACCGCCGGTCGCGCCTGCCGTACGCCTGCTGCCGGTCGTCGCGCAGCAGCACCGGCCCGCCGCTCAGATTGCGTACCTCGAGGTCGACCACGCAGAACTGGCCGACGGCGGTCTGGTTCACGATCGGATCCCCGACCTGGCTGACCCCGCATCGCACCCGGTCCACCCGGAACTCCAGGTCACCGTCCCGGACCGGCTGGCCCAGCCGTACGGCGTGCTCGGTCCGGTCGCGCACGGCGGAGAGCGCGTCCCGACCCCAGGCGAAGATGGCCACGGCCGCGCCGCCGTAGCAGCAGACCAGGAACAGCAGGGCCACCGCCAGGATCAGCCAGGGCCGCGGCCCGGACCGCCCGGGCGGTGCCGCGGATCGCGCCGCCGCGCGCCCCGCCGCCGGGTCGGCCGCGCGCCCCGCCGCCGGCTCCGGGGACGGTCCGGGTTGCGGTTCCGGTACGCCGCCCAGCGGCGGAGCATCGGCCACGGTTTCCGGGGTGGACCAGTCGGCCGGCAGCGGCGCCCGCTCCGGCTCGGCCCCCGGGTGCACGCCGGGCGCCCCCGGTTCGCTGCTGAGCGTCCCGCCGGGTTCCGGAGCCGGGGTGCCGCTGCGGCCCACCCCGGATGCCGGGCCGGGCTCGTTCGGCGGGGAGCCGCGGTCGGCCGGCTCGGGCGTGGTCATCGCGGTCTCCAGGTTGGCGGGGCATTCGCCTGAATTCTAGGCTTTCGTCCGCACGCGATCCCGGGGTTGGGTCCATCGGTGCTCGTGCTCGTGCTCGTGCTCGGTGCTCGGTGCTCGGTGCTCGGTGCTCGGTGCTCGGCGTTCGGTGCTCGGTGCTCGGCGGGATGGCGGGTGGTCGGTCGGTTGCGCCGTCGGTCAGGATGGGCGGGTGGATCTCGTGAGCCTGCAAGACGTGCGGGGCGCCGCCGACAGCGTCGCGGGCCGGGTGGTGCGCACCCCGCTGTTGCCCTGCGGATGGGACGACCGGCTGTGGGTCAAACCGGAGAGCCTGCAGCCGGTCGGCTCGTTCAAGCTGCGCGGCGCCACCCACGCGGTCGCCCGGCTCGATCCGTCCGAGCGGGACCGGGGCGTGGTCACGCACTCCTCGGGGAACCACGGGCAGGCGCTGGCCTGGGCCGCCGCGGCCGCTGGCGTGCCGTGCACGGTGGTCATCCCAGAGGGCGCGCCGGCGGTCAAGGTCGAGGCGATCCGGCGGCTCGGCGCCGAGGTGCTGCTCGTGCCGCCCGCCCGCCGGCTCGCCGAGGCGGAGCGGGTGGCGGCCGAGACCGGCGCGGCGCTCATCCCGCCGTACGACGATCGCCGGATCATCGCCGGGCAGGGCACGGTGGGCCTGGAGATCGTGGCCGACCTGCCGGACGTGGCCACCGTGCTGGTCCCGGTCGGCGGCGGCGGACTCGCCTCCGGGGTCGCCACGGCGGTCAAGTCGCTCCGTCCGGAGGCGGTCGTGCTGGGCGTGGAGCCGGAGCTGGCGGCCGACGCCCGGGAGTCGCTGACCACCGGGGCGCTGGCCCGGTGGGGCCCGGAGCTGACCTACCGGACCGCCGCGGACGGGCTGCGCACCAACCTGTCCGATCTGACCCTCGCGCACCTGCGGGACCGGCTGGACGGGATCCTCACGGTTACCGAGGAGGAGATCATGGCGGCGCTGGCCCGGCTGGTCCGGCGCACCCGGCTGGTGGTCGAGCCGAGCGGCGCGGTGGCCACCGCGGCCGCGCTGTTCCGCGCCGCCGACCTGCGGCCGGGCCCCGCGGTGGCGGTGATCAGCGGCGGAAACATCGACCCCGCCGTGCTAACCGCCGCCCTCGCCCCCTGACCTGTCCCCCGTCCTGCCCCCGTCCGGCCCTCCTGATCCGTCGATCATGGAGTTGTGGCGGGGGAGATGGGAGCTGATCTCCCGCCACAACTCCATGATCCACAGGGTCAAGCGGGTCAGGCGCGGCGCCACTTCTGGTTGGCGCCGCCGGTGCAGTCCCAGGTCTGGAGCGGCGCGCCGTTGGCGCTGTTCCAGTCGGCCACGTCCACGCACTTGTTGGCCTGCGGGTTCACCAGGTCACCGGCGGCGGTGAGCCGGAACTGCTGGGCCGGGTTGCCGGAGCAGGTCGCCAGTTGCACGGCGGCGCCGTTGGCGGTCGAGCCCCACGCCACGTCCATGCACTTGCCGAGGGCGCGCACGGTCCCGTCGCCGGGGAAGCTCCACTGCTGTGCCGGGGTGCCGTTACAGTCCCAGAGCTGCAACCGGGCGCCGTCCGCCGAGATCCCGCCCGGCACGTCGATGCACTTGTTCGCGTACCCGACGATGGCCCCGCCGCCCGGCGTGCCACCGCCGTTGTCCCAGGCCTGGACGTGGACGTAGTCGACCACCAGTTGCTGCGGGAAGCTCGTGCTGCCGTCCGGGTTGCCCGGCCAGCCGCCGCCGACCGCGAGGTTGAGCAGCAGGAAGAACGGGTGGTCGAAGACCCACCGGTTGCCGCCCACGTCGGCCGGCGTCTTCCGGGAGTACGCGGTGCCGTCGACGTACCAGGTGATCGAGTCGGGCGCCCAGTCCACCGCGAAGGTGTGGAAGGCGTCCGCGAACGCCTGGCCGCCGGGCAGGCTGTACGGCGCGCCGAGGCCGCCGGCGCCGGAATAGCCGGGCCCGTGGATGGTGCCGTGCACGGTGCTCGGCTCGCGGCCGATGTTCTCCATGATGTCGATCTCGCCGCTGTTGGGCCAGCCGACGCTGCCGATGTCGGCGCCGAGCATCCAGAACGCCGGCCACATCCCCTGGCCGCGGGGCAGCTTCATCCGCGCCTCGAACCGGCCGTACGCCTGCTGGAAGGTGCCCGAGGTGAGCAGCCGGGCGGACGTGTACTGGCAGCTGCCGTAGTGGCACTGGTAGCCGGCCGGGTTCTCCTGGCGGGCGGTGATGACCAGGTTGCCGTTGCCGTCCAGCGCGGCGTTCCGGGTGCTGTCGGTGTAGTACTCCAGCTCGTTGTTGCCCCACCCGCTGCCGCCGATGTCGTGCTTCCACCGGCCCGGGTCCGGCGCGCTGCCGGCCGGGCCGTTGAAGTCGTCGCTCCAGGTCACCGCGCCGGGTGCCGCGATCGCGGGGCTGGGCGCGGTGACGGTGGTCGCGAAGGTCCAGGTCAAACCGGCCAGCGCGAGGCCGGCGAGCAGTCGCCGGATATTCATAGATGTAACTTCTACGTCATGCCGGCGGATTAGGCAAGGTTCTTAACAGATATCGCTACTCCTTGCGGCCGAGCCGGTCCAGGATCCACGCCGCCACGAACGCCTCCTCGCGCCAGGCGTTGTACCGGCCGCTCGGCCCGCCGTGCCCGGCCTCCAGCTCGGTCTTCAACAGGTACGACCCGTCCGGCGCCACGGCGCGCAGCCGGGCGATCCACTTGGCCGGCTCGTGATAGAGCACCCGGGTGTCGTTCAGGCTGGTCAGCGCCAGGATGGCCGGATAGCGCACGGCGCGGACGTTCTCGTACGGCGCGTACGAGCGCATGTAGGCGTACACCTCGGGGTCGTCCAGCGGGTTGCCCCACTCCTCCCACTCGGTGACCGTGAGCGGCAGCGACGGGTCGAGGATCGAGGTGAGCGGGTCCACGAACGGCACCTGCGCCACGATCCCGGTGAACGCGTCCGGCGCCAGGTTGGCCACCGCGCCCATCAGCAGGCCGCCGGCCGAGCCGCCCCGGGCCACCAGCCGGTCGGCCGCGGTCCAGCCGGTGGTGGCCAGGTGCCGGGCGCAGGCCACGAAGTCGGTGAAGGTGTTCTTCTTGGCCAGCATCTTGCCCTGGTCGTACCAGCGCCGCCCCAGCTCGCCGCCGCCCCGGATGTGCGCCACCGCGAAGACCACGCCCCGGTCCAGCAGCGACAGCCGGGGAACCGAGAACCACGGGTCCATGCTGGCCTCGTACGAGCCGTAGCCGTACAGGACGCAGGGGGCGGAGCCGTCCCGGGGCGTACCGGCCCGGCAGACCAGCGAGATCGGCACCCGGGTGCCGTCGTCGGCCACCGCCCACTCCCGGTGCTGCTCGTAGTCGGCCGGATCGAACTCGCGGCCGTCCGGGCCGGGCAGCACCGGCCGGCGCCGGCGCAGCGTCAGCGCGCCGGTGACCAGGTCGACGTCGTACACCGACTCGGGCGTGACCAGCGAGGTGTAGCTGATCCGGACGGTGTCGGTGTGGTACTCGGGGTTGCTGTCCAGGCCCACCGCATAGATCGGCTCGGGAAACGGGACGTCGTACGCGTCGGTGCTGCCCACGGCGAGCACCCGCAGCCCGGTCAGCCCGCCGCTGCGCAGCGAGACCACCAGGTGGTTGGCGAACGCGTCGACCGACTCCAGCCGGGTGCCCGGACTGTGCTCGATGATCGGCGTCCAGGCCCCGGGGGCGTCGGCCGACGTGTACGCGAGCGCGAAGTCCTCGGCGCCGTCGTTGTGCAGGATCAGGAACCGATGTCCGTGGTGCTCGACGGAGTATTCGACCCCCTGCCGCCGCTGCGCCACCACGGCGGGCTCCCCGGTCGGGTTGCCGGCCGGGATCACCCGCACCTCGCTGGTGATCTTGCTGCCGATGTCGATGAGGATGAACTTCTCCGAGCGGGTCAGCTCGACACTCACCCAGAACCGCTCGTCCGGCTCCTCGTACACGATGACGTCGTCACCGGTCGGCGTGCCGAGCGTGTGCCGCCAGACCCGGTGCGGCCGCCAGGCCTCGTCGACGGTCAGATAGAACAGCACCGAGCCGTCCGCGGACCAGGCGGTGCCGTAGAAGGTGCCGGGGATCTCGTCGGCCAGCACGTCGCCGGTGGACAGGTCCTTGATCCGCAGGGTGAACCGTTCGTCCCCGGCGAAGTCGGTGGAGTAGGCCAGCCACCGCCCGTCCGGGCTCACGTCGAAGGCGCCCAGCGCGAAGAAGTCGTGCCCCTCGGCCAGCGCGTTGCCGTCCAGCAGGATCTCCTCGCCGGCCAGCGGGGCGCCGTCGTCCGTGCTCGGCGGCTCGCTCTCGCCCTCGGCGATCGGCCGCCGGCAGTGGATGCCGTACTGCTGACCCTCCTCCGTACGGGTGTAGTACCAGTGGCCGCCCTTGCGGACCGGCACGGTGAGGTCGGTCTCCCGGGTCCGCCGCCGGGTCTCCGTGAACAGCGTCTCGCGCAGCCCGGCCAGGTGCGCGGTGGCCGCGTCGGTGTACGCGTTCTCGGCTCGCAGGTAGGCGAGCGTCTCCGGGTCGTCCTTGGTGGCGAGCCACGCGTACTCGTCGATGACCGTGTCGTCGTGGTGGGTGCGCTCGCTCGGGACCCGCTTGGCGGCCGGCGGGGCCGGCATCTCCGTCGTCACCCCGGCCACGTTACCGGCCACCCCCGCCCGCCCCACCCGACGCCGCCCGCGAAGGAAGGGCCCCTTGTTATCGCCTGCGGTATAGGAAGGGCCCCCTGTTAACGCCGGGCCACCCCGCCCTTGTCCCTCGTTCGTACACATGTACGATAACGAGGAGTGGGGGGTGTGATGACATCTGGTGATCAGCCGCTACCCGGCATCGGCGGACGGCTCGAGAAGATCTGCGGTTCCGGCTTCGCCCGTCCCGCGGGGGGCGCCGACGAGGTGGCCGGCCGGCCGGCGCGGTGGGTGGCCGTGCCCGGCTCGCCGGCGGCGGTGGGCGAGGTCCTCCGGCTCGCCGCGGAGTACGACCTGTCCGTGGTGGCCCGCGGCGCCGGCACGAAGATCGACTGGGGCGCGACGCCGGCCCACCTCGACATCCTGCTCGACACGGGCCGGCTCGCCGGGGTGTGGCACCGGTCGACCGGCGAGCTGACCGCCGAGGTCGGCGCCGGCACGCCCATCCGGGCCGTACAGGCGGTGCTGGAACGGTCCGGCCAGCGGCTGCCCATCGACGTCCGGTCCGAGGGGGCGACCGTCGGCGGCGTGGTGGCGGCCGACGAGGCCGGCCCGCTGCGGCACCGGCACGGTTCGCCCTGCTCGCAGGTCGTCGAGGTGGGCTACGTCGACGCCGGCGGCGAGCCGGTCCGGCTGGCCGGCACGGGCCCCGAGGGCGCGCCCGCCGAGCTGGCCTCGCTGCTGTGCGGGTCGCAGGGCGCGCTCGGCGTGCTGGTCTCGGCCACCCTGCGCGTGCAGCCCGTGCCCGCCCGCCGGTTCTGGCTGCTCCGTCCGGTGTGGACCCCGCTGGAGGTGCACAATCTGGTCGGCGAGATCCTCGCGAGCGCCATCGAGCCGGCGGCCATCGAGGTGGATCTGCCGGCGGCCGTTCCGGAACCGGTCGGCGGCCCGGGATATCCGGCGGACCGCGGCGGGCATCCGGCCGGCACCGCCCGGCCCGCCCGGAGCGGCCCGACGGGCGGGTCCGGCACGCTGGCCGTGCTCATCGAGGGCGGCCCGGCCGAGGTGGCCGAGCGGGCCCGGCGGCTGGGTCGGATCCTCGGCACGGCCGCCCGCGGCGCCGCGGCGCCACCGCCGTGGTGGCGGCGGTACCCGTTCGACGGCGATGACGTGGCGCTCCGGATCGAGGTGCCGATCGGGGATCTGCACGCGGCGGTCTACGCCCTGCGGGACGCCGCCGGCACGCCGGTGGCGGTGCGCGGTTCGGCTGGGCTCGGGGTGGTGCACGCCGCCCTGCCGGCGGCCACGCCGCCGCCGCGGGTGGCGGCCATCCTCACGTCCGTCCGGGACGTGCTCGCCGCCCGCTCGGGGCGGTGCCTGGTGCTCGCCGCGCCGCCGGAGGTCCGCGGCGCCGTGGACCTGTGGGGTCAGCTGCCAGATCTGCCGCTGCTGCGCCGGGTCAAGGAGCGGTACGACCCGGACCATCGCCTGGCGCCCGGCCGCTTCCCCGGCGGCCTGTGAGCCGACGGACCAGCAGAACCGGCCGCTTCCCCGGCGGCCTGTGAGCCGACGGACCAGCAGAACCAGCCGCTTCCCCGGCGGCCGGTGAGCCCGCGGTCCGGCATAACTTTCAGGCGGCGTCGTTGCGGAGCACCAGGATGGCGATGTCGTCCCGGGGCGGCTCGGCGGAGAAGCCGATGGCCGTGGTGCGCAGCCGGGCCGCCACCACGTCGGCCGAATAGCCGGCCAGCGGCATGGCGGCGGCCCGCAGCCGCTCGGTGCCGAACAGTTCGCTGCCGCGGCGCCGCTCGGTCACCCCGTCGGTGTAGAAGACCAGCGCGTCGCCCGGCCCGAGCGGCACCTCGGCGGCCGGCGAGACGATCGTGTCGAGCAGCCCGAGCGCGGTGCCGCCGCTGCCCACGAACGACGCCCGGCCGTCGCCGCGGACCAGCACCGGCCGGTCGTGCCCGGCAAGGTGCAGCGAGACGTCGAGCCGGTCCGGGCCGACCGGTCGGACGGCGGCCAGCGCCAGCGTGCAGTAGCGCCCGCCGCCCCGCTCGACCAGCGTCTCGTTGAGCCGGCTCAGCGCCTCCGGCAGCGGCTTGCCGTCGCCGACGAGGACCCGGATCACGTCCCGGACCAGGCCGGTCACGGTGGCGGCCTGCACGCCCTTGCCGGACACGTCGCCCACCACCACCAGCCAACGGCCGTCCGGCAGCGGCACCACGTCGTAGAAGTCGCCGCCCACGTCGGCCACGTCGCCGGTCGGCACGTACTCGGCCGCGAAGCCGATCCCGGGGACCACCGGGAGCACCGGCGGCAGCAGCGACTGTTGCAGGGTCTGCGCCACCCGGCGCCGTTCGGCGTGGATGCGCGCGTTCTCGATGGCCAGCCCGGCCCGCCGGGCCACGTCCTCCAGCACGCCCACCTCGTCCGGGTCGTGCCGGCTGCGCTGGTGCCGGCCGACGGCCAGGGTGCCGAGCCGCTGCCCGCGAGCCACCAGCGGTACGGCGATGCCCTCCAGCGGCGGCCCGATCGGCAGCTGGATGCCCAACCGGACGGCCTCCCGCAGGGTCCCCTGCACCGAGTCGGGGTCGGTCTCCTTGAGCAGCTTGTCGAGCTCCGGCAGCGCCGCCTCGTCCTCGTGGGTGACCGCCGAGAGCCGCAGCCGTCCCCACTCGTCCACGGTGTGCACCGCGCACCACCGACCGAGCCTGGGCACCACCAGCTGCGGCACCAGGGCCATGGTCAGCTCCACGTCCAGCGACTGGGCGAGGAGCTCGCTGGCCTCGGCGAGGAACGTGAGCCAGGTCTGCCGGCGCAGGTCGGTCCGGCGTAGCCGGTCGTTCTCCAGATGCAGGGAGAGCCGCTCGGCCATCAGCGCCGCCAGCGGTCGCGCATACCCGGACGGCGCCACGTCCAGCTCGACCTCGCCGTGGTACGGCCGGTTCACCGCGAGCGGGATGCGCAGCTGATCGTCGTCGTGCCGGGGCTGCCGGCCGTACCGGGCCAGCACCTGGAGCCCGTCGCCGTCGCCCCGGTCCAGCCGCACGGTGCCGCCGGCCGCGCCGAGGATCTCGGCCACCCGGGCGAGCAGCCCGGCGGCGAAGTCGGGCAGCGGGTCGTCCGCGTACGGGTCGGGCGCCAGCTGCATCAGCGTGGTCATGGCGCCGGCACTCGGCGCGGTCGGCGGCGGACCCTCGGCCGTGGCGGTCAACGCCCGGCCGGCGATGTCGCGCGGGGCGGTCGACCGCGCCTTGCGGTCGAGCCGGAACCACACGCCCTTGCCGGTCGGCAGGTGCAGCGTGCCCCACCGGCTGGCGAAGTGGTCGACCAGAAGCAGGCCGCGACCCCGCTCGGAGACCTCGGTGATGTCCGAGGCGTCGTTGCGGGGCCCGGCCGTCACGTCGTCGATGGGCCCGGCCGCGAAGTCCGAGACCATCACGTTGAGGCCCTCGTCGTCCGCCAGCACCTCGATGTCCAGCTCGGTGCGGGCGTGCTCGACCGCGTTCGTGGTGAGCTCGGTGGTCAGCAGGAGCGCCTCGTTGAGCAGTTCGTCGAGGCCGGCCTCGACCAGAACGGCCCGGACCAGCGCGCGGGCCGTCGCCGGCGTCCGCCGGTCGGCCGGCAACCGGACACGGCGGACACGCTCGTCGGTACCGCCGGCCAGGTTCCGCTCCGTGGACACCCCTCGTATCCTCCACGGCCGGGCGTCCAGTTCCAAGCCGGTCGAGCCGTTACAGTCGGTAGCGAGGGACGTTTACGGCATTCGCCTCTTTCCCGTACGAATTCGCCGCAGGCCGGCGATCGGCGCGCCTTGGCAGTCGGGCGCTCCCCGCACCATGATGGGTGCTGGCCACGGGCGGGGCCGACCACCACCGGTCCCGCCTCCGGCGAGCTGAGCGAGGAATTTCATGACCACGGTGAACGACGTGTCCGCGGGCGCGACCCCGAACGAGACCGCGCTGCTCGGTGAACTCACCGAGGCGTTGCGGCGGGTCCGCCGGGGCGATCTCAAGGTACGGCTGCCCCGGCGCGCCGGGAGCGCCGGTGAGCTTGTCGACGTCTTCAACGACGTGGTGGCGCTGCAGGAGCGGCAGCATCTCGACCTGCGGCGGATCAGCCGTACGGTGGGCCGGGACGGGCGGCTCACCGAGCGCCTGGACGAGGAAGGCCTGGACGGATCGTGGGCCGAGAGCAACCGGGCGGTCAACTCGCTGATCGACGACCTGGGCCGGCCCACCACCGAGATCGCCCGGGTGATCGCCGCCGTGGCCAACGGCGACCTGTCCCAGCACATGGCCATGGAGATCGACGACCGACCGCTGCGCGGGCAGTACCTGCGGATCGGCCGCACCGTGAACACGATGGTGGACCAGCTGTCGTCGTTCGCCGACGAGGTGACCCGGGTGGCCCGCGAGGTGGGCACCGAGGGCAAGCTCGGCGGCCAGGCCCAGGTCCGGGGCGTCTCGGGACGCTGGCGCGACCTCACCGACTCGGTGAACACGATGGCCTCCAACCTCACCCACCAGGTGCGGTCCATTTCCCAGGTGTCCACGGCGGTGGCCCGGGGCGACCTGTCGCAGAAGATCACCGTGTCGGCCCGGGGCGAGGTGGCCGAGCTGGCTCACACGATCAACTCGCTGACCGACACGCTCCGGCTGTTCGCCGAGCAGGTGACCCGGGTGGCCCGGGAGGTCGGCACCGAGGGCAAGCTCGGCGGTCAGGCCGAGGTGCCGAACGTGGCGGGCACCTGGAAGGACCTGACCGACAGCGTCAACTCGATGGCCTCGAACCTCACCGCCCAGGTCCGCAACATCGCCCAGGTCTCCACGGCGGTGGCCGGCGGTGACCTGAGCCAGAAGATCACCGTGGCCGCCCAGGGCGAGATCCTCGAGCTCAAGGACACCGTGAACACGATGGTGGATCAGCTGTCGTCGTTTGCCGACGAGGTGACCCGGGTGGCCCGGGAGGTGGGCATCGAGGGCAAGCTGGGCGGCCAGGCCCAGGTCCGGGGCCTGTCCGGTACGTGGCGGGACCTCACCGAGAACGTCAACCAGCTCGCCGGCAACCTCACCTCGCAGGTGCGGAACATTTCCCAGGTCTCCACGGCGGTGGCCAAGGGCGACCTGTCGCAGAAGATCACGGTGGATGCCCGGGGCGAGATCCTGGAGTTGAAGTCGACGGTGAACACGATGGTGGATCAGCTGTCGTCGTTCGCCGACGAGGTGACCCGGGTGGCCCGCGAGGTGGGTACGGAGGGCAAGCTCGGTGGTCAGGCGCAGGTGCGGGGCGTGGCCGGCACCTGGCGGGACCTGACCGACAACGTGAACTCGATGGCCTCCAACCTCACCGCCCAGGTCCGCAACATCGCCTCGGTGACCACGGCGGTGGCCAAGGGCGACCTGTCGCAGAAGATCACGGTGGATGCCCGGGGCGAGATCCTGGAGTTGAAGTCGACGGTGAACACGATGGTGGATCAGCTGTCGTCGTTTGCCGACGAGGTGACCCGGGTGGCCCGCGAGGTGGGTACGGAGGGCAAGCTGGGCGGTCAGGCGCAGGTGCGGGGCGTGGCCGGCACCTGGCGGGACCTGACCGACAACGTGAACTCGATGGCCTCCAACCTCACCTCGCAGGTCCGGAACATCGCCCAGGTCTCCACCGCGGTGGCCCGGGGCGACCTCGGGCAGAAGATCACGGTGGACGCGCAGGGCGAGATCCTGGAGCTGAAGTCGACGGTGAACACCATGGTGGATCAGCTGTCGTCGTTCGCCGACGAGGTGACCCGGGTGGCCCGCGAGGTGGGCACGGAGGGCAAGCTGGGCGGTCAGGCGGAGGTGAAGGGGGTCTCCGGCACCTGGCGGGACCTGACCGACAATGTGAACTCGATGGCCTCCAACCTCACCTCCCAGGTCCGCAACATCGCCTCGGTGACCACGGCGGTGGCCAAGGGCGACCTCGGGCAGAAGATCACGGTGGACGCCCAGGGCGAGATCCTGGAGCTGAAGAACACCGTGAACACGATGGTGGATCAGCTCTCGTCGTTCGCCGACGAGGTGACCCGGGTCGGTCGCGAGGTGGGCATCGAGGGCAAGCTCGGCGGTCAGGCGCGGGTGAAGGGCGTCTCGGGCACCTGGCGGGACCTCACCGAGAACGTCAACCAGCTGGCCTCGACGCTCACCACCCAGCTGCGGGCGATCGCCCAGGTCTCCACGGCGGTGACCCGCGGCGACCTGACCCAGCGCATCGCCGTGCAGGCGCAGGGCGAGATCGCCGAGCTCAAGGACAACATCAACCAGATGATCGTCACCCTGCGGGAGACGACCAAGAAGAACGCCGAGCAGGGCTGGTTGGATTCCAACCTGGCCCGGATCGGCGACCTGTTGCAGGGTCAGCGCGACCTCGGCGAGGTCTGCCGCATGATCATGATGGAGGTCACCCCGCTGGTCGACGCCCAGCTCGGCGCGTTCTTCCTGGCCGACGACTCCGACGGGGCGATCCGGCTGCGGCTCACCGCCTCGTACGGCTATGTGTCGCGCGACCACGACATCACCTTCGGTCCCGGCGAGGGCCTGGTCGGGCAGACGGCGCTGTCCCGGCGGACGATCCGGGTACGGGCGGTGCCGGATGGGCGGCTCGTGGTCCGCTCCGGCCTGGCCGAGACCCCGCCGGCCGACCTGGTGGTGCTGCCGGTGCTGTTCGAGGGCGAGCTGCTCGGCGTGATCGAGTTCGCCGGTGTGACCACCTTCTCCGATCTGCACCTGGCGTTCCTCGAGCGGCTGGTGCTGACCATCGGCGTGGCCGTGAACACCATCCAGGCCAACCGGCGGACCGAGGAGCTGCTGGCCCAGTCCCAGCGGCTGGCGCACGAGATGCAGGAGCAGTCGGCCGAGCTGCAGCGCACCAACGCCGAACTGGAGGACAAGGCACAGCTGCTGAGCGAGCAGAAGGGCAACATCGAGACGAAGAACCGGGAGATCGAGCTGGCCCGCATCGGGCTGGAGGAGAAGGCGCAGCAGCTGAGCCGGGCCTCGGCGTACAAGTCCGAGTTCCTCGCGAACATGAGCCACGAGCTGCGGACGCCGCTCAACTCGCTGCTGTTGCTGGCCCGGCTGCTGGCCGACAATCCCGAGCGCAACCTCACGGACAAGCAGATCGAGTTCGCCCGCACCATCCACAGCGCGGGCTCGGACCTGCTGTCGCTGATCGACGACATCCTCGACCTGTCCAAGATCGAGGCCGGTCGGATGGACGTGGAACCGGTCGAGGTGCGGTTCGCGGAGATCCGCAACTACGTGGAGCAGGCGTTCGCCCCGCAGGCCGAGCAGAAGGGTCTGGACTTCCAGGTACGCGTCTCCCGCGACCTGCCCGTCGCGATCGTCACCGACGCCCAGCGGCTCCAGCAGATCCTGCGCAACCTGATCTCCAACGCCGTGAAGTTCACCGACAACGGCGCGGTCACGCTGCGGATCGGCCCGGCGCCCGCCGGCCGGCCGTTCGAGGTGCCGACCCTGCAGGCCGCCCGGCAGGTGGTCGCCTTCGAGGTGATCGACACCGGGATCGGCGTGCCGGACGACAAGGCGGACCTCATCTTCGAGGCGTTCCAGCAGGCCGACGGCACCACCAGCCGGCGGTACGGCGGCACCGGGCTGGGCCTGTCGATCAGCCGCGACCTGGCCCGGTTGCTCGGCGGCGCCATCACGGTGTCGTCCGCGCCCGGTCAGGGCTCGACCTTCACGCTGTGGGTGCCGGACGTGCTCGCCCCGGAGGCGGTGCTGACCCCCCTCCAGGCGGCCACGCCGCAGCTGCTCGGCGCCGGGGCGCCGCCGATGTTGCGGGCGATCTCCGAGGAACCGGTGAGCACGCCAGCGTCCCGGCAGCTGGACGGCGCGACGGTGCTGATCGTGGACGACGACGTGCGGAACGTCTTCGCCCTCACCAGCGCGCTGGAGCTGCACGGCATGACGGTGATCTACTCGGACAACGGCGTCGACGGGGTCCGGCTGCTGGCCGAGCATCCCGAGGTCGACATCGTGCTGATGGACGCGATGATGCCGGACCAGGACGGGTACGAGACCACCCGGGCCATCCGGCGCAACCATCACTTCGCGGAGCTGCCGGTGGTCTTCCTGACCGCGAAGGCCATGCCGGGCGACCGGGAGTCGGCGCTGGCGGCCGGCGCCAGTGACTACATCACCAAGCCGGTCGACCTGGACGAGCTGATCGAGCTGATGGCCGTCTGGGTGACCGGCGACCGGCGCGCCCCGGACGGGCGGCTTGGCGGATCATGACGAGCGCGGCGAAGGACCACGCGGCCCAAAAGCACGCGGGGAACGGCGACGCGGGGAACGGCGCGGCGAATGTCGGACAACGAGGCTGAGGAGCGTGGCGACAGGTGAGCGAGCAGGCCAAGGCGCTGCTGGTCGATGACCGCCGGGAGAACCTGCTGGCGCTCGAGGCGATCCTGCAGGGCCTGCCGGTCACGCCGGTCGCCGTGGAGGGCGGCGAGGCGGCCCTGAAGCAGCTGCTCGTGGACGACTTCGCGGTGATCCTGCTGGACGCGCAGATGCCGGACATGGACGGCTTCGAGACGGCCAGCCACATCAAGCGGCGGGAGCGGACCCGGCACATCCCGATCATCTTCCTCACGGCGGCCGATCGGGACGCCCAGCTGGCCTTGCGCGGGTACGCGGTGGGCGCCGTCGACTATCTCACCAAGCCGTTCGACCCCTGGGTGCTGCGGGCCAAGGTGTCGGTCTTCGTCGAGCTGTGGGAGAAGAACCGCCAGCTGCACGCCCAGTCGCAGCTGGTACGGGAGCGCGAGGACCGGTGGCGGGCGCTGACCGCGGCGGTGCAGGAGGCCGCCGATCTGCTGCGTACGGCCGATCCGGACGCCCGGGACCGCGCCCTGGACCTGCTCGACCAGGCCCGCACCGGCGGCGCGGCCGCCCGTTGATCATGGCCTTTACTGCGACGCAGGACGTGTCTGTCGCAGTAAAGACCATGATCGCCGCGACCGTCAGCGCAGGTAGACGTTCGGGGTGGGCGGGGTGGACATGCCGTTGCCGATGAAGAAGCCGGGGTGCGGCGGCTGGTTGTAGGCGGTGTTCTGCCAGGCGACGGAGACCCGGTACTGCGGGTCGTGCATCAGCGTGTAGATCCGGGTGGTGGTGGGCGTCGGGGTGCTGTAGATCCGCAGCGCCCGGCTGTCCGAGGTGCGCCAGACCACCTCCTCGCGCCAGTCACCGAGGATGTCGGCCGACAGCGAGGGCGTGGCCTTGGTGCCGTTGTTCGACGCCACGCCGCTGCCGGTGAGCAGCCGGGTGTCGCCGCCGGTGCCGTACTTGTCGATGTGCGTGTCGTCCAGCAGCTCGCGGGTGGTGTCGCCGTCCCACCAGATGACGAAGTTGATCGAGGACGGCTTGCGGCCGATGTTCTGGCCGCGGGTGTCGAGCAGGCCGTCGGCGTGCGCGGACCAGGACTCGGCGCCGGCGCTGCCGGCGTAGACGTCGTCCGAGACCCCCCGGCCGTTGTCGCCGTTCGGCGGGGTGGTCCAGAGCACCTGGCCGGTACGCGCGTCGGCCATCCAGGAGCTGGGCTTGGTGTCGTCCTCGTCGACCTTGAAGATCTCCAGGCCGGCCCGGCTCGGGTCGAGGTCGCCGACGTGCAGCGCGTCGCCGTGCCCGTTGCCGGTGGAGTAAAGCAGCCGGCCGTTGTCGTCGATGGTGGCCGCGCCGTACACGATCTCGTGGCGGCCGTCGTTGTCCACGTCGGCCACCGACAGGTTGTGGTTGCCCTGGCCGGCCGCGGCGCCGTTGCCCGAGGCGTTCGAGTCGAAGGTCCACCGCTTGGTGAGGGCGCCGTTGCGGAAGTCCCAGGCCGCGATCACCGCCCGGGTGTAGTAGCCGCGGCACATGATCAGCGAGGGCCGTTGCCCGTCCAGATACGCGGTGGCCGCGAGGAACCGGTCGACCCGGTTGCCGTACGAGTCGCCCCAGGACGAGACGGTGCCGCGCGGCGGGTCGTAGTCCACGGTGGAAAGGGCGGCGCCGGTGCGGCCGTCGAACATGGTCAGGTACTCCGGCCCGGACAGCACGTACCCGCTGGAGTTGCGGTAGTCCGCCGAGGACGAGCCGATCACCTGGCCGGTGCCCGACCGGGTGCCGTCGGCGGTCTTCATGGCCACCTCGGCGCGGCCGTCGCCGTCGTAGTCGTACACCTGGAACTGCGTGTAGTGGGCGCCGGCCCGGATGTTGCGGCCCAGGTCGATCCGCCACAGCCGGGTGCCGGTCAGGGTGTACGCGTCGACGTAGACGTTGCCGGTGTAGCCGGACTGCGAGTTGTCCTTGGAGTTGGACGGGTCCCACTTGAGCACGAACTCGTACCGGCCGTCCCCGTCCAGGTCGCCGACGCTGGCGTCGTTGGCCGAGTACGTGTACGCCACGCCGTCCGGGGTGGTGCCGCCGGCCGGCGGCTGGATCGGCACGTCCAGGTAGCCGGACGGGAACTGCAAGGCGGGGGCCGAGTCCGCCTGCTCCACGCCGTTCACCACGGCCCGCACCGTGTACGCCGAGCCGGCCGCCGCCCCGGGGTCGAGATAGTTGGTGGCCCCGGTGATGGGGCTGGAGTTGACCCTGGTCGAGCCGCGGTACAGGTTGAACGACACCCCGGACACCTCGGTGCCGAGCAGCCGCCAGGAGACCAGGTTGCCGGCGCCGGAGCGCACGCTGACCAGGCCCCGGTCCAGCTTCTCCAGCTGCTTGGCCCCGGGCGCCGGGCTCGTCGGCGGGTCCGTTGGCGGCGGGGGAGTGGTCGGCGGCGCGCTGGTGGGTGGCGCGGTCGTCGGCGGCGCCGTCGTGGGGGGCGCGGTGCTGGGGCCGCCGGTCGGGACCGTCCCGGTGCAGGTCGTCCCGTTCAGCGCGAAGGAGGGCGGGGCCGGGTTGCTGCTGTTGTTCCACGAGGCGTTGAAGCCGAACGACGCGCTCCCGCCGGTGGGGATCGAGCCGTTGTAGCCGGCGTCCCTGGCCGTGACCTGGGCGCCGGCCTGGGTGACCGTGGCGTTCCAGGCGCTCGTGACCTGCTGGCCGGCGGTGTAGGACCAGGTCAACGTCCAGCCGTTGACGGGGTCGCCGAGGTTGCTGATGGTGACGTTGGCGCCGAAGCCGCCGGACCACTGGCTGGCGATCTGGTAGTCGACCCGGCAGCCGGCCGCCGCGGCCGTCGCGGTGGCCGTGCCGAGCGTGCCGGCCGCGAGCACGGCGGCGCCGGCCGCGGCGAGCAGGGCGGTCCGGCGGGAGAAGGTGCGGGACATGGGCGAACCTCCGCGGAGGGTGTACGCGCGCGGCCGTCGCCGCGGTCTGCCCTGGACTCGCGGGGGGCGCGCCGCGCTGACTCAGCAAGCGCTTACATTGACGTACGTCGCTCGGCCCGTGTGCTTCAGCACGCTAGCGGACCCGGTTCCCCGACACAACCACCCGCCAGCCCCCCCGTCGATCAAGAAGTTGGCGTTACGGGAAGCGCTTTCCCAAGGCCCGGATCTCTCGGCCAACCTGCGCTGGGGTGGGGTGGGTCAGCCGGCGGATTGTTCGTTGCGGACCATCAGGGCCGAACGGAGGCCGGTGATGTCGAGCACCCGCAGCAGGAAGTCGCCGACGTTGGTGAGGATGAGCAGGCTCTGCGCGTGGCTCGCCTTGCGGCTGAGCACCACCAGCGTGCCCAGCCCCTGCGAGTCGCAGAAGGTCACCCCGGCCAGGTCGAGCACGATGCGCGGCGGCGGATCCGCCAACGCCTCGTTGACCACGGCCGACAGCCGGGTCGCCGTGAGCATGTCGATCTCGCCGGCGAGGCCCAGGATGACCTCGTCGCTCGTCCGCTGCACCGTGATGGTCAGCTCCGCACGCTCCACGCTGCGAGCCTATCGCGATCTAGCGCGGCCGGCCCGCTGAGCGCGCGGCCGGGCGGCGGGGTGAGCGCGGCCGGGCGGCGGGGTGAGCGCGGCCGGCGGCGGGGTGAGCCTGGTAACCCGGGGTGGGGTCGGTGCCGGTCCGCGCGGCGGCGCTGTCAGAATGGCAGAGCCGTGACTGATTCGTACCCCGCCGGCGGCGCTCCGTACCCGAGCGCTGCGCCGGCCTCCGAAGCCCTCTTCGACCGCGCCCGCAGCATCGTCCCGGGCGGGGTCAATTCTCCCGTACGCGCCTTTCAGGCCGTGGGCGGCACCCCCCGGTTCATGGTGCGCGGGTCGGGCGCCTGGCTGTACGACGCCGACGAGCGGCGGTACGTCGACCTGGTGGCCTCCTGGGGGCCGTTGCTGCTCGGGCACGCCCACCCGGAGGTGGTGGCCGCGGTGCAGGCGGCGGCCGCCCGCGGCACCAGCTTCGGCACGCCGACGCCCGGCGAGGTCGAGCTGGCCGCCGAGATCGTGGACCGGACGCCGGTCGAGCAGGTCCGGCTGGTCAACTCGGGCACCGAGGCGACCATGTCGGCGATCCGGTTGGCCCGCGGGTTCACCGGCCGGTCCAAGATCGTCAAGTTCGCCGGCTGCTACCACGGGCACGTGGACGCGCTGCTGGCCTCCGCCGGCTCCGGAGTGGCCACCCTCGGCCTGCCGGATTCGCCCGGGGTGACCGGGGCGGCCGCCGGGGAGACCATCGTGCTGCCGTACAACGACGCGGCGGCCGTGGCGGCGGTCTTCGCCGAGCAGGGCCAGCACATCGCGGCGATCATCACCGAAGCCGCGGCCGGGAACATGGGCATGGTGGCCCCCCGGGACGGCTTCAACGCCCGGTTGGCGGCCATCGCGCACGAGTACGGCGCGCTGCTGATCGTCGACGAGGTGATGACCGGCTTCCGGGTCAGCCGGGGCGGTTGGGCCGGGCACGAGCCGGTCGACGCCGACCTGTTCACGTACGGCAAGGTGATGGGCGGCGGCCTCCCGGCGGCGGCGTTCGGCGGCCGGGCCGAGGTGATGGCCCGGCTGGCCCCGGCCGGTCCGGTCTACCAGGCCGGCACGCTCTCCGGTAACCCGCTGGCCTGCGCGGCCGGCCTGACCACCCTGCGGCTCGCCGACGACGCGCTCTACCGGCGGCTGGACGCGGTGGCCGACCGGTTGGGCCGGCTGGCCAGCGACGCGCTCGGCGCGGCCGGCGTGCCTCACCGGCTGTCCACCGCCGGCAACATGTTCTCGATCTTCTTCACCGAGGTCGACGTGCGGGACTACGAGACCGCGCGCAGCACGGACGTGGCCGCGTACCGGGCGTTCTTCCACTCGATGCTCGCCGACGGCGTCTACCTGCCGCCCAGCGCCTTTGAGGCGTGGTTCGTCTCGGACGCGCTGGCCACCGACGACGCGGCGCTGAACCGGGTGGCCGACGCCCTGCCCCGGGCGGCCACCGCGGCGGCCGGCGCTCTGTCCCGGGCGGCCACCGCGGCGGCCGGCGCCCGCAAGAGCGAGGAGCCGGCGTGAGCGAGACCGTGGTGCACGTGCTGCGGCACGGCGAGGTGCACAACCCGGAGAAGATCCTGTACGGCCGGCTGCCCGGTTACCGGCTGTCCGAGTTGGGCGTACAGATGGCCAAGGCGGCCGCCCAGGCGCTCGCCGAGCGGGACATCGTGCACGTGGTGGCCAGCCCGCTGGAACGGGCCCAGCAGACCGCCGAGCCGATCGCGGCCCAGTTCGGTCTGCCGGTCGGGGTCGACGAGCGGCTGATCGAGAGCGCCAACTGGTTCGAGGGCAAGCGGGTGTCCCCGGGCGACGGCTCGTTCCGGGATCCGCGCAACTGGTGGGTGCTGCGGGACCCGGTCACCCCGTCCTGGGGCGAGGCCTACAACGTCATCGCCCAGCGGATGTTCGGGGCACTGCAGGCCGCCCGGGTGGCGGCCGAGGGCCGCGAGGCCGTCTGCGTCTCGCACCAGCTGCCCATCTGGACCCTGCGCCGGTACGTCGAGCGCAAGCGCCTCTGGCACGACCCGCGCCGGCGGCAGTGCGGGCTGGCCAGCCTCACCTCGTTCCACTTCGACGGCACCAAGATCGTCGGCATCGGCTACTCGGAGCCGGCCGCACACCTCGTCGCCCTGTCGCCTGGCGCGCGGACGGCCAAGGGGGCGTGATGGCCCGCCGCGTGCTCGCCGGACTCCTGGCCGCGGTCGCGGCCGGGGCGCTGGTCGGGTGCTCGAACGGCGGCACGAAGTTCGACTGGCGGTCCAGCTGCGCCACCACGCCGGAGGGCGTGGTGCAGTGCCCGCCGGACAAGCGGCCGGCGCCCACCCCGATCAGCGGCGAGCTGCTGAACGGCGGCTCGTACGACGTGCAGCAGGACCGCGGAAACGTCGTGGTGGTCAACTTCTGGGGCTCCTGGTGCGCGCCGTGCCGGGCCGAGGCCGACGACCTGGAGTCGACATACCAGGCCACGAAGGCGGCCGGGGTGCGGTTCCTCGGCGTCAACACCCAGGACGGCCGGGACAACGCCCGGGCCTTCGAGCGGGGCCGGCTGACCTACCCGAGCCTGTACGACCCGGGCAGCAAGGTGGCGCTCGGCTTCCAGGTGCCGCCCAACGCCACCCCGGCCACCGTGGTGCTGGACCGGGCCGGTCGGATCGCCGTGGTGATCCGCAAGCCGGTACGCGCCGAGGACCTGCGGCCGATCGTGGACCGGATCGCCGCCGAGCCGCCGAGCGGGACCTGATGGGCGCCGCGTTCGCCAATCTCGCCCAGTCCGGCCCGCTGCTGCTGGCCGTGGGGGCGGCCGCGCTGGCCGGGCTGGTGAGCTTCCTGTCGCCCTGCGTGCTGCCCCTGGTCCCCGGCTACCTGTCGTACGTCACCGGCCTGGCCGGCGCCGACCTGGAGGGCCGGTCGGTAAGGAAGGGCCCCCTGTTATCGGATTCCGTTGTAGCGGGGACCCTTCCTAACACCGCCGCCGGCGGGACGGCGGCGGACACCGCCGGGGCCGCGGTTGGCGCCGCGACCGGCGGCGCCCCGACCGCCGCGACCGCCGGCGCCGCGGTTGGCGCCGCGACCGCCGGCGCCGCGACCGCCGGCGCCGCGACCGCCGGTGCCGGGGCTGGCACCGTGACCGTCGAGCGGCCGGGCGACCGGGGGCCGTCGGCCGGCCGGGGGCGGTCGGTGAAGGGCCGGGTGCTGGCCGGGACGCTGCTGTTCATCGCCGGCTTCACGGCGGTCTATCTGCTGACGGCCATCCTGCTCGCGGGCGTCGGGCAGGCCATGCTCGCGCACCGCCGGGCCCTCGAGGTGGCCGTCGGCCTGCTCATCATCGTGCTCGGGCTCTCGTTCCTCGGCCTCGTTCCCGGCCTGCAGCGGGAGTTCCGGCTGCACCGGCTGCCGGCCGCCGGGCTGCTCGGCGCCCCCGTCTTCGGCGCGGTGTTCGCGCTCTCCTGGGCGCCGTGCACCGGGCCCACCCTCGGGGCGGTGCTCGGAATGGCCACGGTCGGCGGGCAGACCGACCGGGCGGTGATCCTGGCCGCGGCGTACTGCCTGGGTCTGGGGTTGCCGTTCGTGGTCTTCGGCCTGAGCTTCTCCCGGCTGCTGGGCCTGTTCCGCGCGGTCCGCCGGAACAGCCGGTGGGTCACCCGGGTGGGCGGCGCGCTGCTGATCCTGGTCGGCCTGGCCCTGGTCACCGGCGGGTGGCAGAGCTTCATCATCTGGTTGCAGACCACGGTCGGCCCCGGGGAGGTGGGTATCTGATGTCCACGGTGACCGAGCGGGTGGCCAGCCCGCCCACGCCGCCGCCCCGGCGGCCCAACTGGCTGCTCGCGCTGCTCCGCAACTCCTGGCGGCAGCTGACCAGCATGCGCACCGCGTTGGTGCTGCTGTTCCTGCTGGCGGTGGCCGCGATCCCCGGCTCGCTGCTGCCGCAGCGGGCCGTCAACATCGACAAGGTCAACGACTGGCAGGCGCAGCACCCGAAGCTGTTCCCGGTGTTCAACTCGGTCGGCGCGTTCGAGGTCTTCGCCTCGCCCTGGTTCTCGGCCATCTACGTGCTGCTGTTCGTCTCGCTGGTCGGCTGCATCGTGCCGCGGGCCCGGGACCACCTGCGGGCGTTGCGGTCGCGGCCGCCGGCCGGGCCGCGTCGGCTGGACCGGCTGCCGCAGCACCGGGTGCTCACCGACCCGGCGGCCGCCGATCCGGCGGCCATCGCGGCCGTGCTGCGCGGGCGCCGCTGGCGGGTCGCGGTCCGCGGCGACACCGTGGCCGCGGAGAAGGGGTACCTCAAGGAGACCGGCAACCTGGTCTTCCACGTGACGCTCATCGCCGTCCTGCTCGGGGTGGCGCTGGGCAACTGGTACGGGTGGCACGGCAACCGGCTGCTGGTGGCCGGCGCCGACAAGACCTTCTGCAACGTCCTGCAGCAGTACGACGAGAGCGGGCTCGGCCCCCGGGTGGACGCCTCCGAGTTGCCGTCGTTCTGCCTGGAGCTGACCGACTTTCAGGCGACCTACCAGCCCACCGGCCAGCCGAAGTCGTTCCGGGCCACCGTCAAGGTGGACGAGCAGGGCCGGCCGGAGCGTACGGCCGCGTTCTCGGTGAACGATCCGCTCCGGCTGCGCCACGCCAACGTCTACCTGCTCGGCCACGGGTATGCCCCGGTGATCCGGTACACCGACCGGTACGGCCGCCAGCAGACCTCGGCGGCCCCCTTCCTGACCAACGACGGGATGCTCACCGGCCAGGGGGTGGCCACCTTCCCGGACGCCAACGTCGACCCGAAGACCGGGGCGCGCAACCCCGACCAGCAGGTCGGGTTCGACGGGCTCTACCTGCCCACCGCGCCGGACTCGCCGCCGTACGTCCGGTCCAGCTATCCGGCGGAGCGCAACCCGCGGCTCAACCTGGTCGCGTACCGGGGGAACCTGGGCATGGACGCCGGCATCCCCGGCTCGGTCTACCGGCTCGACCAGCGACAGATCGCCAGCGGCAAGCTCAAGCAGGTCGGCGCCAAGGTGATGAAGCCCGGCGACTCCTGGACGCTGGACGATGGCAGCAAGGTCGAGTTCCTGGGCACCCGCCCGTACGTGACGCTCTCCGTCCGGTACGACCCGGGGGAGCTGATCGTGCTGGGCGGCGCGGTGGCGCTGCTGATCGGGTTGATGCTGTCGCTCACCAGCCGGCGCCGCCGGGTCTGGTTCCGGGTCTCGGCGAACCCGGACGCCGCTTCTCCGACGGACGGTAGTAGCTTGGTGGAGGCCGGTGGGCTGCCGCGCGCCGACTACGCAGGATTCGCCGACGAGTTCGACCAGCTCGTCACCGCCGTACGCAACGGCGGGGCCGAGAGCACCGCCGCGACCAGCGGTGATGCCGACAGCGTCGCGGGGGACCGCGGCGCGGAGCGCGAGAGGACCGACTGATGGCCGCGCTGTCCGACCAGCTCCTGGTCGTGACGATCTTCGTGTATCTGGTCGCGATGATCTGCCACGCCGCCGAGTACGCCTTCGGCAACCGCGCGGCCGTGGGCCGTGGTTCGGTACGTCCGGCCCGCGAACTGGTCACGGTGGGCGCGGGCGGCGGTACCTCCCCTGGACCCGACCTGCCGGTCGCGGACGAGGTCCCGGCCGTCGAGCCGCCCGCCGGCCCCGTCGACCGGGGACCGGGGCGGGCCGCGCTGGCCGGCCGGTTGGCCGTGCTCGCCACCCTGCTGGGCGCGGCCGGCCACCTGGCCACCATCGTCACCCGGGGCATCGCGGCGGACCGGCTGCCGTGGGGGAACATGTACGAGTACGTGCTGGTGGCCACGTTCGTGGCGATCGTCGGCTGGCTCGTGGTGCTGCGCCGGGCGCCCGGCATCCGGCACCTGGGGCTGTTCGTGGCCCTGGCCGAGGTGCTGCTGCTGGCCATGGCCGGCCTGGTGGTGTACGTGCCGATCGGTCCGCTGGTGCCGGCGCTCAACTCGTACTGGTTCGTCATCCACATCACCGCGGTGAGCCTGGCCTCCGGGCTGTTCCTGCTGGGCGCGGTCCCGGCGGTGATGTTCCTGATCCGGGACGGCTACGAGCGGGGCAAGCGGCGGTTCCCGTACTCGCTGGGCCGGCGGGTCCCGGCGGCCGCGCCGCTGGAGCGGATGACGTTCCGGCTGCACACCTTCGCCTTCCCGATCTGGACGTTCGGCGTGATGGCCGGCGCGGTCTGGGCCGAGGCGGCCTGGGGGCGGTACTGGGGCTGGGACCCGAAGGAGACCTGGGCTTTCATCTCCTGGGTGGTGTACGCCGGCTACCTGCACGCCCGCGCCACCCCCAGCGTCAAGCGGAACGTCGCCACCTGGATCGCAGTGCTGGGCTTCGCCACCATGCTGGTCAACCTCTTCGGGGTCAACCTGTTCATCAGCGGCCTGCACTCGTACTCCGGCGTGAAGTAGCCGACCTCGTCCTCGTCGACCCGGCCCGGCTCCATGCCGAGGGGTAGGGCGGGAACTGGGGAGGTTTGTTGTCGCTCCAGCGACAACAAACCTCCCCAGTTCGGCGAGGCGGGACGGCTCAGAGCGCCAGGCAGTCGGGGCGGATGGCCGCATCGCGCAGCGCGCTCCGCACGATCGAGTACGTCGTACCGTCCAGCACCAGGCCGACGTGGCCGACCACCCGCAGCGGGCAGTAGGCCTGGACCAGCACGTTCGTGGCGCCGTCGGTGAGCGCCGCGTTTGGGGTGGGCCGGACCAGCTCGTCCTGCGCGGTCCGGATGGTCGTGTAGCGGACGCCGCCCGGGGTGTCGTCGCCGCTGTTGAGCGCGGCCAGGAACGACGAGCCGATGGTCATCTGCTGGCACGCGATGATGCCCACGCAGCTGCCCAGGCCCAGGAACGCCAGGATGTTCGCCACGTAGGTGCCGTACTGCGGGGTGCCCAGGCTGATGTACCGGCCGACGCTGCCGGCCCCGCCGAGGTTGCGCAGGTAGTAGCGGGAGACCAGGCCACCCTCGGAGTGAGCGACCAGGTCCACCCGGGCGGCGCCGGTGCTGGCCAGCACCCGGCCGACGTACCCGCGGAAGGCGGTCGCGGAGGCGGCGATGTCCCCGAAGCCCAGTTCGGGGAGTTCGTAGACGAAGGTGCGGTAGCCGTCCGCGCGGAGCCGGTCGGCCAGCGGCCCGTAGACGGCGGCGAACCCGGAGAGACCGCCCACGACGATCACCGGGTTGCCCGCGGCGGCGACGGCCGAGCCGGCGGTCGAGGTCGAGCGGGACGTCGGGCCGGTGGCGGAGGCCGAGCCGGCGGTGATGGTCGAGTGGGTCGTGGTCGTGGTCGTGGTCGTGGTCGTGGTCGCGGTGGCCGGGGCGGCGCCGGCTCCGGTGTTGGCCGCGGCGGCCCCGCCGGCGGGTATGGCGACGGCGGTCGCGGTGGCCAGGGCGGCGCTGATCAGGATCTTTCGGAGCAGCATCGCTGCACCTCCTGCTGGAGGTCCCGGTGGGGTTCCGGGAGGTGGTGGGGGCTCCGATCGATCGTGAGAACAGCATGCGCTTAACAATCCAGCAACGTCAATGAAAAAGTTACCGCTCGGTAGCGCAAAGTTCGCCGGCCCCGGACCGGGCGGCGAGTGGATCGTGGTTCAGCCGCCGAGCCAGCCCGGTACGTCCAGCCGGTGCAGGTTGGCGGCGGCGAGGAGGTGCAGATCGTCCTCGATGGCGGCCACCCGGTCCGCGCCGAGGGCGCCCACCCAGCGGTCCCGGAGTTCGTCGAAGATCTCGGCGGACCGACGGAGGCCGTCCCGGCCGCGATCCGTCATCCGGACGATCTTGCGGCGGGCGTCCCGGGGGTCGTCGACCCGCTCCAGGTATCCGGCCGCGACCAGGCGGTCGATCGTCTTGCCGGCGGCCTGCTTGGAGATGCCGAGCCGCCGGCCGAGCTCCGTTGCGGTGGTGCCGCTCGGCCCGACCGCCTGGAGCACGAACCCGTGCAGCGGGCGGAGCTCGGGGTGCCCGCCCGTACGGGCGAGTTCGGTGTGCAGGTCGTCGATCAGCGTCCGAAACCCGGCCAGGAGCAGCAATGGAAGCAGGAATCCCGGCCGGTCCGGCTCAGCCGGTGACATGGCCGTTGCCAGGATCGACAACCGCGTTTACTATTTGGTCAACCACGTTGACGATCGTACGGCATGGCCGGATCGAGGCGGAGTGCCCCGCCGTCCTGCCGCGATCCCGTTCGCCCGGAAAGGCCGGCCATGTCCGAGAGCTTCCCCGTACACACCGTGCACACCGCACCGCCCGCGGCCCGGCCGATGATGGAGCGGATCCACCGTTCCTTCGGCTATCTGCCCGCCGCCGTCGGCCTGATGGCCGAGTCGCCGCAACTGCTCGAGGGATTCCTCGCGGCCAACCGCAGCTTCGAGGCCAGCGGCCTCGACCGGCTGCAGCGGGAGTTTGTGATCATGACCGTCGCCACCCGGAACGGCTGCCACCTCTGCGTGGCCATGCATACCGGCGCGCTGACCAGCGCCGGCGCGCCGGCCGAGCTGATCGCCGCCCTGCGGGCCGGCGACGCGGTGCCGGATCCACGCCTGGAGGCGCTGCGCCGCTTCACACTCGCCGTCCTCGACCACCGGGGCGCGGTGCCCGACAACGAGCTCGACGACTTTCTGGCCGCCGGTCACCTGCCGCGGCACGCCCTCGACGTCGTGCTGGGCGTCGGGGCGTACACGATCTCCACCTTCGCCAACCGCCTGGTCGGCGCGCCGCTCGACGAGTCCCTGCGGCCCTACGCCTGGGAGCCGGCGCCCGCGGCCTGACGGCCTGGGCACGGCGCCCGCGGCCTGACGGCCTGGCGGGCGTGCCGTTCGCCATCGAGAAGATCGAGGAGTGGCAGCTCGGCGACTGCCCTGAGGCGACGCGGGCGCACGGACCACGTGGCCCGGGACGGGGGCGTTAACAGGGGGCCCTTCCTATGCCGGAAGCGATAACAAGGGGCCCTTCCTTCGGGTCGGGGGGCGGTGCGGGAGACTGGGGGGATGGCACCACGTGGCTTCCCGTACCCGGACCTCAAGGACTTCCTGGCCGCTCTCGAGCGGGCCGGGGAGCTGCGCCGGGTCGACGTGCCCGTGGACCCCACCCTGGAGATCAGCGAGGTGGTCACCCGGACCGTCCGAGCCGGCGGGCCGGCGCTGCTGTTCGAGCGGCCGACCCGGGGCGAGATGCCGCTGGCCATCAACCTGTACGGCACCGAGCGGCGCACCGCCATGGCGCTCGGGGTCGACTCGCTGGACGAGATCGGCGAGCGGATCGGCGCGCTGGTCAAGCCGGAGCTGCCGGTCGGCTGGTCCGGGATCCGGGAGGGGCTGGGCAAGGTGCTCCAGCTCAAGTCGGTCCCGCCGCGCAAGGTGAAGACCGCGCCCTGCCAGCAGGTGGTCTACCGGGGCGGGGAGGTGGACCTGAACCGGCTGCCCGGCCTGCAGGTGTGGCCCGACGATGGCGGGATCTTCCACAACTTCGGGCTGACCCACACCAAGCACCCGGAGACCGGCAAGCGGAACCTGGGGCTCTACCGGTTGCAGCAGCACTCGCCGAACACCCTGGGCATGCACTGGCAGATCCACAAGGACTCCACGGCGCACCACGCGGTGGCCGAGCGGCTCGGCCAGCGGCTGCCGGTGGCGGTGGCCATCGGCTGCGACCCGGTGCTCAACTACGCGGCCACCGCGCCGCTGCCCGGTGACATCGACGAATACCTGTTCGCCGGCTTCCTCCGCGGCGAGCGGGTGGAGATGGTGGACTGCCTCACCGTGCCGCTCCAGGTCCCGGCGCGCGCCCAGGTGGTGCTGGAGGGTTATCTGGAGCCCGGGGAGCGGCTGCCCGAGGGCCCGTTCGGGGACCACACCGGGTTCTACACCCCGGTCGAGCCGTTCCCGGTGCTGCACGTGGAAACCATGACCATGCAGCGCGACCCGGTGTACCACTCGATCGTCACCTCCCAGCCGCCGCAGGAGGATCACGGCCTCGGCAAGGCCACCGAGCGGATCTTCCTGCCGCTGCTGAAGCTGCTGATCCCGGACATCGTCGACTACGACCTGCCGGCCGCCGGGGTGTTCCACAACTGTGTGATCGTGTCCATCCGCAAGCGCTACCCGAAGCACGCGCAGAAGGTGATGAACGCCGTCTGGGGCGCCCACCTGCTGAGCCTGAGCAAGCTGATCGTGGTGGTGGACGACGACTGCGACGTGCACGACTACGCCGAGGTGGCTTTCCGGGCCTTCGGCAACGTGGACTACGACCACGACCTGCTGGTCACGCAGGGGCCGGTGGATCACCTCGACCACGCGTCGTACCAGCAGTTCTGGGGTGGCAAGGCGGGCGTGGACGCGACCCGCAAGCTGCCGACCGAGGGCTACACCCGGGGGTGGCCGGCGGCGATGCGGATGTCGCCCGAGGTGGTCGCCCTGGTGGACAAGCGGTGGAAGGAGTACGGGATCTGATGACGGCGGTGGCGGAGCGGCCCGGCCGGGTCAAGTCGTTCCTCAGGTTGGTCGCGATCGAGCACTCGGTGTTCGCGTTGCCCTTCGCGTACCTGTCCGCCCTGACCGCCATGGAGGTGGTGGGCGGCCACGTGCGCTGGCTGGACCTGCTGCTGATCACGGTGGCCATGGTGGGCGCGCGGACGTTCGCGATGGCCGCCAACCGGATCATCGACCGCCGGATCGACGCGCGGAACCCGCGTACCGCCGGGCGGGAGATGGTGACCGGCGCGGTGAGCGTCCGGACGGCCTGGACCGGCGCGGTGGTGGCGCTGGTCGTATTCCTCGGCGCCGCTGCCCTGCTCAACCCGCTCTGCCTGGCCCTCGCGCCGCTCGCGGCGGTGCCGCTGGTGATCTACCCGTACGGCAAGCGGTTCACCGATTTTCCGCATGCGATCCTCGGCGTCGCGCAGGCCGTGGGACCGGTCGGCGCCTGGCTGGCGGTGACCGGCACGTTCGCCGGCTCCGGCCCGGCCTGGGTGCTGGGCGCGGCCGTCGGGCTGTGGATCGGCGGCTTCGACCTCATCTACGCCTGCCAGGACGCCGAGGTGGACCGGCGGATCGGCGTGCGCAGCGTGCCGGCCCGGTTCGGCCTGCGTACCGCCCTGCACGCCTCGACGGTGGCGCATATCGTGACGTTCGTGCTGTTCGTCTGGTTCGGGCAGCTTGTCGGGTACGGCTGGCCGTGGTGGCTCAGCCTGCTGCTCACGGCCGTTGCGTTCGGCTACCAGCACGTGGTGGTCAGCCCCACCGACCTGTCCAAGGTCAACCGGGCGTTCTTCACCGCGAACGGCTTCGTGGGCATCGCCCTGTTCGTGTTCGCCCTGCTCGATCTGGTCTTCCGGCTGGGCCTGCGGGGATGAGTGTTCCGGCTGGGCCCGCGGGGATGAGGCGTCCCGCCGTCATCTCAGGGCGTGAGGTCATGACGCTGGGCGACGGCCGCCGCGGCAGGCAGGCTTGACGGCATGCGCAGGCCGTGGGTGGTTGGAGTCTCCGGAGCATCCGGTACGCCGTACCCGGCGGCCGTGCTCCGCGCCCTGCTGGACGCCGGTGAGCCGGTCGATCTGGTGGTCTCCCGGGCCGCCCGGCTGACCCTGCTCGACGAGACCCGCCGGCCGTTCCGGGACGCGCACTGGAAGGACGACCTGGCCGGCTGGCTCGGTCGCGATCTGGCCGGCGCCGACCTCGAATACTGGCCGGCCGGCGACCTCGCGGCCGGGCCGAGCAGCGGTTCCTACCCGGCCCGCGGGATGGCGGTGGTGCCGGCCAGCACGGCCGCCTGCGCCGGCATCGCCATCGGACTGTCCAAGGATCTGTTGCAGCGCGCCGCCGAGGTGAACCTCAAGGAGCGCCGACCGGTGGTGGTGGTGCCCCGGGAGACCCCGGTCACCCGCAGCCACCTGGAACACCTGATCGCCCTGCACGACGCCGGCGCCGTGGTGCTGCCGGCCAGCCCCGGCTTCTACGGCGCCGGCGCGCAGGCATCGGCGGAACAACTGGTGGACTTCGTGGCGGGCAAGGTGCTGGACGCGCTCGGCGTACCGCACACGCTGTTCCGGCGCTGGACCGGCGAACTCGGCGGTGCGCGGTAGCGACCGGCGCTCAGTAGAGGCCGGCGTTCGCCGGGCCGGGTGGCCCGCCGGTGGCGGCCGGACCCGCGTTGCGCGGCCGGTCGCCGGCTACCTCGCCGACCTCGTCGAGCATGCCCTCCCCCTCGAGCAGCGCACGCACCTCCGACTCGCGGAAGCGCCGGTGCCCGCCCGGAGTCCGGATGCTGCCGATCCGCCCGGCGGCGGCCCAGCGGGTGACGGTCTTCGGGTCGACCCGGAACAACGCGGCCACCTCGCCAGGCGTCAACAGACGATCTCCAGTATCCACAGCCCCCTCCTCGCGTCCGACGAGCCCCCCGGCTGCTAGGACTGTCCCCCAGCCGGGTGCTTACCGCGGTCGGTTAGGGACGTAGGGCAATTCAAGCATCGCCGGCGTGGCGTGTCCCCGAAACGCGAAAACGTACTCGTTGAGAAGATGAGCGTTCTTTTTTGCGGGGTTTTCTGCCGTTTCATGTTATGGTCCCGGCGGCGTCCGGGACGACGCCGGAACACGCCGCGTAGGCTCTAGATCTCATGGACGCCATCGATCGGGCCCTGGTCGACCTGTTACGCGGAAACGCCCGGCTCTCCTTCGCGGAACTCGCCCGCCAGGTCGGGCTGTCGGCGCCGGCCGTGCACGAACGGGTGGGCAAGCTCGAGGCCGGCGGGGTGATCCGGGCCTACCGCGCCGACATCGAGCCCGAGGCCATCGATCTGGGCGTCACGGCGCTGATCGGGATCGTCCAGGACTCCGGCGGGGACACCGACGACGTGCTGGCCGCGTTCCGGGAGATGCCGGAGATCGAGTCCTGCTACTTCATGGCCGGGGTCGAGTCCTTCCTGCTCAAGGCGCGGGTGGGCAGCATCGCCGAACTCGAACAGCTGATCAACCGGCTGAACCGGACCCCCGGGGTGGCCTCCACCCGTACCGGCATCGCGCTGTCCACCAAGTGGGAGAACCGCCCGCAACCGCTGATGCCGCCGCCCGGCTGACCGGCCGCTGCCCGGCTGACCGGCCGCTGCCCGGCTGGCCGGCCGCCGCCCGGCTGAGCGGCCCGCCGCCGCCCGGCTGAGCGGCCGCCGCCGTCCGGCGGTGCCGGCAGCCGGCGGGTTCGGCGGCCGGCGGGCGGCCTTGGCAGGGCTGCCAGCGGTACCTAGGGTGCGAACGTGAGTTCCGTACCGGCCGGAGGGTCCGCCGTGGTGACGGGCGCGGCCCGTGGGCTCGGCCTGGCCATCGCGGCGGCGCTGCACGCCGACGGCTGGCGGGTGCTGGTCACCGACGTGGACGCGGCCGGCGCGGCCCGCGCGGCCGAACCGCTCGGCGGCTGGTCCGCTGGCCTGGACGTGCGCGACGAGGCCGGCTGCGCCGCGGTGGCGGCCGAGGCCGACCGCCGGGACGGGCTCGGCCTGTGGGTGAACAACGCGGGCATCCTCGCCACCGGTCCCGCCTGGACCCAGGACGCGGCCGCCCGGCGGCAGATCATCGAGGTCAACGCCCTCGGCGCCATGAACGGCACGCTGGCGGCGCTGGCCGTCATGCGCCGGCGCGGCGCCGGGCACGTGCTCAACGTCGTGTCGCTCGCCGGGCTCGTGGCCGCGCCGGGCGAGACCGTGTACGCCGCCAGCAAGCACGCGCTGCTCGCGTTCAGCCTTGGCACCCTGGCCGACCTGCGCGGCGCGGGCGTACGGGGGATCGACATCTCGTGCCTCTGCCCGGACGGCATTTGGACGCCGATGCTGCACGACCGGCTGGACGATCCGCAGGCGGCGGCCTCGTTCACCGGCGCGCTGCTGCGGCCCGAGGCGGTGGCCGCCCGGGCCGCCCGGCTCGCCCGGCGCCCGCGCCCGGTGGTCACCATGCCCGGGTGGCGCGGCGCCCAGGTGCGGCTGCTGGACGCCCTGCCCGGGCTCGCCGTCCGGCTCACCCCGGTGGTGGCGGCCGTGGGCCGGGCCGGGCAGCGCCGGCAGCGCCGCCGGCTGTCCGACCGTGGCCGGCCTTGACCGACGGTGGCCGCCGGCCCCGAGCGGACGTGGCGCCGGCGCTGAGCGGGGTGGCCGCCGGCGCTGGGCGAGGTGGCCGCCGGCGCTGAGCGGGGTGGCCGCCGGCGCGACCGTCGGTCGCTGCCGCCATCATCGTCGGTGGCTGCCGGCCCGCGCGGGCAGGTGGCGGCGGCGCGACCGGGCGCTGTACCGTCCCGCAGGTGACGCACGTGGACAGGTGTAACGACGCAGACCGAGCCTGGGTTACGGCCGCAATCGCGGCCGTAGAAGCGGACGCCAACCGGTCCGCCGACACGCACCTGCTGCCGTTCCCGCTGCCGCCCGAGTGGGGTGTCGACCTGTACCTGAAGGACGAGTCGGTGCACCCCACCGGCTCGCTCAAGCACCGGTTGGCCCGCTCGCTGTTCCTGTACGCGCTGTGCAACGGGTGGATCGGCCCGCAGACCACGATCGTCGAGGCATCCTCCGGGTCGACGGCCATCTCCGAGGCGTACTTCGCCCGGATGCTGGGCCTGCCGTTCGTGGCCGTGATGCCGGCGTCCACGTCGGCCGAGAAGATCAGCCTGATCGAGTTCCAGGGCGGCCGCTGCCACCTGGTGGACGATCCGGCCCGGGTGGTCGTCGAGGCGCGCTGGCTCGCCGAGGACCAGGGTGGCCACTTCATGGACCAGTTCACCTACGCGGAGCGGGCCACCGACTGGCGCGGCAACAACAACATCGCCGAGTCGATCTATCACCAGCTGGAGCTGGAGCGGCACCCCGTACCGGCGTGGATCGTGGTGGGCGCCGGCACCGGCGGCACCAGCGCGACCATCGGCCGGTACGCGAGGTTCCGCCGGCTGGCCACCAAGGTCTGCGTGGTGGACCCGGAGAACTCGGCGTTCTATCCGGCGTGGGCGGCCGCCGACTGGTCGGCCACCACCGGCCAGGGCTCGCGGATCGAGGGAATCGGCCGGCCTCGCGTCGAGGCGTCGTTCGTGCCGTCGGTGGTCGATCGGATGATCTCGGTGCCCGACGCCGCGTCGCTGGCGGCCATGCGCGCCGCCTCCCGGACCCTCGGCCGGCGGGTGGGCGGCTCGACCGGCACCAACCTGTGGGGCGCGTTCGCCCTGATCGCCGAGCTGCGCGCCACCGGCCGGACCGGCTCGCTGGTCACCCTGCTCTGCGACGGCGGAGAGCGGTACGCCGACTCGTACTATTCGGACGAATGGGTTGCTCGGCAGGGCATGGACCTGGCCCCGCACCTGGCCATCGTGGAGAAATTCCTCGCCACCGGCGTCTGGCAGGGCTGAGAAAGGAGGGCACGCTCAGCCGGCGCGGCGCGCCAGCCCCGGGTAGTCCCGCACGAAGCCGCGCTCGTCCAGGTCGAGGTCCGCCCTGAAGGTGTCGCTGGCGAACCGCACCCGGCCGCCCCCGAGCGTCGTGTAGACCTGCTCCGCCGGCACCACCACCAGGCTGGGCACCAGCACCCAGGCGACGGTCAGCCCCCGCTCGGTGTCCGGCGCGGCGTCGAGCAGCCCGAGCCGGCGTACCGGCAGCGTGTTGAACAGCGGCGCGCCGCCGAGGTCCACATCGAGCGCCTCGGCCAACCGGTCCGGATCGTCGGTGCCGGGCAGCCCCACGGGCGGGCGGCCCGCCGCCCGCAGCGCCGCGTCGAGGTCACCCTGCTCGCCGGTGGTCACTCGCCACCGGTCGCCGGCCCGCTCCAGCCGTACGGTCCGCTGCCAGCCGGCGCCCTCGGTGGTCACCTCGAGTCGGACCGTGGTCCACGACTCGTCGGTGAGCACCTCGTACTGGCAGGTGTGCGGGACCGGATCGACCGCCTGCGCGACGCCCCGGGCGGTCAGGCCGGCATGGTCGTCGACCAGGCAATGGTCGCTGCCGGTGGTGTCCGTGCGGGTCCAGAACAGCGAGATCGGCATCGTGGCCATGAACGGGACGTTACCGGCCGGCCGGGATCCCCGCACCCGGTCCGGCGCGGGCGCCGCTCGCGCCCGGTTCGGCGCGGGCGCCGGGTCGCACCCGGTTGGGCGCGGGCGCCGGTCGGACCCGCGCGCGCCGGGTCGCGCCCGGTCCGGCCCGGCGGGACGTGCGGCCCCGCCGGGCACCGGGTGGATCAGTGGGTACGGCTGGGTCGCCGGCCGTCGAAGCGGCGCTGCCCCTGGTCGCCGCGGTCGGCGAACGGGCGCCCGGCCGGCCGGAACGAGCCGCGGTGCTCGCCGCTGCGCTGCTCGGCCCGCGGCCGATCGGAGAAGCGGTCCTCCCGCCGCGGCCGGTCGTCGTACCGGCGCTCGCCCCGCTCGGTGGACCGTTCCCCGGACCGGTCGTCCCAGCGCGGCCGGTCGCCGTGCGGTCGGTCGCCGTGCCGGCCCTCACCCGCGGGCCGGTCCGAGAAGCGCCGCTCGCCGGTCGGGCGGTCGCCGTACCGGCGCTCGCCGGTCGGGCGGTCGCCGTACCGGCGCTCGCCGGTCGGTCGGTCGCCGTACCGGCGCTCGCCGCGCGGGCGGTCGGAGCGTGGTCGGTCGGACCGGCGCGGCGCCGGCTCGTCGACCACCGGCACGCCGCTGGGCTGGCGGGCTCCGGTCAGCTCGGCCAGCACCGGGTCGCCGGGGCGGACCCGGGACTGCTCCGGCTGGACGCCGGCCTTCTCCAGCATGGCCACGGTCGACCGGCGCTGCTTGGGCAGGACCAGCGTGGCCACCGCGCCGGACTCGCCGGCCCGGGCGGTACGACCGGCCCGGTGCAGGTAGTCCTTGGCGTCCTTGGGCGGATCGATGTGCACGACCAGGGACACCCCGTCGACGTGGATGCCCCGGGCGGCCACGTCGGTGGCGACCAGGACGTCCATCCGCCCCTCGCGGAACTCGGCGAGGGTGCGGGTGCGTACCCGCTGGGTCTTGCCGCCGTGCAGGGCGCCGGCCCGGACCCCCACCGCGGCGAGCTGCCCCACCAGGCGGTCGACGCCCAGCTGGGTACGGGCGAACATCATGGTCCGGCCCTGGCGGGCAGCGATGGAGGCCGCCACGGCGAACTTCTCGGTCGGCGGGATCAGCAGCAGGTGGTGATCCATGGTGGACACGGCGGCCGTGGCCGGCGCGGTGGAGTGCGTCACGGGATCGGTCATGAACCGCTTGACCAGGGCATCCACGTCGCCGTCGAGGGTCGCCGAGAAGAGCAGGCGCTGCGCGCCGGCCGGGGTCTTGGCCAGCAGCTCGGTCACCTCGGGGAGGAAGCCCATGTCGGCCATCTGGTCGGCCTCGTCCAGCACGGTGACCTCGACCTCGTCGAGCCGGCAGGCGCCCCGCTCGATGAGGTCGGCCAGCCGGCCCGGGGTGGCCACGATGATCTCGACGCCGCGCCGCAGCGCGTCGATCTGGCGGTCGTAGGGCACGCCGCCCACGGTGGTCTTGAGGAACACCCCGACGGCCTTGCCGAGCGGCAGCAGCGCGTCGTTGACCTGCATGGCCAGCTCGCGGGTGGGCACCAGGACCAGCGCGCGGGGATGCCTCGGCCGGGCCCGCTCGCCGGCCGCCAGCCGGGCCAGCACGGGCAGCCCGAAGGCCAGCGTCTTGCCGGAGCCGGTCTGCCCCCGGCCGAGCACGTCGCGGCCGGCGAGGGCGTCCGGCACGGTGGCCGCCTGGATCGGGAACGGCGCGGTGATGCCCTCTCGGGCCAGCGCCCGGACGAGCGGCTGGGGCAGGCCGAGCGAGCCGAAGGTCGCGGCGGGCTGCTGCTCGCTGCCGGTGGCCGCGTCGGCGGGCTGCTGCTCGCCACCCGGGGCCGCGTCGGCGGGCTGCTCCGGGGCGTTGGCCGGGCTCGCCGCGTCGGGAGCGTCGGCCGGGATGTCGAAGACGGACGGGAACGTGCTGGGGTCAGCAAAGGACGTCAAGAAGAACCTCTCAGGGCGGGGCGCATCTTCGCGATGGCCCGCCGCGGCCGGATGGTCGCCGCTGATTCGCCCGCAAGATCGCCCAAGGGCGCACGCCGTGCGCGCCCGGTCAATGATCGCGACAAGTGTACGGCGGTCGTCGCGCGTCGACACCGCGCTCCGGGCACTCCAGTGGGCAGCGTCACCTCGCGCTCCCGCGACGGTCACGGAGCGTGCTTAGGCAACCGCCAGCCGGGTATCCGCTCGCGACCCGGACGCCGGCCCCTGGAACCCCGGACCCGGTCGCCGTCGAGGGCCTCGATGCGACCTCCCGCCCATGACGTACCGCAAGGAGTAACGGCCCATGCCGCCGGGGTTCCATTCCTGAGGGCCCGCTCAGCTACCGAAGGGAAGACAGGACATGGCGGTCAAGACCGAGGCACGCCCGCGCGTGGCGGACATCCGGCCGTTCACGGTCGACGTGCCAGAGGTGGAGCTCGAGGACCTGCGGGCCCGCATCGCGGCCACCCGCTGGCCGGACAGGGAGACCGTCACCGACCAGTCCCAGGGGGTGCCGCTGGCGACGGTCCAGGCGCTGGCCAGCTATTGGCAGTCGGAGTACGACTGGCGCCGGGCGGAGGCGCGGCTGAACGCCGTACCGAACTTCACCACCGAGATCGACGGGCTGGACATCCACTTCATCCACGTGCGCTCCCGGCACGAGGACGCCCTGCCGCTCATCGTCACGCACGGTTGGCCGGGCTCGGTGATCGAGCAGCTGAAGATAGTCGACCGGCTCACGGATCCCACCGCGCACGGCGGCAGCGCCTCCGACGCCTTTCACCTGGTGATCCCGTCGCTGCCCGGGCACGGCTTCTCCGGCAAGCCGACCGCGCCCGGCTGGGGTCCGGAGCACATCGCCAGCGCCTGGATCGAGCTGATGAAGCGCCTCGGATACTCCCGGTTCGTGGCTCAGGGCGGCGACTGGGGCGCCATCATCACCGACCTCATGGCCGTGCAGGCGCCCCCGGAGCTGGTCGGGATCCACGTCAACATGGCCGGCGTGGTACCGCCGGCCATCGACGTGCTGTTCCAGTCCGACATCACCGGGGCGAACAACGCGCTCGGCCACCTGCCCGCCGACCTGTCGGCGGAGGAACGCCGCGCGTCCGAGCAGTTGGACTTCGTCTGGAAGCATGTGGCGTACGGGTTGATCATGCAGACCCGCCCGCAGACGCTGACCGGGCTCGCGGACTCGCCCGCGGGCCTGGCGGCCTTCCTGCTGGACCACGACGCGGCCAGCCTCGCGCTGATCTCCCGGGCCTTCGCCGGGCAGCCCCAGGGGCTCACCCGGGACGACGTGCTGGACAACATCACCCTCTACTGGCTGACGAACACGGCGATCTCCGCGGCCCGGCTCTATGCGGAGAACACCCTGTCCTTCTTCGCCACCAAGGGCGTCTCCGACACCGTCCCGGTCGCCGTGAGCGTCTTCCCGGACGAGCTCTACGAGGCACCCCGGAGCTGGGCCGAGCGGGCGTATCCGAACCTCGTCCACTACAACCGGTTGGACCGGGGCGGCCACTTCGCGGCCTGGGAACAGCCGCAGCTCTTCGTCGAGGAGGTCCGCGCCGCCTTCCGACCGGTGCGCTAGGCAGCGGATCCGGCGCGCTGGGCGGTCGTGCCGGGCGCGGCGCGCTAGCCGCTCAGCGGGGCGCCGCGCTAGCTGCCCAGCGCTCCGCCGAACAGGCTGCGGAACACGTCTGCCGCCACGCCGGCGATGAGCAGGCCGATCAGCACCACCAGGCCCAGCCCGACGACCAGCGCGATCACCACCTTCGCGGTGCTGCGGTCGCGCTGGGCCGGCGAATCGGCCCAGCCCTGGGCGAGGATGTGGCCGGTCAGCGACCCGGAATTCTCCACCGAGACCGGCAGCGCCGGGATGGTGCGCTGGCTGAGATCGCTCCGCTTGTGGCCGTCGTACACGGTGCCCTGACCACGCTGACCGGCGCTGCCGCTCAACGGCGCGGTGACGGCCCGGAACACCTGCGTGGCGTCGTCGTCGACCCGCCCGGGGGCGTCCCGTGACGGTTGCTCCGCGGCCCGCCCGGGCCGGACCGGCACCACCTGGGTCTGCTCGGTGTCGGCCGGGATGCTGCCGGCGCGGACGACCTGGGTCTGCTCGGTGTCGGTGGGCATGCTGCGGGCGCGGGCATCCTTGGTCTGCTCCGTGTCGGCCGGAATGGTCCGGGCGCGGACGACCTGGGTTTCCCCGGTGTCGGTGGGGATGGTCCGGGCGCGGATGACCTGGGTTTCCTCGGTCCCGGCCGGAATGGTCCCCGCGCGTACGACCTGGGTTTCGTCGGTCCCGGCCGGGAGCTGGCCGGCCGGCGTCGCCCGGGTCTGCCCAGCGCCGTCGGGCCGTCGGGGCGGCGTGGTGCCGATCCGGACGACCTGCGTTTCGGCCTCGCCAGAGGTCGCCCTCATGCTCGGTCCGAGGCCGGGCCGGTCCGCCGGTGGCGCCGACGCGACCGAGCCGGTCATGGCGGGGCCGGCCGGGTCCGCCGGTTGCGCCGACGCGACCGAGCCGGTCATGGCGGGCGGCGGAGGGAACGGCGGCGCAGGCATCGGCCCGGGCGGCGCCGGCGCCGGCGGGACGGGCGGGAACGGCTGCGGGACCGGTGGGACCGGACCGGGCGGGACGGGGCCGGGCGGCCCCGGCGGCGTCGGCGCTGGCGGGAGCGGGTCGGGCAGCGGTCCCGGCGGGGTCGGTCCGGGCGGCGTCGGCGCGGGCAGCGGCGGCACCGGCACCGGTACGGGTGGGGCGGGCGGCTCGGGCACCGGGGCGGGTGCCGGTTCCGGCTCCGGCCGGGGTTCCGGTTCGGGGCGGGGCTCCGGCGGGGCGGGCGGCTGCGGCGGCTCCGGCGGTTCGGCGGGCAGCGACGGTTGCCCGGCCTCCGGTTCCGGCGTCGTCCGCAAGGCCGGCTCGATGTCCCGGGGCTCGATGTCCCGGGCCGGCTCGACCTCGCCGGTGGGCACGCTCTCCCGGGCCGGCTCGACCTCGTCGGTGGGCACGCTGTCCCGGGCCGGCTCGACCTCGTCGGTGGGCACGCTGTCCCGGGCCGGCTCGATCTCCCGGGCCAGTTCGGCCGCCTGGCCGGGCTCGGTATCCCGCGCTGGCTCGATGTCGCGGACCTGCTGCGCATCCCAGGCCGGTTCGGCGCCGACGGCGGCCTCGGCCTGGCCGGCGACCCGGGCGTCCGGAGCCGGCTGGATGTCCTCGGCGGGTTCGGTGTCGGCGGCGGTCTCGGTGTGGGTGGCGGTCTCGGTGTGGGTGGCGGTCTCGGCGTCCGGACCGGGCTGGATGTCCTCGGCGGGTTCGGTGTCGGCGGCGGTCTCGGTGTTGGTGGCGGTCGTGGCGTCCGGAGCCGGCTGGATGTCCTCGGCCGGTTCGGTGCCGGCGGCGGCCTCGGTGTGCGGGGCCGGCGGGGTCTCCGCGGCCGACCCGGTGTCGGCGGCGGGCTCGAGGTCCCGACCGCTGGCCGGCGTCACCGCACCGACCGGGGCGGCCCGCTCGCCGTGGGGAGCGCCGTCCTCGTGCGCGGCGTCCGGCATGGCCACCCGGCCGGTGGCCCGGGGGGCGCCGGCGGACGGCGCGCCGGCAACGGTCGCCGGGGCGGCCGCACTCTCCGGGGATCTGCGCGGCAGGGGCACCCGGGGCGAGCCATCGACGATGGCCGTACCGCCGGGTCCGGGCGTACCGCCGGGGGTTTCGGCGCGGCCGTCGGCGACCTTTGCGCTGGCCCGCGCCACCACGGCGGTCTGGCCGCGGGCGGTGCCGGCGCGCGCGGTGCCGGCGGCCGGTCCGCCGTCGGCCTGCGCAGCGGGCGGCTCGGGCGATCCGTCTCGCGCGGCGGCGTCATCGGTCGAGCGCACGGCGTCGGGATTCGCCACCGTGGTCGTCCCCGACGTGGCCTGCTCTTCGTCCATGACTGCCTCCCGCACCCGTACCCGGACCGGTGCGCCGGACCCGAATCCCACTGTCCACCGTGCCACACCGGGCATCCGCCCGCATCCGCCTCGGCAGCCGATCCACAGCTCAGCTTCCCGACGGGACAACCGCCGAAACAGTACCGGTGCCCGCGACCGGCGTCAGCTCCCGGACGGGCTGGCGCCGCCGCTGCTCGCGACGGTCGTCGGCGCCGCGCTGCTCGGCCGCGCGGCCGCCGTGGTCGGCGCCGGGCTGGGCGCCGGCTCATGCGACGGCGTCGGCTCCTGCGAGCCGGAACCACCCGGGGTCGCGCTCCCGGTGCCGGCCGGCGTCGGGGCGGGGGTGGTCGGGGCCGGGGTGGTCGGGGTGGGCGTGCTGGGGGTCGGGCCCGGCGTGGTCGGCTTGGTCGTCGGCGGCGTGGTCGGGGGCTTGGTGGCCGGCGGCTTCGGGGCCGGTGGCTTGGTGGTCGGGGGCTTGGGGGCCGGCGGCTTGGCGGCCGGCGGCTTGGCGGCCGGCGGGTTCGGTACGACCGGCGGGACGTCCTGCCCCGGCACGGCGCCGAAGACCCTCGTGGCGGCGTAGAAGCGGGACCACCACACCGTCGACACCTTGACCACGTCGCCGCTGTTGGGCGCGTGCACCATCTTGCCGTTGCCGATGTACATGGCCACGTGGTGCACCGTGCGCCAGTCGCGGTTGTCCGAGGCGAAGAAGATCAGGTCGCCGGGGAGCAGCGCGGACCGGTCGACGCTGCGAGCCCTGGTGCCGTAGTACTGGTCCCGGGCGACCCGCGGCAGCGTGTAGCCGACCGACCGGTACGCCGCCCACATCAGGCCGGAGCAGTCAAACTGGTGCGGACCCTCCTCCGACCAGACATACGGGTCGCCGAGGTGGGCGAGCGCGTACCGCACGGCCCCGGCGGCCCGCGGGTCGGCGGCCATCCCGGCGGCGCTGCCGTCGGTGTAGCCCGCGCCGAGCTGCTGCTCGGTCGCCTCCTGGGCCCGCTCGATGACGGCCAGCTGGTCGGTGTTCTGCTTGCGCAGGTTGATCAGCGCCGTCTCGCGCTGCTGGTACGTCGTCTGCGCCTTGGTGAAGGCATCGGCCGCCGCGCCGGCCTTCGCGGTCGCGCCGGTGAACGCCGCGTTCGCCAGGTCGACGGCATGGCGGGCCCGGATGACCTCGCCCTCGGTCCCGGTGAGGGCGGACTTGGACCGGTGGCCCTCCTGGATCTGGCTGAGCGCGCCGAGACCGTGCAGGTCGGAGCCGAACGCGCCGGGCGGCAGCGCTGCGGCCTCCTTCAACGCGTCGCCCGCGGCCGCCTCGGCCCGGCTTTCCGCGGCGAGCAGCGCCGCGGTGGCGGTGGCCAGCTCGTTCTGGGCGCGCAGCCGCTCGGCCTGGGTGCCGTCCCGGTCCTGCTTCAGCTGCAGCAGCTGGTCGCCGAGGGCGGCCACCTCGTTCTCCTGCGCCAGCAGCTGGGCCGCCAGCGGGCCGTTCACCGCGGCCGGCGTGGTGGTCGGGCTGCCCGACGGCGTGGTCGGCACCGAACCCGGCATGGCCAGCTGGCCGGTCACCTGTGGCCGGGTGCCGGTGTCCGGGATGGTGTTGGGCAGCGCCGGGTCGGCGTATCCGGGCGCGGCGAAGGCGACCGCGGCGGCCATCCCGAGCACCGCCGACCAGAGCGCCGGCCGGAGCACCGGAGAGATGACATCCCGCAACCGAACCTGCCGCCGTCCGACCCTGGTCATCCCGCTCCCCGGTGTTGTCCCGATATGTCGCGTTCATGGCGCGATCCACTGTGCAGCGTGGCTCGGTGCGCCGCGCCCACACTTTGTCTTACCTGAATATGTCGCCGATGTCACCGGGCGGTCGGGTAACGACATACTGAGAATTGGTCGTCCGGATCGTGGCCGGACGTCGGCCACGATCGCGCTCCACGTACGCTCGATGCGGATCGTCCCAGGTGAGGGGTGGAATGATGGACGCCGGGCGCAGGCGCGAGATCGAGCGGAAGGTGTACGCCGGGCAGCGGCTGGACCGGGCCGACGGGGTCGGGTTGGCCGGCTGTGACGACCTCGTCTGGCTGGGCCGGCTGGCCCACCACCGGCGGGCCGACCCGGAGCGGGCCGGCTTCGTGCTGGATCCGCGGTGGGGCCCGGCCACGGACGCCGGCTTGGCCGCAGACGCCGGCGTGACCGCCGACGCCGGGCCAGCCGCGGACGCGAGGTCGGCGGACGCCGGGCCGGTGACGGTTCTGACGTACGGCCGGGACACCGCGCCGGAGATCTGGGTGGACCGGCTGATGGCGGTGCGGGACCGGCAGGACGCCGACGGCGGCTGCCGCGTCCTCGTGGCGGTCCGTGCGGGGACCGCGCCGGAGGAGGTGGCCACGGCCGACCCGGCGGCGCCGGTGCTGGCCCTGCGGCTGCTGGCGCTGTCCCGGCTGCTGCTCGACAACGTGGCACGGATCGCGGTCAGCTACCCGATCGAGGGAGCGTCGCTGTGCCAGCTGGCGCTCAACTTCGGCGTGGACCAGCTGCTGGCCGGCGCCGAGGGCGGTCCGGAGGCGACGGCGGCGCTCCGGGAGGAGCTGGTCACGCTGATCGGCGACGCCGGCTTCCGGCCGGTGGAACTCGACCCGGAGCAGCGGGTGATCCACACCTACGACCCCCCGCCGAGCCAGGCCGACCGGCGCTCCGAGCCGCAACGCGTCTGGGCCTGAGTCCTCGGCGTACCCTCGGTGGGTCATGAGCGAGAACGACGGCGGCGGCGGGTTCCCGGAGCGCGACGGCGAGGGTCGGATCACGCGCCTGTCCCACCTGCTCGGGGTCGGGCTCGCCGGCGTGGTCATCGGGGTGCTCGCCCTGGTGGTGTTCGACTGGGGCTTCGCCACCGTGGGCGCGGGCCGGTTCGGGCACGCCAACGGCTGGCTGGCGGTGATCCTGCCCGCCTGGTTGTTCCTGGACGACTTCCGCGCCTGGGCCCGGGGCGTCGCCCGGGCGGTGGCCGCGGTGCTCGCCCTCGCGGTGGCGATCGTCGGTGGCCTGCTGGCCGCGGGGGCGACCGGCGCCCTGCCCGCGCTCTGGTCCGGCGCCGTCGCGGCCGTGGTCTTCACGGTGGTGTACGCGGTGATCTGGTTTGTCGGCGTCCGGTGGCTCAGCCGCCGGACGGGTTGAGGAGAAGGTGGCGAAGATGTCCCCCGCGGTGAAGTACACGCTGGGCCGGATTGGCCTGTTCGTGGCGGTGTTCGCGGTGCTCCTGCCGGTGCAGCTCAACCTGTTCGTCAAGCTGATGATCGCGCTGGCCTTCTCGGCCGCGGCCTCCTACTTCCTGCTGCGCCCCTGGCGGGACGCGATGGCCGAGCAGCTGGCCGAGGGCGCGGACCGCCGCCGGGGCGAGAAGGAGCGGCTGCGCGCCGCCCTGGCCGGCGAGAACGCCGCCGCGCCGACCGACGCCCGCCCGGCGGGTGTGCGCCGGGCGAGCGCCGGCGAGGACGCGGGCCCAGCGGACGCCGGTCGAAGGATCGGACCGGAGACCGCCGGGCCGACGCCGGACGGGCCGGGCGCCGTTGACCGGCCCGTCGATCCGGGCGCCGCCGAGGACGGCCGCTGAGCGACCGCCCCGCCGGCGCTGCTCACCAGTTCGTCGAGCCCGCGACCCGGGGCCAGGGCTTCCACCAGGGCTTGATCAGGTACGCGACCCCGCCGGTGCCGCTGCCCACCGAGCCGTCCGCCCGGTACCGCTTGGTGCGCAGCCAGATCTGCTCGAACTGCTTGCGTGGGTAGACGTTCCGGACCGCCTCGTCGGAGGAGGAGGCCGGGTCGTTGACCACCACGTCGCCGGCGGCGGTGAAGCCGACCACCACGAACAGGTGTCCCGAGGTGCCGTAGTTCGCCCCGTCCAGCTCGCTGGCCAGGAACGACTGGCTGGTCACCACCGGGATGCCGGCCGCGATGAACCGTTCCACCTCGTCCAGCGAGTGCAGCCGGGTCACCCGGGCGTCCAGGCCCGGGTAGGAGGCGGCGTACGCGGTGTTGAACGGCCAGTTGCCCGTGCCCTCGTACTGGTAGTCGTAGGTGCGCCGGGCCGCCTGGTCGACGGTCGGGTCGGCGTAGCTGGGGTCCACCCACGCCGTGTCGGCCGCGGACGGCCGCCGGCCCCAGTACTCCACCACCATCTCGGTGGAGGTGGGTGAGCACCAGGCCTCGCCGCCGCCGTCGTACTCGGGGTACTGGCCCTTGTGGATGTTCTGCGAGTAGCGCGGCACCGCCAGCTCCCGCCCCCAGGCGATGTGCCCGGCGCTGGGCGGCACGCTGAACCGGTCCGGCACGTTCGAGGTCATGGCGCCGAGCATCCAGACCCGCGGCGAGCGCCACTGCCCGGGCGCGCGGTAGAGGGTCAACCGCAGCCGGTACGCGGACAGCAGCACCCCGGCCGACGCGTCGTCGATGGCGAACGTGTCGGTCCAGACGGACGAGTACGCGTCGCCCTGCCCGTCCACGCTGGTGCGGCGGATGTCGCCGTCGCCGGAGGCCCACCGGCCCATGACGTACCAGGGGGTCTGCTGGCCGGAGTTGTACGTGCCCTGCATCTCGACCTGGATCCAGGTGCCGGCCGGGGTCTCGGCGTTCCAGGAGGCCACCAGCTCGGTGGCGGCGAAGCCGATCCGCCGCACCGGCGAGGTCCAGGTCGCGTACTCCCAGCTGCGGGTGGCGCCGGTGTGCGGGTCGGTGTAGTCGGTCACGCCGGCCGGACGCAGCATCGTGACGCCGGTGCGCGCGCCGGGGAGGGCGATGGTCCCGTTCTGGCTGCCGCCGCGCCAGTCGGAGTAGCTGTTCCAGTCTTGATAGGTGATCTGCTCATCGTGCTGCACCGGTTCGCCGGCCGCCAGGGCGGGTGCGGCGCCGGTGATCACGGCGAGGCTGACAAGGCCGGCGACGGTGGCCGCGCGCAGGCATCGAGCCATGGGGCACGCTCCGCGGGTCGGGGGATGGGGGTGTTCCGGCCACTATCCCGCTCGGAGGGAACTTTCGCCAGATGCAGCCTCTTGGAAAATTCTTGCCGATCTTGGTTGACCGGCGCCGGGGCCTCGGGCCCGGGCCGCGGGGTGCGCTACCGTTCTAGCGACCGCGCCACAGCGAAGCCGGTGCGAAACCGGCGCTGTCCCGCAACTGTGATGCCCCTCCGTGCCACCAGCACGGTCGGGACGAGCCAGGTCGCCTGCGGCGTGGTCGCGAACAAGCGCTCTCGAGGAAGGGCGCCTCGCGGACGGGACACCGCAGGGTGGGCACTGTCGGCGAAGCACCGGCTCCTCGACCGACAGGAGGACCCATGCGCAGACGTACCCCCGCGATCCTGACCGCCGTGCTGGCCGCGGCCGCCCTGGCCGTCACCGGCTGCGGCGGCGGGACCGACCGGCCGGCCGCGCCAGCGAGCAGCGGCAACGTGGCCTACCCGATGACCGTGGGCAAGCTGACCCTCGACGAACAGCCGCGAAAGATCGTGTCGCTGTCGCCGACCGCCACCGAGATGCTCTTCGCGATCGGGGCCGGCTCGCAGGTCACCGCCGTGGACGACCAGTCGAACTATCCGCCCGAGGCGCCGAAGAGCAAGCTGTCCGGCTTTCAGCCGAACGCCGAGGCGATCGCCGGCCGGAGCCCCGACCTGGTGGTGATCTCGAACGACACCAACAAGATCGTCGACCAGCTCGGCAAGCTGAAGATCCCGGTCTACCTCGCGCCGGCGGCCAAGACCCTGGACGACACGTACCGGCAGCTCGGCGACCTCGGCAAGCTGACCGGGCACGCCGACCAGGCCACCGACGTGGCCGGCAAGATGAAGGACGACATCGCCAAGCTCGTCAAGGACGTGCCGACCGGGAAGAAGCAGCGCTACTACTACGAGCTCGACCCGAACTACTACACGGTCACCAGCAAGACCTTCGTCGGCTCGCTGTTCAGCATGATGGGCCTGACCAGCATCGCCGACTCGGCCGACAAGGACGGCGCGGCCGGTGGCTATCCGCAGCTGTCACCGGAGGTCGTGATCGACGCCGGGCCGGACTTCGTCTTCCTCGCCGACGCCAAGTGCTGCCAGCAGACCCCGGGCAAGGTCGCCGGGCGGGCCGGCTGGGGCGGCATCCCCGCCGTCACCCACCATCGGGTGATCACGCTGGACGACGACATCGCCTCCCGCTGGGGGCCGCGCACCGTCGACCTGGTGCGGTCGATCGCGGACGCGGTCGCCAAGGCCCGGGCGTGACCGGGAAGAGCGCGCGGAGGTGACCGACGTGGCCGGCCCCGCCCGGCTGCGGGCGTGGACCGTCCTGGTCGGGCTCGCCGCGGTGCTGGCGGCCGCGATCGCCGGTATCGCCCTGGGTCCGGTACGGCTGCCGCCGGGCGGCGTGGCGCTGCAGCTGCTCGACCTGCTTCCCGGGGTACGCCTGCACAGCGGGCTCAGCACCCAGCAGGCGGCCATCGTCACCGAACTCCGGCTGCCCCGGGTGGTGCTCGGCCTGCTCGTCGGGGCGATGCTCGCGCTGGCCGGCGGGACCTACCAGGGGGTGTTCCGCAACCCGCTGGCCGACCCGTACCTGCTCGGCGTGGCCTCCGGCGCGGGCCTGGCGGTCACGGCGGTGGTGGCCTTCCGCTCGGTCACCGGGGACGTGACCGTCGGGCTGCCATTCACCGTGCCGGTGGCCGCGTTCGCCGGCGCGGTCGGCGCGGTGCTGCTGACGTACCTGGTCGGGGCGTCCGGCGGGCGGAGCCGGTCGCCGGCCACGCTGCTCCTGGCCGGCGTGGCCGTGTCGGCCTTCCTCACCGCCGGGCAGACCTACCTGCTGCAACGGAACGCCGAGACGATCCGCGACGTGTACGCCTGGCTGGGCGGCCGGCTCAGCACGGCCGGCTGGCACGACGTGCTGCTGATGCTGCCGTACGTGGTGCTCACCATGGCCGTCGTGCTGCTGCACCGGCGGGAACTGGACGTGCTCTCGGTCGGCGACGAGGAGGCCCGCGGGCTCGGCCTGCACCCGCAGCGATCCCGGTACGTGCTGCTCGCCGCCGCCGCGCTCGGCACCGCCGCGGCCGTCTCGGTGTCCGGCCTGATCGGTTTCGTCGGCATCGTGGTCCCGCACGCGGTCCGGCTGGTCTTCGGCTCGACGTACCGGGTGATCCTGCCGCTGTCGATGCTGTTCGGCGCCGCGTTCCTGGCCCTCACCGACGCGGCCGCGCGGACCCTCGCGGCGCCGACCGAGATCCCGATCAGCGTGCTCACGGCCCTGGTGGGCGCGCCGTTCTTCGTGTTCGTGCTGCGCAACAGCCGCCGGGAGTTCCGGTGAGCCCCGGCGTGCCGGCCGGCCCTGACGTGCCGGCCGACCAGGGCGTGCCGGCCGGCCCGGGCGTGCCGGCCGTTCGGGTCGATGGGCTGCGGGTGGTGCTGGACGGCGTACCGGTGCTGGACGGCGTCGACCTCACGGTCGGGGTGGGCGAGTGGGTCACGGTGATCGGACCGAACGGCGCCGGCAAGTCGACCCTGCTGCGCGCCGTCGGAGGCCTGCTGCCGGCGACCGGCGCCTGCACCCTCTTCGGTACGCCTGGCGCGGTCCTGCGGCGGCGGGCGCGGGCCCGGCTCATGGCCGTCGTTCCGCAGTCTCCCGTGGTGCCGCCCGGGATGGCCGTGCTCGACTACGTGCTGCTGGGCCGGACCCCGTACATCCCGGCGCTGGGTCGGGAGTCGGCCGCCGACGTGGCCGTGGTGCACGACGTGCTCGACCGGCTCGACCTGGCCCGCTTCGCCGTCCGGCCGCTGGCCACGCTCTCCGGCGGGGAACGCCAGCGGGTGTTTCTGGCCCGGGCGCTGGCGCAGGGCGCCACGCTGCTGCTGCTCGACGAGCCGACCAGCGCGCTGGACATCGGGCACCAGCAGGAGGTGCTGGAACTGGTCGACCGGCTGCGCCGGGAGAACGGGCTCACCGTGCTGGCCACCATGCACGACCTTTCGGTGGCCGGCGAGTACGCCGACCGGCTGGTGCTGCTGGCCGACGGGCGGGTGGTGGCCGAGGGCCCGCCGCCGGAGGTGCTGACGGCCGAGCTGCTGGCTCGGCACTACCGTGCCCGGGTCCGGATCGTGGCCGGCGAGCACGGCCCGCTGGTGGTTCCGGTCCGGCGCTGATCGGCGCTCCCGGGCCGAACGTCGATCGGCGGTTCCGTTCCGGGCGCCGACCGGCGGCCCGCGCGGCAACCGGGTCAGCGGCTCCGGTCCGGCGCTGGTCAGCGGGGCGTGCCCGGGTCGAGCAGCGCGCGGACCGCGGCCGTGTACTCCTCGAACGCGAGCCGGCCGCGCCGGCTGAGCGAGACCAGCGTGGTCGGGGTACGGCCCCGGTGGGTCTTCTCCACCGTCACGTACCGGGCGTCCTCCAGCTTGCGCAGGTGCACCGAGAGGTTGCCGGCGGTCATCTGGAGGAGCTCCTGCAGCCGGGGAAACGGGAGCCGATCGCCCTCGTGCAGGGTGGCGAGCGTGGCCACCACCCGCAGCCGGGCCTGCGCGTGGATGACCGGGTCCAGCTCCGGCGGCCCGCCGGCGGGCCCGGCAACCTCCGCCATCCCGGGGTCGCCCGTCGTTGCGGCGTCGCCCGTCATTCCGGGGTCGCCCGTCGTTGCGGCGTCGCCCGTCATTCCGGCGCCTCCCGGCCGGACGGGACGAAGGCCGTGGCCAGCAGCATGCCGCCGCCGCCCAGCAGGCCGAGAATCAGCGCGTGCCAGCCCGGCCCGGCGAGGACGCCGACGATGTTGATGACGGTGATCCAGATGCCCAGCCGGAAGAGGTTCCGGGCCAGCCAGATGGCGCCGCCGGCCATCTGGAGGATCCCCGCGACCCCCGTGGTGACGCCGGCCCAGAGCAGGTTGGCCTGCTCGATCGGCAGATCGTTGCTGACCCGGGAGAGGGTGACCGCGACCGTGGCGTATCCGAGCCCCCACGCGGCCCCGTACCAGCCGGCGCGCCGCGCCGAGTCCCCGGCGGTCTGCCCGTACCCGCGCCGGCTCACCACCGAGGTGAGCACGGCGGCGCCGGCCAGCAGGATGAGCAGCACCGCCAGCGGCAGCCAGGTCGGCATCGGCACGAAGACCCGCCCGTCCGGACCGAACCGGAGAAACTCCAGCCCGAACCCGACCAGCCAGGCCACGCCCCAGGGCCAGATGAACGTGCGCAGGTCGGGATTCAGTTGACGGGCGGCGAACACCTGCTGCTCGCGGATCAGTCGCAGGCTCTCGGCCGGATCGGCGGGCGGCCGCTCTTCGTTGTTCGGATCCACGCAAACCACTTTATCGTACAAAGTCGAAGCTGGGCGACCGCGGTGCGGGCGCCGCACGGCTGCCGGCGCGCCGGTCCGACCGCTGTCCGGCCGGGACGTTCGGGGGTAGCTTGACCATTCATGCGGATACGTGTGATCGCCACCCTCGCCCTCTCCGCCGTCGCCCTCTCCGCCGTCTCCGGCTTTGACTGGCGACCCCAGCCGCGCTGGGAACCCGGCGACAGCGCGGGCGCCACGGCCCGCCTGCGCGGCCTGTCCGCGGTCAACGGGTCGGTGGCCTGGGCCAGCGGCAGCGGTGGCGCGGTGCTGCGGACGACCGACGGCGGCCGCCACTGGCGTCCGGTCGGTCCCGCCGGCTCCACCCTGGAGTTCCGCGACGTGCAGGGCTTCGACGCGGACAGCGCCGTGGTGCTGGCGATCGGGCCGGGTGACAGCTCCCGGGTCTACCGCACCGACGACGGCGGGCGGTCCTGGGCCGAGACCTTCCGCAACGAGGACCAGCGGGCCTTCTACGACTGCATGGCCTTCTTCGACCGGGACAGCGGGCTGGCGCTCTCCGACCCGGTGGACGGGCGGTTCCGGCTGCTGTCCACTCAGGATGGTGGCCGGTCCTGGCGGGTGCTGCCGACCAGCGGGATGCCGCCGGCGCTCGACGGCGAGTTCGCCTTCGCGGCCAGCGGCACCTGCCTGGTCACCGCCGGCGACCGGTCCGGCAACGCGTGGATCGCCACCGGCGGCGGCCCGGCCGCCCGGGTGTTCCGCACCGGCGACCGCGGGCACACCTGGTCCGTCATCGACACGCCGGTACCGGCCGCGCCGACCGCCGGCATCTATTCGCTCGCCTTCCGCGACCCGTGGCACGGCATCGCCGTGGGTGGCGACTACGCGACCCCGACCAGCGCCCCCAGGGCCGCCGCGGTCAGCCGGGACGGCGGGCGCTCCTGGGCGCCGGCCTGGCGGGAGCCGGGCGAGTACCGGTCCGGCGCCGCCTGGGCCGGCCACCGCGGCCCGCTCGCGCTGGCCGTCGGCCCGACCGGCAGCGACCTGAGCTACGACGGCGGCCGGATCTGGCGGCGCTTCGACAGCGGCAGCTACGACGCCGTCGCCTGCGCGGGCGGCACCTGCTACGCCACCGGCGAGCAGGGCCGGGTGGCCCGGATCCGCTGGAGCTGAGCCCCCGGCCGCGGCCCGCGGTCGCGGGCCAGCCCGCCGGCGGCGCGGGGTCCCGGGTCAGCCCAGCGGCGCCGGCAGCGGGTCGGCGTGCAGCACGGTGAGCCGCGACACCGCGCGGGTGAGCACCACGTACAGCCGGTGCAGGCCGCGCGGCTCGGCCGCGACGATCTCGGCCGGCTCCACGACCACGACCTGGTCGTACTCCAGGCCCTTGACCGCGCTGGCCGGCACCACCGTGACCCGCTCGCCGGCCATGTCCTCGACGGTGGCGGTGGCGATGCCGTCGGCGTGCAGCGCCGCGCGCAGTTGCTCGACCCGGGCGTCCGCGGCGATGACGCCGACCGAGCCCTCGTGGTCCAGCGCCGCCCGCACCTGCGCCACCGTCGCGGCCGGCAGCTCGGCGGCGGTACGGATCTCCAGTCCGCCGTCCCGGCGCAGCGACCGGGCCGCCGGCACGTCCACCGCCAGCGCCGGCAGCAGCCGGTTCGCGAACGCCACCACCGCGGCCGGCACCCGGAACCCGACGGTCAGCGGTACGACCGCGGTGGCCGGCTTGCCGAGATGCCCCAGCAGCGTCGGCCAGTCCGCGGCCGCCCACGGCGCCGTACCCTGCGCCAGGTCACCGAGCAGGGTGATCGAGGCGTGCTCACTGCGCCGGGCGATGGCGCGGCACTGCATCGGGGAGAGGTCCTGCGCCTCGTCCACCACCACGTGGCCGAAGCTGGGCGACCGCTCGATCAGCCCGGCGGCCTCGTCGATCAGGATGGCGTCCGCGGCCGACCAGCGGGCGGCCTTCGCCGTACGGGCCGGCCTGGGCCAGCGCAGCAGCGCCTGCTCGTCGGCGTCGAGCAGCCCGTCGGCCGCGTTCGCCAGGGTCTGCGCGTCGGCCAGTAACTCGAAGACCAGGCCCTCCGGGGTGACCGCCGGCCAGGTCGCGTCGAGGAACTCGGTGACCGGGCGGGACCGGCCCATCCGCCGCAGCCACGCGTCGCCGGGCGACTCCGCCCGGCGCGCCTCGGCCTGCCGCTGCAGCAGGCTCACCACCCGGGCCCGGACCCGCTCGCGGCCGGTGCCGTACGGCAGTCCCTCCCGGCGTGCCTCGTCGACCACCCGGCGCAGCACCTCCTGCCCGAGCCGCCACCGGTAGGAGCCGTCGGAGACGGTGATCGGCTGCTCGGGCTTGCGGATCCGCCCGTACAGCGCCCGGCGCAGCACCTCGGCCATCCGCGCGTCGTGCTTGGCGGTAGCCGTTGCGGTGTCGTCGACGGCCCTCACCGGCACCCGGGCCACCAGGTCTTCGACGGTCGACTGGGCCACCTCCACCTCGCCGAGCGCCGGCAGGACCCCGGCGATGTATGCGAGGAACGCCCGGTTCGGCCCCACGATCAGCACGCCGGAGCGGCGTAGCCGCTCCCGGTGCAGGTAGAGCAGGAAGGCGGCCCGGTGCAGGCCCACCGCGGTCTTGCCGGTGCCCGGCGCGCCCTGCACGCAGATCGAGGCGTCCAGCTCGGCCCGGACCAGCTCGTCCTGCTCCGGCTGGATGGTGGCCACGATGTCCCGCATCGGCCCGACGCGCGGGCGCTCGATCTCTGCGGTAAGGATCCGGCTGGCGGTGCCCAGCTCCTCGCCGCGGGACAGGTGCTCGTCCTCGAACGAGGTGATCTCGCCCTGCTGGAAGCCGAACCGCCGGCGGGTGGCCACCCCCTGCGGATCCTTGACGCTGGCCCGGTAGAACGACCGGGAGATCGGCGCCCGCCAGTCCAGCACCAGGGGCTCGCCGAGATCGTCGGTCACATGCCGGCGGCCGACGTGGTAGGCCCGCCCGCGGTGGTCCGGATGATCGCCGAAGTCCAGGCGGCCGAAGAAGAGCGGCGTGTCCGGGTGGTCGGCCAGCTCGGCCACCCGCCGGGCCATGTGCCGCCCCAGCTGCTCGGCCGTGTACGCGTCGCCGGCCACCGTGTCGCCGGTGGCGTACAGCTGCTCGGCGCGCTGCCGCATCCGGCGCAGGGCCGCGCGCGAGACGGTCAGGTGGGCTCGTTCGGCCGTGAGATCGGTGTCCAGGTCTGTCGCGGGCACGGTGACTCCTGTCGTACTTCTGCAGGGCCGGCTCGCTCGCGTTTCCGGGGCGGATTGCCGGCACCCGGCGCGGGGACGTCCGCTCCGGTGCATGCTCACCGCGGCCGTCAAGCGGCCAACCAGGGTACGCGCCTTGGGCGTCCGACCTCCACCGAATTACGACCGGCGCGGCCGCGCGGCCGCGCCGGTCGCGCCGGTTGGTCAGCCGGGCTGCCCGGCCGGCTCGGCGGCGGGCAGCGGCTCGCCGGTCTCCAGCAGGGTCTTCATGCTGGCCAGCAGCTGCGGCCAGGCCGCGCTGATCATCCCGTGCAGGGTGCCGCCGGCGCGCAGCCCGGAGTGCACGACCGTCAGCTTCACCAGCGCGCCGAGCTGCTCGATGGTGAACGCGACGGTGCTCCGCCCCTCGCTGGCCAGCCGCGCGGGCAGGCCGGGGTCGAGGTCGTGGCTGGCCGCCCACTCCGGAGTGAACGTGTGCCAGGTGTAGACCAGGCGCCGGTGCGGCTCGGACTCGATCACCTGTTGTTCCGGGTCCGCCGTGCGTACGCCGTTCTCCACCCAGGTCATGGCGGAGCCCTTCCGCCAGTCGGACTCGAGGCTCACCCCCCAGTAGCGCCGGGTGAACGCGGGCTCGGTGAGTGCCTGCCAGACCCGTTCTGGCGTGGCGTCGATGTAGGTGGTGTAGACGAACGGGTTCTCCTGGTCCTCGCGCATCGGTGCCTCCAGAGCTTCCTTGAGATCCGCGAGCGCCTCGGCCCGCGGTCGGTCGTACCGGCTGATCCAGCGTTCGGCGATGGCGTTGATGGGCGCGGCGTTGAGGTAGTGCAGCTTCTCCCGGCCCCGCCACGCCGTGGTCACGAGCCCGGCGGCCGCCAGCACCGTCAGGTGCTTGCTGACGGACTGGCGGGCCATGTCGAGCTGCCCACAGAGCTCGCTGAGGGTCTGCCCGTTGCGGGCGTTGAGGCTGTCCAGCAGCCGGCGCCGCCCGGGGTCGGCCAGGGCCCGGAACACCGCGTCCATCCACCCTCCTCCGACATGCATCCATCCGGCTGCCTAAAGTTAGGCAGCCGGATGGCTGCATGTCAAGTCCCCGCTGCAACAAACCTGCACACGCCCGCTATTGAGCCCCGGAAAGCGTTTTCCTATGCTGACGTCAATCAATGTTTTGCTCTGGTTATCCGGCCGTCGGACCTGTGCCCGGCCCGTAACCAGGGGGACGAAGGTGAGGCGAGGATGAGACGACCAGAGGTACGGCGACTGCACGCGGCACTCGCGGCGATGGTGACGGGGGCGGCGCTCGTGGTGGCGCTGCCGCTGACCCAGGCGTCGGCGGCCACCGGCGGCGTGACCGGCTACGCCACGCTCAACGGCGGGACCACCGGCGGCGCCGGCGGGCAGACCGTGCGGGCCAGCACGGGTACGGCGATCCACGCGGCCCTGTGCGGCCGGGCCAGCAGCAGCACCCCGATCACCATTCAGGTCGAGGGGACCATCACCCTCGGCAACACCACGAAGGTCTCGGGCAGCAGCTGCAACACCGCGGCCGACAAGATCGAGATCAAGGAGGTCAGCAACGTCACGATCGTCGGGGTCGGCGGCGGCGCCGTCTTCGACCAGATCGGCATCCACCTGCGCAGCGCCTCGAACATCATCATCCAGAACGTGACCGTGCAGAACGTCAAGAAGTCGAACGGCCCCACCTCCAACGGTGGCGACGCCATCGGCATGGAGAGCGACGTGCACAACGTCTGGATCGACCACAACAGCCTGTTGGCCTCGGGCGGCGAGGATCAGGGGTACGACTCCCTCGTCGACATGAAGGCCAACACGAACTACGTGACGGTGTCGTACAACACCTTCCGCAACTCCGGCCGCGGCGGCCTGATCGGATCCAGCGACAGCGACCTGGGCAACGGCCCGGTGACGTTCCACCACAACCTCTACGAGAACATCGACTCCCGTACGCCGCTGCTGCGTGGAGCGACCGCGCACATCTACAACAACTACTACTTGCACCTCAACGAGTCCGGCATCAATCCACGGGCCGGCGGCAAGGCCCGAGTGGACAACAACTACTTCGCGAACTCCAAGGACGTGCTGGGGACGTTCTACACCGACCTGATGGGCTCCTGGCAGGTCAACGGCAACATCTTCGACAACGTCACCTGGTCGTCCCCGGGCACCGAGAACCACCCGGCCGGCCCCAACCCGACGTCCACCACCTCGATCAGCATCCCGTACTCCTACCAACTGGACGCGGCCAGTTGCGTGCCCTCGGTCGTAGCCGGCACGGCCGGCGCCAACAAGGGCCTGCGGGTCTCGGACGGCAACTGCACGCCGCAGACGCCGTCGCCGACCCCGACCGGTGGCCCCACGCCGACCTCGGGTCCGGGCAGCCCCACGCCGACCTCGGGTCCGGGCAGCCCCACGCCGACGCCCACGCAGGGCCAGCCCGGCGGGACCAACCTCAGCCTCGGAGCCGGCGCCGACGGCTCCAGCAAGGCCAGCGGGACCAGCTACGGCAACGTGGTGGACGGCAACATGACCACCTACTGGTCGCCGAGCGGCTCGACCGGCACCATCTCGGTCAAGTGGGGCTCGGCCACCACCGTTTCGAAGATCAACATCAGGGAGGCGTCGGGCGCGGTAGGCAACATCCGGTCCTGGCGGGTGGTCAACAACGACACCGGCGCCGTCCTGGCCTCCGGTGGCACGGCCGGCGTCATCAGCTTCGCGTCGACCTCGCTCAAGAAGATCAATTTTGAGATCACCGGTGCGAGCGGCGCGCCGCGGGTCGCCGAGTTCGAGACGTACGCCAGCTAGCGTCGGAAGCTTGGACGGAAGCCGCCTCGCGACGGTTTCCGTCCAGGCTCCCCGGGCCGGCGGGGTGGCCAGACATTCATGGACATTGATTGACAGAAATCTGTCCGATCGAGACACTGTGGGAAACGCATCAGCATCGCGGTGCGTCTCAGCGGCGGCTCGGGAGGACCTCATGCGCCTCGTCCACGGTCGGCTCCTCGTCGCCGCGGTGGCCATTCTGGCGACGGTCATCGCCGGCATCGTCACCGCCACCTCCGCCAGCGCCGCCACCGGATGTCGGGTGACGTACACGATCTCCAGCCAATGGCCCGGCGGGTTCGGCGCCAACGTCACGGTCACCAACCTCGGTGACCAGCTCACCGGCTGGCGACTGACCTGGTCGTTCAACGCCGGGCAGCAGGTCACGCAACTCTGGAACGGCTCCGTGACCCAGTCCGGCGCCGCGGTCACCGTCACCAGCACCAGCTGGAACGGCAGCCTGGCCACCGGCGCGGACGCGTCATTCGGCTTCAACGGGTCGTGGAACAACGCGACGAATCCGGCGCCGACCGACTTCGCCCTCAGCGGCACGCCCTGCACCGGCACGACCGTCCCGTCGGGCTCGCCGACCGCCTCGCCGAGCGGTCCGTCGGGTTCGCCGACCGCCTCGCCGAGCGGTCCGTCGGGTTCGCCGACCGCCTCGCCGAGCGGTCCGTCGGGTTCGCCGAGCGGGCCGGGCGGCGGCACGCCGAGCCCGAGCGCCTCCGGGTCGGCCTCCGCGACCCCGAGCGCGTCGCCCGGTGGCGCCGGACCGACGATCATCCCCGACCCGTCGTGGACCTGTGGGACCCCGGGGGGCATCGTCCCGCCCACGCTCGGCCGGCTCGTCCTGCGGATCACGGCGCAGCTCGGCGGCGTACACGATGTCGGCGTGACCCAGTACGGCCACCGTCGCATCCTCGACGTGCGGGGTGGCACGTTCACCGGGGACCGGGGCAGCGGCACAGTGCTGACCGGCGGACTGGAGCTCGAACTCACCCTCGCCAATGGCTCGGTGGAACTCGAGGAACTCGACATCCTGCGGGCCAGCGACGGGACGCCCGTCTACCTCCGAAGCTGCGGCGTGGCGGCGGCCGGCGATCCGACGGTCCGGATCGTGCCGGACTTCGAGGCGCCGAACTCCAGCGCGTACGCCTGGCTCAACACCGGGAGGTACGCCGGCACCCGGGTCGTGAACACCGCGACGAACACGCTCGAACTCGCGATCTACGACGTTTCCGGAGTCACCCCGGCCGGGCCGACCGTTCAGCTCCGCGACCCCGCGGGCGTGCCCAACCAGCAGTGGGACTGTGCCACGGGCAGCGGGACCAGGGGCGCGACGGTGTTCAGCGAGTCCGTGACGCTCGGCGGCAGCGTGTCCATCGGCGCCAGCAAGCGCGGCACCCGGAACATCATCCCGATCACCGGTGGCACGACGACCGGCCGGGTGACCGGCTCGGTTCTTCCCGGCGGCGCCGACTACCAGCTGATCGGCTCGACCACCACGCTGGACGCCCGCTACACGCTCGCCACCAACGACGGTGAGCTGATCCTGGTCCGCAACTGCGGTCCGATGGGCCGGCTCGTGCCGACCTTCGAAGCCCGCGCGGCCGGGCCGTACGCCTTCCTCAACGCCAACACCTGGTTGAGCTCCGATCCGGGGGTCGGGCAGGGCGGGGTGAGCATCACCTTCTACGAACGCCGATAGCCGTCCCGGGGCTACCGGCGGTGGCCGCCCCGCGGAAGCGTCGGGCCGGGCGGAGTCAGGGGACGGCTCCGCCCGGCCCGGCTGTTCGCCGGGCCCGCTGACGCCTGTGAAACACCACGCACCGTGGCGGCCCGCCGATCGCCCGTCCAGATTGCGGGATACGGTCGGGTGGTGACCGAGCTGCGCCGGCCCCGGGTGGGGCACATCCAGTTCCTGAACTGCCTGCCGATCTACTGGGGGCTGATGCGGTCCGGCGCGTTGATCGACGTTGACCTGCACAAGGACACGCCGGACAACCTGAACAGCGCCCTGGTGTCCGGGGATCTGGACATCGGCCCGATCTCCCTGGTCGAGTATCTGCGGCACGCCGACGAGCTGCTCCTGCTGCCCGACCTTGCCGTGGGCAGCGACGGCGAGGTGCTCTCGGTGAACATCGTGTCGACGCGGCCGCTGCCCGAGCTGGACGGCGCCAAGGTGGCCCTCGGCTCCACCTCCCGCACCGGCGTGCTGCTCGCCCAGATGCTGCTCGCCGAGCGGTACGGGGCCAGCCCGGAGTACTTCCGCTGCCCGCCGGACCTCAACCAGATGCTGCTGGAGGCCGACGCCGGCGTACTGATCGGGGACGTGGCCCTCCGTGCCCTGTACGAGGCTCCGGGCCACGGCCTGACCGTCACGGACCTGGGACAGGCCTGGCGCGACTGGACCGGGCTGCCGATGGTCTTCGCGGTCTGGGCGGTGCGCCGGGACTTCGCGGCCGCGCACCCGGGGCAGGTCAAGGGCGTGCACGAGGCATTCCTGCGCTCGCGGGACCTGTGCCTGGCCGAGCTGGACGACGTGGCCGCGGCGGCCGCCCGCTGGGAGGCGTTCGACGCCGACACCCTGGCCAACTACTTCCGTACCCTCGATTTCTCCCTGGGCGAGCGGCAGGTGGCGGGGTTGCGGGAGTTCGCCCGGCGGGCCGCCGGGCGCGGCGAGGTGCCGGCGCTGCCGGCCGGCGGTCCGGCCTTCTTCCAGGTCTGAGTCACTTGGCGGCCGCGAGCAGCTGGCGGCCCACGCTCTCGCAGATCCTGGCGCCGTACGTGTAGTCCAGGTTGATCGGGTAGCGGGCCATCACGCCGACCGTCCAGCCGTCCCCGATGGCCAGGCAGCTCACGTGGTATTCCCGGACCGCCTGACGGTCCACCCAGCCGTTCTTGATGGCGATCTTCTTCTGCTCGTCGGCCGGGAACGCCTTGCGGATGCCGAAGTCGCCGGTGCCCCGCACGTTGCGCATCTCGTTGAGCAGGTAGTTCGTCCACTTCGGGCCGGCGGCCCGGCCGTCGGCGATGCACTTGCCCAGCCGGGTGATGTCCCGGGGGGAGAGCCGGGTGTTGCTCCACAGGTTCTTGTAGCCGCTGCTGTCGGTGAGCTTGCAGATCTCGATCAGCCGGTCGATGGCCGGCGCGCCGCCGATGGTTTCCCACAGGTCCTGCGCGGCGTCGTTGTCGCTGTCCCGGATCATCGTGCTGACCTGGTCCATCCGGGCGTCGCTCGGAGTTTCGCCGCGCTCGGCCGAGCGGCGGAGGAAGTCGGCGGCGATCCAAGACTTGATCATCGAGGCCGTGGTGTTGGTCTCGCCCAGGTTCTTGGAGCCGTAGATCTTTCCGGTCCGGGTGTCCTGCATGGCCCAGGACCACCACCCGGTGGCGTCGACCTTGACATCGGCGGGCGCGATCTCCAGCGGGGGCAGCGCGCTCGGCGAGGCGGCGCCGGCGGACCGCTCGGACCGGCTCGCCGGCTGCTTCGGGGTCCCGGTGGTCACCCCGGTGCTGGCCGCGTGCCCCCACTCGGCCACCGTCTTCGACCGGAACGGGGAGCCGGGGATGATCGCCAGCCCGGCCAGGACGGCGCCGAGCAGGATGACCGCGACCAGCGCCAGGCGTAGCGCCGTACGGCTCTCGGGGCGGCGACGGCTGCCGCGGTAGTCGCTCATCAGCTCTTCGCCAGCGGCGGCGGTACGTCGAGCGCGGCGCCCGGCTGCGGGGTCACCAGCTGGCTGGTGACGTTGGCGCAGACGCTGGCCCCGTACTTGAGCCCGTCCTTGCCCGGGTAGCGCATGAGGACGGCCAGCGACCACTTGTCGGTGACCGCGAGGCAGTTGAGGTGCCACAGGCCGTCCGCGTTGATCAGCGTCCAGCCGTTCTTGATGTGCACCGGCCCCTGGCTGGTGATCGAGTTGGGTAGACCGTCGATGATGCCCCACCGGCCACCGCCGCTGGTCGGATGCTGATCCTTGGCCGCGGTGGTGCCGCGGACCTTGGTCATCTGGGTCAGCACCCAGCTTGTCCACTTGGGGCCGGCGGCCTTGCCGCTGGCCACGCAGTCGCCCATCCGGGCCGCGTCGCGGGCCGAGATCCGGGTGTAGCTCCACCACACGGTCTTGGAGCCGGGCGGGACCACCGGCTTCGTCTCGGTCAAGCCACACGTGCTGACCAGGCGGTTGATCACCGCCGCGCCGCCTCCGCCGGCCAGGAACAGCCGCTGGGCCGAGTTGTCGTTGCTGTCCCGGATCGCGAGTTCGGCGTCCTTGAGCAGGCTGGCCGACGGCTTCTTGGCGCCGAGCCGGCGCAGGTAGTCCGACACGAGCCACACCTTGATCATGGACTCGGTGGAGTTGGTGGCCGTGGTGTTGGGCGACCCCGAGATCTTGCCGGTGCTGCGGTCCAGCAGCGACCAGGACATGAAGCCGTCGACCTTCACCGCGACCGGCGCGGCCGCCAGGGTGGGCGGGGGCGGGGCGGTGGGCGCGGGCGCCTTGGGCTCCCCGCCGACCAGGCTGATCCCGAGCGGGCTGTCGCCACCGGTCAACCGGGCGTAGGCGGCCGGCACGAGCAGGACGCCGCCGAGGACGACGGTCACGATGGCAAGCACCATGATCACGCGAGGGCGCATGAGTGGTGAGACTCCGAAGGTCGGGCCCAGGGGGACTGGACGGGTTGTGCCCGTGCTCGCGACCGTCGGTCGACCGGGGGACTGGTCGGTCCGGGGGCGGTGCGCGGGCGCTGTGGTGGTGGGGACCGCGGCAATTCTAGGCGCTGTCCCGCCCGACGCCAGACTTCGCTGCCGGTGGGTCGCGGCGAACGGGGGCAAATGCCGCCGGACCAGGGCAGAAGTCTGCCGGACGCCTCACGTTATGTGACGGGGATCGCCACGCTCGATCAGCAGGATGACGGATCGGATCACCTCGTTCACGAACAGTGTTCTTCGCACCATTTGTGTGACAGGGGCCTGGCCATATGGCGCGCTAGCTGTAACACTTGTCGGGTGTACGGCAACGACTTCTCCCCGCCCGACGAGGTGTCCTCGGGTGCGCTCCTCGATCAGGTCGAGGCGGCCGAGGCCGAGCTGCGCGCCGCGGCCGCCCGGGCGCGGGCCCAGGCCGGCGACGCGGAACCGCAGGACCACTTCGAATCGGTGATCGCGGCCGACCAGAAGATCGAGCCACGCGACTGGATGCCCGAGGACTACCGCAGGTCGCTGGTCCGGCAGATCGCTCAGCACGCGCACTCCGAGATCATCGGGATGCAGCCGGAGGGGAACTGGATCACCCGGGCGCCCTCGCTGAAGCGCAAGGCCATCCTGCTGGCGAAGGTCCAGGACGAGGCCGGGCACGGCCTCTACCTGTACGCCGCGGCCGAGACCCTCGGCGTGGACCGGGAGGAGCTGGTCGAGCTCCTGCTGAACGGCCGCCAGAAGTACAGCTCGATCTTCAACTACCCGACCCTCACCTGGGCCGACGTCGGCGCCATCGGCTGGCTGGTCGACGGTGCCGCGATCGTCAACCAGGTGCCGCTGTGCCGCTGCTCGTACGGCCCGTACGCCCGGGCCATGATCCGGGTCTGCAAGGAGGAGTCGTTCCACCAGCGGCAGGGCTACGAGATCCTGCACACGCTGGCGCACGGCACCCCGGGGCAGCGGGCGATGGCCCAGGACGCCGTGGACCGGTGGTGGTATCCGTCGCTGGCCATGTTCGGGCCGCCGGACGCCGACTCCACCCACTCGGCCAAGTCCATGGCCTGGAAGATCAAGCGGTTCTCCAACGACGATCTGCGCCAGCGGTTCGTCGACATGTGTGTCCAGCAGGCCGAGGCGCTCGGCCTGCGCATTCCGGACCCGGACCTGCGGTGGAACGACGAGCGCCAGGCGTACGACTACACCCAGCCGGACTACGACGAGCTGATGCGGGTGATCAAGGGCGACGGGCCGTGCAACCGGCAGCGGATGGAACACCGCCGTCGGGCGCACGCCGACGGCGCCTGGGTACGCGAGGCCGCCGCGGCGTACGCGGCCAAGCGCGCGGAGCGGGCACAGCGAGAGGAACCGGTAGCGGCATGACCGAGCACGGACACGGGGGACGGGCCGGCTGGCCGCTCTGGGAGGTCTTCGTACGCGCCCGGCGCGGCCTGTCGCACAGCCACGTGGGCAGCCTGCACGCCCCGGACGCGGAGCTCGCCCTGCGCAACGCTCGCGACCTCTACACCCGGCGGCAGGAGGGCGTCTCGATCTGGGTGGTCCCGGCGGCCGCCATCACCGCCTCCAGCCCGGACGAGAAGGACGCCTTCTTCGACCCGGCCGCCGACAAGGTCTACCGGCATCCGACCTTCTACCAGGTCCCGGACGGGGTGGCCCACCTGTGAGCGCCCCCGACACCACGGCCTCCGTTCCGGCGGCGACCGGGCGTGGACCCCGGGCGGCCGTCGACCACCTGCTCGGGCTCGGCGACGATGCGCTGATCATGGCGCAGCGGCTGGGCGAGTGGGCCGCCGCGGCGCCCGAGATGGAGGAGGACATCGCGCTGGCCAACATCGCGTTGGACCAGCTCGGCGCGGCCCGCCTGCTGCTGTCGTACGCGGGCGAGGCGGAGGGCGCGGGCCGGGACGAGGACGCGCTGGCGTTCCTGCGCGACGATCGGCAGTTCCGCAACTGCCTGCTGGTCGAGCTGCCCAACGGCGACTTCGGGCAGACCATCGCCAAGCTGCTGTTCCTGTCGGCCTACCAGCTTCCGCTGTACACCGCGCTCGCGGCCGGACCCGACGAGCGGCTCGCCGCCATCGCGGCCAAGGCCCGCAAGGAGTCGGCGTACCACCTCGACCACGGTCGGATGTGGACGATCCGGCTGGGCGACGGCACCGCCGAATCGCACGCCCGGATGCAGGCGGCCGTCGACGCCGTGTGGCCGTACACGGCCGAGCTGTTCGCTTCCGACCCGGCCGCGCCGGTCGACCCGGCCGCGCTGCGCGGCGCCTTCGACGCCACCGTGGCCGAGGTGCTCGCCGAGGCCACCCTCACCCGGCCGGCCGACGGGTGGGCGCCGACCGGCGGGCGGGACGGCCTGCACACCGAACACCTGTCGTTCCTGCTCGCCGAGATGCAGGTGGTGCACCGCGCCCATCCGGGGGCCCGCTGGTGAACGCGACCACGTCCGGCGCCGCGGGGGCGCCGGCAGCCGCCGACGGCGGATCGGGGCCCCGGACGCCGGACCGGGCCCGCGCCGCCGCGGCCGCCGTGGTGGATCCGGAACTCCGGGTGGTCACCATCGACGAGCTGGGCATCCTGCGGGACGTCGCGATCCTGGACGAACGGGCCGTGGTCACCATCACGCCGACCTACACCGGCTGCCCGGCCATGGACGTGATCCGGGCCGACATCCGGGCCGCGCTCGCCGCGGCCGGCTGGCCCGACGCCGAGGTACGCACCGTCTACTCGCCCGCCTGGAGCACGGACTGGATCTCCCCAGCCGGCCGCACCAAGCTGGCCGCCGCGGGCATCTCGCCCCCGGCACCGGTACGCGCCGGCCCGGTGCCGCTCACCCTGCTGCGCACCCGCTGCCCGCGCTGCGGCTCGGCGGACACCGAGCAGCTCAGCCGGTTCGGATCCACCGCCTGCAAGTCGCTGTGGCGTTGCCGCGCCTGCCGCGAACCGTTCGACCACCTGAAGGCGCTGTGACAGTCACGATCACCCGACCGGTGCGCCGCCGGCCGGTCTTCCACCCGTTGCCGGTCGCCGCCGTGAACCGGCTCACCGACGATGCCGTAGCGATCAGCTTCGCCGTGCCGGACGAGCTCTGCGAGACCTTCGCGTTCCGGGCCGGCCAGCACCTCACGGTGCGGCTGGTCGACCCGGAGAGCGGCGCCGAGGCGCGCCGGTCGTACTCGATCTGCTCGACGCCGGCGGAGCTGACCGGGCACGGCCGGCTCCGGATCGGGGTCAAGGAGATCCCGGGTGGGGTCTTCTCCAGCTATGCGAGCGCGGCGCTGCGGGCCGGCGACGCCGTCGACGTGCTGCCCCCGCTCGGGCACTTCAGCACCGAGTTCGACGCCGGCCGGGCCCGGCACTACGGCGCGGTGGTGGCCGGGTCCGGCGTCACGCCGGTGCTCTCGCTGGTCGCGACCGCGCTGGCCGTCGAGCCGGCCAGCAGCTTCACCGTGGTGTACGGCAACCGGTACGCGCGCAGCGTGATGTTCGCGGAGGAACTGGCCGACCTGAAGGACCGCTACCCGGCCCGGCTGCACCTGGTGCACGTGCTGTCCCGGGAGCCGGGCGAGTCGCCGCTGCTGTCCGGGCGGGTGGACGCGGAACGGTTCGCCCGGTTGCTCGACACCGTGCTGCCGGGCGCCGACATCGACGAGTGGTTCCTGTGCGGTCCGTACGGAATGGTGACCGATGCCCAGGCGGTGCTGGCCGAGCGCGGAGTGCCGGCGCAGGCCGTGCACACCGAGCTGTTCCACGTCGACGAGCCACCGCCGCCGCCCCGCCGGGCCGAGGACACGGCCGCCGGCAGCGAGGTCACCATCGTCCTCGACGGCCGGTCGTCGAGCTTCCGGATGACCCGGGACGAGCGGGTGCTGGACGCCGCGCTCAAGGTGCGCGGCGAGCTGCCGTACGCCTGCAAGGGTGGCGTCTGTTCGACCTGCAAGGCCAAGGTCGTTGCCGGCGAGGTCACGATGGCCCGCAACTATGCCCTGGAACCGGACGAGGTGGCCGCCGGGTACGTCCTCACCTGCCAGTCCAGCCCGGTCACCGACACCCTCACCGTCGACTACGACGCCTGAGCGCGGCGGCGCGTGTGGGATCGGCCGCAGCTGAGTCGGGTGGCCGGGTCGGTGGGTGGGCGGCGACGTACGCTCGGGGGGTGACGGTGAGCCGGGAGATCGACGACATCCTGCAGCGCGGCGCGGACGGCGGGCGGATCACGCCCGAGGAGGCGCTGCTGCTCTACACCGACGCGCCGCTGCACCCGCTGGGTGAGGCGGCCGATGTGGTGCGCCGGCGGCGCTACCCGGACGGCATCGTCACGTACATCATCGACCGCAACATCAACTACACCAACGTCTGCGTGACGGCCTGCAAGTTCTGTGCCTTCTACCGGGCGCCGAAGCACCGCGAGGGCTGGACGCACCCCACCGAGGAGATCCTGCGGCGCTGCGCCGAGGCGGTGGACCTGGGCGCGACCCAGGTGATGTTGCAGGGTGGCCACCACCCCGACTATGGCGTGGAGTACTACGAGGAGCTGTTCTCCTCGGTCAAGCAGGCGTACCCGCAGCTGGTCATCCACTCCATCGGCCCGAGCGAGATCCTGCACATGGCCAAGGTGTCCGGGGTGTCCCTCGAGGAGGCCATCACCCGGATCAAGGCCGCGGGGCTGGACTCGATCGCCGGCGCCGGCGCCGAGATGCTGCCCGAGCGGCCGCGCAAGGCCATCGCGCCGCTCAAGGAGTCCGGTGAGCGCTGGTGCGAGGTGATGGCGCTCGCCCACAAGCTCGGCGTGGAGTCCACCGCCACCATGATGATGGGCACCGGCGAGACCAACGCCGAACGGATCGAGCACCTGCGGATGATCCGGGACGTGCAGGACCAGGCCGACGCCGGCGGGTACGGCGGGTTCCGCTCCTTCATCCCGTGGACCTACCAGCCGGAGAACAACCACCTCAAGGGCCGGACCCAGGCCACCAACCTGGAATACCTGCGGCTCATCGCGGTGTCCCGGCTGTTCTTCGCGACCATCCCGCACCTGCAGGCCTCCTGGCTGACCACCGGCAAGGAGGTGGGGCAGCTGGCCCTGCACATGGGGGTGGACGACCTGGGCTCGATCATGCTGGAGGAGAACGTGATCTCCTCGGCGGGCGCGCGGCACCGGTCCAACCTGCACCAGCTGATCGAGATGATCCGGTCCGCCGGGTTCGTCCCGGCGCAGCGCGACACGCTCTACCGGCACCTGCGGGTGCACTGGACCCCCGCGGACGACCCGACGGACGACCGGGTGGTGTCGCACTTCTCCTCGATCGCCCTGCCCGGCGGCGGGGTGGGCGGCCGACGGCTGCCGCTGGTCGAGGCGAACTGACGGCACGGGTCGGGACCCTGGCGTCGCCGGGCGGGCTGCCGGCCACGCTTTCCCTTCGGGTGTCGCTTCCGGCCACGTTTTCCCTTCGGGGGGTCGCTGCCGGCCACGCTGTCCCTTCGGGGTGTCGCTGCCGGAACGCGCCCGCGGCGCTGACCCGGCGACGTGCCGACGCTGGCCGAACGGTCATGATCGGCCGACGTTCGGGTCCGCGGGGCAGCGCGCGTCATGATCCTCCCGCTAGGGTGCGGCGTACCGTTCACGCCACCCACGGGGGAATCACCTCATGACCTTCCGCAACCGACCGCTGGCGCGGCTCGGGGCCGCCGCCCTGCTCGCCTCCGGCGCGTTCACCGCCCTGGGCACCCCGGCCTTTGCCGAGGGCGCGAAGACCGACCTGTCCATCGACGTGGCCGGCACCCGGGTCGCCGCCGGCGCCGAGGGCAAGGTGGGCTTCGTCAAGCTCGGCAACAAGGGTGACACCACGCCCACCGATGTGAAGATCCTGGTCGACCTGTCCAAGCTCGACCAGGACACCGCCGAGGTCGCCGTGCTCGGTCAGAGCTGCGCGGAAGACCCGGCGAAGCACGTCTGGACGTGCTCGCTGACCGCCGAGGAGATCCCGGCGCCCGGCGCAACGGTCGACCTGCCGCTGATCAGCGCCAAGAAAGACCCGGCGAAGAGCGCGCCGTACTCCGCTCCGGTCACCTTCACGGTGGTGACGCCGGAGGACGACGACAAGAGCAACAACTCGAAGACCGCCACCGTGGAGTTCGCCGACAAGGGCGGCGTTGACCTGGGCGTTCTGGTCCCGGACGTCTCCAGCCAGCTCAGCTGGGTGGACGGCGACATCAAGGAGCAGAAGCCGGTCCTCAACCCCGGCGACGAGACCACGGTCGTTGCCGCGCTGTTCAACCAGGGCGACCAGATCGCCGCGGGCGTGGGTCTGAAGCTGACCCTGCCCAAGGGCGTGACGCTCAGCCAGAACCTCGAGGACTGTGCCATCAGCGCCGACCGGCGCAGCGCCGACTGCCAGGACAGCGAGATCCAGATCAACCCGCAGGACGACCTGTACGGCGTGTTCAAGGTCAAGGTGGCGGCCGACCTCAAGGCCCCGGTGACCCTCTCCGGCGGCAACGTCACGGTCGCGGCCCTGGGCGCGGCCGATCCGACCGCCAAGCGGCTGGCCAAGTCCGCGACCACGAAGCTTCCGTCCTACCTCACCAATGACCGGCCGGCCGGCGTGCCCACGGACATCGACCCCAGCGACAACAGCGACGGCTTCTCGGTGCTGCTGGCCGCGGTCGGCAACGGCGGCGCCGGCGGTGGCGAGGGCGACGACGACGGCGGTCTGCCGGTGACCGGCCCGCAGGCCGGCCTGATCGGTGGGGTCGGCGCGGCCGTCCTGGCCGCCGGCGGCGTGCTGTTCATGATGGCCCGGCGTCGCCGGGTCGTCCTGGTGGTGCCCGGCGACGAGAAGCCCAGCGCCTGACCTCGAGGGACTCGGGGCGAATTCGGTAACGATCCGGCGCGGACGCTGGCAGGGTGATCGCGGAAGGCGCTAACGTCCGGCGCGCGTGCCAGGCACGCCGGATCGACGGTGCCGGCCGACGATCCCACCCAGTCCTCCATCGGCCCGAGGGGCCGTCCATATAGAGCCGCCGGGCGGGATGCTTGCCATCCCGCCCGGCGGTGCTTTTTCGCAGGTGCTTCCGCTTGCCGGTGGCTCCGGCCGGGCGCCGGGCGGCCGTTCGGGGGAGCGGGCATCGCCGGCCCGGCGCGAATATCGGATCCGGACTCGCCGATGCCCGGGGGTTCCGCTAACGTGCGGGCGATCTTCCCCGCTCCCCACACCCCCGAGGGATCGATGACACTCCGTACCCTGCTGCGCCCGGCCCGGCTCGGCGCCGCGGCCCTCCTCGCCGCCGGCGGCCTGGCCGCCGTCGGCGCCCCGGCGGTCGCCGCCGATCCGGCCGATCGGGCCGACCTCGCGATCATCCCGTCCAGCTTCCAGGTCGCGAAGAGCGGCAAGGAGGCGGTGGCCAAGCCGTTCAAGTTCACCGTCGTCAACTCCGGCCCGTCGGCCGCCCGGGACGTCACGGTGACCGTCGACTACAGCAAGCTCAAGTTGAAGCTCGTCGACTTCGCGGAACCGGAGGGCTGCGCGACGCCCCGGAGCAAGGTCTTCGTCTGTCCACTCGGCCAGCTGCTGCTGAACAACGGCAGCGATGACGTGCCGGCCGGCGCGCGCAGCGAGTTCGGCCTGCCGATCTGGAGCGTCGGCGGCCAGGGCGACGCCGGCAAGCTGGTCGTCAGGGTCGCCTCCGCCACGGCCGACCCGGACAACACCAACAACGTCGCCGACCCGGCCGTGACGGTCCTGGGCGCCGGGTACGACCTGCAGGCCTGGGCGCTGGACGTACATGTGCCGGTGCCGGTCGGCGGCACCGCCGGCGCCCCGGCGTCGCTGGACTGGTTGGTCTACAACGCCGGCAGTCGCGAGGCGGCCGGGCTGACCTACATCCTCAACCTGCCGGCCGGCGCGCACTTCGGCACGGTGCCCAAGGAGTGCGCCAAGCAGGCCGCGGCCCTGGACGTCTACTACTGCCAGGTCCCCGACCTGGTGCTGCGGCCCGGTGAGGTCTACGACGCCCCGGTGACCGTGACGGTCGGGGCGGGCGCCACCGGCAAGCTGCCGGCCCCGGGACAGGTGGCGGCCGAGGCGAACGGCGGCGCCGCCGCCAAGGCGGGCGCGCGCACCGCCGGCCGGCACCGGTACGGCCGCGCGGCCACCGCGGCCGAGCGGCAGCAGCTGGCGGACCTGGATGACGGGGACAACATCGCGAACTTCGACATCTACGCCGAGCTGGTCACCTCGTCGCCGACGCCGCAGCCGACGGGCACCCCCACGCTCGGCCCGTCCGCCAACCCGTCGCAGCCGGGTAGCCCGGCCCCGTCCGGCAGCCCGGCCGCGCCCGGGACCGGCGGCGGCGCGCTGCCGGTGACCGGCGTGCAGGCCGGCATGATCGTCGGGGTGGGCGTCGCGGTGCTCGCCCTGGGCGCGCTGCTGTTCCTGCTCTCCCGCCGCCGCAAGGTGGTGCTGGTCGCCCCGCACGACGAGCGCCCGGACGCCTGACCGGCCCGTCCCGGCCGGCGTAACCGGGCCCGTCCCGGCTGGCCGGGCGAGGCGCCCAAGGCGTTAAGAAGGGCCCCCTCCTATACAAAAAGCGGGTCTACTGACGTTGTCGTGGGTTCATGGTCGTCCGGGTAGGGGTGGGCAGAGGCCTCCTCGGCGGAGCATGGCCATGGTGATGAGGGCTTGTGGGTTGTGGTAGCCGTA
>NZ_JBHLUE010000003.1:0-41124 GCF_042434095.1 Plantactinospora siamensis
TACGGCTACCACAACCCACAAGCCCTCATCACCATGGCCATGCTCCGCCGAGGAGGCCTCTGCCCACCCCTACCCGGACGACCATGAACCCACGACAACGTCAGTAGACCCCAAAAAGCGATAACAGGGGGCCCTTCCTTCGCGGGTCAGACCGAGATGCCGACGCCGCCGCGGGTCTGGCCGCCGTAGCGCTGCCGCTCGGCTGCCAGGTCGAGGCGGCCGATCCGGCGCCGGGCCGAGAGGGCGGCGTCGTCCAGGCGGTCGGCCGGCACCAGCCAGACCACCTCGAACTCGAGCCCGTCGGGGTCCTTGCCGTACAGGCTCTTGGTGGTGCCGTGGTCGGAGGTGCCGGCGAGCGCGCCGGCGGCGGCCAGGGCGCGCGCCACCCGCTCCAGCTCGTCGAGGGTGTCCACCTCCCAGGCCAGGTGGTAGAGGCCGACGGCGCCGCGGCCGGCCGGCGAGGCGCCGGCGTCCGCGCCGATCTCGAACAGCCCGAGGTCGTGGTCGTTGGTCGAGCCGGCGGCCTGCAGGAACGCGGCGCCGGTGAAGCCCTCGGGGGTCATCGGAACGGCCCGGAAGCCGAGCACCTCGGTGTAGAAGGAGACGCTGCGGCGCAGGTCGCGGACGTAGAGGACGGCGTGGTTCAACCGGTGGATGCCCATGCCCACCACGGTAGCGCGGTTTAGTTGAACGTTCAACTACTTGCCCGGTAGGGTGGCGGACGTGACGCGATGGCTGGAGCCGGACGAGCAGCGGACCTGGCGTGCCTTCCTGGACGCGTCCCGGGGGCTGATGGCCGCGCTGGACCGCGAGTTGCAGCGGGACGCCGGGATGCCGCACGCCTACTACGAGATCCTCGTACGCCTCTCCGAGGCGTCCGAGCGCCGGTTGCGGATGAGCGACCTGGCCGAGGTCACCGGCTCGTCCCGCAGCCGGCTCTCGCACGCGGTGGCGCGGCTGGAGGAGAACGGTTGGGTCCGCCGCGTCGACTGCGCCGCCGACCGCCGGGGCCAGGTCGCGCTGCTCACCGACGACGGGTACGCGGCCCTCGCGGCCGCCGCTCCCGGCCACGTGGCCGGGGTACGCCGGCACCTGTTCGACCAGCTCAGCCCCGAACAGGTCGAGCAGCTGCGCCGGATCAGCGAGGCGGTGAACGGTCGGTTGACCGCCGGCGAGGCGGCTTCATGACCAAATTGCCCCCGCCAAGACCTTGTACTGACCGTCGCCGGGCAAGCACGATGGGGCGTGGCTCAGGGCTACGGTGATGTAACGCGGGCGGCACAGGACCTCGTCGCGGAGGGCGACCTGGCCGGCGCGCAGGCGTTGCTGGACCAGGCGCTCGGCACCGCCGATCCCAGCCCCGGCAACGCCTCCGAGGAGCTGACCGAGGCGGCCGGGCTGCAGGCCCGCATCCTGATCGCGCTGGGCGAGCCGCACGCCGCGCGCGGCTGGGCCGCCTTCGCGTACGCGGCCGCCATGCGGCAGTTCGGCGTGAGCGACCCCCGTACCGTCACCGCGGCCGCCACGCTGGCCGCCGTGCTGCACCGGGTAGGCAGCGACACGCGGGCGGCCCGGCTCTACCGGGACGTCATCATCGAGCTCACCGCCCTGGACGGGCCGGAGTCGCTGCGGGTGCTCGCCGCGCACGCCGACCTGGCCACCGTGGAGTACGCGCTGGGCCGGTGCGAGCTGGCCCGCAACCGGTTGACCGACGCCTGGGAACTGCACCGGGAGGTGTACGGCGAGGCGCACCCGGGCGGCATCAAGATGCTGGCCCGGCTGGGTTCGATGGAACGCGACTGCGGCCGGTTCACCGAGGCACACGACCATCTCGCGCTGGCCCGGGAGCTGTGCCGCCGGCACCTGCCCCCGGACGATCCGCTCACCCGGCAGGTGGCCGCGCTGGCGCGGGCGCCCGCCGACCCGCGCCACGTCTGCGGCTCGGACCGGGACGGCAACGTCGCGGCCGGCGATGTCGCGGCCGGCGATGTCGCGGCCGGCGATGTCGCGGCCGGCGGTGTCGCGGCCGGCGGTGTCGCGGCCGGCGGTGTCGCGGCCGGCGGCGCCGACGATGCCGGGCCTCAACCGCCGCCGTCGACGCCGCCGTCGACGCCCGCGGAGCCGCCGCGGCGCGAGGGCCGGTCGGCGGCCGCGCACTCCGGCGCGCCGGTTCCGCCCTACATCCCGCCACCCCGGCAACCGGCGCCGGACGACTTCGCGGCCACGCCGTACCCGTCCCTGGCCGAGCCGCCCGGTGAGGGGTGGTGGCCGCCCGACGAGGCGGAGCCGCCACCCTGGACCGGCGACGCCGGCGACAATGCTTCCGGCGGGGCCGCCGAGGGCGGCTACCCGGGGACGTACGACGCGGCGTACCAGCAGGGGTACGACGCGGCGGGTACCGGCATCCGGCCCGTGTTCGAGGAGCCGACCGACCCCGCGTTCGGGCCGGTGGGCTACCGGAGCGGCGGGTCGGCACAGCCCCAGCCGGGGCGAAACGCCGCGGATCCGAACGGGCAGCATGCCGGCACTGCACCGGCCTGGGACGCCGCGGCCGGCGACGAGGGCCAGCACGCCGGCGCCCCGCCGGCCTGGGACGCCACGGCTGACCGCGAGGGCCAGCACGCGGGCGCCGCGCCGGCCTGGAACGTCACGGCCGACCACCAGGACCAGGCGGCCGCGGCCTGGGACGGCACGGCACGGGACGGGACCGGCTACGACGACGCCCAAGCGGGCTGGAACGCGCCGGCGGGCCAGGAGGCCGGCCACGACGACGCCGGACCGGGCTGGGAGGACGCCGCACGCCATGAGGCCGGGTACGGCGCCACCCAAGCGGGCTGGAACGCGCCGGCGGACCAGGAGGCCGGCTACGGCGCCGGGCAGCCAGGCTGGACCGGCACGGCCGACCGCGAGGCCGGCTACGACGCCGGGCAGCCGGGCTGGACCGGCACGGCCGACCGCGAGGCCGGCTACGGCGACGGCCAGCCAGGCTGGACCGGCACGGCCGACCGCGAGGCCGGCTACGACGACGGCCAGCCAGGCTGGACCGGCACGGCCGACCGCGAGGCCGACCGCGGAGCCGGCGAGGCGGCCGGCGGCGTACCGCCAACGGGCGGCGGGACGGCGGCGGCCGTACCCGCCGAGGGGGCCGGGACGGACGGGCCGGCGCCGGCGGACGAGCCCGGCTGGCCGGCGGGCGAGGGGTGGTCGGCCGGACCCGGCTGGTACCGGCGACCCGGCACGGTCAGCGATCCGGCCGAGGGCCGCCCGGACCGCGCCGGCGTGCCGGCGCAGAGCGCTCCCGGTGTACACCGGCTGCCGGACGTCCGCCGCGCGGACCGGCTGCCGGCCGCCATCCACCGGCCCGAGGACGGGACCCGGCGGCGGATGCTGCCGGTCGTGGTGGCCGGGCTGCTGGTCGTGCTGCTCGGCGCGCTCGCGGTGATCGTCGGCTTCGCGCTGTCGGGTGACCCGCCGCCGCCGGACAGCGGCCCCAGCGGTGGGCCGGGTTCCGCGCCGCCGGCCACCGCGACGGGCGGGGCCGCGACGCCGGCCCCGCCGGCCGGTCGCGGCGCTCCCCCGGCCGACGTGAAGCTGAAGGACAGCGGGGACAGCGTCACGCTCTCCTGGGTCTATCCGGCCGGCGCCGAGGGGCCGGTGGTGATCGCGGGCGGCCGCCGCGGCCAGCAGCCGCAGGCCTTCCAGGACCTGCCCGCGGGCACCCACAACTTCACCGTGTACGGCCTGAGCACCGCGCAGGACTACTGCTTCACGGTCGGCATCGCCTACTCCGCCGACACGGTCGGCCGGTCCCGGCAGGTCTGCACCAACCGCCGCCGTTGACCACCGCCGACCCGCTCAGCCGCCGACCCGCTCAGCCGCCGACCCGCTCAGCCGCCGACCCGCTCAGCCGCCGGCCTCCGCGGCCGGCGGCTCCGCCGGGGACCCGACCGGCGACTCCACCGGGCGCCGCGCCCGCGTCGGCGTCGAGAGCCCGGCCGGCGCCTCGGCGGGCGGCGGGACCGCCGCGGGCAGCCGTACCTCGGCCCGGACGCCCGGGGCGGCGTCGCCGAGCGTCACGCCGCCGCCGTGCCGCCGGACCAGGTCGGCCACGATGGCCAGGCCCAGGCCGGCCCCGCCGGCGTCCCGGGCCCGCGCGTCGTCCAGCCGGGTGAAGCGGCCGAACACCCGCTCCCGGTCCGCGGCCGGGATGCCGGGCCCGTCGTCGGTCACCGTCAGCAGCTGGTACGCGCCATCCGGCCGGACCGACACGGTGACCCGGCTCGTGGCGTGCCGGACGGCGTTGTCCAGCAGGTTGGCCACGATCCGACAGATCGCGTCCCGATCACCGATCGTCCACACCGGCGCGGTCGGCGGCTCCACCCGGACCGGGGGCGCGGGGTACGGGGCAGCCACGGATCCGATCAACTCGCCCAGCTCCACGGGCCGGCGCGGCGCGGTCCGGCCGGTCTCGGAGTCGCTGCGGGCCAGCAGCAGCAGGTCGTCCACCAGCCGGCCCAGCCGGAGGTTGTCCGCCAGCAGGTCCTCGGTGACCGCCGCCCAGTCCGTGCCGGGGCCGAGCCGCTGCGCGACCTCCAGCTGGGTACGCATGTTCGCCAGCGGGCTGCGCAGCTCGTGCGCGGCGTCGGCGATGAACGCCCGCTGCCGGACCCGCGCCGATTCCAGCCGGGCCAGCATGCCGTTGAGGGTCACCGCCAGGCGGTGGATCTCGTCCCGCCACGGCGGCACCGGCAGCTGGCCGGGACGGCCGCTGCGGGTGATCTCCTCGGCCCCGGCGCGCAGCGCCTCCACCGGCCGCAGGGTGGCGCCCACGGCCCGCCACGCCACCACCGCCAGCAGGACCACCAGCAGCGGGAACGCCACCAGCAGCGTGTCGCGGAGCAGCTGGACACCCTGCACGACGTCGGCCATCGAGCGGGCCACCAGGACGGTCTGCGGATCACCGGCGGGTCCGGTGGTCACCGCCACCACCCGCACCGGGCCGCGCATCCCGAACCGCTGCCCGGCGATGGTGATCCGGCCCCGGTTGCCGATCCGGGCCCGCTCCTGCGGGTAGAGCATCGGCACCAACCGGTCGGCGTCGATGGACGCGGCCACGATCCGGCCGCCGCCGTCGACCACCTGCACCCGTACCTGACCGCCGGCCACCGGCAGCGGATCGGGCAGCGCCTGCTGCTCGGAAAGCCGGGCCACCGCGTCGGCGGTCTTGAACGCCTCGGTGTCCACGGTGCGCTGCAGCGCGTACCCGAGGACGAGCACCAGCAGCACGCCGCCGACGGCCAGCCCGCCGACCAGGCCGGCCACGCCGAGCGCCAGCAGCCGGCCGCGCAGGCCGAGGCCGCGCAGCCGCGCCGTTAACAGGGGGCCCCTGCTATACAGAAAGCGATAAGAAGGGGCCCTTCCTTTCATGTCAGACCAGCCGGTAGCCGGCGCCGCGGACGGTTTGCAGGCGGTCCCGGCCAATCTTGCGGCGCAGGTAGCCGATGTAGACCTCGACGGCGTTGGGCGCGGTCTCCAGGCTGTCGTCCCAGACGTGGTCCAGCAGCTCCGTCTTGGACACCACCTCACCGGCGCGGCGCATGAGGTATTCCAGCACGGCGTACTCCCGGGCGGTCAGGTCCACGGCCGCGCCGTCCCGGGTCACCAGCCGGCGGGCCGGGTCCAGGCTCAGGTCGCCGGCCGAGAGCACCGCCGGCCGTCGGGGGGCGCCGCGGCGCAGCAGCGCCCGCAGCCGGGCCAGCAGCACCACGTACGAGAAGGGCTTGGTGAGGTAGTCGTCGGCGCCGCAGTCCAGCCCGTCGGCCTGGTCGTACTCGCCGTCCTTGGCCGACAGCATCAGCACCGGCAGCCAGCAGCGGTCCCCGCGCAGCCGCCGGACCACCTGGTAGCCGGAGAGGCCGGGCAGCATGACGTCCAGGATCATCGCGTCGTAGCCGCCGTGCCGGGCCAGCTCGAGCCCGCTCGGGCCGTCGGCGGCCACGTCCACCGCGAACCCCTCGGCCTGCAGGCCCCGCTGCAGGGCGCGGGCCAGCCGGGTCTCGTCCTCCACCACCAGCAGCCGCACGACTGTAAGGGTGCCACCCCGGCTGAGGGATTCCACAGGTGTTCTCAGCGGCGTCACAGCGCCCGCACGGCACCATATGGGACAGGAGGTGTCACACATGTCCATGTTCAGCAACCGTCCGGCCCTGCGCTGGATCGTCCCGGCCGCCGCCACCGCGGTGGTCCTCGGCGGTGGCGCGGCGATCGGCACGTTCGCGGCGTCGGCCGATCCGGCGCTGCCACCGCGCACCGCGGCGCAACTCCTGGTGGACCTCCAGACGGCCCGCCTGGACGGCCTGTCCGGCACGGTGGTCCAGCGCGCCGACCTGGGCCTGCCGAGCCTGCCGAACCTCGGCGCCGGTCAGGGCGAGGCCGACCTCGCCACGCTGGCGTCCGGCACGCACACGCTGCGGGTCTGGTACGCCGGCGAGGAGCGCCAGCGGGTGGCCCTGCTCGGCACGCTCGGCGAGACCGACATGATCCACAACGGCGCCGACGTGTGGGTCTGGGCCAGCCAGCGGAACGAGGCGGTGCACCGCACGCTGTCCGAGGCGGATCGCGCGGACCACGAGTCGCTCGCCACCGGGCTCCCGAGCACCCCGCAGCAGGCCGCCGAGCAGGCGCTCGCGGCGGTGGACCCGACCACCGAGGTGACGGTCGGGCGCACGGCGCGGATCGCCGGACGCGACGCGTACGAGCTGGTCCTCGGCCCGCGGGACAAGTCCTCGCTGGTGGGGCAGGTGCGGGTGGCCATCGACGCCAAGCAGCACGTGCCGCTGCGGCTGCGGGTGTTCGCGAAGAGCGCCCAGCAGCCGGTGTTCGAGGTCGCGTTCACGCAGGTCGACTTCACCCGGCCGGACGCGCAACAGTTCGTCTTCAACCCGCCGGCCGGCACGAAGGTGGTCACCAAGAACGCCGCGCCGGAGGCCGGTGCCGCCGGTAAGCCGGACGCCAGGGCCGAGGCGGCCGCGAGCCGCGCCCGTACCGTCGGGAAGGGCTGGACCACCGTGCTGGTGGCCCGGATGGACGGCGGCGCCAAGCCGGCCGCCGGCAAGGACGCCGCCGGCAAGGACGCCGCCGGCAAGGACCGCGCCGGCAAGGACGGCGCCGGTACGCCCGGCGCGGACGCCGGAAACCAGCTCGGCGCGCTGCTGAACGGCCTGCCGAAGGTCAGCGGCGACTGGGGCAGCGGCCGGCTGTTCACCAGCAAGCTGGTGACCGCCCTGCTGACCGACGACGGCCGGGTGCTGGTCGGCGCGGTCACGCCGGACCGCCTCTACGAGGTGGCCCGGACCGGCCGGTGACCACCAGCGCCGGGACGATCCCGGGGGCGGCGCCCACGGCGCCGCCCCCGGCGTCGGCGCTCGCGGTGCAATCGCACGGGCTCACCAAGCGGTTCGGCCGGCAGCTCGCCGTCGACGGCATCGACCTGGCCGTGCCGCGCGGCAGCGTCTTCGGCTTCCTCGGTCCCAACGGGTCGGGCAAGACCACCACCATCCGGATGCTGCTCGGGCTGATCCGGCCGACGGCCGGCCGGCACTCGCTGCTGGGCCTGCCGATGCCGGCCGGCGCGGCGGCCGTGCTGCCCCGGGTCGGCGCGCTGGTCGAGGGTCCCGCCTTCCACCCGTACCTGTCCGGGGCGGCGAACCTGCGCCGGCTGGACGCCGCGGACCGGACGGCCGATCCGGGCACCGCGGACCGGCGGATCGGCGCGGCGCTGGAGCGGGTGGGCCTCACCGCGGCGGCCGCCAAGCGCTTCCGGGCGTACTCGCTGGGCATGCGGCAGCGGCTGGCCCTGGCGGCCGCGCTGCTGGCCCCCCGCGATTTGCTCATCCTCGACGAGCCCACCAACGGCCTCGACCCGCAGGGCACCCGGGAGGTGCGCGGGCTGATCGGCGAGCTGGCCGGCGAGGGCGTCACCGTGCTGCTCTCCACCCACCTGCTGGCCGAGGTCGAGCAGGTGTGCACGCACGTCGGGGTCATGCACCGGGGCCGGCTGGTCGCGCAGGCGCCGCTGCCCGAGCTGCGCGCCCGCACCGCGGCCCGGGCCCGGGTCCGCACCGACCGGCCGGACGAGGCCGCCCGGGTACTGACCGAGCTCGGTCTGGACCGGGTCGAGCACTCGGCCGGGACGGCCTCCGGCGACCTGGGTGACGTGCCGCCGGAGGCTGTGGTGGTGGCGCTGGTCGGCGCGGGCGTGCCGGTACGCGGCTTCGCCGTGGCCACGGCGGACCTGGAGGAGCTGTTCGTGTCGCTGACCGGGGAGGGCTTCGATGTCAGCGGGTGACGGGAGGACGGCCATGGCCGCCGCGGCCGGGACGCGGCTGGCGGCCGATGGGGCGACGCGGCCGGCGCGGCGATTCAGCGGCCGGCTGTTCCGCTCCGAGCTGCGGCTCATCTACGGGCGGCTGCGCAACCAGATCGGCATCGCCGGGCTGGCCGCGCTGCCCGTGGTGATCGCGGTGGGCGTCCGGCTCAGCGCGCCGGACGACCAGGGCGGCGGCGGCGACTTCTTCTCCTCGATCACCTCGAACGGGTTCTTCGTGGCGCTCGCCGCGCTCACCGTCGAGCTGCCGATCTTCCTGCCCATCGCGGTGGCCGCCATCTCCTCGGACGCCGTGGCCGGCGAGGCGAACCTCGGCACCCTGCGCTACCTGCTGACGGTGCCGGTCAGCCGCAACCGGCTGCTGGCGGTCAAGTACGCGGCCGTGGCGGTGTTCGCGCTGTCCGTCACGCTGCTGGTGGCCGTGGTGGGGGTGCTGATCGGCCTCGCGCTGTTCGGCGGCGGGCCGGTGACGTTGCTCTCCGGTGCCCAGATCGGGCTCGGCGAAGGGCTGCTCCGGCTGCTGGCGGTGTGCGGCTATCTCACGGTCTGCCTGTGCGCGCTCGGCGCGGTCGGCCTCTTCGCGTCCACCCTCACCGAGCAGCCGATGGGCGCCACGATCGCGGTCAGCATGCTCACGGTGGCGAACTTCGTGCTCGACAACATCCCCCAGCTGGGCTGGCTGCACCCGTACCTGCTCACGCACCACTGGCAGGACTTCGGTGAGCTGCTGCGGTCGCCGGTCGACCCGTACGCGCTGACCCCGGGGCTGGTCTCGGCCGGCGCGTACATCCTGATCTTCCTGGCCGCCGCCTGGGCCCGGTTCGGCGGCCGCGACGTGACGAGCTGACCGGCCGGCCTGCGCCGGGCCGGCTGCTGTTTGGCCGTCGCGCGGAAACCGCGGTACCGTTTGTCGTTCGAGCATTAAAAAAGAACGGCAAGCTAATTGCCGTTCTGCGCGTAAGCCTAACAAATAGGGGGCCAATTTGTCAAGGCAGTCCGGCGGCACCGAACTCGATTCCCGTCCAGATTCCGAGGCCGCCGAGATCGCGCACGAGCAGACGTACGTCTCGAACCTTTACGACCGGCTCGACGACCTGCGCGACCAGGCCGAACAGCGGCGGTCCGGCGTCCTGCGGCAGACCGGTGGCACGCAACAGGAACGGTCGCAACGGGACAGCACGGTGGCCATGTACACCGACCAGGTGGAGCGGCTCAACGCGGTCGAGAACGGTTTGTGCTTCGGCCGGCTCGACCCCGACGACGGGCCGTCGCGGTACATCGGCCGGATCGGCATCTTCGCCCCGGACGTCGACCACGAACCGCTGCTGGTCGACTGGCGCGCCCCGGCCGCCCGGCCGTTCTACCTGGCCACCGCCGCCGCGCCGACGGGGATCCGGCGCCGCCGGCACATCCGCACCCGGTTCCGCACCGTCACGGGCGTCGACGACGAGGTGCTCGACCTGTCCGCGGGCGCGCCGGGGCCGGCCAGCGACCTGACCGGCGAGGCGTCCCTGCTGGCCGCGGTGACCGCCAGCCGGACCGGCCGGATGGGCGACATCGTGCAGACCATCCAGGCCGAGCAGGACCGGGTCATCCGGGCCGACCTCGGTGGCGTGCTGGTGGTGCAGGGCGGGCCCGGCACCGGCAAGACCGCCGTGGCGCTGCACCGCGCCGCGTACCTGCTCTACACGTACCGCCAGCAGCTCTCCACCCGCGGCGTGCTGATCGTCGGTCCGAACACGACCTTCCTGCGCTACATCTCGCACGTCCTGCCGTCGCTGGCCGAGACGGGCGTGCTACTGGCCACGCTCGGCGACCTCTTCCCGGGGGTGCGGGCCACCGCGGCCGAGCCGGCCGAGGTGGCCGAGGTCAAGGGCCGCGCGGTGCTGGCCGACGTGCTGGCCGCGGCCGTCCGGGACCGGCAGCGGGTGCCGGACCGGCCGATGGCCATCCCGGTCGACGAGGACGTCACGCTGGAGCTGACCGGCTCGACGGTGGAGGCCGCCCGGGAGCGGGTCCGCCGCGCCGGCCGGCCGCACAACCTCGCCCGGGAGCAGTTCGAGGTCGAGATCGTGCACGCGCTGGCCGCCCAGCTGGCCGAGCGGATCGGCACCGACCCGTACGCGGACGACCCGCTCGGCGGCAACGACGCGCCGGGCGACCCGCAGCTGCTCGGCGAGGCCGACCTCGCGGAGATCCGCCGGGAGCTGCGGGCCAATCCCGCGGTACGGGCGGCGCTGGACGAGTTGTGGCCGGTGCTCACCGCCCAGCAGCTACTGGGCGGGCTGTTCGGCTCGGCCGAGGCGCTGGACTCGGCGGCCTCGGCGCTGCCGGCCGGGGACCGCGCGCTGCTGCTGCGGTCGGCCGCGCCGCAGGAGTGGACGCCGGCCGACGTGCCGCTGCTCGACGAGGCCGCCGAGCTGCTCGGCGAGGACGACCGCGCGCGGCGGGCCGCGCAGGAGCGCGAGCGCCGCCGCCGGATCGCGTACGCCGAGGGCGCCCTGGAGATCGCGAAGGGCTCCGAGTCGTACGAGTTCGAGGACCAGGAGAGCGAGATCCTTGCGGCCACCGACCTGATCGACGCCGACCGGCTGGCCGACCGGCACACCGGCGGCGAGTGGCTCAGCACGGCCCAGCGGGCCGCGGCCGACCGGCAGTGGGCGTTCGGGCACGTGATCGTCGACGAGGCGCAGGAGCTTTCGGCGATGGCCTGGCGGCTGCTCATGCGCCGCTGCCCGAGCCGGTCGATGACCGTGGTGGGCGACGTGGCCCAGACCGGCGCGCTGGCCGGCGCCGCGTCCTGGGCAGCGGTGCTCGAGCCGTACGTGGCGGACCGGTGGCGGCAGGCGGAGCTGACCGTCAGCTACCGCACGCCCCGCGAGATCATGGCGGTGGCCGCCAAGGTGCTCGCCGACATCGACCCGGCCCTGGAGCCACCGCGGGCGGTCCGGGACGCCGGGGTCGAGCCCTGGGACCGGCTGGTGCCGGACCCGGCCGAGCTGCCCGACCGGCTGATCGAGCAGGTCCGGGCCGAGGTCGCGGCGATCGGTGACGGCCGGCTCGGGGTCATCGTCCCGGCGGCCGACCTCGACCGGCTGGCGGCGGCGGTCGCCGCAGCCGTCCCCGACGTGGCGGTGGGAAACGATCCCGACCTCGTGCGGCGGGTGGTGGTGCTCACCGTTCCCCAGGCCAAGGGCCTGGAGTTCGACTCGGTCCTGGTGACCGACCCGGACGGTGTGGTGTCCGAGTCACGCCGCGGGCTGAGCGACCTGTATGTCGCTCTCACCCGGGCGACCCAGCGGCTCGGCGTGCTGCGGCCGGCAGCCGCCGGATGACTCACCCCTTCCCCTGCCCCGATGCTGATCAGGAAGTTGACCGGCTTTTCGATCTGTTTCGCCGGTCAACTTCCTGATCGACAAGGTGGGTGTGGGTGTCGGTGGCGGTCAGTCCTCGGTGAAGTAACCGGTCTCGCTGGCGGGGCCGGAGGCGTCGCTGGTCGTGCCGCCGCGCGACGGTTCCATCCCGCCCGTGGTGGCGTCGCCGGTGGTCGTCGGCGCGACGTTGCCGCCCGTCGGCCGGGGCCGGCGATGCACGCTGGCCGGACCGGCCACGCCACCGGTGGTGGTGACCATCCCCGGGGTCTCCGTCGGTCCCCCGTCGCGCAGGGTGTCCGCATCGATCCGGCTGTGCGCCGGATCGTCCAGATCGCGGTCCTTGGCCTCGCGGACGGGATCCGCGGGCGGCAACGTCACCTCGCGGGCCGCGTCGGGTCCGTAGTCGGCGGGATCAAGCCCCCGTCCGGCCGGTTGCTGCGGCTGCGCCGAATCGTTCCCCACGTGGACCACCTCAACTTCCGCTGCTGACGACAAGACAATTTGCGTGCCCCCGGCCGGGACGGATAAACGCCGGGCCCGACGCCGTCCGCGCAGTAGTCGTAGACCCTCAGGTAGTCCCTGGATGTGACAGCAGACGGGCAAATGGACTTGGCTCCCCGCGCACGGACCGGATAAACGCCAGGCCGCCGGGGATATCTGTTTGCCGGCCGGCCCGTCGGGAAACCCACCGTCGCCTTGGTCGTCACCGCAGGTAGCGCGCGCGGCCGGGGTGGTTCGAGAAGGTGCAGCCTCATCGAATCCGAGGAGGAAAAGATGAGCACGCAGACAGGGATGAACAGGGCTGGCGCCCAGATGCCGGATGCCCGCCAGATGGCGGACACCCGCCAGATGGCGGACACGCAGACCCGGCAGATGCGGGACATGCCGACCGCCCGGCAGATGCCCGACGGCGCCCGGGCACCGGCGCCCGGCACCGAAACCAAGCCCGCGGTCCTGTCGACCGAGTTCTGGGTCTACCTGGCCGCGGTGGGCGGCGTGCTGCTCGCCTCGTACCTGGTGGGTAGTAGCGGCAACGGCACCGGCGTGGACATCTTCCAGGCCAACCAGGCCTGGTGGCTGATCACCCTGCTGACCATCGCCTACCTGGGTAGCCGGGGGCTGGCCAAGCTGGGCAGCTCGTGGCGGCACGGACGCCAGCGGTGACGGCCGCCGGATGACCCCCGTGGCACGTGCCTGACCGCCACGACCGGCGATCCGGCAGGGCATCGCCGCGACCGGCGATTCGGCACGGCCCGGGCGCCATCCGGCCCGCACCCCGACCGCGGCCTCCGGAGCATCCGCTCCGGAGGCCGCACCATGTCCGCAGGAGCCCGTTCAAAAATGAACGGCCGCCGGGCAGACCGGAGAAGCCCGTTAAAAAATGAACGGGCCGTGGGCCGCGGGCCGCGGGGCCGGCCGGTCTACGGCAGGTCCCGCCACGTACGACTCCGGCCCGGCACCCCGATACGGGGTGCCGGGCCGGAAGGGGTCCCGGTGCCGGGCAACATTGCCCGGTCCGACCGGAGCCGACTGTCCGCGGCGGCAGGCCGCGGGTCGGATCCGACCACGCAGGTGTCAGACCCGGCTGCGTCCGCGGCCGTAGGTGCCGGCCACGATGGCCACACCGATGGCGGCGAAGACGACCTGGAGGAAGAACTCGATCCAGTCGAACCCGTTGGTGTCCTTGACCCCGAACAGGCTGGCGACCAGGGTGCCCAGCAGGGCGGCCACGATGCCGATGACGATGGTCAGCCAGATCGGGATGTTCTGCTTGCCCGGTACGACGAGGCGGCCCAGGGCACCGATGATCAGACCCACGACGATGGCGACGAGGATGCCGGTGACGGTCACAGTCAGCTCCTAGTAGTTGAGAACCTGCACCCGTTCGTCGAACGAGGCAGCCTCGAAATGCCCACCGCTCTCAGCGCCGAAACCATCTATCGGTTGTCCCATGTAAAGTTTTGGCAACGGCGCGCTTGCGACGGCGGGCGGCGGGCGTCGCCCCCGCCGGTTCAGCCGAGTCGGGCCAGCGCGAGGCCGGTGACCACCGTGAAGTCGATCCGGCCGCCGTGGTTGTCCAGCACCGCGCCCAGTTCCGGCAGCGCGCGCTCCAGCATGGGCGGTTCGAGCATCCGGTAATGCGAGATGGAGGCGAGCAGGTCGAGGTATTCGGCCGTCGAATAGCTCCGGCCGCCGCGGTAAATCCGAAACACCGGATCGGTGAACCGGCCGTCGTCCGCCACGCCCATCGTGCGCCACTCGGCCGCGAGGTCCCGCTCGACGCGGTCCCCGTCGCCCGGGTCCCCGGCGTGCGGCGGCGCATCGGCCGGCACCCCGTACCGGATGTCGACCTCGGCCAGCGCGGCGCTCAGCGCCCGGTCGGGCAGCAGGAACACGTTGCCGAACACCGCGAGCGCGCCGCCGGGCGCCAGCGCAGCGGCGGCCAGGTCGGTGCGCCGGTCCGGGTCCACCCAGTGCCAGGCCTGCGCCGAGTAGAGCAGGCCGTACCGCCGGTCGGGTGACCACGCCTCGAACCGTTCGACCAGCACCGACACCGAGGGGTACGGGCGGCAGTTGCGCCGCAGCACCGCGGCCATCCGCGGGTCCGGCTCCAGGCAGGTCAGCTCCAGGCCGTGCGCCGCGAACGCCACGGTGGCCTTGCCGGTGCCGGCTCCGACCTCGACCGCCGGCCCCTTTCCGGCGTACGCGAGGACGTCCGCCACCAGGTCCGCCGGGTAGCCCGGGCGGACCGCGTCGTACTGCTCGGCCGCCTCGCCGAAGACGGCCCGCTGCTCCCGTCGCTCCGCCATCGCTCCCCCCGTCCGCCGGTGCCACCCAGGATCGACATCAGATCACAATGTCGACGACCCGGGGATGCGCCGGCGTCGGCCGTACCGCTCACCCCGGCGCCACCCGCGCCGAGCGCCCGCCGTCAGCCCGCGCCGAGGAAGCGCAGCACCGCGAGCACCCGGCGGTGGTCGTTGTCGGCCTGGATCAGATCCAGCTTGGTGAAGATGCTGTTCACGTGCTTGGCCACCGCGCTCTCGCTGACCACCAGCGCCCCGGCGATGCCGGAGTTGGACCGGCCCTCGGCCATCAGCGCGAGCACGTCACGCTCGCGCGGGGTGAGCCGCTCCAGCGGATCGGTCCGGCGGACCAGCAGCTGCGACACCACCTCGGGGTCGAGCGCCGTCCCGCCGGCCGCCACCCGGCGCGCCGCCGCGACGAACTCGTCGACGTCGGCCACCCGGTCCTTGAGCAGATAGCCGATCCGGCTGGTGTGACCGGCGATCAGCTTCGTCGCGTACCGCTCCTCGACGTACTGCGAGAGCACGAGCACGCCGACCTCGGGCCATGCCTGGCGGACCCGCAACGCCGCCCGCAGCCCCTCGTCGGTGAAGCCCGGCGGCATCCGTACGTCGGCCACCAGCAGGTCGGGTCGGTGCTCGTCCACCGCCCGCAGCAGCTCGACGGCGTCGCCCACCGCCGCCGCCACCTCGACGCCCTGCGCCGCGAACAGCCGGACCAGCCCGTCGCGCAGCAGGACCGAGTCCTCGGCGATCACGACCCGCACGGCACCGTCACCACAATCGAGGTTGGGCCGCCGGCCGGGCTGTCGATCCGCAGCTCGCCGTCGACCGAGTCGACCCGCTGCCGCAGGCCGCGCAGGCCGGTCCCGCGCAGCGGATCGGCCCCGCCGCGCCCGTCGTCGGTCACCGACAGGAACAGGCCGCCCGGCTGCCGGCGCACCACGACCTCGGCCCGGTTCGCCATGGCGTGCCGGGCCACGTTGGTGAGCGCCTCCGAGACGACGAAGTAGGCGACCGCCTCGACCGCCGGCGGTGGCCGCTCGGGCAGCTCGACCCGCAGTTTGACCGGCACCGGGCAGCGGGCCGCGATGCCGGACAGCGCCGCGTCCAGTCCGAGCTCGTCGAGAACGGCGGGGTGCAGGCCGCGAATGAGCCCGCGCAACTCGACCAACACCTGTTTCGCCTCCTCGTGGGCGTCCGCCACCGCGCGGCGGACCTCGGGATCGGCGTCCCGCAGCGCGGCCCGGGTCATCCCGAGATTCATGGCCAGGGAGACCAGCCGCTGCTGCGTGCCGTCATGCAGGTCCCGCTCGATCCGCCGGCGCTCCGCGTCCGCCGCCGCGATCGCGCCGGCCCGGCTGGCCGACAGCGACTCGACCCGGCGGGCCAGCGCCTCGGTCCCGGACGGTTGCAGCAGCGCCCGGGCCAACCGAAGGTCGACGGCGGCGGCGCCCCGGGCCAGCCAGGTCGCGGCGACCAGCGCCGCCGCTCCCAAGAGGGCGACCGCGACACGAGAGCCCGGATGCAGTTTGCCGCTGGACAGCGACAGCGCCAGCAGACCCCCACCCAGTGTCAGCGCCGCCAGGAACAGGACGGCAGCCAGCGTGGTGACGGCACCGGCCAGGGCGTGGTAGCGGAACTGCCGCCGGGTTTCCGGCCCGACCACCCGGTCGGCCAGCCACCGCCAGCGGGGCTGGTCCGGACGCCCGTCCGGCACCGGTACGAGCGCCTCGCCGAGAAGCCGCGTGAACCGCGCCCGTTGCCACCCGGTGAACCGGCTGGTGAAGGCGAACGACACGAGGGCGGCGATCAGCAGGGCGGCCAGCCAGGTGCCGAGTCGTGCCAGCGCCCCGAGCGGGCCGTCCAAACCGCCCAGTTCCCCCAGGACCGGTACGTTGATCAGCGCCCAGGCGGCAGGCGCCAGGACGGCCGCCGGGCTGAGGACCAGCAGCCAGAGCAGAGACCCGACGCCCAGATGCGCCGCGGCCAGCCAGGTGCGCCGGGACCACAGCGCCGCGGGGACACCGCGCCAGCCCACGGAGCTGTTCCAACCGGCCACCAGGCCACCCTAGCCAGCGCCGGCGCGATCGGCGCTGGCGCCAGCGACCGGTTCCGCCCTGTACCTGGTGCCACCACGGGTCGGACATCGGCGCTACCGACATCCGCCGGCCCCGGCGGCAGGCTGGCGGACATGAGGATCTCCGCACGGTTCCGACGGCTGCTCGACCTGCCCGTTGCCCTGGTCATGGTGGCCGCGCTGGTCGTCAGCTGGTGGCTCCGGACCGGGCCGGCCGGACCCGAGGGGTGGGCCCGTGCTGACCAGCGGTAGGGCCTCGGCCGCGTCCCCGACGGGGACGGCAGCCCCAATACGGGCCGCGGCCCGGACGCGGACGGCTGCTCCGGCGCGGACCGCGGCCCCGACACGGACCGCGGCCCCGACACGGACCGCCGCCCCGACACCGACCGCCGCCCCGACACGGACCGCGGCTCCGGCACGGACGACGGCTCCGGCGCGGACCGCGGCGCCGGCAGGGACCACCGCCCCGACCCGGCCGGTAGCCCCGACACCGACACCGACACCGACCGCGGCCCCGGCGCGGACGGCGTCGGCCCTGGAATGGGTTGTCCGGGCGCTGCCGATCGCCGCGGCGGTGGTGCTCGTGCCGTGGACGGTCGGCATCGCGACGCTGCTGCCGCACAGCGCGATCGCTCGGCACTGGAACATCGCCTGGACCGGCTTGGACGTGGCCATCACGGCCGGGCTCGGGCTGACCACTCGGCTGGCCGCCCGGCACCACCATCGCGCGGCGCTCGCCGCGACCGCCACCGCCAGCCTGATGTGCGCGGACGCCTGGTTCGACCTCTGTACGAGCGCGGCGGGCGCTCCGCTGGCCGCGGCGGCCGGCTCGGCCGCCGCCGAACTGGTGGTGGCCGCGGCCTGCCTGTACGTCGGGTTGGGCCACCGGAGCCGCGACGGTACGGCGCACACCGGCACGACCAAGATCCACAGGAAGTGACGGATGCAGGGGCGAGCCGGCGGCGACCCGGCGGCCCGGCCCGGTGGATCGACCCGGCCCGGTGGATCGACCCGGCCCGGTGGATCGTGGATTCCCGTACCGGTCATGGCCGGTACGGGAATCCACGATCCACAACCGCCACGGTGGGGACGGCGACCGGCGAGGGCGGTCGGCGCCCCCACATCGCGGACATCGTTGATCAGACAGTGTTGATCAAGCTGAACTTGTTCAGCTGGCGGTGCAGCGCACCGACTGGGCCGCGCCCGCCCCGGTGCCGTTGGCGGTGAAGCCGAACGTGGTGCTGGCGCCCGCGCCCACGCTGCCGTTGTACGACACGTTCCGGGCGGTCACCGTCGAGCCGCTGGCGCTGAGCGTGGCGTTCCACGAGTTGGTGATCTGCTGGCCGCCACTCCAGGTCCAGGTGACCGTCCAGCCGCTGATCGCGGAGTTGCCCGCGGTCACCTTCAACTCACCCTGGAACCCGCCGGGCCATTGGTTGATCAGGGTGTACGCGGCCGTACAGCCGCTACCGGCCGGCGGCGTGGACGGCGGAGCCGTGGTCGGTGGCGCGGTCGTCGGTGGCGTGGTGGTCGGTGGCGTGCTCGTCGGCGGGGTGCTGGTCGGCGGCGTTCCGGTGTAGACGGTGGCCAGCTTGGCGGTCTGCCGGATGCCGTTGGCGCCGTTGAAGATCCGGTCACCCCAGCTGGTCAGCTGGTTCTTGTTGAAGTTCGTGACCATGTCCAGGTATTCGACGCCGCCGCCGTTGCCGCTCCACGACCAGCCGAGATAGCCGATCCCGTTGGCCTGGGAGTACGACATGATGGTGTCCTCGTCGGGGTTGCCGTCGCTGTGGTTCCAGCCGAACTCCCCCACCACGATCGGCAGGCCCGCGCTGCGGAACCGGCCCAGATAGTCGGTGATCTCGGCGGCCGTGTCGTAGACCCCGTACATGTGGATCGAGAAGACCGTGTTCCGGTTCGGGTCGGCGTTGAACACCGAGGCGGCGTTGTCGCGCATGGTGAAGGACCAGTCCTGACCCCAGTTCGGGCCGTCCACCATCAGGGTGTGGTTGAAGCCGTTGCTGCGCAGCCGCTTGATCGCGTTGGCCGTGTCGCTGGTCCAGTTGCCGTAGTTCTGGTTGCCGTACGGCTCGTTGCCGATGTTGATGATGACGTACGGCTCCTGACCGGCCAGCACGCTCTTCAGGCCGATCCAGTAGTCGACCGCGCGGTCCAGGCTGACCGCCGCGCTGTCCTCGCCGTACCCGGTGGTGTCGTGCACCTCGAGCACGCAGATCAGCCGGTTGGCCTTGCACATCGAGACGACGTTGGCCACGTCGCTCGGGCTGTTCTTCGTCCAGCGGTCGCCGCTGCCCAGCACGACCCGGACGGTGTTGGCGCCCAGCGAGGCGATGTCGGCGAAGGCGCCGGTCTGTTGGGGATACCAGACGTGCGCGTGGCTCACCCCGCGCATCACGAAGGGGTTGCCGTTGGCGTCCATCAGCTTGCCACCGCTGACGTATAAACCGGATGCGGCCTGCGCCGGTGGGGCAAGGACGAATACCGCCGCGAACAGGGCGAGCAGCCCCGCAGCGAGGGCGGACAGGCGGGTTCTCATGGGCCTACCTCGTTGACCGGGCGTCCGATGGGACGCGGGAGGGTCGCGCCCGGGTTGGGCGCGGCGGAGGCGCCGCGGAGCACCTGAGGATCGCCGGTGCCCGGCATGGCGCGGCGGGTGCGGGTGCCGCAGCCCGGACGGCGCCCACCGGCTCGATGCGTACCCGGTCATTGCCCTTAACCGGTTAAGCGTGGCCGAACTTTACCGCCGGGATCGCGGCGGGGTCAAGGCCGACACCGGACGCGGGCGGCCGGCCCGGCGGACGGGCCGGCGGCCGGCTCGCGGCCGGTTCGCGGCCGGCTTTGCCGGGTACGTGCTGGGCGATCCGATCGAGAGGAGAGACCGCCGTGGTCGCCGTGGGATACACGCTGATGTGCGAGCAGGCCGGACCGAAACAGCTGGTGGACTACGCGGTACGCGCCGAGGACGCCGGCTTCGGCCTGGCCGTCGTCTCGGACCACTACTACCCCTGGCTGGAGTCCCAGGGACACTCGCCGTACGCCTGGTCCCTGCTCGGCGCGGTGGCCCAGGCCACCTCGCGGATCGACCTCATGACGATGGTGACCTGCCCGACCCGCCGCTACCACCCGGCCGTGGTGGCGCAGAAGGCCGCCACCATGGGGCTGCTCTCGGACGGCCGGTTCACCCTCGGGCTCGGCTCCGGCGAGAACCTGAACGAGCACGTGGTGGGCGCCTGGCCGCACGTGCAGGAGCGGCACGAGATGCTGGAGGAGGCGCTCCAGATCATCCGGCCGCTGCTGGACGGCGAGACGCTGACCTACTCGGGCGACCACTTCGAGGTGCCCGAGGCGTACCTGTGGGACCGGCCGGAGCGGCCCGTGCCGATCGCGCTCGCCGCGTCCGGGCCGTCCTCGGTGGACCTGGCCGGCGAGTACGCCGACGCGCTGATCAACACCGAGCCGGATCCGCACGTGATCGACCTGTTCGACTCGGCCGGTGGCGCCGGCAAGCCGCGGTACGGCCAGGTGGCCATCTGCTACGGGCCGGACGAGGAGCAGTGCCGCAAGATCGCCCACGAGCAGTTCCGCTGGTTCGGGCTGGGCTGGAAGGTGAACGCAGACCTGCCCGGGCCGGAGTCGTTCGACAGCGCCAGCTCGTTCGTGCGCGAGGAGGACGTGGCGGACAGCATCCCCTGCGGTCCCGACCTCGAGGCGCACGTGGCCGCGTTCAAGAGGTTCGTCGACGCCGGCTTCACGCACGTAGCCGTCGTGCAGGTCGGCGACGAGACCCAGCCCCGCTTCCTGGACTGGGCCCGCGACGAGTTCCTGCCCCGGCTCCGGCAGCTGTGATCCCGCCCGCCGGCCGGTGCCGGACCCCCGTCCGGTGCCGGCCGCGCTCCAGGCGCGGGTGAACCGCCCACGCCGTGATCGTTGGCGGATTTCGGTGCGGCGGCACGGCGCGTCGGCGCCGATACTGGCCAACGATCACCAGGCGACCGCGCCGGCGTTTCCGAGCCCACGCTCCGGGTAGCACCGGAGCGTGCGCATAGGAAACACGGAGGTCCGGCCGCTGGGCGGCGGGCTCGGCTGCCTGTTGATGATCCTGTTCTCGGTGGTCGGCTCGATCGTGCTGACCGTGCTGGTCAATCTCATCGGGCGCTGAGGCGGGTGCCGGCGGGTGCGGCGCGGGTCCCGGCAGGACCCGCGCCGGCCGGGGCGGGCCGGAAGCGGCGCGCCCGGCGTGCCGCGCCCCGCGGGGCGGCGTCCACGACCCGGGTCCGGCTCAGCTCACCGGCCCCTCGGTGGGCAGGTCGCTGGCCCGGGTGATGACGTGGTCGATCATCCCGTACTCCCGCGCCTGCTCCGCGGTGAACCAGCTGTCCCGGTCGGAGTCCCGCTCGATCTCCTCCACCGTGTGCCCGGTGTGCCGGGCCAGCAGCTCGTACGAGGTCCGCTTCACGTGCAGCATGTTCTCCGCCTGGATGGCGATGTCGGCGGCGGTCCCGCCGAACCCGCCGGAGAGCTGGTGCATCATGATGCGGCTGTGCGGAAGGGCGTACCGCTTGCCGCGGGCCCCGCAGCAGAGCAGGAACTGGGCCATCGATCCGGCCAGTCCCATGGCGATGGTGGACACGTCATTCTTGATGAACTGCATGGTGTCGTAGACGGCCATGCCGGCGCTGATCGAGCCGCCCGGCGAGTTGATGTAGAGCATGATGTCCCGGTTCGGGTCGTCCGCGGCCAGCAGCAGCATCTGGGCGCAGATCGTGTTGGCCGAGTCGTCGTTCACCTCGGTGCCGAGGAAGATGATCCGCTCCTTGAGCAGCCGGTCCAGCACGCCGTCGTTGAACGAGGCCGGTGCCTCGGTCCGCATCCAGATCCCGGTCGAGTTCGTACGCATGGCCACCTCCGTGCTCGTCGCGGGCAAACGACACGCCGTGTCCCGCTGACCGTGGGACGCGACGCGCCCTGCGTTCCGGCTGTCCCAAGGGTTCCCGGCCAACCGGCGGGCGGCACGCGATTCTGCCCAGGGCAAATCTGCCGGCAGCAGAACCGGCGACCACGGCCCGCCGGGCCGGCCGAACGCCACCCGGTAGAGTCGGCCGCCCGACCGGACGGAGAAGCCGCATGAGGATCGTCGAGGCCCGGGTCATCGTGACCAGTCCGGGCCGGAACTTCGTCACGCTGAAGATCGTCACCGACGAGGGGGTCACCGGGGTCGGTGACGCCACCCTCAACGGCCGGGAGCTGGCCGTCGAGGCGTACCTGCGGGAGCACGTGGTGCCGCTGCTGATCGGGCGGGACCCGGCCCGGATCGAGGACACCTGGCAGTACCTCTACCAGGGCGCCTACTGGCGACGCGGGCCGGTGACGATGAGCGCCATCGCCGCGGTGGACACCGCGCTGTGGGACATCAAAGGCAAGGTCGCCGGCCTGCCGGTCTATCAGCTGCTCGGCGGCCGCAGCCGGGAGGGCGTGACGGTGTACGGCCACGCCAACGGCGAGACGGTGACCGAGGTGCTCGCCGAGGTGGCCAGGTATCTCGACCTGGGCTACCGCGCCGTCCGGGTGCAGTGCGGGGTGCCCGGCCTGGCGAACACGTACGGGGTGAGCGCCGACAAGATGTTCTACGAGCCGGCCGACTCGGCGCTGCCCACCGAGGCCACCTGGTCGACCGAGCGCTACCTCGCGCACATCCCGTCGGTGTTCGCCCGGGTCCGCGACGAGTTCGGGCCGGATCTGCGGCTGCTGCACGACGCGCACCACCGGCTCACCCCGATCGAGGCGGCCCGGCTGGGCAGCAGCCTGGAGCCGTACGCGCTGACCTGGCTGGAGGATCCGGTCCGCGCCGAGTTGCAGGAGGGCTTCCGGCTGATCCGCCGGCACACCACCACGCCGATCGCCACGGGCGAGGTGTTCAACAGCGTCTGGGACGCCAGCCAGCTCATCTCGGAACAGCTCATCGACTACATCCGGATGACGGTGGTCCGGGCCGGCGGCATCAGCCACCTGCGCCGGGTCTTCGACTTCGCGGCGCTGCACCACGTGCGCAGCGGCTCGCACGGCGCCACCGACCTGTCCCCGGTGTGCATGGCCGCGGCGCTGCACCTGGACATCTCCATCCCGAACTTCGGCCTGCAGGAGTACATGCGGCACACCCCGGAGACCGACGCGGTGTTCCCGCACGGCTACCACTACGACGGCGGATACCTGCACCCGGGCGAGGCCCCGGGGCTCGGGGTGGACATCGACGAGGAGGCGGCGGCCCGCTACCCGTACTCCCCCGCGTACCTGCCGGTGAACCGGCTGGAGGACGGCTCGATCCACCCCTGGTGACCGACCGCCCGGCGGCCGCGGGGCCCGTCCGCCACCGGCGGACGGCCGGAGCATGGCCGTCCGCCACCCGCGGACGGCCGGAGCGGGGCCGGACGGCGGACCCGGGGCCGGCCGGCGGTCAGCGGCAGGACGCCACCGCGTCGCCGGCCATCACCCCGGTCAGCCAGCGCAGCTGGCGCTGGACGTGCACGGCCTCCCCGCCCTCGTGCTGGTTGAACGGGTACACGTGCATCTCCCGCTCCGGCCGGATGAGCCGGCTGTTGCCGGTGCCGTAGTTGTTGTAGGCCGCGAAGGCGGTGCTCGGCGGGCAGACGGTGTCCCGCAGGCCGATCCCGAAGTGCGCCGGCGCGCAGGCCCGGCGGGCGAACGCCACACCGTCGACGTAGGACAGGGTCCGCCGGGCGGACTCCTCGGCCTGCCGGTGCACGGCCAGGTAGCGGACGATCTCGCCGTACGGCCCCTCGTCGGTGAGGGTGAGGGCCCGCTCGATGTGGCAGAGGAACGGCGCCGTGACCAGCAGCCCGGCCAGGTCCCCGATCAGCCCGGCCACGGCCAAGGCCAGCCCGCCGCCCTGGCTGTTGCCGACCACCGCGGTGCGATCGGGGTCGACCCCGGGCAGCGCGCGCACGGCCGCGACGGCCCGGACGGCGTCGGTGATCAGCCGGCGGTAGTGGTAGTGCTCCGGCGCGGCGATGCCCCGGGTGGCCGGTGACGGACCGCCGCCGCCGGCCGGGTACGGGTCCCCGGTGTCCCCCGGGCCGTACAGGCCGGCCTGGCCGCGGGCGTCCATCAGCAGGTGGGCGTAGCCGGCCACCGGCCAGGTGAGGCGCTCGTGCGGCAGCCCCCGGCCGCGCCCGTAACCGACGTACTCGACGACCGCCGGCAGCGGCTCGCTCAGCCCGGCCGGCCGGGTGTACCAGGCCCGCACCGGGTCGCCGCCGAAGCCGGCGAACGTGACGTCCCAGGTGTCCACCAGGCGCAGCTCGGTCGGCTCCGGACGGACGTCGAGCAGCACCGGGCGGCCCTCCGCCTCGTCCAGGGTGGACAGCCAGAACGCGTCGAAGTCCGCCGGCTCGGCGACGTCGGGCGCGTACCGGTGCAGCTCATCGAGGGACAGGTCGAACTGTGGCATCGATCCTCACCGCGTTTCCGGCAACCTTGACATGACCCATTCATACTCCTAGATTTTCGGGCACGACCGGAAGTTTCTGTAAAAGTTTCGAGAACGGTGTCCTGGATGCCACGCCGCGGTGGGATCCGGGCCGATCGTGCGCGGTTCCGGTACGGCGGGAAGGTCCGGCATGACAACTCGTTCCGGGGAAGCCGGGACCGCATCGCGGACCCGCGCGCGGCGACGCCCCTGGCGGTACGCGCTGCGCCGGGACTGGCAGCTCTATTCGCTGGCCGTCCTGCCGCTGCTGTTCTTCGTGGTCTTCCGCTACCTGCCGATGATCGGCAACATCATCGCGTTCCGCCGGTACCACCCGGGCGGCAACCTGCTCGGCGACGAGTGGGTGGGGCTGCGCTACTTCCGGCTCATCGCCGACGATCCGACCTTCTGGCAGGTGTTCGCCAACACCCTGATCCTGGGCGCGCTCACCCTGCTCTTCGTCTTCCCGCTGCCGATCGCGCTGGCCCTGCTGCTCAACGAGGTGCGGACCGTCGCGCTCAAGCGGTTCGTGCAGTCCATCTCGTACCTGCCGCACTTCCTCTCGGTCGTGGTGGTGGCCGGCCTCATCGTGGAGACGCTGTCGGTGAACGGCGTGGTGAACCACGGCCTGCAGGCGGTCGGGCACGACGCCATCCCGTTCCTGCAGCGACCCGGCTGGTTCCGCGCCATCTACGTCTCCTCGGAGGTGTGGCAGACGGTCGGCTGGGGCACGATCCTCTACCTGGCCGCACTGACCACCATCGACCAGGATCTCTACGAGGCGGCCCGGATCGACGGCGCCAGCCGGTGGCGGCAGACCTGGCACGTGACCCTGCCCGGCATCCGGCCGACCATGATGACCCTGCTGATCCTCAACATCGGCACGTTCATGGCCATCGGCTTCGAGAAGATCCTCCTGCTGTACAACCCGCTCACCTATCCGACGGCCGACGTCATTTCCACGTACCTCTACCGGGTCGGCGTGGTCGGCGGCAGCTTCAGTTACGCGGCCGCCATCGGGTTGTTCGAGTCCGTGATCGGGCTGGTCCTGGTGCTGACGGCCAACGCCATCTCCCGACGCGCGGTGGGGACCGGCCTGTGGTGACCGCCGTCGAGGCCACCGCGTCCGGACCCACGGCCGCGCCGCCGCCACCGCCGCGCCGGCCGCGCGGTCCCCGGCCCGGCCGCGGGTACCGGATCTTCCAGGTGGCCAACGCCGCCTTCCTGACCGGCGTGGTCGTGGTGACGCTGTTCCCGTTCGTCAACATCGTGGCCCGCTCGTTCAGCCAGGAGCGCTACATCGTGACCGGCAAGGTCACGCTGTGGCCGAAGGGCTTCACCGTGCAGACGTACGGGCATGTCATGTCCGACCCGATGTTCTGGATCAACTACCGCAACACGGTCTTCTACACCGTGGTGGCCACGGTCGTCTCGATGGTGCTGACCACCAGCTACGCGTACGTGCTGTCGAAGCGGCAGCTGCGCGGGCGGCCGGTGCTGATCGGGATCGCGCTGTTCACGATGTTCTTCAACGGCGGCCTGATCCCCAACTACGTGCTGGTCAGCGCCCTCGGGCTCCGCAACTCGGTGTGGGCCATCGCGCTGCCCAACGCCATCAGCGTGTTCAACCTGCTGGTGATGAAGTCGTTCTTCGAGAGCCTGCCGGGCGAGCTCGAGGAGGCGTCCGCCGTCGACGGGCTCGGCACGTACGGCACCCTGCTGCGCGTCGTGCTGCCGCTGTCCAAGGCCATGATCGCCACGATGATCCTGTTCTACGCGGTGTCGTTCTGGAACTCCTGGTTCGCCGCGTTTCTCTACCTGGACCGGTTGGACCTGCTTCCGGTGACCATGTACCTGCGCAACATCATCTCCGGACTGACCGGCACCGACGTGAGCATGTCCAGCGACACGGCGCTGCAGATCCAGGCGAACGTCAAGGCGGTCGCCGTCGTACTCACCTGCCTGCCCATCACGCTCGTCTACCCCTTCATCCAGCGCTATTTCGTGTCCGGCGTGCTGCTCGGCGCGGTGAAGGGCTGAGCCGTGCGATATCCCCGCACCCCGTCCTTCGGAAGGATTCCCATGCACCAGCTATCCCGGCGCGACCTGCTGCGCGGCACCGCCGGCCTCGCGGGCGTCGCCGCCTTCACCCTGGCCGGCTGCGGCGACGACGGCGGACCGAAGGACAGCAAGGACCTGTCCAAGAACAAGGTCGGGGCCATGGACAACTTCGGCGTCGGCACCGCGTTCAAGGCCAGCAAGCCGCTCAAGTTCTCTATCGCCATCCTGAGCAACCCGGCCTACCCGTACAAGCCGGACTGGAAGTTCTGGTCGGAACTCACCAACCGGACCAACGTCAGCTTCGAGCCGACTGTGGTCCCGCTCAGCGACTACAACCAGAAGCGCAGCGTGATGATCAGTGGCGGCAACGCCCCGACGATCATCCCGAAGACCTACCACCCGCAGGAGGGGGAGTACATCGCCAGCGGGGCGATCCTGCCGGTCAGCGACTATCTCGACCTGATGCCCAACCTGAAGGACAAGGTCGCGAAGTGGAACCTGCAGGGCAACCTCGACCTCTACCGGCAGTCCGACGGCAAGTTCTATCTGCTGCCCGGGCTGCACGAGGCGCCCTGGCACGAGTATTCGCTGGCGGCCCGCACCGACGTGCTGCAGAAGCTGGGCATCGCCACCCCGCAGACCTGGGACGACGTGCACGCCATGCTCAAGAAGATCAAGGCCGCCTACCCGGACAGGTACCCGATGTCGGACCGGTGGAGCAACCCGCCCGGTCCGGGTGCCAACAACCTGCTGGGCATCCTTGGCTGGGCCCACGGCACCTACGCCGGCTGGCGCTGGGAGAGCACGCACTGGGACGACGGGGCCAAGAAGTTCGTCTACAGCGGCGCCATGGACCAGTACAAGCAGACGGTGCAGTTCCTGAACACGCTGGTGGCCGAGAAGCTGCTCGACCCGGAGAGCTTCACCCAGAAGGACGAGGACGCCCGGGCCAAGTTCGCGGCCGGTAAGTCGTTCGTGATCAGCAGCAACGCCCAGTCGCTGGTCAACGAGTACCGCAAGGACATCGCGAAGGTCCCCGGTGCCACCGTCGCCAAGATCCCGCTGCCGGTCGGCCCGGTGGGCCCGCTGCTGGACGGCGGCACCCGGCTGGAGAACGGCCTGATGATCTCGTCGAAGGCGCGCAACAGCGAGAACTTCGTGGCCATGATGCAGTTCATCGACTGGCTCTGGTACTCCGACGAGGGCCAGATGTTCGCCCGGTGGGGCATCAAGGACCAGACGTACACGGGCAGCGTCGACGACGGCAGCTTCAAGTTGGCCTCCGAGGTGGACTGGGCCGGCCTCAACCCGGGCGCGCCGAAGGCGCTGAACGCCGACTACGGCTTCCAGAACGGGGTCTTCGCGTACGGCGGCAGCACCAAGCTGCTCAACTCCCAGTTCCCGAAGGAGGAGCAGGAATACCAGGCGCTGCTGAACCAGCGCAAGGCGGCGCCGCTGCCGCCGCCGAAGCCGCTCACCCCGGACGAGCGCGAGCAGACCGCGCTGTGGGAAAGCGGGCTGAAGGACCACGTCGAGCAGCAGACGCTCAAGTTCATCCTCGGCGAGCGATCGCTGAGCGAGTGGGACGCCTACGTCAACGAACTCAAGGGCAAAAACATGGACCGGCTCCTCGACGTGGTCAACAAGGCGTACGAGCGCTACCAGAAGGAACACGGCTGAGCCGTGCCCGATCCGATCGAGGTTCCCGCCGAGCCGGTGGGCCGGCTGCCCGGCGCGTGGCGCCACTGCGTCGGCACCGGCCGGTTCGACCTCGCGCTGCGCCGGGACTACCAGGAGTCGCTCGCGCTGGTGCAGCGGGAGATCGGCTTCCGGCACATCCGGGGCCACGGCATCCTCAGCGACGGCGTGGGCGTGTACCGGCCCTACGAGTACGACGGAGCGCGCCGGGTGCGGCACGCGTTCACGTACCTGGACCAGGTGCTCGACGCGTACCTGGAACTGGGGATCCGGCCGTTCGTCGAACTCGGCTTCATGCCGGCGGACCTGGCCGCCGGCGACCAGACGGTGTTCTGGTGGCGCGGCAACGTGACGCCGCCGCGCTCGGAGCGCGAGTGGACCGACCTGGTCCGCGGGACGGTCGCGCACCTGATCGACCGGTACGGGGTGGCCGAGGTGCGCCGCTGGCCCATCGAGGTGTGGAACGAGCCCGACCTGGACATCTTCTGGGCCGGCGCGGACCGCGCGGCCTACCACCGGCTGTACGAGCTGACGGCCACCGCCGTCAAGGAGGTCGACGCCGAACTCCAGGTCGGCGGCCCGGCCGTCTCCCCCGGCGGCCCCGAGTGGCTGGTCCCGTTCGCCGAGTTCGTGGCCGACCGGTCGGTGCCGGTCGACTTCGTCAGCCGGCACGCGTACAGCTCCGGGCCGGCCCGGGAGGTGCCGTTCGGCACCCGGCAGACGCTCGCGCCGGCCAGCCACCTGCTGGAGCAGTTCGCCCAGCCGCGGCGGGCCCTGGCCGGCACGGCGCTGGCCGGCCTGCCGGTGCACATCACCGAGTTCAACTCGTCGTACCGGCCGGACAACCCGGTCCACGACACCGCGTTCCACGCCGCGTACCTGGCGCCGGTGCTGGCGGCCGGCGGCGACCTGGTCGACTCGTTCTCCTACTGGACCCTCTGCGACGTGTTCGAGGAGGTCGGCATTCCCACCACGCTGCTGCACGGCGGCTTCGGCCTGCTCACCCACCGGCAGCTCAAAAAGCCGACCTACCACCTGTACGCCTTCCTGGCCCGGCTCGGCGACCAGGTGCTGGCGCGCGGCCCCGACCACCTGGTCACCCGGGACGACACCGGGCGGATCGCGGTGCTGGCCTGGGCGCCGGTGGACGTCACCGGGCGCAACCCGGCGCCGGACCGGCACACCGTGGCCCTCTCGCTGCCGCTCGGTGGCGCCGCCCCGGCGGGCTCGGGCGCCGGCGCCGTCGGCCCGGCGGGCTCGGGCGCCGGCGCGGCCGGCGCGGCGGGTTCGGCCTTTCTGCTGCGCTCGACGGTGAGCGAGGAGTGGGGCAACCTCTGGGCCGCCTGGACCGAGCTGGGCTGCCCCGCCTCGCCGACCGAGCGGCAGCTCGACGCCCTCCGCGCGGCCGCCGAGCCGGCCCGCCGGCACGCGAGGCTGGCGGCCGAGGCCGGCCGGGTCACGCTCGAGCTGCACCTGTCCCGGCACGAGGTCACGCTGGCCGAGGTGACGCCGGTGGTCGACGAGACCCCGTCCTGGTTCGGGGACGGGCTGCCGGTCGTGCCGCACTCCGCCGGCGACAAGGGGCCGGGATGATTTCCGGGGCGCGCGGCCAGTTCGGGGTCGGGCCGCTGGCCCGGGGGGCGGCGCTGGCCTACACCCTGCTCACGGTGCAGGCGCTGCTCCTGGTCACCGCCGCGCCGCTGCTGGCGTGGCCGTTGCTGGTGCCGCCGCTGCTGCTCGACCGCGACGCGAGCACCATCGCGCTGGTCGCGGCCTGCGCCGTGCCGCTCGGACCGGCGCTGTCCGCCGCCCTGTACGCGCTGCGCCGGCGCAGCCTCGACCTCACCGACCTGCACCCGGCCCGCGCCTTCTGGCGCGGCTACCGGGCCAACTGGGCGCAGGTCCTGACCATCTGGGTTCCGCTGCTGCTCGGGCTCGCGATCGTGGCCGTGAACCTGGCCCACTTCTCCGCCGCGGCCGTGCCCGGCTGGTGGGCGGCGCTGCTCGTCGTGCTGGCGCTGGTGGCGACGCTCGGCGGCGTCAACGCGCTGGTGATCGTCTCCCTGTTCGCCTTCCGCACCCGCGACGTCGTACGGCTGGCCCTGTACTTCCTGGTGCGTGCCCCGCGGGTCACGCTCGGGGTCGCCGCCGTGCTGGTGGTGGCGGCCGGGATCGCGGCGACGGCCTCGATCGCGGTGCTGGCCGTGTTCGGCTCGCTGCTCGGGCTGGCCCTGCTGTGGGCCAGCGGCCCCCTGATCGACGCGGTGACGAAGGAGTTCACCGCGTGACCCCCCGCGCACCGAGCCGGCCGTCCGGGAACGGGACGTCGGTGCCGCGGGAGGACCGGTGACCAGCGAACGGCCCGCCGTACACCCCGGTTGGCTGCCGCCGGAGGCATTTGCCGCGCTGGGCGCGCGGCGCGCCCTGGTCTGCGGCGCCGGCCTGCTGGTCCAGACCGTACGCGACGAGCTGGCCGCGGCCGCGGCCCGGTACGGCGGCAAGGTCACGGCCGGCGCGGCCGCCGCTGGTCCCGCTGGTCCCGCGGGCGCTGCCGGCGCGGGGGCGCCGGAGCTGGTGCTCGCGCTCGCCGGGGCCGGGCCGCTGCCCGGTCCCGCGGCGGCGGTGCTGGCCGGCCACGACCCGGCCGCGGACGCGCTCGGCGACGAGGGCTTCCTGCTGGCGCGCCGCGCGGGGGTCACGGTCGTGCTCGCCGACCGGCCCGCAGGGCTGTTGTACGGGCTGTTCCACCTGGTCCGGCTCGGTCCGGCGGCGTTCGGGCCGGACCGAGCGCTCGAGCGGCACCGCCCGGTGCTGCGGCACCGGATGCTCGACCACTGGGACAACGTGGCCGTGCATCCGGTGATGGGGCAGGTGGAGCGCGGCTACGCCGGCGGGTCCATCTTCTGGCGGGACGGCGGGCCGCGCCGCGACTTCGAGCGGGTCCGGGCGTACGGGCGGCTGCTGGCCGCGTGCGGCGTCAACGCCGTGGCGGTGAACAACGTCAACGTGCACGCCACCGAGGCTCGGCTGCTGACCGACCGGCTCGGTGACGTGGCCGACCTCGCCGACCGGCTGCGCCCGTACGGGATCCGCGTGCACCTGTCAGTGAGCTTCGCCGCGCCGGTCATGCTCGGCGGCCTGCCGACCGCCGACCCCTGCGACGAGGCCGTGCGGGACTGGTGGGCCGCCGCGACCCGCCGGGTCTACGAACGGATCCCCGACTTCGGCGGGTACGTGGTGAAGGCCGACTCGGAGGGACAGCCGGGGCCGTTCCGGTACGGCCGTAGCCACGCCGACGGGGCGAACGTGCTGGCCGAGGCGCTGGCCCCGCACGGCGGCGTGGTGCACTGGCGGGCCTTCGTCTACAACCACCGGCAGGACTGGCGGGACCGCTCCACCGACCGGGCCCGGGCCGCGTTCGACCACTTCGCCCCGCTGGACGGGCGGTTCCGGGACAACGTGATCCTGCAGGTGAAGCACGGTCCGATCGACTTCCAGCCGCGCGAGCCGGTCTCCCCGGTCATCGCGGCCATGCCGGGCACCCGGCTGGCCGTGGAGCTGCAGGCCACCCAGGAGTACACCGGGCAGCAGCGGCACGTCTGCTACCTGGGCCCGTGGTGGAGCGAGATCCTCCGGTTCGCCCCCTGGGGCCCCGGCGGATCCACCGTGGCCGACGTCGCGGCCGGCACCGCGTACGAGGGCAGGCCCGCCCTACCCGGAACGGTGGGCGGCGGCGGTGGCGGCCTGGTGGCGGTATCCAACGCCGGCGACGACCCGTTCTGGACCGGGCACCCGCTGGCGCAGGCCAACCTGTACGCCTTCGGCCGGCTGGCCTGGGATCCCGGGCTGGACCCGCTGGCCGTCCTGGACGAGTGGATCGACCTCACCTTCACCCCGTCCACGACCCGCGATCCCCGGCTGGTGCGGCGGATCCTGCACGAGGTGCTGGACGACTCCTGGCGGACGTACGAACGGTACACCGCACCCCTCGGCGTCGGTTTCATGGTCCGCCCGGGGCACCACTACGGCCCCGACGTGGACGGGTACGAGTACACGCCGTGGGGGACGTACCACTTCGCCGACCGGGACGGCGTGGGCGTCGACCGCACCCGAGCCACCGGCACCCGGTTCACCGGGCAGTACCCGCCGCCCTGGTCCCACACGTACGAGTCGGTGCAGACCTGCCCCGACGAGCTGCTGCTGTTCTTCCACCACGTGCCGTACCGGCACGTGCTGCGCTCCGGCGTCACCGTCATCCAGCACATCTACGACAGCCACTTCGCCGGGGTGGAGCAGGTGGTGGCCATGCGGGACCGGTGGCGACGGCTGGCACGGCTGATCGACGCCCGGCTGCACGCCCGGGTGAGTCAGCGGCTGGACGAGCAGCTGCGCTGCGCGCAGGAGTGGCGCGACCAGGTCAACGCGTACTTCTATCGCAAGTCGGGGGTACCCGACGCCCACGGCCGGCGCATCCCGTGACCCCGCGCGTCCGTGGCCCGCGCGTTCGCCGCGCCACCGTGGCCCCGCGCGTCCGTGGCCCGCGCGTTCGCCGCGCCACCGTGGCCCCGCGCGTCCGTGGCCCGCGCGTTCGCCGCGCCGCGGCGGGCGGATCTGTCGGTGCCCGGAGATAGCCTCAGCGGACACTGTGGTCCGACGGCAGGAAGGGCACCATGAAGCTGCTCCTCACCGAGTCCGGCATCAAGAACGCCAGCATTCACGCCGCGCTGGTCGAGCTGCTGGGCAAGCCCATCGCCGAGTCCACCGCCCTCATCGTGCCGACCGCGCTGCACGCCCAGCGGGGCGGTGCCGTCCAGGCGGCGCGCGTGATCAGCGGGCGGGAGGACCGGGGGCCCATGGCCGGGCTGGGCTGGAAGTCGCTGGGCGTGCTCGAACTGGCCGCGCTGCCCAGCATCGGCACGGAGCTGTGGGTTCCGATGGTCCGCGAGACCGACGCCCTGCTGGTCGAGGGCGGTGACCCGATGTACCTGTGTCACTGGATGCGCGAGTCGGGCCTGGCGGACCTGCTGCCCACGCTCCACGACACGGTCTATGTGGGCCTGAGCGCCGGCAGCATGGTGCTGACCCCCAGCATCGGGCCGGACTTCGTGCGCTGGGCGCCGCCCGGAGGCGGCGACAAGACGCTGGGAATCGTCGACTTCTCGATCTTCCCGCACACGGACTACCCGGGCATGCCGGACAACTCAATGGCAAATGCCGAGAAGTGGGCCGCCACGATGCCGGTGCGGTCGTACGCCATCGACAACGAGACGGCCATCAAGGTGGTCGACGGGAAGGTCGAGGTCGTCTCCGAGGGGAACTGGCGGCTCTTCGACCCCGAGGGCAAAGCCTAGGCGGCGGCCGCCGCCGGCTGGCGCAGGCGGAGCTGGACCGGCGGGCGTGCCCGGCCCGCGAGCCGGGGACGACGGCCCGGTCCCGACGGCCGGATCCGGCCCATTCGGAGCCGGACCCGGTCCCCGGCAGGCCACCGGTGCACCGGCTCGGCCGGTGCCTGGTCGCCGAAGCCGACCAGGTGAAAGGCCAGCGGACGGGCGTCGACCGGCGCCGAGGCGCCCGGGTCGAACCCGATCCGACGTACCCGGTGGACATGGCCGGCCCCCACCTGCGTACCTCCGTCCAGGACGGCGCCCGCGGGCGGGTGCGACACGGCGCCGCCGAGCAGGACCGGCCCGCCGGCGCGCAGGTCGACCCGCAACCCGCCCGGCCGGCCCGCGCGGACCTGGTCGGCCCGACCGGGTCGGGCGAGCGCCGGCGCCACGCCGCCGCGCAACATCGGACCGCGGACCCGGCCCTCCATCCGGAGCAGCTCGGCGCGCACCTCGTCGAGCAGGTCGACCAGGTGCATGCCGAGGGCCCGGCAGATCGAGGCCAGCACCTCCGAGGACGGCTCCTTGCGACCGCGTTCCAGCTCGGAGAGGTAGGGCAGCGACACCCCAGCCGCCCGGGACACGTCCCGCAGCGTCCGGCCCTGCCGCAGCCGGACCCGGCGCAGCACCGCCCCGATCAGCCGGCGCAGCAGCGGTCCCGACGGCGTGCCGGGGGTGGGCGGGCGCGGCGCGGGCGGGTTCACGGTCATGCCGCCAGCCTAACGGCGCGAGGCCGGCCCGGCGGGCCGGCAAATTCAGCCAGGAGGGGAAGGCCGGCGCGTGTGCCGGCGGACCAGCTCGACGGCCGCATCGACCTGGGCCCGTTCCGCCGCCGAGAGCGTGATGTTGCCCCGGCGCATGTCGGCGGCCCGGTCCAGCTGGCCGTCCGGTCGCCGGACAGAGCCGGCCAGGAAGGCGACCAGCATCCGCTCCGCCTGCCCGGGCAGCTCGGCGGGCGCGCCGGGGACGAGCGTTCCGGCCCGGTCCACGGCCACCTCGGCGAGGATCAGGGCGCTCATGGCCACGTCGAACTCGGGCGGCCCCTCCGCCGCGTTGCGCCAGTCGATCAGCACCGGGCCGCGGGCATCCAGGATGATGTTGTCCGGGTGCAGGTCCAGGTGCAGGATCGCCTCGGCCGGGTCGGCCGAGCGCATCGGCGGCACGGCGTGCAGCGCGGACTGCAGCTCGACGAGGATCCCGGCGGCCGCGTCCGGCGTCAGCTCGCCAGCGAGCAGCGCCCGCAGCATCGTTGGCCCGGTCAGCCGGTCCAGCACCAGGTCGGCACCGTCCGCCGCGTACACGGTGGGGACCGGCAGGCCGCGGCCCGCGAGGTACGCCATCACCTCGGCCTCGGCGCGGACGTCGCCGCCGTGCCGGTACCGGCGCAGCACCCGGCGCTCGTCCAGGGCGAACACGTCGGCGTCCCGGCCGCTGGCCAGCAGTTCAAGATCCCCCATGGCCGGCGATCGTACGCACCCGGCTACGCGGCCGCCAGGTCGAACTCGGCCAGCAGCGGGTAGTGGTCGGACGCGGTCTCGATCTCCCCGCCGCGCAGCACCACGCACCGCCGGGCGTGCCGGGTGAGTTCGGGCGTGGCCAGCAGGTAGTCCAGGCGCATGGTCGAGAACTCCGGGCCGGCAACCCCCGTGGTCGGGGCCGTCCACCCGTCGCCGGTGCCCACCGCGCGGAACAGGTCCACCAGGCCCGCGTCGGCCAGCCGGGCCACCGCGCGGGTGTCGACGGCGCCGTCCGGGCGCAGGTGGCGACGCCGGTACGCGGGGTCCAGCGCCGCCAGCCGGTCGGCATGCTCCGTCCACGGGTCCAGGGTGTTCAGGTCGCCGGCCAGCAGCGCCAGCGGCGCGCCCCGGACTGCGGCCGCGAGCCAGCCCGCCTCCCGGAACCGGCGCGCCCCGGAGAACGGCTGCAGGTGCGTGCCGATCACCACGAGCGGCCCGGCGGACGTGCCGAGGGTGACCCGCTGGGCGGCGTGGTGGAACGGCCGGCGCACCGGTCCGGCGGCCAGCACCGGCCAGCCGGGCCGGACCAGCACCGCGACGGGCTGGCCGGTGAGCGAGCGGGCCAGGTACGGCCGCAGCCCGACCGCCGCGGCCAGCCGGCCGAGCGGCCCGGCGCCGCTCGCGCCGGGCCATCCGGGCGCGCCCGCGCCGGGCGATCCGGCCGCGCCGAACGGTCCGGGCGCGCCCGCGCCGGGCGATCCGGGCGCGCTCGCGCCGGGCGGTCCGGGCCGGCCCCGGCTCAGCAGTCCGGGCCGGCCGAACCCGCGCAGTTCCTGCAGGGCGAGCACGTCCGGCTCGGCCTCGGCGACGACCCGGAACACCCGTTCCAGCCGGCGCCCGTCGGCGCCGTCCCGTCCCCCGGTCTTGATGTTCCATGTCATGAAGCGCACGCGCGGCGCCCTCCCACCCCGTTAAAAGGGGGCCCTTCCTATACGAAAAGCGATAACAAGGGGCCCTTCCTTCGCCTCAGCCGGGGTGGGCGGCGCGGGCGAGCTCGTCGTCCAGGTCGTCGACCTGCTCGGTGTGGATGCTCGGGTGGTTGCCGGCGGTCACGTCGGCGTTCGGCTTGACGATCCGCCACAGCGCGGTGATCCAGAGCGCGGCCAGCAGGATGGCGCCCATGAAGTCGGTCGGGTGGTGCATACCGCGGTACATCCGGGAGGTGGCCACCCCGATCGGCATGATCACCGCGAGGGCCACGAAGATCCACCGCCACCACCGGTCGGTCCGCCCCATCACCAGCAGCGCCATGGCCGTGTAGAGGCAGATCGTCGCGGCGATGTGCCCGGACGGGAAGGACGAGGTGGGCATGTGGCCGTCCAGGTTCTCCACCGGCGGCCGCGGCCGCTGCACCACCTTGGCGCTGGCCAGGAACAGGCTCAGCTCGCCGAACATGGCCAGCACCACGAACAGCACCGGCCGCCACCGCCGCCAGGCCGCCAGCGCGATCGGGCAGAAGATCAGCGCGACCAGCGTGATCGCGTGGGTGTCGCCGGCCTTGCTCCACCACCAGCTGACCTGGGTGAGCGTGTCCGTGCGCCGGTCGGCGAACCAGTGCGGCACCACGTCGTCGAGCCACGCGAAGACGGTGCCCTTGGCGTGGAAGCTGACGTACATGCCGAACGCGTACAGGGCGCCGAACGTGAGCACCCAGGCCACCAGGAGCTCGGCAACCGACGACCGCGGGTGGTCGAGCAGGCGCTCCTCGTCGGGCGCCGGCTTGATCTCGTCGCCCGCCTCCGGCTCCAGGCCCTCGGTCAGCGGCGGCACCGGCCGGCCCCGCTCGCGGCGCCACAGCCGGAAGGCGTACGCGCTGACGCCCAGCCAGGCGGCGCCGAGCAGCCAGCCGCCCAGCACGTCGGAGACGAAGTGCACGCCCAGCGCGATGCGGCTCAGCCCGATCAGCAGGACGATGAGCGCCACCAGCGCGATGGCCGGCTTGCGCCAGCGGGGCCGCATCGCGGGCAGGAACACCAGCAGCAGCGCGCCGTACGCGACAAAGGAGCCGAGCGAGTGCCCGCTCGGGAAGCTGTTGCCCGGCGCGTGCGAGATGGGTACGTCCACCACCGGCCGCAGCCGGCCCACCAGTGCCTTGAGCGACGGGTCGAGGATGAGGCCGCCGACGCCGGTGACGATCAGATAGAGGGCGAGCCGCGGCTGCCGGCGAATCAGCAGCCCGAGGGCGGGGATGCCGACCAGCCAGATCAGCACCGGCCGGCCGCCCAGCGTGCTCACCGCCTGCAGCACCTTCACCAGCGGGTGGTGCGGGGCCACCAGGCCGTTGAACCACTCGGCGGCCTCGTGGTCGGCGTGGTAGAGCGGGCCCCACTTGAACCGGACCAGCATGAGCAGGACCCCGAACGCCACTCCGCAGCCGGCCACCAGGGCCAGACCGGCCGCGCTGCGCCCCGCGAAGCGGCCGACCGAATCCTTCGATCGTTCATCCACCGTGGTCACCGGGCAACCTCCCTGTCCGTTCTGCGGAGGCGCATTACCCGAACGACGGTTCCGGTACACCCGGTTCTTGCCCTGCGGCAAACGATGGGTCCACTGTCCCGGACGGGACGGCCGGGCCGCGGGTCGGACCCGGCCGGGGCCGGCGCGGTCGGACACCGCCGGGGCCGGCGCGGTCGGACCCGGCCCGGCGCGGCGCGGTCGGACACCGCCGGGGCGGTCGGACCCGGCCGGGGCTACAGGGCCGTCATCTCACCGGTGTCGAAGGTGTCGTAGCTCGTGTCCCGCTCGGCCTCCGACTGCCACAGGTCCGGCTTGGCCGGCTCCCGCACGCCCACCCGCAGGCCCTCCAACTGGGCCCCGAACGCCAGCCCGCCGAACAGCGCCATTCCGGTGAGGTTGGCCCACAGCAGCAGCGCCATGATGCCGGTCAGCTGCCCATACGTCTGCCCGAACGAGCCGGAGAACCGGACGTACCCGGCCAGCAGCAGGCTGGACAGCCACCACAGCACGGTCCCGATGCTCGCCCCGAACAGCAGCCAGGACAGCCCCGGCTGGTTGCGCCGGGGCGCGTGCCGGTAGAGCAGGGCCACCGCGAACACGGTCAGCCCGAGGCTGATCGGCCACCGGATGATCGTCCAGGTCGCGTTGGCCCAGTCGCCCCACTCGTAGTTGCGCTGCACCGCGTCCCCGAGCTGGCGGCCGGCCACCAGGATCAGGAAGCCGACCAGGGCCGGCACGCCCGCGCAGATGGCCAGGATCGCGGCCCGCAGATACTTGCGGAGCGCCGGCCGGTCCCGCTCCACCCCGTAGATCCGGTTGGCGCCGCGCTCGATCTGGGCCATGGTCGTGGTCAGGGCCACCAGCCCGGTGATCAGACCCAAGGTCAGGGCCAGCTCGCCGGCGTGCTCCGGCTGGCCCTGGTTGTCCAGCAGGCTCTGCACGAGATCGGCGCTCGAGTCCGGGGTGATCGCCGCGATGGTCTCGGCGATGACCTTGCCGCCCTTGCGCACCCCGAGGTCGCTGACCAGGCCGGTGATGGCGATCAGGAACGGCACCACGGCGAGGCAGAGCTGCAGGGCCAGCGCCCGGGAGTGGCTGAACCCGTCGCCGTACCGGAACCGGACGAAGGCGTCCCGCAGCAGGTGCCAGCCGCCGTGCCGGCGCAGCGTCCGCCAGGCGTCGTCGGCGGTCAGCTCGTCGGTCGCCATCAGCCGGGTCTCCGGCACCAGCTTGGTGCTACTCACGCCGCGCCTTCTCGACGAACTCCTCGCCCCGCTCGGCCACCGCGTCGGCGTCGTACGACAGATCCGGCGACTCCTCCGGCCGCGGCACGCACAGCCAGAGCGACTCCGGCCGGACCTTCACGTTGAGCGTGCGGCCCGGCTCGATCAGGTCGCCGTCGAGTTCCCGGGGCTCGTTCCGGCGAGCCTTGATTCGCACCTGCTTGCCGCGCAGCGTCAGCATCCGCGGCACCCGCTCGTGGCGGCGCAGCACCGCCCAGCCCAGCTCCAGCCAGTGGCGGAGGTTGTTGGGCGTGAGGACCGCCACGTCCAGCAGGCCGTCGTCCGGCTCGGCCTCGGTGAGCAGCCGTACCCCGCCCTGCAGCCGGCCGACGTTGGCCACCAGGACCGAGCGGGCCCGGCGGCGTACCGGCGGCTGGTCGTCGATCTTGATCTCCACCCGCATGGGCCGGTCGCGCAGGTGCTTGGCCGCCCCGATGACGTACGCCGGCCAGCCGATCCGCTTCTTGGTGGTCTCGTTCGTGGCGTCCAGCATCTGGGCGTCGAAGCCCATCCCGGCCATCACGGTGAAGTACTGACCCTCCAGGTCGCCCACGTCGAGCCGGCGGCGGCCGCGTTCGATGGCCACCTGGAGGCCGGTGGCCAGGTCGGTGGAGAGGCCCAGGTTGGCGGCGAGCAGGTTGCCGGTGCCGCTGGGCAGCACGGCCAGCGCCACGTCGGTGCCGACCAGGGCGTTCACGCAGGACAGCACGGTGCCGTCGCCCCCGCAGGCGAACACCACCTCGGCGCCGGCCTTGATCGCCTCCTCGGTCTGCCCCTTGCCCGGGTCCTCGACGGTGGTCTCGAACCACAACGGCTCGGCCCAGCCGGCCGCCGTCAACGTCTCGGTCACGGTGTCGCGCAGGCCGTCCAGGTCGGTCACCTTGGCGGGGTTGACCACCACCGCCGAGCAGATGCCGCCCGTACCATCGCTGTCGCCTCGGTTTTCCACGGCGTCAGTGTGCAGTACGGCAACGATCGGTGCGAGCCGGACCACCGTGACGTACGCCGCGTGGCGGCCCGGCCCGGATCAGGACGGGGTCAGCGGCAGCAGCACCTGGAACCGGGTGTCGCCGGGCGCCGACTCCACCCGCAGGTCGCCGTGGTGCTTGTTGACCACGATCCGGTACGAGATGTCCAGACCCAGCCCGGTGCCCTCGCCCACCGGCTTGGTGGTGAAGAACGGCTCGAAGATCCGTGGCCGGATCGCCGGGTCGATGCCGGGACCGGTGTCGCCGACCTCCACCAGCAGGCAGTCGCCGGACCGTCCGGTGCGGATCGTGAGCGTGCCGGCGCCGCCCATGGCGGACAGCGCGTTGTCGATGAGGTTGGTCCACACCTGGTTCAGCTCGGCCGGGTACGCGGGCACCGCCGGCAGCTCCCGGTCAAACTCCTTGACCACCCGTACGCCGGCGGGGATCTTGGCCTTCAGGATGGTGAGCGTGGCCTTGAGCAGGTCGTGCACGTCGACCGTCTGGTACGGCGCCCGGTCGAGCTGGGAGTACTGCTTGGCCGCCCCCACCAGGCTGGAGATCCGCCCGACCGCGTCGTCGATCTCGCCCATCAGCAGCTCGGTGTCCACCGTGTAGGTCAACCAGCGGATGCCGGCCTCCTGGTCGGCGGCGCCCACCGCGTCGGCGATGCCGTCCAGCCACTCCACGTCGACGCCGCCGGCCACCAGGGTGGGCGCGAGGTCCCAGCCGCCGGCGATGTCGTGCTCGTCCAGCCAGTCCGCCACCGCGTCCTCGGCGTCGCTGACCTGCAACGGCGTCCGCTCGGGCGCCGAGGCGGCCCGCTTGACCGCCTGTTCCTGCAGCTCCACCAGCCGGTGCAGCTGCTGCCCGTCCAGCCGCCCGTCGGCGATCATCGCAAGCTTGTGCCGCATCCCGGCTACCCGGTCGCGCAGCGCCGAGGTGGCCCGCACGGCGGCCGCGGCCGGATTGTTCAGCTCGTGGGTGAGCCCCGCAGTGAGCGCGCCGAGGGCCTGCAGCCGCTGCCGCTCCCCCACCGCTGTCTGATTGGCCCGCATCCCGATGAACAGGCCCTCCAGCAGGTGCATGGCCATCGGGAACCAGCTCCGCACGGCGCCCGCGAAGTCCTCGGCCGGCAGCACGAAGAACCGCGAGTCGGTCACCGCGAGCAGCGAGTTGGCGTACGTCCGGGACGCCCCGTCCGCCATGTACGCCTGGGTGGCGCCGGCATAGACGCCGCGCTGGCCGGTGCGGTTGACCTCGACCTCATCCCCCTGCACCCGGCGGGTCATCGCCACCTGCCCGTCGAGCAGCACGAAGAAGCAGGTGGCGAGCTCGCCCTCGGTGTAGACGGCCGACCCGGCCGCCCGGGTCTCAACCCGGCCCCGCTCGGCCAGCCATCCGAGCTGCTCGTCGGTGAGGCTCTCGAACAGGAACAGCGTCCGCAGTTCGACGATGCTCAACGAATCGTTGGTCACTGCAATCCTTTCGTTCGCGACTGCGGGGCTGGCAAAACCGGCCAGCTCCTCGCGCTCACGGCAATCCTTTCGTTCGCGACTGCGGGGCTGGCAAAACCGGCCAGCTCCTCGCGCTCACGGCAATCCT